>JAPPGK010000076.1 GCA_028821405.1 Gammaproteobacteria bacterium | reverse complement strand
GGAATCCACCTTAGCTTTGCCCTCGGACTGTCCAAAGAAGTAGGACCACCCCACTCAGCGTTCGTGATGACTTCAGAAACCAGATTGGAGTACCGCGCCCGTGCTGGTACGGCGAGCCTGAATCCCAAGGTGCCTAGGCACTCATCGATGTAGCTGACGAGATCCGTCGTCGCGCTCTCGCAAGAGGTGGTGTGGTCGCTGAACTCCCGTTTTCCACGCTGCACTCCATACACGATGAATTCTTCTGTTGGCTGCGTCACGCCGAGCACGCTGGGCATCCCCACGGCGTACACCATGCGTCTCAGCTGCGGGTCATCGGGGAAGCGGCCCCTCAGGTTCTTACGGTGCTTGTGGTGAGCCTCGTCTGCGAGGACGGTTGCAACGGCCTCCGCACAGTGGTCGATGATCTCGCATCGGCTGTGGTGTATCCCGATCTCGCTAATGCGGTCGTCACACGAGCATCGCGCCAGGTGCTCTAAGGTGGACATGGTTGGTTCGGGGTTTTCGATGAAGGAGAACACTCTCGGGAATCGCACCTCCATCCGAGGCGGAGCCTGCCTCAAGGTGCTCAACCTGACACCGTTCGCATAGAATGTCGGAACGGAATCTCCGTTTGCTGGACGCTGCGCCCGGAGTCCCAACGCTGCTTGCCTCGCTTCCAGTCGCTCTGCGCGAGCTTGAAGCCTTGCGAGTCGGCGGCGGTCCCGGAGCTTCTGGAGACGGATCTGAGCCCGTCGGTCGGCTGGATTCTGCATGGAGGTGAACGGGCGGAAACGGGTGGCTGAGAGATTCGTCAGGCTGATGGCGGCCCTCTAAGATACTGCGCATGAGCAGACTCCTCACGCTCTGGCAGCATCCAAACGAAGGCTCCACCTCCACCCGGGTTCGAGAGGTGTCGGTCAATCGGGAGGCTCCGTTTCCTCGCTAACCCGGTCCGCGATCCGGTCGAGCGACCCCCCCCCCCCGATTTGAGCGGCCCCACAACAATGGTCACTCCCCGCATCTTCCGGTCCAGCACTCCCCGACCATCGCCGGCAGCATCGGGTAGCCCGAGCGCGCTTGCCGACTTGAGGGTGTTCCGAGGCTGCATCGGCTCGGCGTAAAGTCGGGGTCAACCAGGGACAGTCCGGCCCGCCCCTCCACCTCACCCAGCCAAAGGGCCATCGCGGCGGCGGTCGACCTGGGTGCGACCCGACGCGGATCTTGCTTCGCGCGCTGTGGTGGGCAATTCCTCGAACACGGCGATCAGATCTTGAAGGGCCACGTCCAAGTCAACCCCATACGCAAACGTTGGCTTCGAGTCGGGCGGCAGCTCCCCGACATATCGCGAAGCTGTGAAGTCGTCCTTGTGCTTAGCGAGGATGGACCGCACAGACCCGCGTACAATCCGTTCGACCACGCCCTGGCGCTTCTGCTCGATGGCCAGTTGCGTCTTCTGGTCCAGCGCGTCGAACAGCTTGAGGAGGTCGTGGCCCCGTTTGTGGTCCCCCGTCGTCTTGATGGAGATGGCCTTCAAGGCCAGTTCCGCCGCCAGAGCGCGCACGACGGGGGCGGCGAGCATGCTCCCGAGGAACTCTTCGGCGGGGAATCTCGCGTCGTTGTCGTCGGCGGGTATCCGATCCCCCTTCAGGTAGTCGTCCAAAACGCGGTCGAGATCGGCAGCCACCCGGCGCAAGCCGCGGGCTTGTGCGATGGCGATGTTGGCGTCCATTCTGAGTCTACCCATCACATTGGCGTCCTCGGCGTCCCAGGGCCCCACAAGTCACCCAGCCCACCCCTCCGACAGCGCTTCGGCCTGTTCCAGCACCGTCCGCGTCGCCTTCTCCTGCTTGTCCGGCGGGTAGCCGTGCTTCCTGAGAATCCGCTTGACGAGCCGCCGCAGGTTGGCGCGCACGTTCTCGCGTAGCGTCCAGTCGATCCTGACGTTGCTCCGGACGGTCTCGACCAACTCGCGGGCGATTTCACGGAGCGTCTCGTCGCCGAGCACTTGCACGGCGCTGTCGTTCGTCTCAAGCGCGTCGTAGAAGGCCAGTTCGTCCTCGGAGAGCCCCAGCGACTCGCCGCGAGCGTTCGCTTCGCGCATCTCGCGGGCAAGTTGAATCAGTTCCTCGATGACTTGCGCGGCCTCGATGGCCCGGTTGGCGTAGCGGCGAACGGTCTGATCGAGCATCTCGGCGAAGGATCGCGCCTGGACCACGTTCCTTCGCTTGCGTACCGCGAGTTCTCCCACGAGCAGCTTCCGCAGCAGTTCGACCGCGAGGTTCCGCCGTTTCATGTCCCGCACTTCGGACAGGAACTCCTCGGACAGGATCGAGATGTCGGGCTTCTCAAGGCCGGCTGCGGCGAAGATATCCACGACGCCTTCAGAGGTAACGGCCCGTGAGACGATCTGGCGGATGGCCACGTCAACCTCTTCCACAGTGCGCGCCTCCCCGGCGGCGCGCTTGGCCAGGACCGACCGGACGGCTTGGAAGAACGCCACGTCGTCCCGGATCCGTATCGCCTCCTCGTGCGGGACGGCGAGCGCGAACGCCTGGGAGAGTTCACGCACGGCCGGCAGACAGCGTTCCTTGCCGTTCTCTTGCGCGAGGATGTGTTCCTGGGCCGCCGGTAGCAGACTCGTGCGTGCGGCGGGTGTGCCGTCGATCCACCCCGAGTAGTCGAAGCCGTGGAACAGGCCTCG
>JAPPGK010000111.1 GCA_028821405.1 Gammaproteobacteria bacterium | reverse complement strand
ACCGCGTCACGGTTCGGTCGATTTCACCCTCACTTTCTCATTGGACAGCGGGCCGACCGTTGCGCGATTCCGTATAGGGGGCCGAGGGTGCTACGCTCGACGCCTGTCTCACTCGTCACGTTGGATCAATAGCCATGATGCTCGTGGAGCAAATCTGGACCGGCAACGCCTACCGTAACTTCAACTATCTCATCGCCTGCTCCGAGACCGGAGAAGCGCTGGCGATCGACCCCCTGGACTACCGCAAGTGCCTCGACGCCGCCAAAGCGCAGGGTTGGGAAATCACGCAGGTGCTGAACACCCACGAGCACGGCGACCACACCGGCGGCAACGGCCCGGTGATCGAAGCGACCGGGGCGAAGCTCCTCGCCCACCACAACGCCGGGCCGCGCATCGATGGAATCGACGTCGGTCTCTCTGCCGGCGATACGGTGTCCGTGGGGCGCACCGTCGAGTTGCTCGCACTCGACACCCCGGGACACACGATGAGCCACATCTGCCTGCTATCGAAGACCGACCAGCCGGCGCTGTTCAGCGGGGACACGCTGTTCAACGCCGGCGCCGGCAACTGCCACGGCGGTGGCCACCCGAAGGAACTCTACGAGACCTTCGTCTCACAACTCGACAACCTCTCCGACGACACGCTCGTCTACCCCGGCCATGACTACATCACCAACAACCTCGGATTCACGCTGGACCGGGAACCCGACAACGAGGCCGCTGCGGACCTGCTCCGGGCGTTGGAGGATACCCACGACCCGGCAAGCGCCATGGTCACCACGCTCGCGCAGGAGAAGGAATTCAACACCTTCTTCCGGCTTTCGAGCCCCTCGGTGATCGCAAGGCTTCGGGACGGGTTCCCTGACATGCCCGAGAATCCGTCCGCGGAGGACGTGTTCCTCCGTCTACGTGAATTGCGCAATAGCTGGTAGGAAGCAAGCCGATCCGCGCACGTGGTCGCACAGCGGCTGGTGCCCAGGGGGGGAGTCGAACCCCCACGCCACGAGGACACTGGAACCTAAATCCAGCCCGTCTACCAGTTCCGGCACCTGGGCAGAGGTGCGCAGCATAGGCGTCCGTCCGACCCCGGGCAAGAACGGAGCATCCCGCCGCAGAACCATCCAGTCGTCGATCCGGCGCGCCGTCCCTAGAAACGCACGGCCTTGGAACTCGCGGCTCGGGCGGCGACAAGCCCCCGTAGGGTCGCCGGGTCACGAGGGAGGCGACCAACCAGCCGAATCGCAGGCGCGCTATGCTAACGGTGCCGCCCGGGTGGTGAAATTGGTAGACACAAGGGACTTAAAATCCCTCGGAGCAATCCGTGCCGGTTCGACTCCGGCCCCGGGCACCATACGCCCTTTCATACAGTGTTCAAGAACCCCCTGTAAGCCGCATAGACACTGGACTTCATCGGCCAAACTCGTTCTCGAACATTCCCCGATAGTTTGTATCATCCCACGCTATGAGTGGGATAATTCGCGGGAGCGAGAACGGTGCGCGGACGACTCACACCCAACCAAATCAACGCCCTCCGCAAGCCGGGAAGATACGGCGACGGCGACACGCTGTTCCTCGTGGTCGCTCCCCGCGGCTCTAAGAGCTGGGTGCAGCGGCTGACCATCCACGGTCGGCGGCACGACATCGGCCTCGGCGGCTATCCGCTCGTAACGCTCGCCGAAGCCCGCGACACCGCGCTTGCCAACCGGCGGCTGGCCCGCAAGGGCGGCGATCCGCTTTCGCGCAAACACACCGCCAACGTGCCGACCTTCCGGGACGCGGCCGCAGCGACTTACGAGGCGAACCAGTCCGGCTGGCGGTCAGACAAGGTCGCGAAGAACTGGCGACAACGACTCGAACGGCATGTCCTGCCGAAACTCGGGCAGGTCCCCGTCAACTGCGTCGGCCGCGAGGAGGTGCTCCGGGTGCTGGTGCCCCTCGGCACTACGGAGACCGGCAGGAAAGTCAAGACGATCATCCGCCAAACCATCGGGTGGGCAGTCGCCAACGGATACGTCGAAGGCAATGTCGTGGACGCTGTCAAGGGCGCACTGCCGAAGCAGGCAGCTACCACCAACCACCATCGCGCCCTACCCCACGCCAAAGTCGCGGCTTCACTCCACGTGATCGAGGCGTCGGCCGCATCGCTTGCGGCCAAGTCATGCCTTCGGTTCGTAGTGCTCACAGCGGCTCGGTCGGGGCAAGCCAGAGGCGCGACCTGGGAAGAAATCAACGTCGACGACCGGGTATGGACGATCTCCGCGTCGAGGATGAAGGCGGCCACCCCGCACAGGGTGCCGCTACCCGATGCCGCGCTCGCCGTGCTAGAAGCCGTGAGCCCGCTGTCTGGAGACGAGGGGTTCGTGTTCCCGTCGCCTTCACGCCCCGCCAAACCGCTGTCTGATATGACGCTGACGAAGGTGCTGCGCGACAACGGATTGGCCGAACGCTGCACCGTCGACGGTTTCCGCAGGTCGTTCCGCGAATGGTGCGCCGATACGGGCAAACCCAAGGAGATCGCCGAAGCGGCCCTAGCACACATCGTCCGGGGCGAAGGCGCGTACGCTCGATCCGATGACCTCGACCGACGCCGCGTCGTCATGGACGCTTGGGCCGGTGACGTCTGCAACCCGCACGGGTCGTGAAGTCATCGAGAATGTGCTCGCCCGCGCACCGGACATGCCGGCTCTGTCTGGGAAGCGGGACGGCTCAAGCCCGTCCCCTACGGTTTCATTTCCTTGCCGACGCCCGGCCCAGGGGTGGAAACTGCCTTACAAACAGAATATAACTCATTGAATTTAAATAATAAGTCCTGAAATGGGGACCCATTCGGCCTTCTGTACCGGACATGTCGGCTCTGCCTAGACAACGGGACGCAAGCGGCCATCCAGAATGAGGACGCGATGCAGACCCCTCTAGCGGTGCATAGCGCTACGGGCACCTACAGGCTCTGCCAGTGGGCTGCTTGTTGCCACGAACCCCGCTTTTGCACCCGAGGACAAGCCAATGGGTCCCCATCCCTCAACGGTTTTGTTGCGGCAAGGACGGCAGTTCGTCACGCGCGCGTGACAAGCCGCATTTTTGGGAAAAACAGACACATGAGGGCCGCCGACGTGCCCCTCAGGGGCGCGATCCCTCGCCGACAACTCTCAGCTCCTTCTCGGTGTAGAGGTCCGGGAAAGGCTGCGTCGCTTCGAAACCCAATCTGTCTCGACCTATCGGTGTGAAAGCAGACTATTGGGCTACCGCGTAAGTGCAATTGCACAATGGCCTTCAGTGCCGCTCCAAAACGCCGGCATTCGCCGCGCGAATGTTCGACCCTATTCGTCCGTGGGATAGATGGTCGTGTCGATGGCCGCGTTCGTTTCCTCCTGCACCGTCATGATGTCTATGTCACGTTCGGCCGCGGTCAGGTTGATGATGCCCGCCGCCCGCGGCATGCCCTCGTCTCGGTTGTATTGAAGCACATCCTGGACTCGGATCACCCGCCGCGATTTGGGCGCCAACGTCCCCTGGATCCTGCCAAAGACGCGGGTGTTGGCCTCGGCCTGGAACGAGTCCATCCAGTATTCGACCTCGCATGGGCAACGGTTGACGATCACCAGCCGCTGGTTGCGCTGATCGTCGAGCGAGAGATAGGCAATGTTGACCGACGTGCCGTTGCGGTTGATGGCGCCGCCGTTGCCCGATCCCGACATGCCCTCCACTGCGGCAGCCGTGTCGGTGGCCAACTCGAGCAGCGATGTCGCCGTCAGGCGGTAGGCGTCGAGCTGGGCCTCGTCGCCAAGGGCGGGAAGGACGGTCGTGTTGCCTGCGGTGTTCACACAGAAATAGAACGGTCCCGCGCCGATCACGGTGGTGTGGCCGCCGTCGGCGTCCGCTGAGTAGGTCGGGTCGGAAGTCGCGCCCGGATCGATGGGCTTGCCTTCGACCGTCAGCGTGAGCGGCGAGCCGCCCGTGCAGTCGGTGGTGTCGTCGGCGATGTTGAACGCCGTCGGTACCAGCGGCTCAGCGTCCTCGTCCTCCGGGTCGATGCCGCGCTCGCGATCTCCCGTGCCGGTCCCGAAGCCGAACGAGCCCGGCTCGGCCGTCACCTCGACCGTCGCGCCCTTGTTGACATTCTCATCGAATAGACGGCCGTTGGCGGCGTCAAAGAAATTCGAGTCGGCTTGGCCGAGCGTGATCGTCGTCAGCACGCCCGTGTCCTCGGTGGTGCCCGTCTCGGCATTTGGCTCGAAGCCGGTGAACGGCCCGCCCGACGCCGCCACGTTCGCAGTCGCCAGATGTGCGGTCAGCGTCGGCGCCATCGCCTTGCGGGCGACTTCGAACATGATCAGATGGCTTCCATCGACGTCGTGAATCGCCCGAAACAGATAGCTATCGGGTGCGTCGGCGGGCGTGCCGGCCGTGGCCGCAGCACGCGCGTCGCCAAGCCGCTCGTAGAGGTACACGTCGGCCCGGTACTTTCTCGGCATCCTGTCCGGTACCGCGATTTCGTTGTTGAGAAACCTGACGTAGATGCGGGTTCCGATTCCTAGGTCGCTCGCCGCGTCAATCTTGAAGACGCCCGAGTTGTCGGTCGCGTCTCCGCCAAATGCACGCGTCAGACCCACGTCATTGAGTAGGTCGTCGTCTGGGCCCAAGAACACAAAGTTCGTGTCGTCCAATTGGCGCGTGAGCTCGGCTTCCCGCAGGTGCAACGTCAGGTAGTAAGTGCCTGCAAAAAGCAAGGTATCCGTGGACGCGTCGATGTCGATTCTCTCCCCAGCGGGTGGCAGCGAGCCGTCGCTGAAACGTGGACCCGCGATCGTGTAGGGCGCGTCGCCTACGAGCGACTCAGCCGCATACGGAAAGTCCGGTTCGGCTTCCACTCCCAAGGCACAGGCAAGCACAAAGGCCAAAATTGTCTTTCGCAACATTGTTGGTTGTCCCAAAGTCATACACAAAACTGCGGACTCAACGCCGTTTGCAGCGCCAACCCCACACCAGTCCTCGATGTGTTCCGGAGCCGATTTCCGGGTTTCTCGTCCACCGTCCCACGCTCGCTCGCCGCACGTCTCTCGCGCATTTGCGGATTTGCTGTCACTGGCTTTCTTCCCGGTCGTCCGGCGTGCCCACCGTTCGCCCGAATATCAGAACGCCCTGGGTCGCCGTGCTCACGTAGAGATGCCGGCCGTCCGGGCTAGCTGCCGCAGCCACGGGCGTTCCGTACTCTGGCAACAGCGCGTTGTGCCTGTCCGGCTCGCCGGAGAACAGGTGGTCGACCAGTTTGCCTCTGTCCACGGATTCCTCGGCACCGGCGTCCCAGAGGAAGGCGTAGGCCATGTCGCGGCAGACCACGTCCGCCCCGGACGGATTCGACCGCGCCGCCGTCACCCGGCATTGCCGGTCGTCGAACCCGGCCTTTCTGCCGTATGGATATGCCTCGCCGATCCGCGCGGGATTGTCCGGCGTTTCCAGATCGTAGACCACAGTGCCGTAGTCGAGGTCGTCATTGATGGCAACGAAGAGCAGCGATCCGTCCTTAGAGATGGACAACGACCGAGCCCACAGGTAGAGGTCGGGCTCGGATTCGCCCTCGAGCTTCGCCAGCGTCCCATCTTCAGCCCGCGCGTAGGTGAGAAGCTTGGCATCCGTCAGAGCGTAGAGGTGTCCGCCAGACGGGGAAACCGCCGCCTGTACCAAGTTCGCTATCTCGGTGGTAGCCGAGTACGCGATCATCCCGTCTTCACCGACGTCGAACAGGTCGATGTGTCCGTCCGACGTGCGGTAGATGCTGGCGCCGTGGATCAGCATCTGGTTGCCGCACCGGCCGGGATCGTCCGCCACTACTAGCGCCGTGCCCTGTCTCAGCCCGTCGTCGATTTCGCCGTACGCGGTCCAGTCACCGCATTTCTCGACCAGCAGCCGATTGTTGGCGGCATCGCGCAACAGCAGAGCATCCGTTTCGGCATCCAGCGTCTGGGCGAGTTCGAGCCGCCCGCTGTCGCCGTGGCGGTCGAATACCTGCAGCCCTATCGAAGAGGCTAGGTAAAGCGGTGTGCCGCTGGCGTGGACGACCATCGAGCCGGGTGCGCGTATCTCCGTGCCGCTGCCGTCAACCAACTGGCCCGCGACCGTCAGCCATGTCGGCGGTTCCGTCCTGTCCCACCTGAGTGTGATGGTACCGCCCGTCCTCGATGCGGGCACGCCCACGGACAGCGTGTAGGTGCGTCCCTCGACGGCATCGAACACAACCCTGGCCGGGTCGGTACCCGCCCCTTCTGTGCGCTGCCAGCGGCTCGATGCCGTGACGGCACCATCTTCGTGCACGGCGATGATCCACGGCCCGTTCCGGGCCGAGAACTCCATCCATCCGGACTCCTCGGCCGTCCACGTCCACCACACGGTCGACCAACCAATCTCGGCGGCCACCGGAGGCGGCTCCGACCCGGCGTGGCGGCTGCTGGCCCGGACACCGCGCCTGCCACCGGACATGCCGGTCAGTTCGGCCGCGGCATCCTCGGTGTCGTTCGCCGGTGCCCTGCCTATCGTAACAAGGCCGTACACCGCTTTCCGCGTAACCACCTGCTCGGACTGCGGCAGCATGCCCAGAACGATGTGGTATTTGATTCCGTTCTCGGCGTCCCATTGAACCTCTGGGTTGCCGCCCAGCGCGGTGCCACCGAGATTCACGACATTGGACAGGCTGTCGCCAGAGAATACGGACACCTGCGCCGACTGCGTGGCCGCACCCCAACTGCCGCCGGCAGGTCGGTCCGGATCGGGCGCCACGTGCATCGTATGGACGCCGTCGGCGGCAGCGGTCCAGTGCCACCACATGGTCCGCACGCCCGTCTCGGTGGGTTCACCGGGCTCCACCGTCGCTCCCGCGTCGATTTCCACGCTTTGCTGGGTTAGCACGGCCGAGTTGCGGATCTCGGCGGCGCCGGCATGGAAGTCGTTTCCGCCCCCTTCCGCCAGCTCGCTCTTCTCCCACGACAGCCGGTACCTGCCAGTGGCCGTGTAGGCGCTCCGCTCGGCCACGACCACCCGGTACTCGGTACCGCCTTCAAGCCTTGCCGCGGCGATTGGGCCCGGGTGGCCGGACACCAGCCGCAGCGCGTCGACACGGGTGCCCGTGAACAGCGCCGTCACGGGGCTGGGCGTGTCGTCCAGCGCATCGACCTGGAATCGCCAATCTCCGCTGGACGGCGCTTCCCACCTGAACCAGGTGGTCGCTGCCAGCGGCAGCAGCTCGCCGGTCTCCGTGTTGGCGTCGACCGACGTGCCTTCCTCGGTGCCGCTCTCGCCGGACAGGCGCACGGCGGACACGAAATAGTTGTTGATCGCACCTTCGTGACGCGACCAGTTCAGCGCGATCTCTTCGCCGCGCAGGAAATTGGCCACACGGACACGGTATGTCGTCCCGCGCCTGGCCATGACGACCGCGGCGCCATCGCCCGACCCCTTGCGCACCAGCGTCCCGAGCGAGTCGCCGGTGAATACGTCCACCCGGTCGTATCTCCGGGTGTCCAAGTCGCTGGCGGGCGACAACGCGAAGCGGAACCGGCCTCCCGCCGGGGCCGTCCAGGAGAACCAAACCGACCCCGCCGGACGGCCCAGGTGATAGCCGTACCACTCGCGCGTATTGGGCTGCCTGGCGTTCCTCGGTCCGGCCAGCCGGTACACTAGGGGTGGCTCCCCCTGCTCGGTCGTGGCCGTGAACAGGTCGACTGATCGGTTGCCCGACTCGCCGGATATCTCCTCGGACAAGGCGAAACCGTCGTTGTCCCGCGCATCGGAGACTGCCGGTGCGCGGTTGAACACTACCGAATCGTAGCCAGCCGCGGCGTTCCAGCCGGTGGCCGTGAAGCGGAGCACGGCGTTGGTGCCCGGCGGAACATCAACGCCCACTATCACCGTCTGCGTCTCGCCGGCCGCGACCTCGCCAAGCGGCAGCGAGCCCCCCAGCTCGATGGCCTCCGCGTGGCACTGGCTGGAGTTGCTGACGCACGACATGTCCTCGGTCAGGTCCACGACCGTGCCGTCCTCGCGCGTCACGGCCATGGAGTCAAAGCCGATATCGCCGCAGCCGTCTCCCCGGCAGTCTATGTGCAGGCGAACGCCCGCCGCCACGTACCCGTCGACGCTCACGCCTAAGGATATGTGGTCCGGGTCCTCGGCGTCGGCGACCACCGTCAGGGTGGGCGTGGACGGTCCGCGCACCACGTTCCACGCCAGCCCGGCACGCGGCCTGTCACCGTGGACCCGCTCCGCCACGATCTTCGCCTCGTAGGTGCCTGCCGGCGGGTCCCGAACGATTATCCATTCCACGTTGTCGATGACCGACATGGACGCGTACTCGCCACAGGGGCCGCCGCCGCAGTCGCCGCCTTCGTCGAGCCACAGGTCGAGGTCGTTGAACACGGCATCGGCAACGGCCTCGGACGGCGGCTCGTCCCATGTGAGAACCAGTTCCAACCGCGATGCGCCAACAGGTACGTCGATGCTCTGCGACACGTACTCGCCGTTGCCCGGCTCGGCTGTTACGCCGCCGCCCATCCAACCGTCGGCGCTATCGCGCCGCGTGGCGGCCAACCTCGCCGATGCCTGGCCCATGCCGTAGGCGCGCTGAATCTTGCCCGGTCCGTCGGTGTTGTCCAAGGGGAACGTTCCCGCATCGTCCAGCCAGGCATCGGGCCTGACCGCGCTTGCCATCAGCTTGGCTCGGGCCAGCGCGGGGTTCTCGCGGTATTCGTCATGCGCGTCCAACAGCAGGACGGCGACTCCCGCCACCGCCGGCGCGGACATACTGGTGCCACTCCACCTGACGTACCCAGCGCGGCTGCCGTTGCCTTCGGCCGAGTTGACCGCCACTCCGATGCCAACCAGGTTGGGCGAAAGCCGACCGTCGACCGTCGGGCCGAGACTGCTGAAATACGCGATGTCGCCGCTGTCCTGGACAGCCCCGACGGCCAGCGTGTTCTTGGCGGCCGAATACTCTGAGTACCCGGCCAGGCTATCGTTCGCCTGCGCTGAGACGTAGAGTTGGCGGTGGTTCCAGACGGCCGCGTCGACCTTGCGCTCGGCCGCCCCGCGACCGTCGTAGTCGTTCGAGGGTATCGCGAGGCTCATATTCACGACGAGCGGCTTGTTGCCGGTCGAGCCGTCGCCACAGCCATCGTCGCCGACCATGTAGTCGATGCCCCGGGTCACCATATCGTGGGTGCCCCATCCAGCCGAGCCGTAGAGGACCTTGCCTATGCGTATGCGCCTGACAGACGGAGCGACACCGGTATACCTTCTGGCCCAGGTGCCTGAACCGGCTATCGTTCCGGTGATGTGTGTGCCGTGACCGTATTGGTCAATCCACAGGTCGGCCCCTTCGGAGACCTCGTGCGATCCCACCAAGTTGGCACCGCATATCGTGTCGCGGCCCGACCCGATATCCTCGTGAGCTATGTTGAGCCCGCTATCCAAGACGCCGATGGGCACCGACGCGCCGGCGGTGCCCGTGTATAACCCGGTGTCCAAGTTCCATGTCCGCAGTGCGTCGGCACCCAGCGCGGGCACCAACGTATCGTGGGCAGCGGTGACCGTACCCACGGGACGCAGATCCAGGACATAGTCCTCGGCGGCCAGCGCCACGGCCACCGGCCAGGTCACGCTGGCGAGGTACAGCCGCAGATCGGGATCGTACCGGCCCACATCCGCGCCCAGCGCTTCCATTGACCTCGCCCAAAGTCCATCGGGGTCGTGGTCCATCAGCGTCACGAACACCTGCACCTTGCCGTCGCCTTTGTCCAGGGTGCGCAGCTTGCGCTCCGGTTCCACGAATCCGGCGCCCATCTCGGCCAGCACGCCGGCATCGGCCGGGAGGCGTGCGCGGACGAACCTGCCGGCAGTGCCGACGACGGCCGTTCCCGGCGGCACCGGCTGCTCCAACCAGCCGTAGATCCACTCCCGCCCGGCGGCCCGCACCCGATCCAGTTCGACAGACGTGGCGGGTCGCATCCAGTTCGCCCCTTCCGGCGCAGGCTTGGTCGGCTCGAAGTTAGCCACCTCCGGCGGCGCGGGGCGGGACGGCGGGTTGTACGGCGACGGTGCCCTCGGCGCTTCCCGCGTCGGTGGGTCGCCCACCGCGCGCTCGGGCACGGGTTCATGCCCCGCCCCGTCTGGCACCACCATGTAAAAGCAGGCGGCAGTGGCCGCCAATGCGATGCCAGCCGTCAAGGCAATTGACTGTTTCCTGTTCATCACAAGGGGTTCCCGCAGGTGGGACACTACCCATCCGTAGCGCCATCGCTGGTGCCGTCTCCGTCACCGCCCGTTTCGTCCCAGCCTTCGGCCAGGTTGTTCTCTTCGATCTCGCCGTCGATGGCGGATTCGGTCGACTCGAGTCCCTCCGAAACGATGTCGGCCAGCCACGTCGCCCAGTCGTCGCCGAACGCCGCGCCCATGAGGCCGACGTAGCGAATGGCCTCCTCGTAGTCGCCGGTCCGCGTGCTCTGCAGAATGAACTCGACCGAGTCCGGCTGCTCCGTGACCAGGTACTGCACGGCCAGCTGCACCCACCAGTAGTGGTCGCTGAAAACCCGGTCGTTGTACATGGCCGTGAGCACCTCCGACAGCGCCATGGGATCTTGGCCCATGGCCAGATCGCGAGCAGCTGTGCGTACGCGCCCGCCGACCTTGACATGCTGCGCCACGCCGTCGTCCCACCACACGAACCCCTTGCCCTCCAGGTTGGGCACCCCGTAGTGGTTATATCGGCCGTCGTAGTAGCGCGCGGTCTCCCGTTTTAGCTCGATGGCGTCGACCGGCGCATCGTATACCTCGTGCGGGCCTGCATAGTGGCAATTGTCTTCGGCGACCGACATCGTCGCGGAGCCGTCGCCTACGGGATAGGTAAGCACCCGAGACGGCGTGCGCTCCTCGGTATCGGCCGCCTGGGACGGGTCGCCCTCGACGAAGCTGCCTAGCGCGGTTGGTGTGCCGCCGAACAGCCAGCGAACGTACGAGGCGTATTCGTAGTCGTCCTCGAACATCACGACCTCCAGCTCGGTGTTGTTGTCGTCGGCCACGGGGTCGAGACCGTCACCGAACACGTCCTCGAAGCCGTCCTTCGCGGCGGCCACCACATCGCACAGCTGGTCTAGCTTGACTTTCCGCCTGCGCTCGGTCAGCCGGTCGAACTCGGCCTGGGTGGGGACGAAAGTTTGTGCCTGCTGATCGTCGGGATAGAATCGTACCCAGTTCGTGCACTCAGCAAGGACACCACCTTCCTTCGATTCGCCGCATCCGGTGCCGCGGTAGTTCGGCTGGCTGTCCAGCTCGACCCAGTAATGAATAGATCCGTCGCCGCATGTATTGACGATCGGCTTCGGCACATGGAACACGCCGTTGGCCTGCGTGCGCACCTTGACGTTCAGGCTCTCGCCGTTCAACGTGCACTCGTGCGAGGTGTCCACCGGGAACAGCTGGTTGATCACGGTGGCGCGGTCTTGGCACGGCGTGTTCTGGCCGTCACCGTAAACGCCGTAGAAATCGTCGCACCGGCCCAACCGCTCGATCGTGTCGGCCACTGCCGCGTAAATCATGTAGCCGCGCATCGGCGAATCGTTCGCCCAAGCGCCCGTGCCCGGGAAGATGACGTTCCGGACGATGGTCGGGTCGTAAAGGGGCAGTATCTTCGGATGGTCCAGAATGTCCTGCAGATACCCCTCGATGTCCAATGCGAAGGACGCCTCCGTGTATTCGAGCAGCTTGCCCAATTCGTCGGCGACGCCAGCAATCATGAGCGAGTAGCCGGTCGTACCCACGACCCAGTCGGTGGCACTGATCACCATTTCGGCCATGACATCGGGCAGGTCGCCCAGCGCCTCGACCGTCGCCACGAACTCGTCATGCGCATGGGCGTTTCGCATCAGCTCGGTGGCGGCATACATGGCCTGCACATACGACGTATCGTTGGCCAGGCCCGGCCGCCAGTTGCTGACCAGATGATGGAACTGCGACATGGCCTGCAGCCGCGTAGCCGGGTTGTCAGCCGCCCTGAACAGCGAGCGCACGGCCCAGCCCTGTTTGCTGGATGGGAACAGGAACTCCTCATCGTCGGCAAACGTCGTCACCAGCGTCACGAGGTCGTCGTACAGTTCAGCGCTCCACGCCTCCACGGCTTCGCGCCGCACGTAGTGCTGCCCGGCCGCAATGTATTCGAACGCGCCTCCCAAGCGGCTCCAGTCCACCTCCCATCGGTAGACATCCACCACGGACTGGGCCGCAGCCACCGCCTCGGACACCGCATCCTCGCCGAAGTAGGCCATCAGGTCGTTGGGAGGGTCGGTGTAAAATTCGCCCTCGCAGTAGTTCAGGTACAGCTCCGCCATGTGGTCGAGCCAGCCCCAGCCAGTCAACGTGAGCAGTGGCGCGAAGTCGCATTCGTACTCCACGCCCGCCGTGTCCTGCGCGTGCGCAGCCAAGCCGCCCACCGCGCAGATGATCGCTAAAATCAGCTTCTTCATCTCAGAACCCTCCCAACGGAAAAGTGTGCGAACACCCGCACGGAGCGTTCGGGTCCAGTGACCAGCAGGACGTTGACGCTTGCCGTACGCGGCCAGCGCTGAGAACCACCGTGCCTGGTACGTCATACCCATGAGCCGAGCACGGAGTCGACGATGCTAGTGCATGTGACGGTTGACGGGTCCATATCGGAACCGTTACAGGCCACCGGGGCCGCAGTCTTCGGCCAGGTATTCGACGATTGATTCGTAGAGCTTGATCTTGTGGTCGTAGAACAACGTGTTAGTGAAATGGTCAGCGCCTTCGAGTTCCACGTACTTGTACGACTTGCCATATTCGTCAAGCCGCTTTAGGTACTTCTTCGCATGATCGAGGGGCACCCGCTGATCGACGTCGCCATGCACGAGTAGAATGGGGACATTGACGTCGTCGACGTCCTCCACCGGCTTGATGCCCAGCTCGTCGAACTTGACATGCCGGTCGCGGACGGCGCCCTGCAATTCCCAACGGTAGTAGTTGATCTGCATGACGGGATCGGCAACCGCCGCTCCCGCAATCACGCACTGGTAGATTTGCGGCGTCCGGGATGCCGCCACCAATGCCGCGTACCCGCCGTACGACCAGCCGTACATGGCGATTCGATCCGGATCGGCTAGACCAAGCCCAACAAGGTGCGTCGCGGCATCGTCCTTGTCATCCTGCATCTTATACCCCTGCTGGCTGCCGCCGGCGAAGGCGGCCCGTTGCAGCCGGATCCCGAATCCGGTCGACCCGCGATATTGCGGCTGCACCACCAGGTAGCCGTTGTTGGCGAGCATCTGTGCCCATTCATCGTATCCGCCGTAGTCGCGCGCGAACGGTCCGCCGTGAGGCATGACCACCAGCGGGAAAGGCGGTTCACCGTGGGGAATCGTCACGTAGGCGGGAATGCGGGTACCATCCCGGGCTTCGTAGCTGACGAATTCCACGTTCGCGAGCCTTTCGTACTCCAGAAGGGGCTGGCGACCGCCGATCAGGGTCAGCCTGCCGTCCTTGACCAGATAGTAGGTACCCGGGTCGCGAGGGCCGGCGTTGTGAATCACCATTGTTGCGCCGTCGCGGGCCCGGCTGAGAATCTCGATGTCGTGCGCGTGCGGCACGAGCCCCTCGACCTGACGCTGCAGCGCTTCCTCTGCGGTGTCGAAGAATTCGATGTGCGTTTTGTCGGTGATGTACCACAAGCCCGTGGCAGTATATGGGTGCTGCCAGGGGTTGGTGTGGCCGACGGCGCCGCCAATGTCGACATCGGCACGCCGGTAGATGGCCTCGCTGAACATCTTGCCGGCGAGGTTGTAGGACCAAAGGCCCAGCGTGTCGTGGCCGTTGCGTGCAACCACGAGGGCATGCCCCGGTTGTTCCGGGTCGATGCCGACGACGTTGAACGGATAGAACTCGAACTCGTCTTGGTGTTCCCGGCGGAACTCCTTCCAGTCTTTGCTTCCGGGTGGGCGCCAATACCAAATGAGTTCGCGTTTGCCGTAGTCGTAGCCGCGAGCCAGCCACGGATTGCCGTTGCCGTCAAAGGTGATGTTCCCGACGGCCCAGGTTCCGCGGATGAGAAGTTTTTTTGTGCCTCGTTTCAGGTCGAGTTCGTGGTACGACCGCGGCC
Source organism: Gammaproteobacteria bacterium (assembly GCA_028821405.1). Lineage (GTDB taxonomy): Bacteria > Pseudomonadota > Gammaproteobacteria > Pseudomonadales > Azotimanducaceae > VXYL01. Next base: position 13,660 of record JAPPGK010000111.1, on the reverse strand, counting down.
GGAATGCCTGGGAGACGCGGGCACGCGGACCCTCGTCACCGCCTTCAAAAAGCGACACGATGATCTTGTTCGGCTTGTTGGGCAACCGATGCTCGAGGAAAATGCCGTATTCCTCGAACGACTTGAGCTTGTGCGTCTCGACGTTGACGAGGCCGAGTTTGTATTCGTACGTACCCCGATTGAAGCCCTCGATCTGCTTGCGCACCTGCTGGCGCAGGTCGAACAGGATGTCGGTGTCGCTTACCCACCGAAAGCGCGTGATCTCCATCGGGTCTGCATTCATCCGGATCGGTGGCTTGCCGAGGTCGGTCGCGTCGTAGACCTCGATTATCGGGTCGCCCTTCCTGGAGGGAATTTTCATCAGGGCGAGATGTGCGCCATCCGGCGATACCCGGACGTTTCCGATCAGCGGTCGGCGAGCGAAGTAGTCGAGCGGGTACGGGTCGGATAGCTCGTCGCCACCGGTCTCCAAGGGCTCCTCCGCGCTCGGCGGCGGGCATCCAACGCCCAGGCAAACGGTTAGCGCAAAGCCAACGGTCGATCTCGTCACGATCTAACCCCCATTTCGGACCGAATCGGGCGCACGGAACGTTCCCGGGCGCCCGGGTTCATGTTGTTGGGTGTAGTACCCCATGTCATTGGCCCTCGAACAGGCGTAAGCGCACACTGAGGAACCAGGTTCTGCCCTGCAGATCGTAGCCGGCGCCGATCGGTACGTTTTTGATCGTTGTGGCGAATTCCTGGATTTCGGGCGGCGCCTTGTCGAACAGATTGCCGACACCCCCTCCGGCAACCCAGGTGTCGCCGCTGTACCAGATCGAAGCGGAGTGCACCATGTAGTCGGGCGCATCGGCGTAGTCCCGGCAGAGATAGTCCTCCGGCGGCCCGAGACAGGTACTGCTTCCCCATCCCGTGGACGCATGGATGTCACCTAGGCCGTCCACCGCGCCGTCCCATTCCAATCCTGCCGCCAAGTACCTCATGGTCCACGAGATGCGCCAGCGGTCGTAGTCCAATCGGGCGTTCGCCGTACCGCGGTATTCGGGGAAGTACCACTCCCTTTGGAACTCATTGAAGTCCGGGGTGCCGTCGTCGCCCACAAACAGTGTCGAACGCTCGATCAAGCGGTGCGTATTGACGTCCACACCCAACTGAAACGGCAGATCGAACACCGTGAACTCCCAGTCGAACGCCAAGTTGAGGTCTAGGCCGCGAACTGTTTCGTTGTCACGGTTGATGAAGCCCCGGTCGACGAAGGAGATCAGGGGCCCCGTGCCATCGGAGGCGACGTCTTCCCGGGTTATACGTGTGCAGAATGCGCTGTTGCCGGTTTGAGAGTAGTAGCAGTCGTTGACGACGAACTGCGCGCTTGGCTCGATGATCGTGTTCTCGATCTCGATGCGGTAGAAGCTCGCGCCGATCGTCAGGTCGAACGCGTTGGTGAACGGCTGCTCCCAGGCGAAGCCGGCCGTAACGGACTCCGACGTCTCCTCCCGGAGATCCAGCGCGCCGCCGGCGGCTATTTCAACGCTGTAGAAGTTGAAGCCGTCGTTGTGGGCGGTGGTCGGTTCGACACCGGTGGCGCGACAGTTCTCCAAAACGCGTGGATCCCGATCATCCAACGCCGGGTTGTAGTCGTTCGTGAACTGGTCTATCGCCGACTCGGGAAGCAGGCAGGGATCGAACACACTGAGGAAACCGGTCTGTGCCCGGAGGAACAGTTCCCGAAGGTTGGGTGCCCGAAACGACGTGCCGCCGGTAGCGCGGATAAGCAGCGAATTGATTGGCCGGTATGCGAGCTTGGCCGACCCGGTCCACCCCGACCCGCCGTACTCGTCCTCGGTCAGGCGCGTCGACACGTTCAACGTGAGTTCTGTGGCGGCAAATTGGTCGGCAAGGATGGGCAACTCGACCTCGCCGAAGAACTCCTGGACGTCCTTGTCCCCGACGGCGCCGCCATCCGAGAAGAATCCGAAGAAGAGACCATCGCGGGCCGAGTGATCGGGGATCGAGTCGATCTCATCCCGCCGGTATTCCAGGCCGATGCCGGCCGAGACTCCGCCGGCAGGCAGGTCGAACAACGAACCCGTCATGTAGTACGAGATCACTGTTTGGTTGTATTGCGTCGCGAAGTTGCGTTGGTCAAATAGATAGTCGCGCTCCGCTTGCGTCGCGAAGTCTCCCACCAGCGAATCGTAGAGCGATGGCGCGAACAGGTTGACGGGAACGCAGCCCGGACCCGCGTCGAAGGCCAACGTGGCCCCCGTGTTGTTCTCGCACGGCACGTCGTCGGTCGAGTAGACCCCCAGAGCCAAGTTGAGCCGATCTTCCCGGATTCCAGGTCGGCGCGAATCGCCGTCGGAGAGGGTATGCGCGAGAGCGACCTCGAATGACCAGCCGGACAGGGTCCCGAAGTCCAGCATCGGCAGGTCGCCGGTGGCACCCGCGACGAACCTGATCTGTTGGAGGTCCCTGAACACCTGGTTTCGGTCGCCGCTCACATAGGGGATGGGTACCGACTCCACGGGACCGATCGGTCCCGAGAGCAGGCCGAAATAGGCGGGCGTACAGTCCTCGTGTGGTACGCCGAAGCATCCTTCCTCGCGTGTGTAGTAGTCGGCGAACTGCCTGACATAGTTGGGGTTGGTCATCAGGGCGTCGTATGCCAGCCCGCAGTCGACACCGTTGCCCTCAGGATTGCAGATGTTGAAGGGGTTGCGCGCGGGAACATCGGGGAATAGCGGGTATTCCAGGTACCGGTTCGAGTACTTGTCCTTGACATAGCCCAACTCGAAGAACGGCGTGATGTTCATGTCGCCCTCGAGGGTGTACTCCCCGAACAGCATGATGTTGAGAGTGGTGTAGGGACCGTAGAGCTCGGCGTAGTCCTGGCGACCACTCAGGTTGTAGTCGTTGAAATTGACATCGGTCTGGCCGTCGCCGTTCGCGTCGACACCGAAGGTGCCCCAGGGACTATTCGGCTCGGAGAAGTTTGGCCAGCCGCCGTTCGTGCTCCCCGACGTGAAGTATATCGTTCCGAAGTCGGTACCCGGTACCCAGACGCGGCCAGCTAGGTTGCCGAGCGAACATCCCTCAAGGTCCATTCCGAAGTAGTGCGGAAAGTACAGATCCTCGTGGCGTATGTGGCCCAACTCGTCGATCTCGATGTGTTTCCGACACCCCGCGGTCCACGGGCGATCCGCAAAGGTCACCCGTTCGCTGCGGTAATACTCGGAACCCACACCGATGAAGCCGCGGTCGAAGTTCCTTCCCCAGGCCAGGCTCAACAGGTTCTGACTACCGCCGCCGTGGAAAAACCGACGGGGAAACGTCTCGATCTCGAGACCGTCGAAGTCCTTGCGCAATATGACGTTGAGCACGCCTGCAACCGCGTCTGAACCGTACACCGACGAGGCGCCGTCGAGCAGCAGATCGTACTGCTGGACCAGCGACCCGGGAATGAGTCCCAGATCCGGAGAAGAAGGCGCCCCCTCCACGCCGGCAGGACCCATGCGACGACCGTTGACCAGGAGCAAGGTGCGTGACGAGCCGAGACCCCGGAGGTTGGCGGTTTCCGTGCCAGGACCGTCGTCCAACACGAAACCCGAGAACGTGATGTCGATCTGCTGCCCGCTGGAGACGGTGGCGTTCTGTACGATCTCGGTCGCATCGACGATGCCGGCCTCACGTGACACCTCGCCGGTGATGACCTGCAACGGCGCGACGCTCGTGTACGTATCGCGCTTTAGGCGGGAGCCCGTGACGATCACTTGCTCCACCTCATCGTCGCTGGCCGCCACAGCATCGTCGCTGGCCGCCACAGCATCGTCGCTGGCCGCCACAGCATCGTCGCTGGCCGCCACAGCATCAGCCTCCGACGCCGTGGGCTGCGCGAGCACGGCCAAGCCGGCCACGGCGCAAACGAGCACTGTAATCGGCTTCCTCATCTCAGGACCCTCCCAAATGAACAGGCATGGACAGATTCGTCAGGTGGCCCGTCGGGCTCTCCAACGGCTCATCACAAGAATGGGTCGAACCGACTCCGCGGTCAGTCGCCACTTCCCCCCACCGGTGCCGAGGGCGCCCTCCAAGTCGCCGGTGCCCGTCTCTAGCTCCGCCGCAGTGAAGGACTTGACGGTCCCAGGCGATCTGGTAGTGCGAGCCGAGGTGCCCGACTCGCCCGCATCGTCGATGGCCGCGACGGTTGCTTCGGCCGCTTCCGCGCCCGGGTTGATCGGCCGCAGCCGGCTGACCTGATTGGTGCTCCGACCGGGATTGAAGATGGCGATCCGGTGGCCGCGGACACCCTTGGGCACGACATCGTACGCGCAAATCTGCAATTCTCTCTGGCAGGTTGCTCATGAAGCTGCTTCCTTTTGTTTTGTTTTGTTTTGTCTTGCCTTGGACCGATCAAGGGATCGCCCCGACGGCGCCGGAAGCCTGCGGCGCGTCTACCCTCACCCGAACGGACATCGAGCAATTGTTGGTCGTCGCCGACTCGTTCTCCACCGAGTCCACGCAGGCACCGTAGTAGTAGGTGCCTGCCGACGGCGCCACCACGTCGACCGACAACTCGCTGGATTCACCTGCTGGCATCGCGGGAACCGTGCTCTCACCGACTTCGGTGTCGTCTGCGGATATCTCCGCATCATCGGAACGGTAGTAACGCAGGGTCGTTGCCGCCGACGCCGCGTCACCTTCGTTATCGACATCGGCATCTAGCGTGAACGACTCCCCTTCGATGAGATGGGTATCACTCGCGCCGACCCAAGACACCACTAGGTCCGCCGCGGTTGTCGTCAGGCTGACTGCCCTAGAGCAGTTGTTCGTCGAATCGGATTCCCGTGGCACCGGATCCACACAGACGCCGTAGGAATGGGTGCCCCTTTCCAAGGGTGCCACGAGATCCACCGTTACGGTGTGAGAAGCGCGCGCCACAAGCCCGGCGACGGTACCGGCACCGACCTCCTCGTCGCCCGTGTCGATCGTCGAGTCGGCTGATCGATAGTACCGTACCGTGGTCGAGTCGGCCGCGCCGTCGCCCTGGTTGTGGATTGTCGCCTCAAGCATGAACGCCCCGCCCAACTCCACCGTCGACGGGTCAACCCGCGGCGAAACGACCCCGAGGTCCGGTTTCCCGGGATCCTCGACTACGGACACCGAGACGGCGGCCGAACAATTGTTCGCGGTGTCCGATTCGCCGGCCACCACTGCCACGCACATGCCGTAGTGGTAGTCGCCCAACGCCATCGGGGCAGTGATTGCGATTGAATGCGACCGCGTGGCTGACACGTCAAGGCCCCCAACGATCGTGCTGCCGACCTCGGCATCCGTGGTATCGATCGTCATGTCGTCAGATTGGTAGAACCTCATCGTAGTCGCCGCGGAAGCTCCGTTGCCCTGATTCCAGATCACGGCGCTCAGCGTTAGGCTGCTGCCCGCGATGGGGCGGGCGTTGCCGGCCCATTGGGAGATGATTACCAGGTCCGGATCGCCGCCACCGTCGTCCACCCCAAGTGCGCTCCGCCCAAACACCAGGATTTCCTGGCTGGTCGTGGTCACATATAGATTCTGGCCGTCGGGGTTTGGCACCGTGTGGATTGGCGCGCCGAAGTTCGGAATCGGCGTGTTCTGCCGATCCGGCTGCCACGACGCGAGGTAGTCCGTTCCTTCGACCCGTTGCGCCGATTCGTTCCACTTGACAGTGAACGCCATTCCGTTGCAGATCGCGTCCACCACGGTGGGATCTCGCCGGACATCCGCGAACCGGCATTCGGCCGACCCCGCCGAGTACGGCACTTCCCAAAACCGCGGCGTGGCCCCGAGATACCGAGGGTCGGTTGGATCGCCCAAGCCATAGACCCTGGTCTGCTCGCCACCCACGCCGTCCAGCACGAAAAGGCGGCTGTCGTCGTCTGCGATCGCAATCGCCCGGCCCGTCCCTTGGAGCGTCGATTCGTAGTCGTGCTTCGTCAGCACGCCAGAACTGGCGTGGACCTCGAACGCCAGCAGCCTGTCGTCGGCAAGTGCATAGACATGGTCGTCCGCGTTGGCCAACACCGCGTGCTTCAGCCCGACTGCTTCGTGCGTCTGCTGGAAGCTGATTGTGCCCGTGTCGTCGATGGAGTAGAGGTCGATGTAGCCGTCACCAACGCGGTATAACGACCGTGCTTCGCTCGGGATCATCAGGTCGACGCCGCACCGACCCGGTTCGTCCGCAACCGTCATCGAAACGGCGGCATTCAACCCCCCGCTCTCATTCAACGTATACGACTGCCAATCGCCGCAATCCTCAACTAGGAGCTGGTCGCGCGTCGCATCCCACGCCAGGACGCTTCGTTCGAAGTCGCCATCGATCAGCTGCTGCCAATCCAATGCGCCGGATTCGCCACGGGCGAAAACGTGGAGCCCGATGTTCGATCCGACGTAGAGCGGGGTGCCGCTGGCATGGATGGCCATTCGACCCAGGCCACGCAGCTCGACCGGCGTACCGACCGAGTTCCGATCTCCGTTGGCAATACGGCCGGTCAACTGAAGCCACGCCGGCGCCTCGGTAGCCTCCCAGCTCAAGGTGAAGTTGTCGCCGGACCTCGTCGAAGGCACGCCAAGGGCGATCGTGTACTTCGTTCCAGCCCTCGCGTTGAAGAGCAACTCCGTGGTGCCGGTCCCGACGCTGCGCTGCCACTTGCTCGACGCCAGGATCTCTAGCCCCCCGTCCGCGCCCTCGCCGTGGATGGTCAGCACCCACGGCCCTTCGGGCGCGTAGAAACGGACCCATCCGGTCGCTGGCGCGTCGTAGGTCCACCACACCGTCGACCTGCCCACCTGTTCCCGGCTAGACCACCGATCCGAACTTGCGTGGCGATTGGTACCCGACACCGATCCCGACTCACCCGGCAGGGCTGCCGCAGTGGTCGGCGTATCGTTGGTGGGCGTCGGTCCCCAGACCAGCCGTCCGAATAACTCCGTGTACGTAAGCGAATGAGCACTATCCACGGGCATCCCATGCGCGAACCAATACTGGTCGCCTTTCGCCGCATCGATCTGGATCTCGGGAGAGCCACCTAATACGGTTCCACCGAGAAGCGTAAGCGACGACACCTCGGGTTCTCCGCTTCCGGCCTTCGCAAACGCGGTCAAGTGCGACAGCTGCGGGGCCTTCCCTAGGACGTGGGACGGGTGCGAAGTCAAACGCCACGTAAATCGCCCGTCGTCCGGAGCTTCCCAGACCCACCAGGCCGTCCTTACACCGGTCTCGACGGGCTCGCCCGGCTCCACGCTGTGGTCGGCTCTGATTTCGACGTCCTGCTCCGATGCGGAGTTCGCCAGCACCCCGGCCGAGGCGAACATGTCGTGCCCGGCGGCGACCGTGCCCAAATTCCAGCTCAGCTCGTAGTCGGTTGTCGCCTCGTAGGCGCTCTTGTGACCGACCACGATTTTGTATTCCAATCCCTCACTAGCACGGAACGCGGCATAGCGACTCAGCGAGCCGGATACCAGTCGCAGTGTTTCCACCGCCTCGCCTTGGAAGATGGCCAGCGACGGGGCACCCACTCTCGGGTTCGTCACGTGGAAGGCCGCGTCGCCGTTGGTCGGTGCCGTCCAACTGAACCATGTCGTCGCAGCCAACGGAAGCCACTCGCCCCGTTCCAGCGTCGCGCCGTTGGTCGTTGCCTCTGTGGTCCCGACTTCCCCCGTCAATACCGTGGCATTCGCAAACTCGTTGTTGACCGGTCCGATCGAACGTTCCCAAGCGAGTTCGAGCGAAGCTCCGCGCAGGTAGTTTGCGACGCGGATGCGATAGACGGTTCCTTTTGATGCCAACAGGAAAGCAGAGCTGGCGCCCGAGGCAACCCTCTCCAGCGACGCGAGGGCGTTGCCGACGAACACGTCGACTCGATCATAGCCGCCCTCGTCGACCGTGCGGACCGGTGACAGGCCAAACCGAAAAGAGCCGTTCGAAGGCGCGGTCCACGTATACCACACCGACCCGGCCGGACGGCCCAGATAGTCGTAGTACGCCGGTGTATTCGGCATCGGCTCGCGTTCTCCAACGCGTTGCCAGAGCGCGGGCTCTCCCGGTTCAGGCGTTGCGCCGAGAAGAAGCAGTTGGCGTGTGCCGCTGTCGCCATCGATGGGCGTTGCCGACTGGAAGTTGTCGTTGACGGGCCTCGCTGGATCATCCGGCGCCCCGATGCCAACGGAAACCCCCGTCGAGCCGGCGTTCGCGTTCCAAGCACTTGCGCTAAAGTGCAGACGGGCGGAGGTGTCACGGTTGACGGCGACTTCGAGGGTCACCTGCTGAGACTCGCCCGCACCGACCTCACCGACCGGCAACGAACCACCTAGGTTGATCGCCGACGACCTGCACTGCGATCGGGCGTCCACGCAGGTCACATCCTCGGTCAGGTCCACCGAGATGCCATCCTCTCGCACGACGGCCATCGAGACGAAGTCAATGTCGTCGCATCCGGCTACGGCGCCGTCCTGGCAGTCGACGTGCAACCGCGTGCCTGCGGCCACGTAGCCGTCCGCTTTCAGCGTCAGGACCAGTTCGTGCGTCCCCTCTCCCGAGATTGAGGTGGTATCTGCCGATACCGAAAGTGTCGGAGTCGATGCGCCTCGGATGATCGTCCAAGCCAGAGCAGCCCTAGGTGCCACCGAATGGACGCGTTCCGCCACGATCCTGGCGGTGTACGTACCTGCCTCCGGCGACTGGACGATGATCCACTCCACGTTGTCCACAGCCGATGCGGAAACGTGCTCGCCACACGCTGCGATTTCGCAATCGCCGCCTTGGTCGAGCCAGAGATCGAGATCACTAAGCACCGCCTCGGCGATGGCCTCGGCCGGCGGCTCGTCCCACGTGAGCACGAGGTCGAGACGACTGGTTCCTTCCGGCACGACAATCTCTTGGGTAGCGTGTTCGCCCATGCCCAGTTCCGCCGTCGCAGTGCCGCTCGTCCAGCCGTCAGCGCCGTCCCGGTCGAACGTGCTTGTCCGCGCCGACGCCTTACCCAAGCCGTGGAGCGTCTGGATCCCCCCAGGCCCATTGCTGTTATCCATCGGAAACATGGTGGCATCCGCAAACCAAGCGTCAGGCCGGATCGCGGTTGCCATCAACCTGGCCCGCGTCGACGCGGGATGGCCCCGGTGAGCCGGCACGGCGTCCATCAACAGCGCGGCTATTCCCGCCACCGACGGCGCCGCCATGCTTGTCCCGTTCCGGCGCGCGTATTCGTTGCGGCTTCCTGCGCCTTTCGCCGAGGTGACTGCGACACCCGTACCGGTCAGGTTCGGTGCCAATCGACCATCGACGGTGGGACCACGGCTGCTGAAGTAAGCCACATCGCCGCTGTCGATGGCGGCACCTACCGCCAACGAGTTCTTGGCAGCTGCATACTCCGAATACGCGGTGATCCCCGCGTTCGCCTGCGAAACGACGTAGAGCTGGCCGTGGGTCCACACAGCCGAATCCAGCTTCCGCTCGGCAACCCCCCGCCCATCTATGTCCGATGAATGAGCGCTAAGACTCATATTGACGACCAAGGGTTTGTTGTTGGCGATTTCAGTGCCTGCTTCGCCACATCCGCGTTCCCTGGCCAAGTAGTCAATGCCGCGGTTGACCGAATCGTCGTTCCCGAAATTGAAGACGTTGAGCACCTTGGCGACGCGGATATGCCGTACCGCCGGTGCCACACCCGCGAAACGCGGTTCCCAGGTACCGTTGCCCACGAAGGTGCCGGTGACATGGGTCCCGTGGCCGACTTTGTCGAACCAAAGGTCGGCGTCTTCGGGGTGTTCCGGCGACGCATCACGGCGAACGAAGTTTGCCCCGCAGATGCTGTCCCGATGCGAGACGATGTCCAGATGTTCGACGTTGAGGCCTGAGTCCATGACGCCGATGGGGACCGATGCCCCGGCCGTGCCGGTGAAGATTCCCGGCGCGGCATAGCTCCGCAGCGCGTCTGCGCCCATCGCTGGCACCGCGGTGTCATGGGCCGCGCGGACGATCCGTACGGGATGTACGTCAAGCACGAAATCCGCAGCTGCGATCGCACCAAGGTTCGCTTCGGCCACGGTTGCCCGGTAAGTCCTGAGGTCAGCATCGTAGCCGCCGACAACAGCGCCTAGCTTGCCGAGCATCCCGCGCCAGTGCCCCGACCGATCGTCCACCATCAGCGTGACGAACACCGGCATCGCCTCGCCCGAGGCATTCGCGAGGACATCGTCGCCAAACGACCGGAGTTTGGCGGCCGGTGGCCGCGCCCCGATCCCTACGATCTCGGGCGACCCGGCGATCATCGCCAACAGCTCTTCATCGGCGGGCAATCGCGCACGGGCGAAACGGCCGGTGCCACCGACAACCTCTGAGTTCCTGCTATGAAGCAACAGCGACACGTCGTGGATAGTCGCGTCACTGGCAAGCTCAACCCAACCGAACGACCACTCCCGCCCCGCCGCCGCCGCTTGGGCAATGATGGTCGAGTTCGCTTTCGGCGATCCCATCCAATCCGGTGCCCTCACTTGGCGTTTGGTTCCGGACTCGCCCGTATGCCGTGCTGTGGCCATCGCGCCGTGGTGCTTCGCAAGGGCGTAGCCTTCCGGCAGCCATCGTCCTGTTGATGCTACGACCGTCGCCCGGTCGCCATCAGGGCCCGTTCTGGGCGCGATTTCGCCTTCGATTTCGGTTATCGCTTCGCCTCGGCTCTCGGCCTGAATGCGCGCAACTACCGCCTCGAGCGACCGGCGTTCCTCTGACAACGCCGATGCTGACGTCGATGCGCCGCCACGCTCACCCACGCTGTCCGCATCGTCGAGAAGACATAGATGGGCAACTAGGCCGACCAAAACCAAAACCCCGACCGCTGACCACGCCTTGCCTGACGACGATGCCCCCAGCAATCCGAACACAAACAACCGACCTCCCCCTTTGTCCAAAGACCAACATAGACCAATCGGGACCCGCGAAGCGTGTTCCTACAAACGCCCGGTTAGTAGCTGGCTTCGAAGCCGTTAAGACTGCACAAACTTGTAGTTTGGCCTGCTCTGGCCGCCGGGCCTTGTCTATGAAGGCGCCACTACTTGCAAGACCCCGCCTCAGACAGCCGAGGCATGCCGTAGGGGCGACCCCAACGTCCGCGACACGGTGCCCGGACTGCGAACCAGGCCGTTCCTTGCCCGAACGCGGGCGAGGGCGCACTACGGGTCCATGGCCTCGCCCCTAAAGTGCCTGGGATTTCAGTCGATTCCCGGCTGGAAGGAGGGCCGCAAGTGCCTATTCGTAGGAGGCCAGCGACCCGATGGCGCGGGCGCGGCGGATCGCGTCCCGCCGATTGCGCACGCGCAACTTTCCGAAGATTTTTCGGATGTGGTAGCGCACGCCGTGCGTCGTCAGACCTAGGGCGGTGGCAATCTGCTTGTCGCTCTGGCGCTCCAAGCGCTCAAGCACATCGATCTCCCGTTTGCTGAATTCGGGTGCCACGGCTGCAACCCTGTCTCGCACCGACCGCAGCAGTGCCTCGGCGGCGGCTGCCGACGGTGTGCGAGGCGCCACCGTTAGGTATTCCTCCAGAACCACCGTTGCGGTCTCAGCCTCCCGAGCCAACGAGCCGCCGTAGTCCGTGTCTGCGAATAGGTCTAGAAAAGCCGACATCCGTGTCAATGCGCCCGGACGGTTGCCGGTCAGATTTTCGACCCGCATGGCCAGTGCGAGTCCTCGCATTTGCGTGCGGCGCAGCCCACGCGCCTCGCCCAACTGCACGAGACGGTCCACAAGGCACAGCGCTTTCGCATGACTCCCGCGCTGAAGCAGTAGTAACACCCGAGCGCACGTCACCGCCTCCATCTCGCGCCAGCTCTGTTTGCTAAGGTCGAGACAGCCTGTAGCGCTTTGCGGAAGAGCACCCTGACGCCACGCCAATTCGGCCTCATCCGTCCTTGCCGCCATCGCCAGGAGCTGGACCTGCAACGCCGACTGAAAACGCGCCAATGCTGGCAGCCTCCTCCCCCGGGCGTGTTCCAGCACTTCTTCTACCAATGCGAGCGCAGCGTCCACTCCATGTTCCTGCTGGACCAACTCGGTAGCGACCGAGCTGGCAGCAGCGAAATACGAGAACTGCATCCCGTTGCCGCAGAGCGCTTTTGTCGTGCGCACCGCCTTCGCCACGTCGCCAGTTCCATGCCGTTCATGATCGATTTCGCTAAGCAGGATGTCGCCTAGCTGTTGCAGGCGCGGCTCCCGAAACAAGGCCGCCTTGGCCATCCTCGATCCACGCTTGTACCAATACACAGCATCCCGAACATGGCCTTGGGCGAATGCGATCTGACCTAGCTGGAACTCCACACCCAACGTCAGATAGGGGATCGGCGTTCGGCCGAGCCGTTGCGCTCGCTTGCCCCACCTCAGCGCAACGTCGAACTCGCCCTTGAGATGGTGTGCTATGCACAAACCCAGTTCCATGGTGGCGCGGAGGATTGGATCGACATCCGGCTCGCCCGCCAAGCGAGCGCACCCCTCAAGCACGTCTTGGAAATCCCTCGAGCCTACCGAGTCGCACCCGTTGTGACACAGCATCGCTTTGGCAAGGCACCGATTGACCTCCAACTCACGGTCGGGCAACTCGTCGCCCAGGCGGGCGTTCGCCTCATCGAATACTTGGCGCCCCTCTTCGAACCGGCCCAGATAGCTCAACGCGATACAACGCATCATCGCCAGACTCGCATGCGTCGCGATGGTCTCATCCGATACCAGGCGGTCCATCGCAACCAGACCGTCGACTCCTTCCAAAAGCCACAGCCGCACGCTTCCGGCCTCCGTCAAAATCTGGCCAACCAGCCTTGGATCGGACCCTTCGCTCGCATGGCGCACGGCTAGCAGTGTTTCCCCACGGCGCGCTAACACTTGCGCTATCCGCCGGTGGACCGTTCGGTATCGATCAGGCGTTTCCCGGCGCCGCTTGTTCACACAATGGTGTCTGACCAACGGGTGCAGCCGCCAGACCTTTCGGGAACCGTCGTGAACGTACTCGAACATCCCTTCGAGCGGCGCCATATGCTCCAGGCGCCACATACTCGCCTGTTCGTCGAACACCTCGTCGAGCAGTTCCGCATCGATCCATTCCAATAGCCCGACATCCAACACCAACTCCAGATCCTCATCCCGGAAACCCCGCCAGAATCGCGAATCCAGCCAGCTCTCGACGATGTCACGCACTACATGCGCCTCCGCCTCCAAGCCGCCTGAGTTGCGTTGAATGCACAAAGCGATGGGCCAGCCACCGGAGTTGGCCGCGACGGCCGAGAGCTCGCGCCGAGTCAACTTCAGATCGAAGAACCGCGCAATCTCCGGCCTGCTAAACCGCAGGTCGCGCGATGTCAATACCGACGAATCGCCCTCGAGCACAAGCTGCGCTATATCGAGCCCGACGGGAACTTCCCGCCCTGACATGACGATACGCAGGCATGCAGGGCTGTGCTTCACAAGAAAGTTAACCACTTCCATGGCATCACGATCAGTCAGCCGTTCCAGCTCGTCGAACGCGATAACGCAAGGCACGTTGTGACGTTCCAAAGCATGCAAGAGCAGGTGCGCACTCGGGAAGGGCCCGTACTGTCCAACGCGAAGTGAGGGTGAAGCCAAAGGCCGATTCCAACGCGA
>JAPPGK010000003.1 GCA_028821405.1 Gammaproteobacteria bacterium | reverse complement strand
TCGGTGCGGGCTTGGGCGCCGATGAAGGAGTAGAGACGCTTGGACGTATCGCTTCCCCAGCTCGCCAGGATTCCGGCGTGGCGTTTTATGCGGTAGTCGCCATTGCCGCGGCTGTTTCGGTCATCCCAATGCCCGGGTCTGAAGACACCCCGCAGCGTGGCCCGGGTGTTGTTTTGGAACGACCAGTGGCGCGCAACGTCGACGACGCTGCCGATCCGACGGCCGCTGCCGTTGAAGTCGGCAAACGTAGCAAACTGGGTATAGACCTCGCGGAACCGCTCGGATTGGTGATTCTGTCGGTCGAAGCTGTACGAAACGCCGCGGTAGTCGTTGCGCCAGATGAAGCCAGCATCGTTGAGGTCGAGTTCATCGTCGTAGTAGTCCACGCGTAGGACGTGCAAGTCGCCTCGGCGAGGGGCCCAACGGAGCTGTCCGTGCCCCCCTGCGCCGGTGCTGTCGGGCACATCGCTGAAGTACAACTGACCGTCCCAGGTCCATTTCGCGTCCGCGGTTCGATAGTGGCCGTCGATGCCGTGGGTGACGGCACGGCGGGCTGGGTGGTCGACGACGGTTCCCATCCAGCCGATGGCACGACGGGCACCCCCCGCGGTGTTGTCGTGCTGCCAGCGTATCACGCCGAATCTGCGGCCCGCGGCATCGATGCTGCCGTCGGCGTTTGCGAGCGCCAAGGTGGTATCGTCCTCGGCAACGCCCAGCGCACCCCATCGCCAGTTGCCGAGTTGGCCGATGCCCTTGGCGGCGAATAGGAGATCCACGGGTTTGCCGGTGTCGTATGGGTCGAGGGCGACACCGGACTCAAAGTCCACGCCGCCGCGACGGGATCCGACCGACGAGCCGATGCGCCGGGTGTGAAGCAGGTCCGGCCCGAACGTGCCGCCGCGGAAGACCTCCTGGTTCTCGGTGAAGAACAGCCGCTTCTCTTCGAAGAAGGTCTCGTAGGCGGAAAGGTTGACGATGATGTCGTCTGCCTCGACCTGGCCGAAGTCGGGATTCACTGCCGCGTTGAGAAGGAACGCCGTGGAGGGTCGCCAAAAAACGTCGACACCCGCCTTGTGCTCGCGATGGTCGCGGGCGATGTCGCTTAGGTACGTGGCATAGGGAAAGAAGCTGATCTGCGCGCGGGGCGCGACCCCTTCGAACACCATCGGCTGAAACGCCGAGATGAATCTGGGCTGAATCCACGACAGTCCCGGCCACGCCCAGCGTTCGTGGAGCGCGGCGAGGTCGCGGGTCACCAAGAGGCCCATGCGCCGCGCGCCTTCGGCAACCGCCGGCATGTCGATCATGGACCAGGGCAGGAACATCTCCACCGTCCAGCCGTCGTCGGTCTCGCGGGTCTCGCCCCGCCAGGGTCCATCCCAGTTGCTGCTGAACCGGCGCTCGGGCATCAGGTGTCCGTCCGCCAGGGTCCCGCCGAGCACCACCATGAACCAATAGCCGTAGCGACCGTCTCCGGAACTGTCGATCATCACCTGGTACGCGTCGCCGGTACCCCACCCGTCGCGGCCGGCCAGTCGCGGGGTCAGCGAGTCGGTCGGCTGTTCGTTCCAGGCGCCGACGTAGAGTCCACGCTCGGTGTAGAAGATCAATGTCTGCGTGCGATAGCGACCGGTGCCGCCCTTGTCGGGACGGATCAGCGTCATGCGGTCGTAGGCTGGCACCTGCGTCCAGATGGCGTCGTCGAGACTGCCGTCGAGGCGGACATTGGCCTCGGCCTCCGAGAAGCGCGGAATGAGGAGCGGCTCGTCAATGGCGTCGGTGCCGCCCCCAAGGTGAAGCACGCTGCCCGTTACCGAGCGTTCTGCGGCGCCGAGGTCGCCGGCGAGGGCCGTCACGGCCACGGCCGACCACAGGACGTGGCGAGCAGAGAGTTGCACCATGGCTTCGAGCATAGCGTGATTGCCGCCCGCCCCCGTAATTCGGGAAACAACCCCCTTTGCCATCGCGTAAGCTTTAAGGGACTTGCCGGAGGACACGAACGCCATGATCGCCAGACGCTTGATCGGTGCCACCGATATCGAGGTCACCGAACTCAGTTTCGGGGGCGCGCCGCTCGGTGCGGTGGGCGACCACATCACCGACCGCCAGGCAGCCGCCATCATGCATCGCGCCCACGACGGCGGCATCCGCTACTTCGACACGGCGCCGCTGTACGGCCACGGTCTGAGCGAGAAGCGCTTGGGCCGCGTGTTGCGCGAACTGCCGCGGGACGACTTCGTGCTGTCCACGAAGGTGGGTCGATTGCTGGTACCGCAATCGGAAGGCGAGCGCTTCGAGGGGATGCGCGACACCGAACCGGTCGCGATTCGCTACGACTATTCCTTCGATGCCGTGAGGCGGTCCCTACAGGCGAGTCTCGAACGCTTAGGCCTCGACCGCGTCGACATCCTGCTCTGCCACGACATCGACATCTGGACCCACGGAGACGACCAGCCGGGCATATTCGAGGCGGCGCGGACGGGTGCGCTGCCCGCCCTGCAGGCGCTGCGCGAGGAGGGCGTGGTGCGCGCCATCGGTCTCGGCGTCAACGAGTGGCGGGTTTGCAGTCAGGTCATGGAGGAGATGGATGTGGACTGCTTCCTGCTGGCGGGCCGTTTCACGCTGCTGGAACAGGAACCCTTGGACGAGTTCCTCCCCAAATGCCTGGAACATCAGGTGTCGATCATCATCGGGGGTCCCTACAACTCCGGGATCTTGGCCACCGACGACCGACGTCGTGCCACCTACGACTACAAACCCGCGCCGGAGCACGTCTGGCACAAGGCGCAGGCCATTCGACGCATGTGCGAATCCCACGGCATCGACCCGCGGGCGGCGGCTCTGCGCTACCCGCTTCGCCATCCGGCGGTGGCGGCGGTGATCCCGGGGGTTCGGGCCATCGAGGAGGTCGAAACCAACCTCGACCTCTTCGCCACCGATATACCGGACGCGCTGTGGCGGGATCTGGCCGACGCCGACCTCGCCCGGGCCATCGACTGAGCAACGATATGCAACGTCTACTGATCGGGTTCGCCGTGGGCGGGATTCTCGGCGCGGGCTTCGGATTCGCCGTGGGGATCCTGGTCTTCCCGTACCTTTTCCCGCCGCCGGAAGTCAACGAACCCCTGACCGGCAAGACGGAGCGGGAGATCGTTGCCCGGGCCACGTTCATCCATGCCAATCCGGCCGATCCGATCCACTACGGAGGCGGTAGGGCGACGCTGTACGCTGACCTCGTGCGCTTGGAGGCGGATTTCGAGGTGGGACCGGGTCCCAAGTTCCACGTCTACCTGGTTCCCCTCGCCGATGTCACGCCAGACACGGAGGTCGAACGAACGATGTTCGTCGACCTCGGTCGCCTGAAGTCGTTTTCCGGCAGTCAGAACTACGCGATTCCACAAGGCATCGACCTGGCCGACTTCGGTTCGGTCGTGATCTGGTGCGAGCAGTTCAACGTGTTGATCTCGCCGGCCGCGATCTCGTTTGCGCCGTAGGGGACGTCACCCGTCGCACAGCAAGCCCTGGAGAATGGCGGCGGTGTCGGCCTCGCTCCGCACATGCCGGGCATCCATGCCCGCGGCACGGGCGCCGACGACGTTGTCCCGGTTGTCGTCGACGAAGAGTATTTGGGCGGGGGCGATTCCGATCTCGTCGGCGACCGCGAGGTACGCCTCGACGGCGGGCTTCCTGAGGCCGATCTGCCAGCTTGAGTAGACCTTGCGGATCGGTGCCAACGCGTCCGCGAACCGGGACTGCCAGGCTTGTTGGTGTACCGGGTTCGTGTTCGAGAACGCGTAGAGCGGAGTCTTGGCGGCGAGTTTCGGGAGAAGCCGGGCAACATCTGCGAACGGTGACCGAAGTAGCTCGTTCCAACCTCGCTGCCACTGCTCACGGGCAAGCGTGATGCCGAGACGTCGGGACAGGGCATCGAGGTACTCGTCGAAATCGATGGCACCCACCTCGAACGCCTTGTAGGCGTCGTCGACGGCCCAACGCGCAGCGATGGCGGCGACATCCACGCGGGCGTCGGTGGCCCAGGAGACGAAACAGGCTCGGGGATCGATGTCGATGACGACGCCGCCGAGATCAAGCAACACCGCTTGTGGGTAAGATCCGCCTGCATGCTGTGCCATGCGCCAACGATCCGAGTTGAGCCAAGTGGCGTCGTATCATACGAACTCGGAGATGGGCGGTGGGGTCGAATCCGCACATGCACAGGGATCGCTTCGGGCAGCCGATCACGGCACAGTCCGCGCGTGCCGTCGAACTCTACGATGACGCGATCGATTGCATGTTCGCCCTGCAACCGGGCAGTGGCGACCTGATCGACGAGGCGCTCGACCTCGATTCCGGGTTCGCGTTGGGGCATTGCGCCAAGGCCCGGTCATTGGCCGGCGTCGGCGACAACGCCCAGGCGCGGGACTACGCGGCGCGCGGCCGGGATCTCGCGGCGAGTCTGCCGGAACGTGAGCGCCGGCACGCCGAGATTGTTTCCCTTGTCTTGCACGGCGAGGCGGCTCTCGACGCGGTGCGGGATCACGCGGCCGCGTATCCGCGCGACGCGGTACCGCTGTCGTTCGCGTTGGGCGTGTACGGGCTGTTCGGCTTCGGCGGCTTCAAGGACTTCCGCGAGCGTCAGGTCGAACTCCTAGAAACCGTTGCGCATGCCTACGGCCAGGACGATTGGTGGTTCCTCGCATCGTACGGCTGGGCGCTGGTCGAGGCGGGGCGAAGCGGTGAAGGCATCCCCATGCTCGACCGGGCGCTCGCGTTGCGGCCCGACAATGCCAACGCCGCGCATGGCCGAGCCCACGGCTACTACGAACAGGGTGCCGCGCAAGAGGGTGAAGCGTTCATAGAGGCGTGGCTGCCTGGCTACGACCGCCGTGCGATTCTCTATGCGCACTTGGCTTGGCATCAGGCACTGTTCGCGTTGCAGCGCGGTGACGGGGACCGCGCCCAGGCGATCTACCGGGACAGCATCCGTCCCGCCGTGTCTGAGACTCTGCCCATGTTCACGATGGTCGATTGCGCGTCGTTCCTGCTCCGTGCTTCGATGGTCGGCTGCGACTTCGAGGCGGCGCAATGGGACGAGGTTCTTCGCTTGATCGAAGAGCGGTTCCCGAAACCCGGTATCCCTTTCGTCAACACGCACCTTGCCATGGTCTATGGCGGCGTCGAGGATCACGAAGCGATGAAGAACCTCGAACAGGGCGTCGCGAGGCTCCTCGACGAAGGCAAGCAGGCGTCGGGGTCGGTGGTCGCGGACATTTGCTCGGGGATCGCGGCGTATGGCAAGGGTGGATACCGAGATGCCGCACAGGTCTTTCGTCGAGCGGTACCGGAACTCGCGCGGCTTGGCGGGAGCAATGCGCAGCGCGACGTGTACGTCGATCTCGCGGTGTCGGCCAGCCTGCGTGCAGGGGACGTCGCCGCGGCGCGGGAGATCGCGAAGCAGCGGTGGACGCGGCGGGCGGGACACCTCGACGACGCCTGGCTCGACCGTCAGTGCGGCGGCGAGAACCGCGTCAGCGCCACAAAGGCCGTTGCCTGGCGGCACCGCCTTTTGCCCCAGCCCAAGCCGCCCTAGCACCCAGCCCGACCTTCGGCTAGCGCCGAAAAGTCCGACAGGCTGCTAGGCCAGCGCGAACGTCGTTGCCGTAAGGGAGTGGGGCGGCAGAACCGCCTCGGCCGAACCCTGCACGACCCAGCCGTCGAAGGGTGCCGAACAAACATCCTCCGGCGCATCGAAGCCGTTCTCGGCCTGCAACTCGGCGTGGAGGATCTCGGTATCGACGACCTTGGCGATCGATCGGTCGAGCTCGACGGCTAGCCGCATGTCCTCGTCGAGGCTTCGGTTCACCGCGAACACGTGCAGGTGGTCACCGTCGAGCATGGCCGCATGATCCAAGTACGCCACCTCCCCGTAGCGGTCGCTCGAGTACCTCGGGCCGACGACGGCACCGCGGAGAGAGACGCCGGCCTTTCGGGACGAGATCATCCGGAAGGCGTGGAAGATCGTCTGTTTGAACAGTTCGTCGCCACGGGTCATTACCGGACCGATGACGTTCACCAACTGCGCGAGGTTGGCGATCTTCACGCAGTCCGCGTGGCGGATGAAGCTCATCAGGAACATGGCGACGACCAGGGCGTCCTCCAGGTTGTACCGTTCCTCCAACAGTGCGGGCGCGAAGGCGCCGCCGCCGTCCCCGCCCCTCGCCCGGTACCAGACGTTCCACTCGTCGAAGCAGAGCCAGGCGCGGATCGAAGCACGCCGCTGTTCGGCGACCAGACGCGTACAGGCATCGACAGCTTCGATCTGCCGATCGATGCTGTTCGAGATCGCGAGATAGTCGGCACTGTCGCCGGTGCGGTTGCCGACATAGCGGTGCAGGCTCACGTAGTCGGCGAGATCGCCAAGGTGTTCGAGTACCTGACGATCCCACGCCAGGAACGTAGGCATCTGGCTCCCCGAGGAACCGCATGCGACCGTGGCGATGGATCGGTCGCAGTTCTTCATCATCTTCGCCGCCTGCTGGGCACGGATCGCGTATTGGTCGGCGGGGACGTGGCCGAGCTGCCAGGGGCCGTCCATCTCGTTGCCGAGGCACCAGATCGGTACGTCGAAGGGTTCGGCGCTGCCGTTGGCCGCGCGCTCGTCCGCGAATCGGGTGCCTATCGGCGCGTTGCAGTATTCGACCCAATCCCGCGCCTCTTCCGGGGTGCCGGTACCGAGATTGACGGCGAGCATCGGTTGCCAATCGAGCTTGCGGCAGAGCTTGACGAATTCGTCGGTGCCGAAGGTGTTGGGCTCGATCGACTGCCAGGCCAGTTCGCGGACTCTCGGCCTAGATTCCCTGGCGCCCACGCCGTCGCGCCAGTGGTAACCGGAGGCGAAATTGCCACCGGGGTACCGGACGATGGTCATCTGCAGTTCGCGCAAGGCGTCGATCACGTCCCGCCGCATGCCGTCGCCATCCGCGTGGGAGGAATCCGGGTCGTAGACGCCGGTGTAGATCGAACGACCGAGGTGCTCCAAGAATCCGCCGAAGATCAACGGGCTCACCTCGCCGATGGGGAATTGCGAATGCAGGACCAGCCTGGTTGCCTTGGCCATTTTCCTCGACTGCGCTTGAGCTAAGCCGGCAGTCTCGCACAATGACGGGCCTCCGTGGGACGCGCGGCCCGCGTAGCACCCAATACCTAAACCGGTGTGGGAATGCCTAGTAAGCGAAACTCGACCTTGCTCATGAGTATCTTGGGGGGAGGGACTCTGCTCACGGAATGGCGCAGGGATCGGGATTACCGAGAGCGCCCGGCAGGCCCGGGGGTTCGCATTCGCAACGACCCTCGTGCTCGGTGACGGTTCTTCGAGAGTATTCGCGCTAACATGGCAAGCGCATTGTTTTGGGGGCCCAATGAAACGAATCCAGTCGATCTCGATTTGCTTCAGCATCGTGCTAGTCGCGGTACCTGCCACGGCGGAGGTGGCCATCACGCCCGACATCGTCTACGGCCACAAGGACGGCATGGCGCTTGTCTACGACGTCTTCCAGCCCGCGGACGCCGATGGCGCGAGTGTGCTGTTCATGATCAGCGGAGGCTGGTTCTCCGCCTGGGCGCCGCCCGAGCGTCGTCAGCGTCAGTTCGGCTACCTGCTCGATGCGGGATTCACGGTTTTCGCCATCCATCACGGCAGTGCGCCCCGGTTCAAGGTGCCGGACGCCGTGGCCGACGTCCGCCGTGCCGGCCGGCACGTTCGGATGAACGCCAAGCGGTTCGGTATCGACCCGAACCGGTTGGGTGTCATGGGCGGTAGTGCCGGTGGTCACTTGGCGCCGATGCTCGGTCTCGCAAGCGACTCGGGCGATGCCAGCGCCCAGGATCCCGTACTGCGTGTCTCGAATCGGGTGCAGGCGGTCGTGGCGTATTTTCCGCCGGTGGACCTCAGCAATAGCGCCGGGCCGAACGATCGCTTCCCCGCGCTCGACTTCGATCCGGCCCTGGCGCCGGACGTGTCCCCGATCAACTTCGTGAGCGATGACGACCCGCCGGTGTTGATGATCCACGGCGACGAGGATCGCCTGGTGCCGCTCCGCAACAGCCAACGCATGGGTGAAGCCCTCGACGGGGTCGGGGTCACGAACAACGTGGTTGTCCTTGCGGGCGCCGGACACGGCTTCCGCGACGCCCACCGCGATCGCGCAAGAGACGAAACCGTGGCGTTTTTGACCGCCCAGCTCGCGACCGGTCGCGAATAGGCGAACGCTTGACGCCGTGTCGGCGGCGGCGGAGACTGACTCCCGTCGCCGCCGCGAGGACCGTTCGCGATGTGTCGTCGGCCGCTAGGCTCCTTGGGCAGCCCGGATGTTCACACACAGGCTGCATTTGGCAAGGCGGTTGGGATCGCTCTTCGACGGCTCGTGTACCCACGAGCCGCGCTAGCCGTCGCTGTCCTTCTTGGCGTCATGCCGATCGAGTTCGCCGGGGCGGGCGAGACGCAGATCGCATTCGAGGAGCGGGGCCTTGAGAGGCTCGGCATCCGACCCGCCCGCGGCAGAACGCGGAACCTGACCTTCGATCACACGGCCCGGCGCGACGTATCGGGCACCCCGGATCTGATGGCCGTGGAGACCATCACCGTCGTGGGGGGCATCATCTTCGTTGAGCAGGCAAGGCCGCAGCTTCCCCAACTTGCCTGTCCCGAGGTTGCCATCGATCTGGGCGAGGAGAGCGGTCGGCGGCTGAGCGTGGGTTTCCCCGGCGAACGCGTGGCCGGCACACTCTACGACTGGGAACTCGAACCCCTGGTTGGTTTTGTCCGGAGCGGTTCCGACGCCCTGTTCACCTACATGGGCGTCCACGGCGAATACCACAAGTCCTTCGCCGGCAACCTGGCCGGCTTCAATCTATTCCTGCTCGACACGTTCCGTTCCCTGCGCAACCGGGAGCGGGCCCACTTGGCGGTCAAGACACCCGTGCCGGGGTATACGGTCGGGCCGGATGCTGCCCGCATCGACAAGGAAGCCTCACGCGCGCTCGCGCGTTGGATGCGCCGAAGCCACTTGATGTTCACCGATCTCGACGTCGACTTCGTGTTCCGGCATGAGGACGGCGAATTGGTCGTGGAGGGTGATCCCTACTGGATCGCGCTCGACAGCCACGGACGCGGGCCAGGCCGCATTACGGGCCGTTTCGACGATGCGGCCCTCACGCTGGCCTCCAACCCCGTGGTGTTCGGCAGCGGTTTCCGGCTTGCCAAGTACGCGGCGCTGTTCCGGTACCTGAAGGCCGATTGCCCTGATCGTTGGCAGGCGTTCAAGCGGAGTGTCGCGAAGGAGAGGCGAGCGCTCGATCTCTACACGATCCCGTTGCGCCAGATGCCCTACGCGGTCCGCTAAGGCGCCGGGGCCACGCTTCAACCTTCCGACCGGCATCCGGCATGGCGGAGACCCTGGGCGCAACCTGCTTTGCCGGGCTTGGTCCGTTGGTCGAACGCTCCCTTGAGCGCCTCGGCGCCGAGAACGTCGCGACGGTGCGAATCCGAGACTACGACTACGTGTCGTTTCGGCTTGATCGTTCAAAGATCCAATCACTTCGGTCCATTCACTTGCTCGAGGATGTGTTCGCGGAGATTGGCCGGGTACGGGGAATTGCGATCTCATCGGACATCGCCAAGCTGTCCCGTCGACTGGACCGGCCGGGATTGCTCGAGTCCATCGCACTCAAGAACCGGCTGTTCCCCGAGGCGAACCGCAGTCGCGGGGGCCGACCGTCGTATTGCTGTTTCGTGCGCCAGAACAAGGATCACCGCGTCCACCGAAAGCAAGTGGCCCGCCAGATCGGCTTGTCGATCGCCCGCATGTTCCCGCGTTGGCGTCTGAACGATCCGGCGGACCTGGAGTTCTGGGTCTTCTGGGCGGGCGAGGTCTTGTTGGCGCTTCGGCTCAGCGACCGGACGTTGAAATACCGGGGGCGTCGGCCAGCGGAACGACCGGGTGCCCTCAGACCAACCATTGCCGCAGCGATGGTAGAGCTTGGCGACGTGCGCGACGGTCAGGCGGTGCTCGATCCGATGTGCGGAACGGGAACGCTGCTCCTGGAGTGCAGCCTGCGGTATCCCCGGGCGCGTCTATGCGGTTCCGACCGATCCGACGAGGCGACCAGAACCGCCGAGAAGAGACTCGGCGGGAGAGCCTCCGTTCGGCGCTGCGAACTCGACGATCTCGACTATCCGCCCGGTAGATTCGACCGCGTATTGACGAATCTGCCGTGGGGTGACCAGGCGCCGATCCGCGGTCCGGTATACACGAAGGGTATTGCGAAGCTACTCGATTGGGTCGACGACAACGGCATCGTTGTAGTCCTGACGCCTCGGCGAGATCTGCTCGAACCGACGTTGCGCCGACTGCGGGCTCGTTGGACGACGACTCGTGTGCTGGTTCAAGGCACGTGGGCCTCGATATACGTTGTCAGACGCCAATCACGTCGCCTTGCCTCGCGAGCACCTGAAGTCCCAGATCGGTCAGCCGGTAGCCGACCTCGAGGCTTCGGGTCAGCCCGAGTCCCTTGAGTCTGCGCACATTGGCCTTGAACTTGGGAGTATCCCAGCCCATGGCGGGTGCCAGGTCCCCGGCGCGGGTGGCCGGGTGGGCTTCGATCAACGCCAGGACTCGGCCGGTCCAGGGCGCCGCGCTGCGCCGGTCCGTGGCGGCGAGTCGCTCGGCCACTTCCACGGGCGTCAGGGTTGGGGCGGCCTTCGGCACATCGTCGGTCAGCGCGAATTCCACCCTTGTGACCACCGTGCTTCGGGATACACCGAGGAACTCGACCAGCGCATCGGGCGAGGGAAATCCGGCGCGTTGCGCATCGGTGGTCGTTATATCCGAAAGCCGCGCCGTGGCTAGCCGTGTGACCTTGACCGCGCCGGTTGGCCGCAGCCGGTAGACGCCGCCGACCTTGGCATGGGGGCGTTTCCAATCGCGGAACGAGAGGGTAACCGCCCCGTTCCTGATCTGCTCGCTGTTGCGCGTCGTGAACTGCAACGTCGCTATCCAAGTTGCCTGCCCCGAAGGCGCTACTTCGCGCTCTTCTCGGCGTCCCACGCGGCGAACGAACCCCCCGCCGCCGCCAATCGCTTCAATAGCGGCGCGGGCCGCCACGCATCACCGTACTCCTGATGGAACGCCAGGATGTCCCGATAGACGTTGTCGAGTCCGACCGCATCGGCGTAGTACATCGGCCCGCCCCGGTATTTCGGGAAGCCGTAGCCGTAGATGTAGACCACGTCGATGTCGCTCGCCCGGAGCGCGATTCCGTCGTCGAGCAGTTGCGCACCGATGTTGACCAGCGGATAGAGGCAACGCTTCAGGATCTCGTCCTCCTTGATCTCCCGGCGCGAGAAGGCGAGTTCCGCTGAAGTCTCTTCGATGAGCTTGGCGACCGCCGGGTCGGGCTGGCCTTGTCGGCTGCCTTGGGCGTAGGTGTAGAAGCCGGCGTTGGTCTTCTGCCCGAAGCGCCCGAGGTCGCAGAGCTTGTCGGGCACGATGGTCGTCAGCGGCTTGTCGGTCGTTCCCGCCATCTTGCGCGCCCGCCAGCCGAGGTCGAGGCCGACTAGGTCGTTCATCGCGAAGGGCCCCATGTTGAAGCCGAAGTCGACGATCACCTTGTCGACCTGCTCCGGCAACGCCCCGTGCAGAATGATCTCGCCGGCTTGCCGGGTATAGCCGCCGAGCATCCGGTTGCCGATGAAGCCTGGCGCGTTCAGGGACATCACCGGGATCTTGCCGATGGTCTTGCCGAGCGCCATCGCCGTGGCCAGGGTCCCGGGGTTGGTCTCGACGCCGCGCACCACCTCGAGTAGCTGCATGATGTTGGCGGGACTGAAGAAATGCGTGCCCACGACGTCGCCCGGGCGCTTGGTCATCGCCGCCATCTGGTCGAGGTCGAGGCCGGAGGTGTTGCTGGCGAGCACGGCGCCGTCCTTCATCGTGGCATCGAGCTTGGCGAAGATCTTTTTCTTGAGGTCGAGGTTTTCGTAGACCGCCTCGACCACCACGTCCGCGTCCGCCACGGCCTCGTAGTCGAGGACCCCCTCGATCCGGTCGAGACGTTCATCGCGTTCGGCTTCGGTGATCCGGCCGCTGCGCACCATGCGGTTGTAGTTGTATTCGATGACCGAGAGCCCCTTGTCGAGGGCTTCCCGGGTGACTTCCAGCACCTTCACCGGAATGCCGGCGTCGGCAAAGCTCATGGCGATGCCGCCACCCATCAAGCCGCCGCCGATGGTCGCGGCGCTGGCGATGTCTTTCTTCGGGGTCTCCCTGGGCACGTCGGGAATGCGCGCCGCTTGCCGCTCGGAGAAGAAGACGTGGATCATGGCCGCGCGCTGCTCGTGGTCGTGGCAGACCTGGAAGTTGGCGCGTTCTGCCCGAATCCCCTCGTCGAAGTCGTCGATTTCGACCGCGGCCTTGACCGAATTGAAGGCCATTCGACCGTTGATCTGACCCCGCATGCGCCGCGCCAGATAGGCCTCGCCGGCCCTGAACACGTCGGGATTGGCGCGATCCGCCTCGACCTTGTCGCGGCGGTGTCGGACGAGCGGGTGCGGCCCGCCGGCGGCCGCCTTGGCCTTTGCGAACTCGATGGCACCCGCGACCAGGTCGCCTTCGATGACCTCGTCGATGATGCCGAGTTCGAGCGCTTCCTTGGTATCGAAGGGATCGCCGGTGAGGATCGCGTCCATGGCGCGCTCGGCACCGATCAGCCGGGGCAGGCGCTGGGTTCCACCACCGCCGGGTAGGAGTCCGATCTTGATCTCGGGCAGGCCGACCGGGGCGCCCGGGGCCGCAACCCGGTAGTGGCACGTCAGCGCATGCTCCAAGCCGCCGCCGAAGGCGGTGCCGTTGATGGCCGCGACGACGGGTTTGGCGCTCTCCTCGATCAGCGCGCCGGCCGGGCGCTTCGGCTGCTCGTCCGGATTCGGCGTCTTGCCGAAATCCCGAATGTCGGCGCCGGCGATGAAGGCCCGGCCCTTGCCGGTGATGACAACGGCCTGGACGCCGTCGTCGTCGAGCGCCGTCGTGAGATGCTGCGACATGTAGAAGCGCACGCCGGAGCTCAAGGGGTTCACCGGCGGATTGTCGATGGTGAGCAGCGCGACGCCGTCGCGCACTTCGTAATGGACGGTTCCAAGCAGGGCCACGGGGTCTCCCTCGATCAACTGGCGACGCGCGAGTATACCGAGCCGCGGCGACGGGCTGCTGCCTCGCTTGCCCGTGGTCGCCCCGGCGGCAACAATGGTCGCCCCGACCTGGAGCATCTATGACCAAGACCAACTCGCCCGCCATCGCAGCGACCTCCGTTTCCCCGCGCCGCGGCAGCCGCTACCCGCATCCGTTTTCACTGCCCTGTGCGGGACGCGAGAAACATGCGTTGGGCGACGCATTCGGGCTCAGTCAATACGGGGTCAACCTGGTCGCGCTGCCGCCCGGCACCTGGTCGTCGCAGCGACATTGGCACTCGGGGGAGGACGAGTTCGTCTACATTCTTGAGGGTCGACCCACGCTGGTGACCGACGACGGCCGCACACCGCTTGCGCCGGGCATGTGCGCCGGGTTTCCCGCGGGTGAGGCCAACGGCCACCACCTGGTCAACGACACCGACGAAGCGGTGACTTACCTCGAGGTGGGCACGCGACGTGAAGACGACGATGTCGACTACCCCGACATCGACATGCAGATCAGGGGCCGAGGCGCCGGAGGCACGTACACGCACAGGGACGGTACGCCCTACGCATGAAACCGGACCCCACGATCTGGGACTGGCCGCTCCGCATTTGGCACTGGGCGTTCGCGGCATTCATCGCGTTTTCCCTCTATTCCGGCCTCTCGGGCGACATCGGCCTGCTCGAGTGGCACCAGCGTTCCGGGCTCGTCCTGTTGGGATTGCTGGTTTTTCGCCTGGGCTGGGGTCTGTGGGGCGGCCGCTACGCGCGTTTCGGCCACTACTGGACGACACCGACGGCATTCGTCGACCACTTCCGGCGGCGGGGTCGTCCCGGTGCCCATACGTCGCCGGGCGTGGCGCTCGCGGTCGTGCTCCTCGCCGCGGCGGCCGTACAGGTCGGCACCGGGCTCTTCGCCACCGACGACATCTTCACCGAGGGGCCGCTACACGGGTACGTGTCGAACGAACTGGCACGAAGGGCAACTTGGATTCACCACCGCGTGCACTGGCTGGTGCTCGGCGCGGGCGTCGTACACCTTGCGGCACACGCGGTGTACGCCCTACTGCGCGATCCGACACCGCTCGCGATGTTCACGGGGCGGAAGCGCCTGGAACTGCCGTCGACGCCGCACTTCTGGGTGCGAGCGGTCGTGACGTCCGTGTTCGCCGCTGGCGTGGCGGGGGCAGTGACCTACGCCGAACGCCTGTTCTGAGCTGGCGGCGGCGCTACTCCGCCCGGTAGTTGTCGTGGCAGCCCTTGCAGGCTTGGCCGACGCCCCGGAACCCGCCCATGATCTGGCCCTGGTCGCCGGAGTCGACGGCGGCCTTGAAGTTGGCCGTCGCCTCCCGGAACGCCTCCAGCTTGCTCTTGAAGTCCTCCGCGTCCTCCCAGACAGCATCGAGGGCGTCACCGCCCTTGGAGCTCTCCGGGAACAACGTCGGTGCGATTTCCGCGAGATCCGCCATGGCGCCGGCGTGCGTCCCTAGGTGGTCCGTATGCGGGACGTCGCCGCGGATGATGTCGACGATGGCACGCATGTGGCCGCCGATGGCGCTCATCGTGTGTTGCCGGTAGTTGACCTCGCCTTCCGAGGCGGAAACGGCAATCGCGACGAGGCACGTGGCGACTACGGCGGTGGCGAAGGGATTTCTCATCGGTGGTCCTCGAACGGGTGGAATGGTCTAGTGTATGCGTAACGGACGCATGGTTCTCGGGCCGTTTCATCGGGAATCGGTTGTTCGTCTTTCGATGGCTGGAAGACGATCCGGACGAAGGATTGGTTGAGGTGTACGAACTGGACAAGACCGCCAAGCGCGCGCGAAAAGTCCGGGAGTTCAAGGTTGAGCGAGGCGTTGATGAGGCCGAGCAGACCTTTGCCATCCGCACGTCGCTCGATCCCGATGCCCCGAGGTCGTGTATCGACCACGCCCTGTTGGACACGCGCCTTGTCGTCAGCGATGGGCGACTGGTCTATAAGGCCGCGGATTACTAGCCCCGGGACGAACGGCATGGAAGCCGGTGCCAGGTCGGAGACCGCGAGTTTCGCCGAGGGCGACCTCTCACGCCATCTCATGCGCCTTTCGGGGTACATGATCCTCGGCTTCCTCGCCATGACGCTGGCGAGTTTCGTCGAGACCGTCTACCTGGGCCGGATCGGGACCGAAGCCATCGCGGCGGTGACGTTCGCGTTTCCCATTCTCATGATCATCGGTGCGGCGACCCGCGGGATCGGTGTCGGCATCGGCGCAGTGCTTGCCCGGGCCATCGGGGCCGGAGACCGGGAGCGAGCCGCGTTCCTCACCACCCACGGCCTGCTCCTGGTGCTGGCCTTCAACATTGCCTGTTCGATCTATCTAATCGCCTTCGCCGAACCGCTTTTCTACCTGCTTGGCGCTCGGGAAGCCGTACTCGACCTCGTCGTCACCTACATTCGCATCTCGGCGATTGGCTATCCACTGTTCGGATTGTCCATGGTCGGCACCGGGCTGATGCGAGCCATCGGCGATCCCGTCTATCCCGGAATCGTGATCACCGCAGGGTCCGTACTGCAGGTACTCATCGGACCCTTCCTGATCTTCGGCTGGCTGGGTCTGCCTGCCCTCGGCGTGGAGGGGGCGGCCTGGTCGTTCGTGATCGCCCGGTCGGCGTCGTTCCTGATCGGCGTGTACTGGTTCTGCATCCGGGAACGCATGATCCGCGGATCGCTAGCGCGATTCGGGTCGTCTGCACGCGAAATCCTGCATGTCGGCCTGCCGGCCATGACCAGCAACATCATCGAGCCCGTCGCATCGGCGGTGGTCACCCGGCTGTTGGCCCCGTTCGGCGCGGCCGTTGTCGCCGGCTTCGGCGTCGGCTCGCGCATCGAGTCGATTGTGTTCATGGTCGTGATCGGCATCGCCACGAACGCCGCACCCCTCGTCGGCCAGAACTGGGGCGCCCGGCGCTTCGACCGCGTCAACGAAGCGCTGCGCCTGTGCTACCGGTACTGCCTCGTCTGGGGCGTCGCCGCCGCGATCATCATGTGGACCGGCGGCGAACTGTTCGTCACCCTGATCCGGGACGAGGCGGAAGTCGTCGCCACGGCGACCGCCTACCTCTACATCATCCCGATCACCATCGGCTTCGCCGGTATGTTCAACACCGCCAACGGTGCCTTCAACGCGCTGTCGAAACCGCTGCCACCGCTCTTGCTCTCGCTGTTGCGGCTTTTCGTCTTCTACATCCCGCTGGCGCTTCTCGCCCGCCAATGGCTCGGCCACGTCGGGATATTCGCGGCGGCTGCGTTCACCAACGTCGTGCTCGGACTGTGGGCACGAGAGTGGAACCGACGGACGGTGGTTCGGCAGAGGCAACGACTGGTGGGCTAGCGACGTGACGCGGCCTCACCATAGTGTGTAGGAACGACGAATCGACGAATCTAATACGACATAAGTTGTCGCATATCGCCTTCACAATGCCCGCGACTGCAAGCAACCTGATCGCGAGGCCATCCGATGCTCACCGCCTATATCCGCCACCTGGTTTTCGCCTACCTGGACAATATCGTTCGAAGGGTGAACCGCCGGCAACCGCAGGCGGCAGCGCTTGTCGAATGGGTTGCCGACAACCTTGGCCTGCTCGAACTCGACGGGGATGAACTCGATCTGCCCTCGAACACCCGCTCGGACTCGTCGCCGTCCGATAAGGTGTGGAAGCGCTTGGTTCGGGTAGTCGTCGCGGAGCGCAAAGCGACCAGGAGAAGGGCGCCGGATCGTGCGGCGCGGCGTCTGGCGAACCTTGGTGGAATGGTCGGCCTGTCGGCAGTCGACATCGCCATCTTGGAGGCCATTCTGCGCTACGAGACGCATCCGGTGGTGGAGGATCTCGCCGACAGCGTGTTCTCCGGCAGGGGACTTCGGTTGGGACGGGCGATGAACCTGCGCAACCCGTCGCTGCCGACGCTGCTCGGAATTGCAGCGAATGACGTACGCCGCTCTTTCGCATCGGTGGCGCCGCTGATCCGATCGGGTCTGGTTCAGCTCGAGGACGACCAGGATGTGTCCTGCGTCAGTCGCTTGCACCGGTTGGCCTCGGAGGTGAACGATCATGCGGATGTGCGCGAGTTGCTGTTGGGCGACTCGCGTGAGAGCGACCTCGAGTGGTCGGACTTCGATCATCTCGCACAAAGCCGCGACGACGTGGAATGCATGCTGCGAGGAGCGCTGGAGCGGGGTGTGCGGGGTGTCAACATCCTCGTCCACGGACCCCCCGGAACCGGCAAGACCGAGTTCTGCCGCGTACTTGCGCGTCGCCTCGGGGTAAACCTGTTCAGCATCGGCGAGGCCGACGAAAGCGGCGACGAGCCCACGCGCCGGGAACGCCTCGGTGAGCTTACGCTTGCCCAGAGCCTCCTGGGCGAGGACCAGCGTGCGCTACTCCTGTTCGACGAGATGGAAGACCTGCTCTTCGACGGCGGATTCGAATTGCTCTTCGGCGGATTCGGCGAACGCCGCCGCCGGGGGGTGCCGTCGAAGGTATTCATGAACCGCCTCTTGGAAGAGACACCGACGCCCACGCTTTGGACGACGAACATCGCGGATAGCATCAATCCAGCGATTCTGCGCCGCATGATGTTCGCCTTGGAGATGCGCCAGCCCCCCGCGCGCATTCGGTCGCGCATCTGGTCCCGGCAACTCTCGCGTCACGGGATCGACGCGACGGAGGAAGATGCGGCCGCCCTGGCGCGCGAGTTCGACGCCACGCCGGGGGTGGCCGCAGGAGCGACGGCAGCGGCCGGCCTGGCGGATGGCGACTTCGAGACCGTTCGCCGGGGCATCCGCAGCCTGTCCCGCGTGCTGGGCTGCGAACGTCCGCACGCAAAGTCGCCCGCGCGTTTCGATCCGGCACTGATCGAGGCGGACCTCGATGTCGAAGACTTGGTGATGAGGCTGGAGGCGGGTGGCCAGCGGCGATTCTCGCTCTGCCTGCAGGGACCGCCGGGTTCGGGCAAGAGCGCGTACGTTCGGCATCTGGCGGACCGCATCGGACTCGAGGTGCTGCACAAGCGTACGTCGGATCTTCTCAGCATGTGGGTCGGCGGATCGGAGAAGAACATCGCGAACGCTTTCGCCGAAGCCCGGGACGACAACGCGTTCCTGGTTTTCGACGAAGCCGATTCGCTGCTTGCGGATCGTCGCAGTGCGCAACGTAGCTGGGAAGTGAGCCAGGTCAACGAGATGCTGACGTGGATGGAAAGCCATCCGTTGCCGTTCGCTTGTACCACGAACTTCGGGGACAACCTCGACAGCGCCGCGCTTCGGCGGTTCGTGTTCAAGGTGACGCTCGGCTATCTCACATCGGATGCGGCAGCTGCGGCCTTTCGTGCCTTCTTTGGGCTTGAACCACGCATCGCACTGGATGCCTTGACCGTGCTGACGCCCGGCGACTTCGAAGTGGTGCGGCAGAAGGCCGGCGTTCTCGGTAAGTTGAGCGATCCCGATGCACTGTCGACGATGCTGCGCGCCGAATGCGAAGCCAAGCCGGGCGGTTCGGCGATTGGCTTTGGTCGCTAGATAGCGCGGTCCCGAGCGACGACGAATGGGAATGCTGGCTCGATGAAGCATGTTCTGATGGCAGAGACAGCACACCTCAGCAGCAATTGAGAACGAATTGGCTGCCCGATCGCAATCCGATGTTGCACATTGCGTTTACAAACTACTACAAGTTCCTCGTCGCCAAAACGGGGCAGAAAATCCAGCTTGATCGGTCGCGCGAAGAGTGCTTCCTAGTAGAGGAAGCCCGGTCCCTCGAGCCGGACGCGATCCTGCTACAGAGCGCGGTTTTCCGCTCGGGCTTCGACCATTTGCTGTGCAGGCTGTCGAAAGTCGCGGAGGTCTTCGTCGGCAATCATCCTGCAGTACGCGGGGAGGCCAGAAGACTGGGGCACTTTCTCAGGTCGATTGAACCATTCCCTTGGAAACGCTCCTGACGGATATTCCGGCGATCAGCGGTCGGCGTTCCGGCGTTATGATCATGGGTACGCCCCTGTTTTGATCGACCCACGATGAGCCAGACCAGACGCAAACTGCCGGTCGGCATCCAGACCTTCCGGGAGATCCGGGAGGAGGACTGCTACTACGTCGACAAAACGCACTACGCGACACAACTCGTCGCGAACGGCAAACACTACTTCCTCTCTCGTCCGCGGCGTTTCGGCAAGAGCCTGTTCGTGGACACGCTGAAGGAGCTGTTCGAGGGGAACGAGGCGCTGTTCCGCGGTCTTGCGGCGCACGGCAATTGGGATTGGTCGGTACACCATCCGGTGGTGCGTCTCGACTTCAGCGGCGCGAGCTTTGACCAGCCGCAGGCACTTGAACACGACTTGGCGGATCAACTCGGTGCCATCGAGGACGAGGCGGGAATCTCGGCATCCGATGGTCCTCCTGTGGTGCGCTTCCGGCGTCTGGTGCGCGAGCTGCACCGCCAGACCGGGCGTCGCGTCGTGGTGCTGGTCGACGAGTACGACAAGCCCATCCTCGATGCGCTGGATACGCGGGAACTGGCCGTCGCCAACCGTGCCGCGCTGCGCGGCCTGTATTCGACGGTGAAATTCAACGACGCGCACATCCGGTTTTCGTTCTTCACCGGGGTCACCAAGTTCTCGAAGGTGAGCGTGTTTTCGGACCTGAACAACCTCGCCGACATTACGCTGCATCCCGCCTATTCGGCGATCTGCGGCTACACGGATCGGGACTTGGACACGGTGTTCTCGCCCGAACTCGAAGGTCTCGACCGGCAGGCGATCCGCGACTGGTACGACGGTTACCGCTGGCTTGGCGAAAAGGCGGTGTACAACCCGTTCGACGTTCTTCTGCTCTTCGAACAGCGGTTGTTCCGGGCGCACTGGTTCGAAACGGGCACGCCAACGTTCGTGATTCGGAAGCTCTTGGACACTAGGATCGCGCGACCGTCGCTCGACGGTCTACTCGCAACCGATGACCTTCTCTCCGCTTTTGATGTGGACGACATGGCGGTGGAAGAGTTGCTCTTCCAGACCGGCTACCTCACCATCGCGGATGTTCACGACCACGACGGCGACATCCGCTACCGATTGGACTATCCCAACCGCGAGGTACGTCAGAGCTTCAACCGCAGCCTGCTGCGGGCGATGACGCCACCGGAGTCGAGCCGTGCCGCGACGGGGGCCGACGTTCGAGCATTGCTTCAGGCCAACGACTTCGGGGGCCTCGAAGCCGTCCTGCGCGCGTTCTTTGCGAGCATCCCTTACAACTGGCACGTGGCCAACGACATCGGTGACTACGAAGGGTATTGCGCCAGCGTGTTTTTCGCCTACTTCGCGGCGACCGGGCTCAATGTCCGCACGGAGGACGCCTCGAGCCACGGACGGCTGGACATGGCGGTGGAGTTTGGCAGCGCGGTCTACCTGTTCGAGTTCAAGGTGGTGGATGATGCGCCGACGGGGGAAGCGATGGCGCATTTGAAGGCACGGCGCTACGCGGACAAGAACCGGACGCGGGGGTTGCCGGCGCATCTGATCGGCGTGGAGTTCAGCCGGAAGGATCGGAACCTCGCGGCGTTCGAGACAGAGCGGGCTTGAATGGAGCGTTGGCTGTTGCGAGCGCATCACGACGGGGTACGACATGCGCAGAGCCACCGATACGACGTTGCGCAACCTGGCGACGCTATCCGTTATTCCCAGATACCCCCGCAGGAAAACCACGCGGCAGATCCGAGAAGAACTGGTGGCGTTGAACCCGGACTTCGAGGTCGACGTTCGCTCCGTTCAGCGCGACCTAGAAAGGCTCTCCGGGCTGTTTCCGATCACGTCGGACACCGAGGGACGCACCAACTGCTGGTATTGGACCGACCCGCACGCGCTGACCCAGATTCCGGCCATGAGCGGCCCCACGGCGTTCGCGCTCAAGCTGGCGGCGGAGTATCTGAAACCGATCATGCCGCCGTCGGTGCTGCGCCAACTCGATGCCTATATCCGACATGCCGACACGGTTCTCGGGGACACCTCGCTCGGTCGGTGGACGGACAAGGCGGCGATCATCCGGCAGGGCCCCGTGCTGAAGCCGCCGGGTGTTCGCGACGACGTTCAGGAGGCCGTCTACACCGCGTTGCTGGAGAATCGACGCGTTGAGATCGCCTATCGCAGCAAAGCGCGGACGCGGGCGAACCGGATCGTCCTGAACCCGTTGGGGCTGGTGGTTCGCGCGGGCATCGTGTACCTGGTCGCGACGTCCTGGGACTACGAGGATATTCGCCACTTTGTTCTGCATCGAATGAGCACGGCGAAGTTGCTCGACGAACCCGCGAAGCGGCCTGCCGGGTTTCGGCTTGCCGGCCACGTTCGCGAAGATCGCCGATTCTCCTACCCGTTGAGTGCCGGCAAGCTCGAACTCAAGGCCCTGTTCGACGCCCACGCCGCCGTCCATCTGACCGAGAGCCGGCTGTCGGCGAATCATCGGGCCACGGCGCAGCCGGACGGCAGGACTCTCGTCGAAGCCACGGTGCCCGACACGGCGGACCTGCGCTGGTGGCTGTTGGGGTTTGGTGCAGGGGTGGAGGTGCTCGGGCCGCCGGGGCTGCGCGCCGAATTCTCCGATCAGGCGCGGCGACTGGTTAACATCTACGAATAGTGGTGGGCTCGATGGACTTCCGATGACGGCACGGGCGGAACGGCGCAGCTTTTGGACCTGGGGCTACGTGTCGGACGAACCGAGCCTCGACGAACGCCGGGCGGCGGCGGCGCGCTTGTCGGCTCGGATTGGCGAGGTCGTCGAGCCGCCGCCGGTGCCGGTTATCGACGACATCGTGCTGCCTCCGCCGCGACTTGAGGTGCCGGACTCGCTAGCGGGCTGGGTGTCGACCACGACGGCGGAGCGCGTTACGCACACCTACGGCGGTCATTCGTTGGAGCTGCTGAAGGCGTTGCGGGGCGAGTTCGATCACCCGCCGGACGCGGTTGCCCACCCGGGCTGCGAAGACGAACTGGAGGCGACGCTGGCCTGGTGCGACCGCGAGGGCTACGTGGTGATTCCCTACGGCGGCGGCACATCGGTGGTCTGGGGCTTGAACGTGCCGCCGGATGCCGATGCCGCGGTGACGATCGACCTCGACAACCTGAACACCGTCGGTGAGGTCGACGAGGTGTCGCGGGCCGCTCGCATACAGGCGGGAATCCTGGGTCCGGACCTGGAAGCGGCGTTGAAGCCCCTGGGACTTACGCTCCGCCACTTCCCGCAGAGTTTTCCCTGGTCGACGGTCGGCGGTTGGGTGGCAACGCGTTCCGGCGGACACTACGCGACGAACCACACGCACATCGACGACTTCGTCGAATCGAGCCGGATGTTGACGCCGAAGGGTTGGTTCGAATCCCGACGCCTGCCCGGAAGCGGTGCTGGCCCGAGTCCTGATCGTCTTGTGCTTGGCTCCGAAGGAACGCTCGGCATCATCGCCGAGTGCTGGCTTCGGCTGCAGAAGCGTCCGGTGTTCCGGGCCACCGCGGGCGTTGAGTTTCCGTCGTGGGAGCGCGGTTGCGAGGCGGTGCGGGCGATCGCCCAGGCCAAGCTCTGGCCCGCCAACCTACGTATCCTGGACCCCTCGGAAGCCGAATTCTCGGCGGGCTTGTCCGGTGATCATGCCTTGCTCATCATCGGCTTCGAGTCGGGCGACATTCCTCAAGGTCCGAGTATCCGTGCCGCGGTTCGCATTGCCCGGTCCTACGGTGGGGTCGTTGACGACGACGCCATCCTCGTCGACGACGGTACCGGCCAGGCAACCGGTCGCGGCGGTGCCGTGGGCGCGTGGCGCAACGCGTTCATCGGCGTGAACGCGGGATTGACGGCCGGGCTCGGCCTTCTGTCGGACACCTTCGAGACCGCGATCACCTGGGACCGCTGGCCGGATTTCGACGCGGAGGTCCGTGAACGGGTGGGTGCCGCGCTACGCGGCGCAATCGCCGGCGCGCGGCTGTCCTGCCGTTTCACCCACGTCTATCCGGACGGACCGGCCCCGTACTACAGCTTCAGCGGCATCGTGCCCCGGGGGGCGGAAGCGGAGCGCTGGCACGTCGTCAAACAGGCGGCAACGCAAGCCGTGGTGGCTGCCGGCGGCACGGTCACCCATCACCACGCCGTGGGGCGAATGCACCGGGACGGTTGGGAGGTTCAGCGCCCGGCACTCTTCGGCGACCTTTGGCGGGCGACGAAGCGCAGCGTCGATCCGAACGGAATCCTCAACCCGGGTGTCTTGATCGATCCCTGACACCCAAGGTCTGCGTTCCTACATCTGGGTCAACCTGAAGGTCGTTCCGGGATCGCCGATGAGCTGCACCCGGCAGGGCATGTAGTCCTGCTTGATCTCGTACTGGAGGTCCGGGTCGAAGCGGAGGAAGACGTACTTCTTGGCGCAGCGGAGCTTGATCTCCTCGATCTCGCCGTTGACATCGTCGAGGAGGAACTCGTTCTTGAAGAGGCTGTAGCTCCACGAAAAGCTCTCGCCGAAGTCTCCCGGGACGGTGTACGGGGTATCGTCCAGTCGTAGCGTTTCGAGCTTGTCCACGACAGCCTGCAACGGCGCCAGGTCGGCTTCGTCGAGTTTTTCGGACAAGGTTCCGAAGGTATACATCGCGCGCTGGAAGTCTTGGCTCTGGACGAGCAGCAGGAAGCGCGCGCGCTGCAACGAGAGATAGAGCGATTCGGGCAAGCGTTTCTCGGCCGTGTAGTGGCCCACCGCTCGATTCAACGCCGCGAGTTGCTCATGTTGATCGCCCCAGGTGGCGTAGTAGCCGGACTTGGCCACGTGCAGGAAGGCGTCCTCGTAGAGGTTCAGCGTGTCGCTTGACTCGAGTTGGTCGAGCAGGCGAGCAGCACCCTCACGGTCGCCGTTGCCGATGGCTTTCATGAGCCGCCGGTACTGCGTTACGAACCAACTTCGCGCACCGATGCTTCCGTCGATCTCGAAGTGGTAGTACTGGTAGTGTCCGGCATCGAGCGGCTCGCCGTTGAATCGTGCAGGCTCGAACGTGGATTTCTCCAATGCCCGCTTGGCCGCTCTCTGGAACGCCTCGTCCCCAACGGACTCGGTGACGGCAATCTCGTAGGGGCGGCCGTTGGGGTCGACCATGAAGTCGAGGCGGACCCAGCCTTCCTTGTTCCTATCCAATGCGAAGCGAGGGTAGGTGGGTGTAACCACATCAGTGCCGTACGGGGAGGCATAAAGCTCCAACGCCAGGTCCGAGGACTCGGCTTCGGCGCCGTTGGCGGCGGTGTCGTCAGACGTTTGCGTGTCGCCGAACGCGGCACATGCCAGCGCCGCGCCGAGCACGCAAAGGACAGCGTTTCGCGTCGGAGGGTTCGTGCCGGTTCCGTGGAGGACGCTCATCGCGTGATCATACCGCGTGGCCGCTTGGCACGGACCTCGCCCGCAACGTCCGACAGATTCGTCGTCGGAACGGGACAAGCCCGTCCCTAGGGCGGGGACGCCCCTACTAGAACGTGTGGGCTAACTCCAGGAAGTAGGCGCGTTCGGTCCAGGGGCTCGTCACCTCGGTGTACGACGTGCTCCTCGACTGGTAGCCGGTCGGGTTCCACGAAGACTCCACCCACCGAGTGTGACCCTTCGCCAGGTTGCTCACGCCGAGGTTGACGCGCAGGTTCTTCATCGGGCCGAACGCGTCGTTGCCGAGCCGATAGGCCACGGTGAAATCCAGCACGACGGGGTATTTCAGCGAGATTCGGGAATCGATGGCGCGGTAGCGTTTGTCGGCGTCGTCCCGATGGGAAGCGTTGAGCGCGGCTCGTAGGTTGCCGCGCATCCAACCCAGGCGCGCGTGCTGCTTGAACCTCGGTACGGCATGCGGGAGCCCCACGAGGTCTTCCAGGACCGCGCGTGGGCCGAGCCGTGATTCGTACCGGTCGTACATCGTGACGTTCGCACTCAGCGACCACGTGCCCCAGGCGGTTTCGCGCTGGTAATCGGCCGAGAAGTCGTAGGTCGCGACGAGCAGCGAACCGATGTTGGTTGCACGCGCATCCAGTCCAAGGAACTCGCCGTTCTCGCCGAACCGGTAGACGGCGGCGTATCGGTCGATGAGATCATCGGTCAGCCGAGGGATCAGGCTGAGGGCCAAAGGCGTGACGCCGTCGATCCGGTTGCGCAACTCGGTCTTCGAATAATTGAGGATCGTACGGAAGCCCTCGAGTTGGGAAGGCGCGTATTCGACACCGTAGCTCCAGGATGTAGCCGACTCGGGCAGCAACGACGACCTCCCGCCGGTGACTATCGATGCATCGCAAAGACATTTCCGGCTGCATGGCGCTTTGGACGAGTCGCACCGCTCGTCGAAGAACACATCGATGGGCGCGATCTCCGTCGGTCGGGAGGACAGCCAGATGGGGGGCGTTGAGAACGATGTGCCTTTGCGCAGGCGGACCCGGAGATCGTCGTTGATCTTCCACACCGCGCCGATCGACCACGTCGTGTTGGCACCGTAGAGGGGCGTGTGTTCGCGACGAGCCGCGCCGTTGACGGACAACCTCTCAACCAGGGGACGTTCCGCCAGCAAGGGAATCTGCAGTTCCGCAAACGTGCTTCGTGTCGTTGCTTGCGGGCTCGGCGCGCCGCCGGTCGGATCGGATCTCACGACGCCGTCGATGCCGGATGGGTTCGCCTCCGCGACGACCTTCGAACCCGGGTGCATGGGGAATAGGCCAAGCGCATCGGGCGCGACGATGGGAACGTGACGCGCGAGGGGATCCCGCTCGTGCGCGAATTCAAGCTCGGAGTCGAGCGCAGACACGCCAAGCAGGACATTGATCTTGCCAGCAGGCAGGACGGCGAAGGAACGCTTGGCGTACAACTCGACCAACAGATCCTCGTTGCGTGCTTCGAACACCTGGTCGGACAACAGGAAAGGCTGGAGCCTGTCTTCCGGCGGGGCGTTCGCCAAACGCTTGTACGAACCGTCGATCAAGGCGGTGTGTAGCAGGTCCAACGAGAACTCGCGGCTTGTGGTGGAGTTCGTGTATTCCCGGGTGTGGTCGACGCCGAGGTGCCATTCCCACCGGGGCAGCGCGTCGAAGGACCCGTCGACACCGGCTGAAAACGTCCAACGATCCGTTTCGCCCTCGGTAGTGATGGCCGGCAACCGGGCCACTCCCAGCTGCCGTAGGTGGGCGAGCGGGAGTGCTGAATGCGGGTTCAACGGATCGCTGGTTGTCCAACGCTGTTCGACGGTATTTGAGGTGTGACCGGGGACGTAGGCGAACGACGCCGAGACGTCCATGTTGCCCGCGAGATTCTGAACGAGTGACAGGCGCAGGTGGGTTCGTTGGCGACTTGCCGATCGCCCACGCTCGCCAAGCGGCGCCTCGTTGGCGAACGAAGGATTGGCCCTGTCGAGAAAGTCCCGCGCCGGGTCGTGGGTCAGGATTCGGTTCTTCGTGGTGTAGTTGCCGAGCAGGCCGGTCAAGGTGCCGGACGACCAGGTGTTCGTCCCGGCGACCAACGCGTGGATGCCCCCGTACGCACCAGCCAGCCCGGTGGTACGTCGGAGCTTGACCGTCGTGCCTTCGTAGTCGTCCCGGAGGATGATGTTCACGACACCGCCGAAAGCGTCGGCGCCGTACAACGCCGATGCCCCGTCCAGCTGTATCTCGACGC
This sequence comes from Gammaproteobacteria bacterium, assembly GCA_028821405.1. Taxonomy (GTDB): domain Bacteria; phylum Pseudomonadota; class Gammaproteobacteria; order Pseudomonadales; family Azotimanducaceae; genus VXYL01. The sequence goes on along the minus strand of JAPPGK010000003.1, from coordinate 98,146 downwards.
GTTCCACCATCTCCGCGGGGATGGTCGATATGTCGGTGTAGCCGCCGAGAAGGCCGGAGCGCCCTATCGTTTGCCGTCGACCAGGAGCAGGGTTCCCCGCGAACCGAGTCCCCGCAGGTTGATCGGCAGGTTGATCGGTACGCCGCCTTGCAGGTGATTCAGCTGTTGGTGGTCCACGGCCCACTTCAAGTGGTCGCACCCGGGAACGAACGTCGTGTCGCCCGGCGACCTGGCTTCCTTGACCAAGAGGTCGGTGCCGACGTCTAGCGGCGTGTGCCGGGTGTTTTGGGGAAGATCGCCCAACAACACGGCCGGAACTCCCGAGTCGGTCAGATGGGGGCCCTTGACCACGACCATGTGGCTGGAGACCTGAGATGGCGTGAGGCCGATGCGACTGCCGGTGACGACGATCACTTCGGGAAGATACTTGGTGCGCGGCGTTTGGTTCTCCTCGGCAGGATAGGCGCCGGATCGTCGCGATGCAGCGGGCGCGACAACGTCGCTTGGAAGCGACTCGTTCGGTGTTGGAAATCTCGACGGATCGGAGGGCAGGTCCTTCGGTTTGCGGGAGACCACCACGCCACGGTCCCGGTAGCGATAGGCCAGGTCCGTCCCGCGAACCAGCAAACGCAGTCCTTCCGGAACCGTATGAGTCCCGGTGACGGCATTCGTGACGACTTCCCTGGCATCGTGTTGGACGATGACCGACAGGCCGGTCTGCTCGCCGAACAGAATGAGTGCCTTGCCGACGGCTTGGCTCGGAATGTCCAGCGGATAGCGCTCGCTGCCGCGTCGCATGGCGTCGTCGAGAGCGACCGCGGCGGCGGTGTCGGAACGTGCTGCCCCGCCAATGCCCGCAAAGGGAACCTGGGTCGCCAGAATCGCGATGACCGCCACGGCGTGGCGGCACTGCCATGTTCGAGGTCGCCGGCTCATAGGGGGGCCGGCGGTGTTGCGTGCAACACGATTCGCTCCGGGGCGGCTCTGACCGGCGTGATCGGCACGGCATTGGCGACGAAACGAAGCATGGCATCGGGACTACGGATCTGTATCAGACCCGTGATCGGGTAGTCGGGAACGTCGTCGGCGACGTCTAGGCCGACCTGCGTGTACTGGGCCATCTCCTCGACGACCTGCCGCAACGGGGTCGCGTCGAAGATCAGCTTGCCTTCCCGCCATGCCGTCGCGGCCAATGCGTCGACGGATTCCACCGCCGTGACGCCACCGTCGTTCAGCGTGACCTGGTCGTTCGGGTACAACAGCGTCGTTTCCCGTTCCGGTGATGTCGGATCGGCGGCGGCGCCGTCGTTGAACACGGCAACAGCACCTTCTAGAACCGTGACGGTGACCTCGCCGTCGGCGAGGCGAACTCGGAAACGGGTGCCGATCGCGACCACCTCGGCCCCGGCCGCGGAGACGACGAACGGCCGCTGGGCGTCGTGGCTGACGTCGAATACGCCTTCGCCATTGTGCAGTTCCACGGTTCGCATCTCGGTGCTGTAGCGGATTGCGACGGACGAAGCCGAGTTCAGGTGGATCCTCGAGCCGTCGTCGAGCGAGATCTCGCGTTGTTCGGCCTTGGCCGTTTCGTAGCGGTTCGCCATGGTCAGCATTGTCCCAACCGTCACCGCGGCCAATGCTGCCGCGAGGCTAGAGAATCCCGCGACCATGACCTTGGTGCGCCGGGCACGTCTCGACATGACGCGCGCGTTCAACCGGTTGGCCTCGGCACGCATCCAGTCATCGATCCCCGACAGATCGCGCATCGAATGCTCAACGGCGTCGTAGCGCATCCGGTTGCGGTTGTCTTCGGCGAGCCAGTCTTCGTGGTTGCGCTGCACGGATGACGTGACACCGCCCGAGTGCAACCGCACGAACCAGTCGGATGCCGTGTCGTCCGGTTTGTTCTGTTTCGCCAGATGCATGGGCGTTACGCGCGTTAACCCCGTGAGTCGACCACACTGCAACGGTTGTCGGCAATGGATACGACAGTTGAATAGCGGGTATTCATAGTTGCTAGGTCGCCGGGCTGACATGGAGCACGATCACCTCGGCGGATGTTCGCACCGGTGTGACGGGCACCGCGCTGGACACGAAACGCAACATCGCGTCGGTGCTGCGGATGTGGATGAGTCCCGTGATGGGATGATCGGGCACGTCGTCGGACACGATGATCTCCACCGGGGAGTGGCGGGCGATCTCGTCGATCACTTCGCGCAGGGGTGTGCCATCGAAGATCAGCTTGCCCTCGCGCCAGGCCGTCGCCGCAAAGGCGTCCACGGTCTCGATGTCGGTGATATCGCCGTTCGATTCCACCGTGACCTGGTCGTTGGCGTTGAGAATCGCGGTATTCGGCCGTACAAGGATGCTTCGGTTGGCCGTGTCTTCATCGGGCCGGCCGCCCGTCGACACACCCACGGTGCCTTCAAGCACCGTCACGACCACGTCGCCGTCGAGGCGAACGCGGAACTGCGTGCCGACGGCGACGACGTCCGTGTCCGCCGCCTTGGTGACGAACGGTCGGTTTTGCACACGGCCCACATCGAACACGCCTTCGCCCCGAACGAGTTCGACTTCGCGCAGCGTCGACGTATACCTCACGATCACCTCGGACGCGGCATTCAGGTGAATGCGCGAACCGTCGTCGAGGGCGATTTCCCGTTGTTCCGCACGCCCGGTCTTGTAGGCGATCTCCGGATCGAGGGAGATCCAGTACGCGACGGCAGCGACGATGGCTGCCGCCGCGGCGAGCCCGGCGACCCATCCCTTGTTGTGCCGTACCTGCCGGGCCATGACGCGGCGGTTCATTTCGGCGGATTGGATCCGCATCCAGTCTTCCAGCCCGGATAGCTGCTCCAAGGCGTGCTCGACGACGCGGTATTGCTCCCGGTTGTCCTCGTCTTCGCTCCGCCAGGCGTCGTGTTCCCGTCGCGTGGCTTCGCTGACATCGTCGGCATGCATGCGGACGAACCAGTGCACGGCTGCTTCCCTGCTGTCGCGCGCACCCATGCGTACAACCCTACTCTTGCATCGCGTCGACGACGGCGGCGACCGCGCGCCGGAGGTGGTACTCGACGCCCTTTCGGGAAATGCCAAGCTGCGCGGCGATCTCCCGATACGAAAGGCCGTCCGATCGGTAGAGCAGGAACACGTGCCTCGTTCTTTCGGGCAACGTGGCCAAAGCCACCTGCACGCGCAACAGGCTCTCGTTCGCTTCGAGGTTTCGATCAGGCCCCGGCGCGTCTTGGTGTTCGTCGTGCCGGGCGGACTGGGAAGCCCGGTACCGATGCTCGACATCGCGATGTTGCAGCGCGTTCAGCGCCATATTGTTGGCCATCGTGAAGAAGTAGCGGCGTAGATCGCGGATGTGCTGCCGGTCCGAGAGTCGCAGCAGCTTCTCGAAAGCGTCCTGGAGAATCTCCTCGGCGTCGGCGGCGTTGCCGAGTTTGCGTTCCAGAACACGGCGCAGTTCCGGCGACGCATCGTCGTAGAGCTGGATGATCTCCGCCTTTCTCGGGGCGCTGTCTGGCATCCTTCCTCCACCCGCCCGGCAGCCCTTCGGGACACCGAGGGGACGGGCTTGTCCCGGCAGCCCTTCGGGCGCCGGGTGCCTTGTCCACTCTCGGCAACCCCGCGAGCCGCCGAGACTCGACGCGGGCGACGGCGAGCGGCGCCTTTACGCGTCTTGTTCCACCTTGGGGTCAATTATCCCCAGTTCCACGGACGTTTCCACTACGGCGCGAATCGTGTCCTCGACGGGCCGGATCGTAGCGCCGAGCACGTCTTTCGCCTTCTTGCAGTCGTTGGTGGTGTTGGATTGGACCACGATGGGATCGCCCTGGCTGGTGACGGTGGCCGGTTCGCCCAGCGTGAACGACGGGAAGTACTCGTGGATGATCCCGGCAAGTTCGGTGCCGAATCGAATCGCCGACCGACCGCCGGTGCCGTGCATGATGTATCGCGCCCCGCCGTGGGTCGCCCGGTGGTCCACGGACGACTCCGCCGCGAGGCGGTGCGCTTTCACCAAATCGCGCACGTCGATGATGTTGTAGTACATGTCGTATCGCGACGGCCAGCTGGGCGCGAGCCCGCCCGCCAAGCGACCGATCTGCTCGATCCACTGACCCACCTGCGCCTTGAAGAGTATCGGCCCGCAGATCATGGCCGGATTCATGGTGATCGCGTCCCACTTGCCGCCGCTCTCGTCGGCGGCGCTATTGATTCGGTGCTCGGTGTCCACCTTGCTCCGGGCGTAGGCGTTCCTGGGACCTCCCCAGCGTTCCGGGTCCACGCCGTCGGATGCCCAGTCGGTTTCCGTCCACTCGTAACCCTTCGCCACGGTTGCGCCTCTTGCGCCCGAGACCGCTGCCATCGAACTCGTGTAGACCATGCGCCTGACACTGCCACTCAAGTTGATGGCGTCGATGACGTTCTGCGTACCGACCATGCCGCCGTCGTAGACGTCCTGGGACACCTCGCCGCTGCCCAGCGGTTGCGACTTGCCGTCCGCGGAGTTGCCGAGTACGGCGGCGACATGGAACACGCCCGCGCACCCCCTGAAGGCGTCGTCGTAGGAGCCAGGGGTGAATAGGTCGCAGCCGTCGACGATCTCGACCCGAGGTAGGCGACCCAGGTAGTCCACGCAGTCCCTGCCGCGCCAGGAACTCGCATCGCGGATGCAGGCGCGGACGTCGTAGCCGTGGATGACCAGTTCGCGGACCATGTGGCCGCCGGTGAACCCGGAACAGCCGGTGACGGCCACCGGGCCGTCCTGGGGTGAAATCGCTGGCATGTCTACCTCGTGGAATGTTGAGAGCGTTGGGAATCCGTGGGTTGGGGGTCTGCCCGGTGATGTTCGGCGAGTTTCGCCGTCGGGTGGATCACGATGCCGTCCTGCAACACGTCAACCGGGTCGCGACCGTCGACGCCTAAGCCGAAACGGTGGTAGCCCAGGAGCCGCTGCAGCTTCTCCGGCATTTCGCGGACGACTTCGCGCGGCACCGAAAGCAACTGGATCTCCTGGGGACGCAGGTAGGCGACGTTGTGGCTCATGAAGAAACCCAGGCGCTCGCGGTCCTTGGACGTGTTCGCGCCGCCACCGTGCCAGAGGCCGCCCTCCCACATCAGCATCGTTCCGGAGCGCATCACGACGCGTAGGGTTTCGATGTCCTGCTCCACCGGGCGGTCGTACCACTTGTGGCTGTACGGCACGATGTGGGTGGCGCCGTTTTCGATGTCGAAGTCATCGAGGGCGATCAACGCGTTGCAGACGAAGTGCGGATGCGGGCGTTTGATGGGCCACAGCCCATCGTCCTGGTGGAGGAACTGCCGGGTCTCGCCGGGCAGCACGTTGAACAGCGTCGTGACGTTTATCTGCGTGTACTTCCCGAGTACGCCCTCCACGAGTGCACGGATGCGGGAATCCAGGAACAGGTAGTCGACGGCCCGGGTCTTGGCGAGCAGGTTGTGGGCGCGCCATGTCCTGCCGGTTTTGGTGCCGATGGCGCGCATCTCGGTGATGTGGACCTCGGAGTCGAAGGCATGGCGTATTCGTGCGACTTCCTGCGGCGTGATGAAGTCCTCGACGATCGTGAAGCCCCGATCCTCGATCTCGGCGACCCGCTCGGTGATGTTGAGGCCGTCGACGATGACGTCATCGGCCACGGCCAGCGCTTTGGTCACGACGACTGGGCCTGCCCTTTGGTCTGTGCACCGTTGGTGTCAGCCTCCCGTGCCGCCTGTTCCTGGGCGGCCTTCATCCGCCGGGTGCGTTCGGCGTTCCGCTCGGAAGTCATCCTGCCGTCGTGGTGCATGTAGTCGTAGCGGGGGCGCAGCGTGGTACGGCCGTTGGCGGGTTCCATGTCGAACAGACTTCGGTAGGCGTTGATGGACTGGCCGCCCTTGGCGCCGGGTTCCGCGTTGGCCTGGCGTTCGATGTCCCAGTCGCTCTTGCCGAACGGGAACAGGCTGTAGACGTCCATCAGTCCGGCGAAGCGAACCGGGTTCCGGTCCAGGGCTTCCTGGGTAACGGTCTCCCGATAGGCCTCCTCCGTCTGGTGGCGCCGGCGCATGTATTCGCACTGGAGCGTCATCCGCAGTCCCGGCGTCTTCTTGGGATACGAACCGTGCCAGGTGTGATTGCCCCAGATCACCATCGAGCCGGCGGGTGCTTCGACGGCAACCGCTTGGTCAGCCCACTTCTCGGCTTCCGCCGCCGTGACCTGACGGCGCCACAAATGACTGCCCGGCACGAAGGAAATGGCGCCGTCGTCCTTGGTGTAGTCGGTCACCATGAAGTGCATGTTGCAGTTGATGACACGCTCGGGCTGGGCATTGATCGCCGGATCGAGGTAGTCGCCGTGGATTCCGGTGCGGATTTCGCCCGGCCCCTTCACCCAGGCGGCACAGAGGCTCAATACGCAGTCCGTGCCAAGCAGGTACTGCGCGAGTCCGAGACCTGCCGGGTTGTAGGAGAGCCGCTCGAAGGCCCGATCCTCCCAGAGCATGAAACGCTGGATGTCGTTGACGTTGGCCCACCGCTCCGGCGCGAGTCCGTCGGGTCCGTAACGGCGCAGCATCGTCTTCTCGAGGGCTTCGCGCACCTCCTCGACGAGCTCGGGCGGACCGACCTTCTCCGGCGGCACCACCGTGAAGCCGAACGACGTGAGTTCGGCGATGTTGGATTCGAGCCCGAGTTGCTTGAGCTCCCGGTACAGCAAGGCGACCGAGCCGGTGGATTTCCAATCCCCGATTTCCATGCGTTCCCCCCGAGCACGGCAACCGAAAATTGTAGCAAGTCTGTGCTAGCGCGGAAGCGTAACGCCGTGGGGCGTACGTAGGGCGTGGGCTTGTCCCGTCCCGCGCCAGAGCGCTCGACAGGGAGAAGCGTCACATGGCGAGGTGCATGTTCCGCGTGGCAAGCCCATGGGCCCGTGGCGCGCCCTGGGGTGATTTGGGTCTTTGGGATTGCCCAACGGCCCCGGATGCGCCAAGGTGGGCGGATCGATGCGAAGGCAGGCGCGATGCGACTAAACGCGACCCTTCTGTTATGCCTCACCCTCGGGAGCTTTTGTGCGCGAGCGGAAACGTACCCGCCGGTGACCGACGAACGCTTGGAGAACCCCGAGCCGGCGAACTGGCTGATGTACCGCCGGACCTACGACTCGCTCGGCTACAGCCCGCTCGACGAGATCAACACGGCGAACGTCGACCGTCTCAAACCCCTGTGGACCTTCTCGACCGGCATGCGCGAGGGTCACCAGGCGCCCCCGGTGGTCAACAACGGCCGGATGTTCATCACGACGCCGCACAACCACCTGATCGCCCTCGATGCGTCGACCGGCGAGGAGTTGTGGCGATACCGGCGCGACCTGCCCGACGACCTTGCCCAGATGCACCCCACCAACCGCGGCGTCGCGCTGTACGGCAACCTCGTGTACATGGCGACCGCCGACTGCTACCTGGTTGCCCTCGACGCCGTCTCCGGCCGCGTCGTCTGGGAGGCGGAGGTCGAAGACTACGGTGCCGGCTACTACATGACCCTCGCGCCTCTCGCGGCCGCCGGCAAGGTGATGGTGGGCGTGTCCGGCGGCGAGTTCGGCATTCGCGGCTTCGTCGCGGCATTGGATGCCAAGACCGGCGAAACGGCGTGGAAGACCTACACCATCCCGGCCCCCGGCGAACCGGGCAGCGAGTCCTGGCCGGGGGACACCTGGAAGACCGGCGGCGTGCCGGTATGGATTACCGGTTCCTACGACCCGGGTACGCGACTCACCTATTGGGGTACCGGCAACGGCGGGCCGTGGATGGGCGACGCCCGCACCGGCGACAACCTATATGCGACCTCCGTCATCGCCCTCCACGTCGACACCGGCGCTCTCGCGGGTCACCACCAGTATCACTGGAACGACTCCTGGGATTGGGACGAGGTCTCGGCGCCGCTCCTGATCGACTTCGAACGCGATGGCCGGCGCATCGCCGGACTCGTCCATCCCGGTCGCAACGGCTACCTGTGGTTCCTCTCCCGATCCGCAACGGGTATCGGCTTCGTCGATGCCAAGCCGTATGTGGAGCAGGACGTCATCACGTCGTTGGACCCGGTCACGGGCCGGCCGACGTACGACGACACCAAAAAACCCGGCATCGGCAAACCGGCGACGTTCTGCCCATCCCATTGGGGCGGCAAGGACTGGCCTCCTGCGGCCTTCTCGCCGCGCACGCGGCTGCTGTACGTGCCGGCGAACGACAACGTCTGCGCCCACCTCGAAGGCGTCGAGGAGGAATACCGGGAGGGCCGCACGTTCATGGGCGCCAAGATGGAGACGTTCACGCTGGTCGTGGACCCCGACACCAAGACCATCGGCGAGCTGCAGGCATGGCATGTCGACACCTTCGAGCAAGCCTGGAGCGTGGCGTTCGAGAGTCACAACTGGGGACCCGTTCTCGCGACCGCGGGCGATCTCGTATTCATGGGTGGCACCAGTGATCGCCACTTCCGAGCTTTCGACGCGCGTTCCGGGGACCTCCTCTGGCAGCAGCGCACGAACTCGGGAATCACCGGCGTACCGTCGTCGTATGCGGTGGGCGGCAAACAACACATCGCGGTGCTATCGGGCTGGGGGGTCGACGCCGAACGCCAGCAGCAATTGCTGCGTACACTCGGCAGGACGACGGTCCATGTACCCCAAGGCGGTGTGCTCTGGGTATTCGGATTGGACGAGGGGGAGTCATGACCGACATCGAGGTCTTCTGGCAGCCGGGGTGAACCAGCTGCCTGGGGCTCAAGGAGTTCCTGTCGGCCCGTGAGGTCGACTACATATCGCGCGACATCGCCAACGACCCGAAGGCGGCATCGCGCTTCGCCGAGATCGACGGCGTTCGTGTGCCCGCCGTCGCCAAGGCGGGATCCTGGATCCCGGGTGCCGATCTTGGCCGAGTGGCCGATTTCCTGGGCATCGCCGTCGAACATCGCCCGGCGTTGCCCGTCGGTGTCTTGGTCGACCGCCTGTGTCGCGTCCTCGCAACGGCCTCGCGGCTCACCCGCCAGTTTCCCGCCGAACATCTGCCCCGCAAGCTGCCGAACCGCGATCGTAGTGTGTTGGCGCTCGCCAACCACATCGTGGAAATCGCCGCCGGATATCTGCTCGTGGAAGCAGGAAGCGCGTTCGATGCCGTCGTCGCGGGCGCCCTACCCGTCCGGGTACTTGACCGGGAAGCCTTGGACGCGCGGTCCAGGGCGGTGGTCGCCGATCTCCGCCAGGCCCGGCCCGACGCACAACGCGAGGTCGGGACTCTCTACGGCACCACGAGCCTCCATCGCGTGCTGGAGCGCTGTACCTGGCATGCCGCGCAGCACACGCGGCAACTCGCGTTCATGCTCCGTCGCTTGGGTATCGAGCCCGAGCGGCCGTTGACCGCGACGGACCTTGATGGATTGCCGGTTCCCCAGGCAGTCTGGGACGCTTGAGGGCTTCGAAATCCGACCCAACCGGAACCGGTACGCGCCCGCCAGGACGCGGTTGTCGCCTGAGAAGCGCGGGTGGGATGTGGGCCCGGCCTTGGCGCGCTATCGGTGAACGGTCGGTCGACGTACCCATCGGCTGGTCGCGCTCACGTCCTCGACCTCCTCGCCCGCCTTCTGCCAGCCCGTGAAGCCGGGCGCCAGGTGCGCGACATTCTTGAAACCCATGTCCATGAGCGCCTTGACGGCCAGGGCCGACCGGCCGCCACCGGCACAGAACAGAACGATCCGCTTGTCCTCGTCGAACCAGTCACGGTAATAGGGGCTCTGCGGGTCGGCCCAGAACTCCAGCATGCCTAGGGGAACGTGCTTGGACCCGGGGATCGTGCCCAGGTCCACCCGTTCCTGGATCTCGCGGATATCCGCCAGGAGCAGGTCCGGAACCCCGAGTTCGGTTTTCAGGCCTTCCACGGAAAGGTTCTCGATGTCCTTTTTGACCTCCTCAACGAGCCCGAAGATCTTCTTGATCGCCATTGCGTGCCTCCGGTGAATGATCCATGCCACCCGCATCTGGCGATATACCAGCCCCGTCTCCGCCCCTCGGCGGCTGGATGAGTCCCGCCACGCGCTCGACGTCGTGATCATCTAGTCCTGCCCTGCGCACGTTGAATATCGCGCCGATAGTTCGTATTGCCACCCGGACATCCATCCAGAACGACCGGTTTCGAACATAGTCGATGTCGAGCGCCAGTTTCCGCGGCAGGACGCGCGCTTGGTATTCGGTCTCGGGATTCCGAGTCGGGAGGGTTGATTCCCCGCAGGTCAGATAGAACAGCGTACCCGGGCTCGTGAGTCCGGGAAGCACCTCGAGGGTCTCCCGATGAAGCGGGGTGTAGCATTGCTCGACGATCTTTGGATCGCGCGGTCGTGGCCCAACGAAGGTCATGTCGCCCTTGATGATATTGATCATCTGAGGGAGTTCGTCGAGCCTCAGTCGCCGCAGCCACCTTCCCAAGGGAAACACCCGGCCATCCCCTGCGGCCGTGACCACACTCCCGTGATCGCGCCCGCGAATGTACATCGTGCGCAGCTTGTACATCGTGAATAACCGGCCGGATTTACCGACCCGTTTCGCGCGGAAGATCACGGCGCCGGGATTGACGGCAAAGATGGCCACGGCCGCAGCCAATGTCACGGGCAGACTCACGACAAGCACGATGCCCGCTAGTACGATGTCGACGAGTCGCCGTAGCACAAGCCGATCCCAGCCTTCGGGTCCATGCGGCCCGCCGCTTACGGCAGCCCGTGCCCGTTTTGTATAGTCACGGCACTATAGCAGCACCGGAAGCCCGGTAGCGGCCACGCGAAGTGATCAACTCGAGCTTGGATACCGCGCAGAAGCGGTCGTTGTTCCGCGACGGGTTCGCCGTATTGCCCGGCGCGGTCGCGCCCGCCCGCGTCGATGCCGCGCGGCGGCTAATCCTCGAGGGTCTCGGACGGCCGCGGGCAACCACGGAGGAACGCGGCGGCCCTCGAACGGTTCCTGGGCAGTCACCCGAGATTCTCGGCCTGTTCAACGACACCGGACTTCGGGAAGTCGTCGAGGAAGCACTCGGACCGGTGGCACCCGCCACGGGTTGCCAACTGGCAACGCGGCACCCGGCGACCCCAAGCGACCGCGTGAACGAGGCCGGCTACCGCGACCGGGATACGCCGTTTCGTGGCTGGCACGGCCATCTCGACGGATTGTGGAACGGTGCCACCCGCATCCACCAGGATCTGGAGGGCCCGATGACGAGCGAAGAGGCCGAGGCGTGGCACCGGGAACCGTCGACCAACGGCTGCCGTAAGACGTTTCCCGAACTGGGCGCCAACATCCGAAGCTTCGCGGCCTTGGTTGCCGTCGCGCTCTCGGACCAGACCGCCGAGGGCAGCGGCAACCTGGGCGTCCTCAAAGGCGCCCACCACGCGATCGAGCGGTTCTTCCAGGACCAGCGCGACGCCGGGGGGCCGCTCGGGCCGGACGGACCCAACTGGGAGCGTATCGACCGCGACGCACCCAACGGGTGCGGACTGCGCCATTACCCGGACGAGGTGCGATTGGCATTCTCGAAGGGCGGGCAAAGGACGCCGGACGGCAAGCTATGGCCAAAGCCGACCCTGTTGCGCCTCGCGCCAGGCGACGCCGCCATCGTGCTGCATGCCCTGCCCCACAGCGCAACCCGCGTCTGCGCCTCCGAGCCCCGCCTGATGGCCTTCTTCCGCGTCACGCCCCTCGCCCGTCCCGAGCCGTACCGCGCCGTCTACCCGGACGCCTTGTGCGACATCTGGCGCGAGTGGCCGGGCATGGCCGAAGTCGTGGCCGAGGAACGCGGCGCGGCAGGCGCCTCTCGTGCGGAACGGGCCCCGTAGCGCCCCAAAGCCGATTCGGGCGACCGTCAGTCCTCGATCCGAAGTCTACTGCGCTTTCCTGCCTCCTTGACCGACTCCGGGAGTGCATCGACGAGGGGTCTCAAGTCCTCCACCAGCCAATCGCAGAACGGTGCGTAGTGCTGCCACTTGCCCAGGGCATCGAAGTAGATGGGCTGGCGGACCTGCTCGGAACTGGCGGTCCTGACCGCCCGGCGGGTCTCGTGGAAACGGATGCATGATTCCTCGAAGGGCAAGGCGCAGTGATCGAGGATGCGCCGCACCTGTTCTTCGAGATCGGCGACGGTCTCTTCGTAGTGGACGGTCAGCACCTTGCCGGGAAGCACGGCGCGCCAGTGACTCATCATGGCGTCGTAGTTCCGGTAGTAGTGCGCGAGGTCCTCCAGGTCGTAGGTGAAGTTCTGTCCCTTCGCGAACAACTGCTTGTAGCAACCGATGCAGCTGTCCAGGGGATGCCGGCGGGCATCGATGATCTTGGCGTTGGGGAGGATGAGGTGGAAGAGCCCCAGGAGCGGGAAGTTGTTAGGCATCTTGTCGGTGAAGAAAGGCCGATCGGTGAACCGGTGCCGAGCGGCGTCTTCGAGGTAGCGTTGTCCATAGGCGCGCCAGTCCCGACCCTCGAGTTCCTTCGCCGATTCCGGGAATTGCGCGCCACGCGGCCGGAAGCGTCCGATGGATGTGGCGATCTTGCCTAGCGTAGGCAGTTCCGAGGTCCCCTCGACTTGGCTGTGGCTGGCGAGGATCTGCTCGATGAGCGTGGATCCCGAGCGCGGCAACCCCACGATGAGGATCGGGTCCGCCGCCTCGTGTCCTTGGCGCGCGTGCTGGGCCAGGAACTCCCGGTCGAATACCGCCCGAATGTCCTCGTGACGCTTCTCCAACTCCAGCGGGTCGTGCTTGACCAAGGGGCGTTGCAGCCGATTGCCCGCATCGTAGTGGGACCATGCCGCTGGGTAGTCGTCCTTGTCCTCGTAGGCCTTGCCCAGCGCGAAGGAGAAGTGGATGCGCTCGCTGTCGGTCAAGTCGTCGCGCTCAAGCTGCGCTTCCATTGCCCGGATCTCCCCCTCCTCGAAGCGGAACACCTTGAGATTGGCCATGCTCCAGTAGACCTCGCCGAAGCGGGGCCGCTCGGCGATGGCCGCGCGGTAAGCGGCAAGGGCGGACTTCTGATCGCCGACAGTCTTCAGCGCATGGCCATGGCTCATGTGGACCCCGGCGGCGCGGGGATTCAGCGCCAGGGATTTCGCATAGGCCTCGACGCTCGCCTCCTGCTGCCCCGCCTGCGCATGGGCGTTGCCGCTACCCGCCCATGCGGCGGCGTTGTCGGGAGCGAGTTCCACGGCCCGACGATACGCCGCGATGGCGTCGTTCGGCTTGGCGTTGTCGAGCAGCACCAGACCTAGGCTCATCCAAGCCGCGGCGAAATCCGGCGCGACGGCGGTCGCACTGCGTAGCCAGGCCTCGGCATCGCCGGGCTTCTTCTTCTCCCGCCAGTAGGCGATGCCGAGGTGGCGCATCGCGTCGACGTTTTCCGGGTGGCTGCGCAGAATCTCCCGGAAGGTGGCGATCGCCTCGTCGGCGCGGCCCGCGCGAAGGTGCTCGGCGCCTTCCGCGACGCGAGATGCGACGGGATCCCGGTCGAAATAGGACTCGAAATGGCGATCCGCTTCGCCGCCCCGGCCCGCGGCCGCCAGCGCTTGGCCGAGCTTCCTATGCGCCGAGGCCTGGCGCGGATCCAGGCGGATCGCCTTCTCGAACAGCCCAATCGCATCCGCGTGCCGGCCCTGGTAGCCCCGTACCGTGCCCAGATCCTCGTAGAGCAGGGGAACCTCCGGTGCCAGGTCGATGGCTTGATCCAGTTGGGCGGCCGCTTCGTCGTACCGACCCTGTTTCGCCAATGCCCGGCCGAGCATCGCGAGGTGCTGGATGCTTCCGGGATCGGTACCGAGATGGTTGCGGCAGATTTCCTCCGCGAGCAGCGGACGGTTCGCCTTCATGGCGGCAACGGCCTTCCGGATGCTTGGTTCGGCTTGGGGCATCAACGCACGGCTTGAGACTTGGCCAACGCCGGACCTGCCAACCGATCGGGGGGCAGGTAGTCGAAGATGAAGTGAATCCGATCGCTTGCCCCGTCGTTCATGACCGAGTGCGACAGTTGATTGTTCACCTCCACCGCGCGGCCCGCCTCGAAGCGGTACGGGACCCCGTCGATGAAGAACCGCACCCGGGGATTGGTCACCAGCGGCAGGTGGATGCGATGGCTTAGCCGCAGCGACTCGTGCTCGTCGACATGCGGCGTGATCCTCGCCCCCGCCGGCAGTCGCACCGCCATGGATCGGATCACCACGCCGCCTGCGGGGTAGCATCGCTCGATGACCGAGTCCATGACGCCTTCCGCCGTGTCGCCGAGCCGCTCCCAGCCTACGTCCCGGGCGACGGCGAGATTCGGCCATCGGTCGAGGTCGATGAAGCTGAGCACGATGGATTGCGTACTCCGATGAACGTTGAACGATTCCTGGCGGTAGAGCTTCTCCCACCATGCCGCCTCGTCGAGGCCGCGGACGGCCTCCAAGAGCGCCGCGCAGGGCACCCGTCCGAGATCCCGGGTTCGATCGGATGCGCCCAGTCTGCCGACCTCGGCCGCGCCCATGGGAGTACCCCGCGTGTCGAGTTGCCGCTATTGTACGTAAACGACATGGGGCACCGTCCCCGCAACCATCATCCGCATCGGGCGTGGCATGCACAGCAGCGGTCTTCGCGGTTCCGACTTCCACCTCACGTGGTTGGGGTGCGACGTGTCGCACCGGGATTTCTTCCGGGACCATACCCGCCACACGCGCGTCGGTCTGTTGGCGCCGGGCGGCACCGAGGGCGTCGGCGCCGTCACCTTGGCCATGGCCTGCGTAACGGCCTTCTACGACGACCTGCGCACCGACGGCGCCGCGTTCTTCGCCTATCCCGATTTCTTCACGTTCCAGCGCGGGCACCGCCTCGCCGACTACGGCGCCTTCGACTTCTGGCCGGACAAGGACGTCAAGATCGCCCACGACGGAAACGGGACCCTCGCCGCCATCGCCGACCGCGCCGTCAATGTCCTCCTCGTTCCGGAAGCACGCGTTGCCGAGACGGAATACGAGCCGGTTCAGATCGAGCGAGCACGTCGGGGCCTCACGCGGTGCTTCGCCTACTCTCCCCACGGCGAAGTGGCCGATCCCCAACTGGTGATCCGATGCGACGTCGAGCCGTTCCGCAGCTACGCGGCGAAGGTACTCCGCTCGGTTGGACAGCAGATGCCGGACTGGCTTGGGAACCTTGACGAAGGCTCAACACTGCAGCAGTCGTTTCGGGAGCTCGAATGCGACGACGCGTTGTCGCGACTCCAAGGCGTCGCCGTCGCAGTTGACAACCTCTCGTCTTGAACGCCTAATCGGGGGTTGGGGCACCGGATCGGCGGGAGGATCAATGTCACGCAATCGGCAAGGCGGTAAGTCGTCGGCCTCATCGCCGCACCCGCCGGCTTTTCGGCTCAAGCCCCTGGCAGTCGCGATCATCGCCGCGCACTCCCCGCTCGCCCTTGTCGCCCAGGAACAGACCGAGGAAGAGGAGTCCGGTCGCACCATCGAAGAGGTGATCGTCACGGCCACCAAGCGCGAGGCCAACATGCAGGACGTCGCGCAGAGCATCACGGCGTTCACCACCGACGACCTCGAACGTCTGCGCGCGAGGGACATGAAGGAATACATCGACGCGCTTCCCAGCGTCGCGCTTGTCAACAGCGTTCCCGGCCGCAACTCGGTGGTGTTCCGGGGCGTGTCCACGGGTTCATCCGAGTACCGTACCGACAGCATGACGGCGGTCTACCTGGACGAACAGCCGCTCACCACCAACTCCCAGCAGGTCGATCCCTGGCTGGTGGACATCGAACGGGTCGAGGCGTTGCCCGGACCGCAGGGCACGTTGTTCGGCTCGAGTTCCCAATCCGGCACCCTGCGCGTCATCACCAACAAGCCCGACCCCAGCGGATTCGGCGCCCAAATCGACGCCGGTGCCTATTCCACCCGGGGCGGAGAGCCGAGCTACGACTTAAGCGGCCACCTGAACATCCCGCTTGCCGATCGATTCGCCCTACGCGTCGCGGCCTTTGTCTCCCACGAGGGCGGCTATGTCGACAACGTGCTTGGCCGGGACCTCGCCGACACCCGGGACAACGCCGACGTCGTCGAGGACGACTTCAACGAGTACGAAGTCTCCGGCGGTCGGGTCGCGGCGTCCTGGGAATTGGGCGACCGGTGGTCGGTGATCGCCGGCATCATCGCCCAGAACAGTTCGGCTACAGGTGCCTGGGAATCGGATCCCAACCTCGGCGACTTCAAGGTCGTCAAGTTCTTCGACGAGTACCGCGACGACGACTGGAGCCAGCACTCGATCACCATCAAGGGCGACCTCGGCGCCGCCGAGTTCTCCGCCACCACCGCGATCTTCGACCGCGACATCGCCTACGAGTGGGACAACCACGTCTACGAGCAGTACAAGGACGCCTACTGGGGGGTCTACAGCGGCTACGGTCTCTACAATTCCGAATACACCTTCGGCACGATATTCAACGACCAGACGCAGGAACGCTTCTCGCAGGAGGTCCGGCTCACCTCCACCGGGGCGAGCCGGTTCCAGTGGATGGTCGGGGCGTTCTACGAGGACGTCGACGACGAATGGTTCTACGGCGCGCAGAACCCCTCACTCATGGACACCGTAGCGTGGGAGACGGCCAACTACTACGCCTACACCTACTACGCGGCCTACGACCACATCGACTACCCACTGCCGGCGTCGGACATCGGCTACTTCAACCACTTCATCCGCGCGGTCAAGCAGACGGCCGCGTTCGGCGAATTGGTCTACGACTTTAGCGACCGGCTGACCACGACCGTGGGTCTGCGCTGGTTTGAGTACGATCGCAACGAATACGACCAGTTCCATTTTCCGCACGGTCTGCCGCCGCTCTCCGCCCTCGACTCCAACGGCGCCTACGGATCCTCCGGCGTCGAGCAGGACACCGCGTTGAAGCTCTCGGCGCAGTACACGCTCGACAGCGACCGCATGGTGTATTTCCTGTTCAGCCAGGGATTCCGGCTCGGCGGCTCGAACAGCCAGCGCGCAGCCGCCACCGGTCTCGTGCCGCAGAACTACGGCGCCGACATACTGAACAACTACGAAGGGGGCCTAAAGAGCGAGTGGTTCGACAATCGCCTGCAGTTGAACGTGTCCGCGTTCTACATGGTTTGGGAGGACATCCAGATCGACAACGCCGGCGGCGTCGAGGACAAGTGGTGGCTGCGCGGCATGATCAACGGCGACACCGCCCGCACCATGGGCGTGGAGGTCACCTGGGACGCCAGCATCAGCGACAGCCTGCGCTTCGAGGGCAGCGTCTTCCTCGCCGACCCCGAGTTCAATTCCGAATTCACGCTGCTCTCGGGCGAACAGATCACAGATGGCACCACCATGCCGATCTCACCGGAGTTCAAGTACTACTTCGCCGTCGAGTACACGTTCTGGAACTGGCGCGACCTCGGCGACCTCTGGGTGCGCTACGACACCAGCCACCAGTCCGAGGTCTACAACGGACTCTCCAGCGCCATCGCGGAAGACCCCGAGGGCAAGCAGCCGTCCTGGACGCTCAGCAACTTCCAACTCGGCATCGAACTTCCCGACGGACCGCAGTTCATGCTGGAGGTCTACAACGTCTGGGACGAACGCACGATCAATTATCTCGACAACGGCGGCAACTTCCAGGCGGCGCAGTTCGGCGATCCGCGATTCCACAACATCCGGTCCTACGTAGCGCCGCGTAGCATCGGCCTCAGCGCCACGTTCCGTTTCTAGGAAATGCAACCGTAGGGGACGGGATTGTCCCGTCCCGCTGCCGATGCGCTGCGGTGTCTGATTTCTCGACGGTCCCGGGAAACGATCGCGGCCCGTGTACTCCGGACGACGGCAAGGGTCGCCCCTTCGAGATTGCGCCGCCCGCGTCGGACCACCCATGAAACTCGTCGCCACTTCCGTCGTGCGCGGCAGCCAGCAAGGCGAGAGCCACGGCGGCGTCTACCTGTTGGACCTCGAAACTCAGCAAGCGGCGGGGACCGGGGCCTGCGCGGCATCGCCTTCGACGGCGATACGATCTACATCACCGCGAGCGACGAGCTTTTCGCCTTTCGGCCCGATTTCTCCCGGGTCGGCTCCTGGCGCAACCCCTACCTTAAACACTGCCACGAAACGAGCGTCTTCGATCGTACCCTCTACATCGCTTCCACCGGCTTCGACTCGATCCTCGGATTCGATCTCGACGAGAGGGTGTTCCACTGGGCGATGCACGTCGACGTCCAGCGGTTCCGGTTCAAAGGCGAGACATACGACCCCTTCCGGGACGACGGTCCGCTGCAACTCAACAAGCTGCACATCAACAACGTGCACTGCGACGAAGGCGGGATGTATCTCTGCGGCCTGCGCACCGGCGGCATGGTGCATTTCAACGGCAAGACGTTGGGCATGAGCGCGGAGTTGCCGGCGGGCACGCACAACGCCCGACCGTTCAGGAACGGGGTGCTGTTCAACGACAGCGAAGCAGACCGGTTGCGCTACGCCGGGCGCGGCGACGGCGCCGAGGACCGGGCCATGGCCGTGCCCAGGTACCCGTTGCAAGACCTCGTCAACGCGGAGTTCGACGACGGGCATATCGCGCGCCAGGGCTTCGCCCGGGGGCTCGCCGTCATCTCAGACTCGGTGGTTGCCGGCGGTTCCTCGCCGTCGACGGTGGTCGTCTACGACCTTCCCGGCAACCGCCGGCTCCTCGGTGTCAACCTGTCGATGGACGTGCGGAACGCGATCCACGGCCTCGAGCTGTGGCCCTACGACTGAACTACACGAGACCGCCGGCCGCGTCCCGACTCCTCGCCGTGCGTTATCTCTTCGCCAACGGATGCGGCGTCACCGGCGGCTTGCGGATGTTGCCGGGGGGGCGGCGAATGGTGACGTCCTCGAATAGGAGAGCCGGCGTGATCACCGCGATCGGCCAGATCGGGCCCGTCGCGGGAACGCCCGGCGGGGCGGGTGAGAACCCGGTCTCGTGGTATGTGGTCGTGTCCGAAACCGCGACGATATCCTTGAAGTCCGACTCGGAGAACGTCGAGATGCTGGCGGTTCGGATCCGTTCCTCGGAACCATCGGGATACACCTTGTAGACGCCGATCAAGGGTTCCACGTTCGACGCCTGCCGGCCAAAGAAACCGCGCGACGGCGAGTCGAGCGTTGCCAACCGGGTGCCGATGCGGCGCACCACGACGGCATGGTCGAGACCTCGGTCCTCGGCAAGCAAGAACAGTTCCTCCTTCAACTCCTCGGCGCTCATACCGCGGGTGGGCTCGATGAGGAAGTTGCTCGGCACCGGCGAGTCCCGCCATCGGCTCCCGCTGGTCCGGGGAACCTCGGCAAGCGGCACGCGGGTCGACAGCAGCGTCTTCAATATCCCGCGCTCCACCAAGACCATGCGTCGCGTCGGCACGCCGTCGTCGTCCACCGGCTGGGCCCCTCGCAGTGGAATCCCCTCGTGAGCCGCGATCGTGGGGTCGGTCACGATGGACAGGAACCGGGGCAATACACGGCTGCCGATCTTGTCGAGGAACGGGTTTCGCAGCTGCGCCATGGCCTGTTCCATCTGCGGATTGTCCGGGGTCGGCAGGCGAATCGCGATCAGGCGCGGACCCAGGACCCTCGTGACCAACTCCGCGGCTGCCTGGTCCTCGAATAGCACGGGACCGACGTACCGTTCTGCGACCGGCGACTGTCGACGCTGTTCCAGCCGACTCGCCATGGCGTGGACGTCTGCCGTCAAGGTCTCGACATCGGGCATGTCCGCCCAGTCGTCGACCCAGACGAAGACAGCGTCCTGCAGCTCGGCGCCGTCATCGGCCTGGGTCGCGGCGAGCGCGTAGAAGCCGACAAAAGGGGTTTCGCGTACGAATGCCGACCCCTCGCTGTTCACGAACCAGGTGCGATCGAGGGAGGCCACGACCCGGACTTCCGAGCGAGAGAGATGCGCCAAGCCTTGCATGGCCGCAGAAACGTCGACCGCCAGGTCGCGTGCCGGCGAGGCGTCCAATGCGGATCCGGTCCAGCCATCGAACTGAAATGGCTCCTCGCGCGTGAAGTCCGCCACCTCCTCGACTTGGGTCTTGTTCTGCAGCGCGGCGCGCTTGCCGGCGAGTTGGTCGAGAGCCCGCTTGTAGGCGGTGTCGGTTGCCAGCCAAATCTGCCGCCGCAGCGCGTCGTAGTCGTCATCGACGGCCAACTGCGTTACCACCGGCAGCATCGCCGACGGGTTGCGCATCGAAACGAAGTTCGTGTTGTCGAAGTCGTAGTCGCCGACGCGCAGTTCCACCCACAACTGGCGGGTGCGCCCTTCGTTGACTTGGAGAAGCCCGCCGAGACTGGCGACCGCGCTGCCCGTGGCGGTCTCGAACACGCGATAGGCGAGAAAGTAGGGCTTCTCGGCGTCTTCCAGCTGCAGCTCTTCCATCGACCGGGCCAGCTCGTCGCGCAGTGCCTGCATCAGGACACTGTCCTGCGCCACATCGAGGCTGGCCATCGGCGACGGCGCCAGCAGGATGGCCGCAGCCGTCACGGCGATCCTGAACGACTTCATCGTGCTTCCCCTCCCCACGCACCCGGAACCCCGAACGCACTCGGGGAGTCACCTGGCGGCGGCAGGATCGGCAACCGCGTCTGGGACTTGCCCTTCTTCTGCACCTCGATCTGCGAGACCAGGATCGATGGCGACACCGCAGAGACCGGTACCGGTCCGGACTCGGCGCCGCAGGTGCCATTGAAGACCTCGAGATCGTCCCCGGCGGCGACAATCCGGCTGAAGGCGGTGAGCGGTGTGCCGATCAGGTCGACCCCGCGTACGAGTTCCTCGGAGCCGTCGGGGTTGATGCGATAGACCACGGTTGGCGTGACGTTGAACGAATTCGGCAACGACCGTCCAGTGATGGCGAATCCGCCCTGGACACGGTCGAACAACAAGCCGAAGGGCTTGCCTTCCTTTTCCGCCATGGCAAGCAATTGGGCCTTCAAGTCGTCACGGGTCATGGTCTCCGACACCTCGACGATTAGGTTCGACTGTCTCGCTACGGGCGCGAACCCGGTGTTCTTGCGACCGTGTCCATTGGATTTGGGGAAGCCCTCGATGGGAATCCGCCCCATCAGGAAATTGGTCAGCACGCCGTCCACGATCACCGGGACGCGCCGCGCCTTCACACCCTGGTTGTCATAGCGGTAGGCACCGACGAGGTCCGTGTCCCCCAGGCGCGTGATGGTGGGGTCGAATATGACCGAGAAGGTCGTCGGCAGGACGGCTTCGCCCACCATCTTCCGGAAGGTCTGGCCCTCGGTCGCACCTTTTTGGCGGTGTCCCTCCAGGCGGTGGCCCAGGATCTCGTGGAAGAACACGCCGCTTGCCCGACCCGAGAGCAACGCCGGCCCGGTATAGGGTTCGACCAACGGCGCTTCGCGCAATGCCGTGAGGTCGCTGACCATCTTGTGAACGGCGGCCATCACCGTTTCGTCGTCGGGAAGTCCTTCGGCGGTCAGCGAGAAAAACTGCTCGGTGCGCGGCAACACCATGCCGTCGTCGGCACGCGTCGAGGCGGATATCGAAATCCGGTAGTACGCGTTCGATGTCTTGATCGCCGTGCCTTCGGTGTTGACGTACCAGCGGGTCTCCGCATCGGCCCAGATCGTGGCATTCGCCGCGAACACGTGCGGCGACGCCAGGAACGGCGCGGAAAACCGGCGAACCCGCTCCTCCCACGCGCCTCGATCCACCTCGATGACGAGGGATTTCTCGGATGCCCGTTCGGCCTTCTCGACCGAGAAATCCCCCGACTTGTCGTCCGCCTCGACGCTGACCTGCTCGTCCGACTGGACCATCGTGAACCGCTCCAACGCCTCCTTGTACATCCGGTCGGTCTCGTACCAGAGGATGGTGCGCAGCCCCTCGGCCTCCAAGGGAACCTGGACAATGGACCTGCGATTTCCAAAGCCACCACGCTGCGATCGCAGTTCGCGGGTGTTGTCGAAGTCCGGACTGCCGACCCGGAGGTCGATGTCGAGACCCCGGGTCTCGTTCTCGTTCCACCCGGTAAGGGCCCCGAAGGCGCTGTTCACGGCCACCGACTTGTCTTCGGTGATCTCGTAGCTCAGGTAGTAGACCGGCGTCGGCTGTTCGACGAGCACGTCGCGGGAACGTTCGAGTTCTTCCCGCATGACGTCGAGCACATCGGCGAAGCCGCTACCAGCGATCAGCGCGACGCCAAGCGCCCCCAGCGCAAGGCGACATGCGCCGCGTGAGACGATTCCGTGGCGCCCCAGAGCGCCGACGGCGCTTCGCATTCGCTGTGCGCCGCCTCCGGCCCAGCCATGCTGTCCTGCCCATGGCAGCCAGTCCCCTACGGCCGCCGGCCAGGGTCTGCGCCTTGTGTCCATGTCGATCTCCATCGCCCAAGAGCACCACCCTATTGGGCGGCGTCGAGCCCGTCAAACGCGGGCACCGGGGTACGGTTCTAAACGGGCCGGGCGTCGAAGCGGGGCCGATCCCCGGCCACCGTGACACGCCACATACGCCGGATCTCGCCTTCCGGGCGGTTCAGAACCGGGTAGTGCTGCGCCGCCCGGTTGTCCCACATCACCACATCGCCGGGACGCCAGCGGTGCACGTAGCAGAACTCCGGTCGGTGGGCGTGGGTCGTGAGGTAGCGCAAGAGCCCTTCGCTCTCCTCCGCGGTCATGTGGGCAAAACGCCGCGTGAATTCGCTGTTGACGAACAGCGCGGTGCGATGCGTCTCCGGATGCGTACGCAGCACGGGATGCGTGGTCCATTCCTCCGGACGACGGTGCGACGACGCGTCGTGCACCGCATCCATCCGGGCAAGCAGCTTCTTCATACCGTCCGACAGGGTGTCGAAGGCGGCGTACTGGTTGGCGAACGCCGTCTCGCCGCCACGGCTCGGCAGTTCGCGGGCGGACAGGATCGAGATGGCCGGCGGACGCTCATCGAACGTGGCGTCGGAGTGCCACCGGCCCCGTCGCACCCCGCTCGGCAGGTTGATCGGCAACACCAGTTCGTGGCCCTCCATCCCCGGGGAGTGGGGGTACCGGTAGAGATCCCCGAAACGACGGGCGAAGGCAAGTTGGTCATCGGGCGATAGCCGCTGGTCGGGGAAGACCAGGATGACGAATTCCAGAAACGCCTCGTGGATGCGCTCGAACACGTCATCGTCGATGTGGCGGAGATCGACATCGACCTGGGCACCGATCAACCCCGCAAGCGGCGTCACGACTGGCGCCGTCGTCAATTCGCGCGTTGGTTCGCTCATGTCGGCACCGTCGAGGTCGAACGCGTAAGCATAGCGGACAACGCCCGTGTGCGTCGTTCAAGGCGGCTCGGCGAAAGACGGCTCGGCGGGCACACGGCAGCGTTGGACATCCAGCAATTCGGCGCTACGGGCGAAGACATGCTCCGGGGTGCCCATGGCGGATTTGAGGGCCACGTCCCGATCCCAGGGGTTCGAGATGGAACTTACCAACCGAGCGTTGGCGACGCCGATATGGCGGAGGTGATAGAGGGACGACACCAACAGACGGAATTGCAGGGGGTAGTCCGTGCCATAGAGTAGGCGTTCGTCCAGACCCGGCACATCCAGGGCGCGTCTTAGGTAGTTACGCTTGTTCACCTGCGTGAGGCTCGAAATCTCCGAGTAGAGATTCGGGTATTCGTCGAACATCGGGAGGATGCGCTCGAAGTTGTCCTCCCCCTCGCTCTTTCCCGTGGTCGCGATGTGCGCCGCGATGACCGTCACCCCCAGCGACAGCGGGAACTCCAGGCGTCGCGGATCGCCAAGATCATCTCTCGCATGGGCGAACGCCTGTTCCTTGCCGGCATGGCTCAGTAGGGGCAGATCCAGTTCCACGAGTTTTCGGTAGAACGGCTCGAGCCCGGGGTCTGCCGGATCGAAGAGCATGATGTTGGGAATCCACTTGACGAGCAACGCGCCGTCCGACTTTGCTTGTTCCAACCTGGCAATGGCATCGTGCCGGCGGGGATTGACGCTCGCGCCGTAGCAGAGGTTGTCGTAGCGTTTGACCTCGGCCGCCACAAACTCGTTGGGAACGTAGAACTGCGTGGCCTCCCGGTCCAATTCGCCGTCGGTCCCGACCACGCCATCCATGGCAAGGACGACCGCGCGGGCCACCTGCTCGGACTCGGCCAACTTCGCGCTGATCCTCTCGATGATAAGGCCGTCACCTTCGGCTTCGACCTCCTTCTCGTTGACGCCGAAGGCCCGCAGGTAGAACCGAAAGCGGATGTTGCCGCGCATCTCGGCACCCACGAACGCGCCGCTACCGCCGGCGCCGATGCCCGCGGCATGGACGTGCATGTCGAGATAGCCCTCCGCCGTTGCCGCGACCGCCATGATCGAGAACAGGAGGCTTGCGAAGGGCTTCATCGCCATGCCGGATTCCAATGCCTCGCCTGCGCTGGTGGCCGCGTCAGCCATGCTCCCCCGGACTTACGCCGACACCGGCTTGGGCTGGGTCGGTCGACCAGGGTAGCGGGCATTCGGCGGCTCCAGCACGGTCATCTTGCGGTCGTCCATGTCGGGATAGTGGCGGAAGTCGTCGGGGTCGAAATAGTTGCCCGACCATGATGAAGCATGGGGCGAGAACTTGTAGAAGACCGTCCTGCGGATGTCGTCGACTTGCCACGGGAGGGTGCCGTGGATCAGGGCCTCGGTGAACACGATGGCATCGCCGGGTTTGGCGGCCACGCGCTGAACGAAATCCGGCACACCCCGGCTCAGATCGCGCCAGCGTTTGGGTAGCGGCAGGTTCGCCTTGTGCGTCCCCGGAATGCAGCCGAAGCCGCCGCCGTTGGCGTGGCTGTCGTGGAGTTCGAAGGTAACCGCCAGCAGGCCGTTGTAGAACTCGCCGTCGTGGTAGCGGAAGAACTGACAACCCCCGGTGCCCAAGGAGCCACCGTGCAGGATACCCCCCTTGAAACCCTTGCCGATATGGGTGTGCACGTTGATGTGATCGAGGCGGAACGTGGGCAGGACCTGGACGTCTGGATCTTCCCGCGCCCGTTTCTCGTACGCTTGACGGCGGGCGTGGTTGCCGATCAGCTGCTCGAGGATCGGGCTCAATGTCGGCAGGTCGAGCATGTCCCGCCACACCCTGGACCAATGCAGGGGTATCACCTTCTGATCGGCGGAATCGAACTGCTCGGTCGGTTGCTTGAGGGTGGCGCGCAATTCATCGACTTGGGCAACGCTCAGCACGCCGGGTACAACCAGGTATCCGAACGTGTCGAATAGGTAGCGTTGCTCTTCGTTCAAGGTGCGACTCCGCAGTCGAGCTGAACAGTATTCCACGCACCGCGAAGGCGAGTCGAGGACTGTCCAGCGCGAAGTGAGGGTGAAGCCAAGGTCTCTACGCGGAACGGGCGTTCCCGGCACCAATCTGTGCGGGAAACGTGGGTTACTCGACCGACGAGCCGCTGGCGCCCGTCGACGGGCTGCCGCGGGTATTCCTATCTCACCCGAGACCGTGGTCCGAGCATCGATTCGTCACGTTCGTTCGGGAGGGGAAGCAGTGCTATGACTCGAGGACTGTTCGTGATCGTGGCGATTGTGGCTGCGGTCGCTGACGCGCGAGTGATCTCCGCGTCCGGGCCGGAGCGCCACCAAACGCCGTTTGTATCCGCCTCGAAGAGGTGCTAAGAGGCACCTTTTTCGGATCGGATCGGACACCGTGACGTGAGCATTGGCGGTGTGACAAACGTCATGGGAACGCGATTACGGCTATCACTGTAGGACGCGCATTGCCAGACGCACACTGTCGAGTGTGTAGAACGTCGGAGTGATGGGAATGTCGAAGGCAGATGTGTCCGCTTCGGCCCGCGGCGAGTCCAACGTCGACGGGAGCGCCACGCGTTCCGCCCGACTCTGGCAAGCCGTCGAGCCCTACGTCTACCTGTGTTTCCTCGGCTTCATGGCATTCGAGCCGGCGCTCTCACCAGACGGGCGCTGGCTGCCGACCCTTGTGCTGATCGCGATCTTCCTGCCGTTCTACGTCGCCGGCACGCGTTGGACCGCCGCCGACCAACGTCCCAAGCTGTACGTCGCGTGCAGCGCGATGGCGGTGCTGGCGATCGTCGGTGTCGCGTTTCAACTGAACGTCAATTCCACGATCTTCCTCATCTACGCCGCCGCGTCGGCAACCCGGGACACGACGGGGGGGAGGGCCGGCGTGGTGGTCGCCCTGGCCTTGGCGATCCTGGCATGCCTCTTCTTCGTCACCGATTGGCCGCTCGCCTTTCGGTGGGCGCCGTTCCTCCCGGTCCTGCTGCTGGTACCGGTAATCGTCCTCAGCCAGTTTCTGCAAGCGGAACGTGAACGTCACAACACGCGGCTGAGACTCGGCGAGGAGGAGATCAAGCGCTTGGCGGCCATCGCGGAGCGGGAACGCATTTCCCGGGATCTCCACGACCTCCTGGGACACACCCTGTCGACAATCACCCTAAAGAGTGCGCTTGCGGCCCGTCTCGCCGCCACCGACCCGGAACGCGCGGGTAGGGAAATGCGCGAAGTGGAAGGAATCTCCCGGGATACCCTGGACCAGGTTCGGGAAGCGGTGCGCGGCTACCGGGCGAGCGGTCTTGCCGAGGAAATCTCGGGCATCCGCAAGGCAATGGCGAGCGCCGGCATCGCGTTCGACATGGATTTCGAGCCCGTAGACCTCGCACCCGAGCAGGAGAGCGCATTGGCGATGGTGCTGCGCGAAGGCTCGACCAATGTGCTTCGCCACTCCGGTGCCACGGCGGCACGGGCCACACTCGGCAGGGAACGAACCGATGTTGTGCTTACCCTGGCCGACAACGGCCAAGGCGGCGGCAGTGAAGGCAACGGGCTGACCGGCATCCGACTGCGCGTGCAAGCGTTGGGCGGAACCTTCTCGCGGACGACGGCACAAGGAACGCGACTGACGGTTCGCCTGCCGACGAGAACCCCCCAACCGGCCGGGCAAACGGCGGGTCAACCATGATCCGGGTGGTCATCGCCGAAGACCAGCAGATGGTGCTCGGTGCCCTCGCGGCGTTGCTCGAACTCGAAGGATTCGACGTGGTCGGCCAAGCTGCGGATGGCGACGCGGCACTCCGGCTCGTCAGAGAGACAACGCCCGACATCCTGCTCACGGATATCGAAATGCCCGGCCTCACCGGGCTCGAGTTGGCGCAGAAGGTGCCGGTCGCAGTACCCGCCACCAAGGTGGTCATCGTCACCACCTTTGCCCGCAGCGGCTACCTGAAGCGCGCCCTGGACGCGGGAACCGCGGGCTACCTCCTGAAGGACGCCCCGGCGCCGTCGCTCGCTGCCGCGCTGCGCCGAGTCCACGGCGGACGTCGCGTCGTGGACCCTGAACTGGCGGCGGCCGCCTGGGGCGAGGTCGATCCGTTGACCGACCGCGAGCGCCAGGTCTTGCGCTTGGCGGGCGAAGGACTCAAGAGCTCCGAGATCGGCCGGCAACTACACTTGGCCCACGGCACGGTGCGCAACTACCTGTCCGAGGCGATGAGCAAGCTCGGTGCATCCAACCGGGTGGAAGCTGCTCGGATGGCGCGGGCGCGCGGCTGGCTCTGAACACCGGCGCAACGCGACGTACGCGTCGGCCCGGGTGACCCCGTACCATAGCCGGCACCGACTGCGGATCCCCGGCAAGACATGAACGACCAAGGACCGAATACGCGTGCCGTCCACGGCGGCGAGACATCCGATCCCACGACGGGGGCATCGGCGCCGAATCTCGTCATGTCGACGACATTCGCGATGGACGAGCCAGCGGGTTTCTCCATCAACGCCTTCGAGGGCGAGATTCCCTACATCTACACCCGCTGGGGCAATCCGACGACCCGCGTGCTGGAAGAGAAACTGGCTGCGCTCGAAGGGACCGAGGGCTGCGTCGTCTTCGGGTCCGGCATGGCCGCGACGGCCGCGGTGATGCTCGAGGGCCTGGGGTCGGGCGATCACCTGCTCATCAGCGATGTCAACTACGCCGGCACGGCGGAACTTGCCCGCCGCACGCTGCCGAGATACGGCATTGCGACGAGCCCGGTGAACACCAGCGACCCGGCGGCCGTGGAAGCGGCCATACGTCCCGAGACGCGGATGATCTGGATCGAGACCCCAGCGAACCCGATCCTACGGTTGACGGACATCGCCGCCGTTGCCGCCATCGCCCAGCGGCATGGCATACCCCTCGCGGTGGACTCCACCTTCGCCACCCCCATCGCCACCCGTCCGTCGGAACTCGGCGCCGACTACGTCGTGCATTCGCTTACCAAGTACATCGGCGGCCACGGCGATGCACTGGGCGGCGCGGTGCTCGGAACCCGGGAACGCCTGGAACCCTTAAGAACCCACGCGCTCGTCTACTTCGGCGGTGTGCTAAGCCCTTTCAACGCCTGGCTGATCGCCCGCGGTGCCGCCACCTTGCCGATCCGAATGCGTGCCCACGAAGAAGGCGCGCTCGCCGTGGCGAAGTTCCTGGAGGGCCATCCCAGGGTTGCCCGGGTCAACTACCCCGGATTGGAATCCCATCCCCAACGCGACCTGGCCCGTCGCCAAATGGCGAACAATTCCGGTACGTTGTCGTTCCAAGTGCGCGGCGACGGCTTGGCCCTGGCCCGGCGCATGGCGAAAGAACTCGAGATCATCCACTACGCGGTTTCGCTGGGTCACCACCGCAGTCTGATCTACTGGATCGACACCGAGGCCATGATGGCGTCGACGTTCCATCTCGAAGGCGAACAACTTGCCCATTACCGGGAGTACGCGGGCGATGGCGTATTCCGCTTGTCGGTGGGTCTCGAGGACGCCCGGGATCTGTGTCGAGATCTCGACCGCGTGATGACCGGGCGAGCGCCGTAGGAGCGACCCTTGCGGTGGTCAGGATCCGTTCAACACGGGCGAGGGCAAGGGACGCCCCTTCTAGCGTCGCTCGGCCCCGCCTTCGGTCAACTGCCAGATTTCCGCGGCAACCGTCCCTCCCTCGATGTTGAGAAACCCGATGGTGCCCAGTCGCAACGACCGGTTGTGGGGTAGCGTCGGCGAACCGGGGTTGACGCACAGCAATCCGTTGACGTCGTCGATGGCCTCGATGTGGGTATGCCCGTAGACCACCACGTCGGGTGAGACCCCGGGGAAACGCTGGCGAATGCGGTCGAGAATCAACTCGGGGGGGCGGTGTTCGGGGGTGGGGAAGTCATGCAGCATCGCGACGGTGGTGCCGTCGAAGGTCATGACGCAACGTTCCTCCAAGCGCACGTCGGTCTGCCCCATGTCACCGTTTCCCCGGGCCACACGCACCGGTGCGATCTCTTCGAGCTCGTCAAGGAGCGCCGGTGACCAGACATCGCCCGCATGCAAAATCGCATCCACGCCCGTGAAGGCGTCGAACACCTGCGGCCAGAGTTCGCCCTGCTTCGAGATGTGCGTGTCGGAAATCAGCCCGATGCGCATGGGTTCGCCGGATTTGGAAGAACGTTGCAGCGTACCAGATGGTTACGCCACGGACGCGTTTGACCGACGCCGGCTGTCCGACGCCGGCCCTGCCTGACAAACGTCAGGGCAGCCGGTTACGGATGTCACTGCCCCGCACTCCGCCGCGCATCCATAGTTCGCGGCAACGACTGCCGAGAGATGCGAGCATGGGAACGAACAACGATATTCACCCCCTCAACGGCCTTCTGGCCATCACGGCCATCGCGGCAAGTTTTGCCGCCGAAGGCGCGACGTTGATTCGCAATGCCAAGGTCTTCGACGGCGACACCGTGATCGAAGACGCGTCGGTCGTGATCCGCGACGGCTGGGTCGCGAGTGTCGGCAAAACGCCGCCGAACCTCCCCGACGTCGCCACGGAGCTCGACGCCAGCGGCATGACCTTGCTGCCGGGCCTCATCGATTCCCACACCCACAGTTGGGGAACCGCGCCGGAGGAGGCATTGAACTTCGGCGTCACGACCGTTCTGGACATGTTCACCGAACCCAACCTCGCTGCAGCCTGGCGACGGGAACAGGGGGCCGGCCCGGTCCACGACCGCGCCGACGTTTTCTCCGCCGGCGTCCTCGTCACCATGGCGGGTGGCCACGGCACGCAGTTCGGCCTCGACATTCCGACGCTGGACGATCCGAACGAAACCGAGGCCTTCGTGGCCGCACGCATCGCCGAGGGTTCGGACTTCATCAAGATCGTCCACGAGGCGGGTTCCGCGGGATGGCGATTTCCGACCTTCGATGCCCTGCAACTCAAGCGGATTGCTGCCGCCGCCCAAGCGGGCGGCAAGCTCGCCTTGTTCCACGTCGGCACCGCCGATGGCGCCCGCAAGGCCATCGCGGCCGGTGCCAACGGTTTGATGCACATCTACCGCGACCCGGGAGACGCCGAGCTAGTCGCTGCAATCGAGGCGAAGGGAACCTTCGTGGTTCCCACCCTGGTCGTGATCCAAAGCATGTTCGGCGTGTCGAGCGGGGACGAGCTTGCCGCGGATCCCCTCGTGTCGGACTACCTTTCGGCCAACGCGCGGGCAACTCTCAGACGTTCCTTCGCGCAAGGTGCAAACCCCGCGGGCATGGCGAGGGCCCTGGCCAACGTCGGCGCCTTGCACGAGGCGGGCGTGTCGATCCTCGCCGGTAGCGATGCCATGAATCCGGGCGTAACCCACGGGGCCAGCCTGCACGTGGAACTCGAGCTGCTCGCGCAGGCGGGATTGCCGATGGCAGACGTGCTCCACGCAGCGACCGGCGGCGTTGCGGATGCTTTCGGTCTCGATGATCGTGGACGGATTGCCGAGGGAAAGAAGGCGGACCTCGTGCTGGTCCGGGGCGATCCGCTGCAGGACGTGTCGGCGACGCGGAACATCATCGGCATCTGGAAGGACGGGGTACGCTTCGAGCGTCAACGGCACACGGTCCCTGCCCAGCCTAGGACGGTTGGGCCAAAAATGTTGGGTGCCTTCGACTCGGGTAGCGACGTTGCGGCCAGCGGATGGCTGCCGTCCACGGACTCGCTCGCTGGCGGCAACTCGACGGTGGAGCTCGGCATCGCGGCGCGCACCGACGCGGGCGGCGGAGCGTTGCGCATCGAAGGCGAGAACGCCCGGGGCTACGGTTACCCTTGGAGCGGCGCGATGATCAACCTCGGCGGGTCGACCATGGAACCGGTTCGCCTCGACGGCATCGGCAAGCTGACTTTCGATGCCCGCGGCGAGGGCAAGCGCTACCGTGCCATGGCGTTCGCCGAGAATCTCGGCCGGATGCCTGCCATCACGGAGTTCCAGGCAAGCACCGAATGGCAGCGCATCACGATCCCAATGGCGGATTTCCCGGGCTTCGATCCCGAGGGTGCGATGGCCTTCTTTATCGGCAGCCCCGGTGAACTCGGGCCGTTTTGGCTCGAGATCGACAATGTGGGGCTTGAGTGACCGGGCTCTTGGCCCGTAGCGCCGCAGTGCCGCCCCGACCCTCCGCTGTGCGTTGGGTCGCCTCGGGCCCGGCCCCAGCCGGCTTTGGCAGCAGCGCCGCGCTCAATCGAGGGCAATGGGCGCGAAGTTCGGCGGGCGGCGTTCCACAAAGGATGCGACGCCCTCCTTGAAGTCGCCCCGGGCCAGGCTTTCGTCCATCCAGGCGTTCGACTCCTCCATGGCGCGACGCAGTTCCGCGTTGAGGTGCTTGTAGATCTGCCGCTTCATCATCATGAGCGAATTGGGTGCCGCCACTTCGGCAATCTCGCGCAGGTATTCACAGGCGTCCGCAACACACTCGCCCGGCTCGCATACACGGTTGGCGAGACCGATTCGACCGGCCTCCTCGCCGTCGAACTTGCGCCCGGTCCAGAGTATGTCC
Source organism: Gammaproteobacteria bacterium (assembly GCA_028821405.1). GTDB lineage: Bacteria > Pseudomonadota > Gammaproteobacteria > Pseudomonadales > Azotimanducaceae > VXYL01. Next base: position 66,244 of record JAPPGK010000003.1, on the reverse strand, counting down.
AAGGCGTTCGCAGGGCCGATCAGGCGCGGCAGCATCCAACTCGTGCCGTGCTCCGCGATCAAGCCGCGTTGGGAGAAGGCGGTGGCGAACCGAGCCGTTCGGTCGACGAAGCGGAGATCGCAGAACACCGCGTAGCTGAAGCCGAGCCCCGCGCACGCGCCGTTGATCGCCGCGATCAGGGGTTTGCGCAAACCCAGGAAGTACGCCGCCCCGATTTGGAAATTGGGGTCGTTGTCCGGGTTCCCCGGGTCGGCGGCCAAGTCCGCGTGGGCCGCGCCGAGCCGGCGTCCCGCTTCGCTCATCGCGCCCAAGGCGTTCATGTCCACGCCGGAGCAGAATCCCCGCCCTGCCCCGGTGAGTACGTTTCCGATCACCTCCCCGTTGCGCTCGGATTGGTCCAGCGCGTGCCGGATTTCGGCCTGCGTCCGGTCGGTCAACGCGTTCAGCGTCTCCGGCCGGTTCATGGTTATCACGGCCACGCCGTCCGCAACCTCGTAGATGATCTCTTCGTACATCGTCCGCCCTTGTCAGTCTTCAAGCCCCGAGAACGATCAATTTACTCGATCCCGCGGTTGCTTTGCAGCGGCTCACGCATGGGTGCGTAGGGGCGTCACAGACTCCGTTTGCTGGTCAGCGTTACCTCCACGCCGCTGACGCCTGGCCCGTCCACGATCGGAAAGGCCACGTCGAGGTGGTAGACGAGATTCCGGTTGGTGCGCGTCGACTCGAATCGGAGTCCGAAACCGGCGTTCGCCAGCGTGTCGTTGTCCTGGCGCGAACTCCACACCCGACCGACGTCCACGAAACCCGCCAGTGCGATGCGCAGGATGCGTAGCGGATAGAGGCCCGTGTAGAACCGTTCTTCCGCCGTGAACCGGAAACCCCGAGTACCCGCCTGGTAGCGGTTGGGGTAACCGCGCAATCCGGAACTCCCGCCGATCAGTAGCTGCTGATCGGCAGTCAATCCCTCGGCAAGCAGGGCCTCCGCGTCGAGGATCAACGCCCACCGTGGCGTCTGCCGGTGTCTGTACCGACCCCATGCACGGGCCACGGCGTTCTCCGCACGACCGGTATTCGCGTTCCAATACCCCGAGGCCCGCACCCCGTAGCGGAATATGCCGATGTCGCCGCGCCTCATCCCATCGCGAAACTCCGCCGTGCCAACGAGGTGGCCATCCCCCCGGGGCGAATACCCGAGTACGAGGTCGTAGCGTCGACCCAGGTAGACGTCCTCCGTGGTCTGGACGCGATCCACATTGCGTAGCTCGGAATATTGGTCCTCGATGCGATGCAAGGACACCCAGGGGTAGGTGAATCGGCGACTGCTAAGGGCGTCGGGGGTCGGGGCGTCGCGCACCGGCGCGTGGTGCCATTGGGCCGAAGTCAACCCCGCCACCACGCGGGTTACCCAGCCGTCACGCCGGCCCGTTGACCAACCCGCCGAAAGCTGTGCCAGGCGATGGTCGCGGCGAAAGGACTCGGTTCGTTTCCCTCCGTGATACAACCCTTGGACGGTTCTTGAGCGAAACGCGTACGCGTTCCATGAACGGCGTGCAGCCAACGCGAAGAACGGTTGGCCGATCCCGGCTTCGACCAGGTCGCCGTCATCGGTCTCGTCATAGCGCAATCGGAGGCCGACGCGGCTCTGTCCAAGGTTGGCGTCCGCGTAGCTGATGCTCCACCCGTGCCGGTCGAGGTTGTCGAAGTATCTGGCGTCCAGATTCGAACCGCTTCCGGCTAGGTTGATCTCGGAGAACCCCGCGCTAATGCGCGACTCGCCGCCCGTGCGGGTGATGCCCACGTCCGGCGACAGGGACCAGACGTCGCGCGTAACGACCACGAGGTCGACCACCGGCAGCGCTTGCTCGTTTGTATCCCTGGCTGGCGCACATACCCGATTCGCCACGACACGGGCGTCGTAAAGGTAAGACTTGCCGCGAAGTAAGCGCTCGCTCTCGGCGATCGTCGCGAGCGTAACCGTGTCCCCTTCGCCGAACAGAAGCAGCTCCCGCAGCACGCCTTCGCGGGTAATCACATGCCAGCGGTTTACCAGTTGATAGGCCGCCTGATCCTCGCCGGCATCGTTGGTGTTGAAGACGTCCTGGCGTACCACGGTGAGCGTCCCGGTGCGGTAGACGGTGTCCGGGGACAGCGATCGGCCGGCCACCTCCTCGATGGGAACGTTGTGGAGGTCGGCCGGATCGTGCAATGGTGTGCAGTCTTGGTCGGCCAACGACGCCGCGTCGGCAGACCAGGCCAAAGTCGCCAATCCCAACATGGCGTGCCCCACGACCCGGTTCCCTGTCACGCCGGAGACGACTTTCGCTCGCGCGAGGTGCGGATGCCGCAATGTCTTCATCGTTTGTCCCGCCGCTACCGCTGGACCCGTTGAGCAACCCGATGTTCGCACGCCGTTGCATTATGGCGAAACGGTTGGGAACGCTCTTGGACGGCTCCTTGTACTCGCGAGAGACGGCTATCCCGTGTTCCGCAATCCGCTGGCGATGCCCGCCATGGTGACCTTCAGGGCCTGGTTGACCCGGCCCGAGTCGTTGCCGCTGCGGCGCCGCGCGAGCAGTTCGGCTTGCAGCAGGTGCAGCGGGTCGAGATAGGTGTTGCGCACCGTGATGGAGTCCCGGACCTGATCGGCATGGGCGAGCAGATGCGGAGCGCCGGTGAGCGCCAGAATGTCCTCGGCGAGGCCGGCGAGGCGGTCGAACAACCCTTCCGCGATCGCTTGTTGTTCGGCGTTGGCCAACCGTCGTGCGTAGTAGCGCGCCAGGGTCGCATCGGCTTTCGCGACAACCATCTCGAGCATGTCCGCCTGCATGGCGAAGAACGGCCAGCCGCGCAGCATCTCGAACGCCTTGCGATCGGCACCGAGCCGAGCCATGGCCTGTTCCGTGCCCAACCACGCCGGGAGCATGAGACGCACCTGGGTCCAGGCGAACACCCAGGGGATTGCGCGCAGGCTCTCGAGGTCGCGGTTCGGATCGCGTCGGGCGGGCCGGCTACCGAGGGCTAGCGCGGCAAGTTCCGTTTCCGGGGTCAGCGTCTGGAAGAAACCCACGAAAGCCGGGTCGCCGACGGCGTCCCGGTAGGCCTTGCGTGACGCCGTGGCCAGCTCGTCCATCTTGGCGCGCATGCCCGCCGCCGGCGCCGTCGGCGGATCCACCGTGGCGTTCAGGGTAGCCGTGAGGTAGTGGCTGAGTGTCGCCTTGGCGATCGCGGGCGTGCCGAGCTTGAACCGGATCATCTCTCCCTGCTCCGTGACGCGGAACGAACCGTCCACGGACCCGGGGGGCTGGGACTCGATGGCCTGGCCGGAGGGGCCGCCGCCACGACCGACCGCTCCCCCTCGTCCGTGGAACAGGGTCAGCTTGACCCCGTGTTTCGCCGCCACGGCGGCCAAGGCCTCCTGGGCGCGGTACTGGGCCCAGGCGGCGGCGAGCTGGCCGGCGTCCTTCGCCGAGTCCGAATACCCGATCATCACCTGGATGCGGTCCCCGACGTAGGCGCGGTACCAGGGAATCGACAACAGTTCGTCGACGATCTCCGGCGCCCGGTCTAGGTCGTCCAGGGTCTCGAACAACGGCACGATGGGTACGCGGGCACGCACGCCGGACTCCTTGAGCAGCAACGCCACGGCCAGCACGTCGCTAGACCGCGATGCCATCGAGATCACGTAGGCGGATATCCCGGACGCGTCGTACTCGGCGATCGCGTCGCAGGTGTCGATCACCTCGCGGGCTTCATCGCCGACCGGCCAGGACGTCGGAAAGAGCGGACGCCGACCCGCGAGTTCGTCGACCAGCCAATCCAATCGCTTCGATTCCGCCCAACCGGCGTAGCCGCTGCCTTGCAGGTACGAGGTCAGTTCGTCGAGCAGCGCCGTGTGCCGCGCGGCGTGTTGGCGGATATCCAGCCGGACCAGGTGTACGCCGAAGCACCGCGCCCGGCGAATCGTGTCGAGAAGCGGACCGTCGGCGATCTGCGGCATGCCGCACTCCAGGAGCGAGTCGCGGCAAAGCACGAGCGGGTCGAGCAGTTCCGAACCCGAGACGATCACGTCCGGCCCGGGCGGTTCGTCGGTCGCCGCCCAGGCGCGGGTCGCTTCGAGTCGCTCGCGAAGGGTGTTCAATACCGCCCGATAGGGCTCCGGGGCGTCCTGCGTTGCAGCGCGGATGGCGGCGTTTCCGGCGGTCATCGACAGTGAGGCGGCGAGCCTCGTCACGTCCCGCAGGAAGAGGTCCGCCGACGTCCAGCGGGCCAGCATCAGCACTTCCCGGGTCACCGTGGCCGTCACATTGGGATTGCCATCGCGATCGCCCCCCATCCAGGACGCGAACGCGAAGGGCATCACGTCGACGGGCAGGGTCGCGCCGTGGGCCCGGTCCAGTTCGCGCATGGCCTCGGGCAAGGCCAGCCAAAGCGAGTTTTCGACGACCGCGAAACCCCACCTGGCCTCGTCCTGGGGCGCCGGCCGCTCGTGCCGGATCTCGTCGGTGTGCCACGCCTCCGCAATCAAACGTTCGAGTTCGGTCTCGAGCCCGGGCCGTTCGTCGCGGGGCGCCCGAGCGCGGGCTTCCAGGACCCCGGCGATGCCGTCGTACTTCCGGATCAGCGTGCGGCGCAGGATCTCGGTCGGATGCGCGGTCAGCACGAGCTCGATCCGCAGTTGCCTAAGGGCGTCGGGATCCACCGCGTCGGGCCACGTCGCGTCCCGCGCCGCCTGCCGCTGGTCCGCGATGTTGGCGAGGTTCAGAAACTGGTTGAACGCCTTCGCAATGTCGGTGAGCACGTCCTCCGGCAACGCGGCGAGGGTCGCGCTCAGTCGCTCCCAATCCGCGCCCGTTCCGCGCCGGGCGCGTTTGGCGAGCGCGCGAATGGACTCGATGCGGTCCACGAACGCGGTCCCGCGGTGATTGGCGATCACTCGGCCGAGCAGCGAGCCGAGCAAACGCACGTCCCCGCGCAGCACCCGGGGCAGACCGGAGAGGTCGCTTCGTCGAACTGAGCTGGAGCTTCGCAATGCCACGGCTTCGACTATATCGCAGGGATCGTGGTCTATCGTGACAGGAAGCCAGGGATGTCACGTCGATGAAGGAGACGCGACGTTCGGGTGGTGTGCGGTTAACGCGCGCATGGGGCAGCCGACGTCGTCAACTGTGCACCGTGCCGTCCCGCATCCGCACATCCCTGTTGCGGGGTTTTCCGGGATAATCCGTTGATGCTCGGATCCGCCCGCAATACGCTCCGCGACGTCTTTGGCTACGACGCGTTCCGGTCTGGCCAGGAAGCCGTCATTGGCGCGGTTCTCGACGGCCGCGACTGCCTGGTCCTGATGCCGACGGGCGGCGGCAAATCGCTCTGCTACCAGATTCCCGCCATGGTTCGCCCCGGAACCGGCGTGGTCGTCTCGCCGTTGATCGCGCTGATGCAGGACCAGGTCGCTGCGCTCCGCCAGATGGGCGTGGCCGCCGCGTTCCTCAATTCGACGCTGCCATGGTTCGAACAGACCGAAATCGCCAACCGGGTGGGGAAGGGCGACCTCGACTTGCTCTACCTTGCGCCAGAACGGCTGCTACAGGAAGACACGCTGGCCCTACTCGAACGTTCCCCGATCAACCTCTTCGCGATCGACGAGGCGCATTGCGTTTCCCAATGGGGGCACGATTTCCGACAGGACTACCTAGGTCTCCACGTTCTCGCGGCGCGCTTCCCCAGCATCCCCCGGATGGCGCTGACCGCCACCGCCGATGCCCGCACTCGTTCCGAGATCGTGTCGCGCCTCAAGCTCACGAAACCCGCTCGTTTCGTGAGCGGCTTCGACCGCCCCAACATTCGCTATTCGGTAGGCATCAAGACCAACGCGAATGTGCAACTTCTGGATTTCCTCGACGAACGCCGCGGCCAGGCCGGCATCGTCTACTGCCTTTCGCGGCGCAAGACCGAGGCCACCGCGGAATTGCTACGGGGTGCCGGGCACCACGCATTGCCCTACCACGCCGGGCTGCCGAACGGACTCCGCGCCGAACACCAGGACCGGTTCCTGCGCGACGACGGCGTCGTGATCGTCGCGACGATCGCGTTCGGCATGGGGATCGACAAACCCGACGTACGCTTCGTCGCCCATGTCGACCTGCCGAAGAGCATCGAGGCCTACTACCAGGAAACGGGCCGCGCCGGACGCGACGACGAACCGGCCGACGCCTGGATGATCTACGGACTGCAGGACGTGGTCAGGCTCCGGCAGATGCTCGACGAGTCCGACGCCGACGAACGGCACAAGCGCATCGAACGAACCAAGCTCGACGCCCTGCTCGGCTGGTGCGAGGTCACGACCTGTCGACGGTCGACGCTGTTGCGTTATTTCGGCGACGATCCCCCACCAACGTGTGGCAACTGCGACGTCTGCCTCGCGCCGCCGAAGACTTGGGACGGGACCGTGCCGGCACAGAAACTGATGTCCTGCATCGTGCGAACCGGCCAACGTTTCGGCGCCGGCCACGTCATCGACGTATTGCGCGGCAAGGACACCGCCAAGGTCCGCCAACACCGGCATGAACGGCTCTCCACCTACGGCATCGGCGACGACCTCGCGGACAACCAGTGGCGGTCGGTCCTGCGCCAGCTTGTCGCTGGCGGCTACGTCCGGTCCGATCCGGCACGGTACAACGCCCTGACCCTGACCCCGATTTCCAGGCCCCTGCTGCGCGGCGAGGTCACCCTGACGCTGCGCGAAGAGACCAGGATCGCCAAGCGAGAGCGGGCGCCTGCAAAGGATCGGGACGAGGGCTTCGAGATCGCCGCCGGCGACACCGCGTTGTGGGAAGCGTTGCGCGAGACCCGCCGGCAGATCGCGGAGGCGGCTGGACTGCCGCCGTACGTTGTCTTCCACGACACGACGCTGAAGGAGTTGGTGCGCCTTCGCCCCGACTCGGCCCAGGCCATGTTGCGCGTCCACGGCGTCGGCCAGGCCAAGCTCGAACGCTACGGCGAGGCGTTCCTCGCGGTCATCGCGGCGCACCCTCCCGAGGATTCCCTTCTGCGAGCCACAGCCGCATCAAGTTCTTGATCTGGGTCTGATAGGGGATCCCGGCCAGCCGCGCCCGGGTCTTGAACGCCGCGAGCAGGGGTTCGGGCACCTTGAGACTGATCAGTCGCGAACGCGCCTCGGCGTGTCCTTGGATTCGTTTGAAGTCGTCAAGGAAACGGACGATGTCGGCGGGCGAGAGGGCGCGACAACGCTCGAGGTATTCGTCCGAGAAACGCTGAACCGGACGCGGTTTGGGCTGCGGCCTCTTCACAGGCGCTCCAGCGCCCGGGCGTCCTCGAGGTCCTGGGGCCGGCCGCTCGCCCGTTTCATGGCGATCAGGTCGGCCACCGCCAACACCTCGACGGGGCACGCCGGCAACTCGAAGCGCCGGGTTTTCTTGCCGGTGAGGTCGTAGTTGATGACGATGTCCACCTGCTCCAGCGGATCGTCGGGATTGTGGAAGTTCCAGGCGATCAGGTTGCGGTTTTGGATGTATTCGTCCCGGAACGAGTAGACATCCTCCGCGCTGATCGGCAGACGGGACTCGAGGCCGATGCCATTCAGCGCGGCTTCCGCCTGGTTCAACGTCCGCCGGGTCCAGGGCAATACCAGGTCGATGTTGATCGTTCCGCGGACCGCGCCGTGCAATGCCACGGCATGGCCACCGACGATCGCGTAGCGGACACCCGCATCCCGCAGGGCGGCGCAGACTCGCTCCAGCGTTGTCATCTCCCCGACAAGTATATATGGGTATATATCAATTGAAAGCTGACGACGGTAGGGCGAAAGGTAGAATCCGGCTTCTTGGATTCCAGGTGGGTGTCCCTTGGCGGATCAAGGTGGGTGTCCCTTGTCGGACGGGCAGGACTGCGATGTGATCGTCGTGGGTGCCGGGTTCGCCGGCCTCTACATGCTCTACCGGCTGCGCCGCGCGGGTTTCCGCACCCGGGTCTTCGAGGCCGGTTCCGGGGTGGGCGGTACCTGGTATTGGAACCGGTATCCGGGTGCGCGTTGCGATGTCGAGAGCATGGAGTATTCGTACAGTTTCTCCGACGAGTTGCAGCAGGACTGGGAGTGGACCGAGCGCTACGCGGGACAGCCGGAGATCCTCCGCTACGCGAATCATGTGGCCGACCGGTTCGGCCTACGCCCGGACATCACGTTCGACACCCGGGTAACGCAAGCAGTGTTCGACGAGGAAGGGCGTCGTTGGCGGGTCACCACGGACACCGGCGAAACCGTCCTGGCTTCTTTCGTTGTCATGGCGACCGGGTGCCTGTCGTCGACCAACCTTCCCGAGTTCGAAGGCCGCGACAGCTTCCTGGGCGAGACCTACCACACCGGCCGTTGGCCGCACGGCGGGGCCGACTTCGCCGGCAGGCGGGTGGGCATCGTCGGCACGGGTTCGTCGGCGATCCAGGCCATCCCGATCATCGCCGAGGAAGCCGCACACCTGACGGTCTTCCAACGCACGCCGAACTACTCGATCCCCGCCCGAAACGCGCCCATCGACCCCGCCTACGTGCGGGAGATCAAGGCCGAGTATCGCGAGTTCCGGGCCCGGAACCTGCGCATGCACGCCGGCTTCGGATCGAAGGTCCACCACAACGATGCGCCGGCGCTGTCCGACGACCCCGCGGCCCGGGAGGCCAACTACGACGCCCGCTGGCACCATGGGGGTTTTGCGTTCCTCGGCGCCTACAACGACCTGCTGCGTAGCCGGGAGGCCAACGAGACTGCGGCCGAGTTCGTCCGGGAGAGAATCCGCGACGTTGTCGACGACCCCGAGGTGGCGGAACGGCTTTGCCCCGACAACGTGATCGGTTGCAAGCGCCCCTGCCTCGATACCGGCTACTTCGAGACCTACAACCGCCCCAACGTCGAACTCGTCGACGCCGGGGAGCGACCGATCGAGCGCATCACACCGCAGGGAATCGTTGCCGGCGGGCGGGAGTTCGACCTCGACTGTATCGTCTTCGCGACCGGCTTCGATGCGATGACCGGCGCCGTACTGGGCATCGACATCCGGGGCCGCGGCGGCAAGACGCTGAAGCAGATGTGGGACGCCGGGCCGCGTACCTATCTTGGTCTCTGCACCGTCGGCTTCCCGAATCTCTTTCTCATCACCGGACCGGGCAGTCCGTCGGTGCTCACCAACATGATCGTCTCCATCGAGCAGCACGTGGACTGGATCACCGCCTGCCTCGACGACCTGCGCCGGACAGGTCGCGCAACGATCGAAGCCACGCGCCAAGCCCAGGACGACTGGGTGGACCACGTCAACGCGGTCGCCGGGGTGACGCTGTACCCGACGTGCAATTCCTGGTATCTCGGCAAGAACATCCCGGGCAAGCCGCAGGTCTTCATGCCGTTGATCGGGTTTCCGCCCTACGCGCAGAAGTGTGCGGAGGTCGCGGCAGACGGCTATCAAGGTTTCGATCTCGACTGAGACTAGGGAACCCTGGGTCCAGACGAATTTGAAAATCGCCCACGCCATGGGCGATAATCGCTCATGCTATGAGCGGTTCGCCATATGTTCCCCGTTTCGCCGCCCGCTTGCTGCGCAGAGCATTGGACGTCTCACCCGTCGTCGTCGTCATGGGTGCCCGCCAAACCGGCAAGAGCACGCTCGTGCAATCCGAACCGTCCCTGGCGAGCCACGTCTATCTCACCCTCGACGATCCCGACGTACGGGAACGGGCTCGTCTAGCGCCCGACGAGCTACTCCGCAGTTTGCCTCGGGCGACGTTGGATGAAGTACAGCGGGAACCGGACTTGCTGTTCGCGGTGAAACGCGCCGTGGACACCGACAAGCCGCGCCGTAACGGCCGTTTCGTACTCACCGGTTCCGCGAACCTGCTCTTGATGCAGCGCGTTTCGGAGTCCTTGGCCGGGCGGGCCATATACCTCAATCTCTGGCCGTTCACCCGCCGCGAACGGCTAGGCACTGCGATGCCCGGTATCTGGTCGGACCTGCTGTCCACGCCGTCGGCCGACTGGCCAAGCCTTGTGGAGGCCCAGGATGATGCGCCCGTGGATTGGCGAGCGGCCGTTTGCGAGAGCGGTTACCCCATCCCCGCTTTCGAATTGACCAACCCAGATGCCCGCGCGCTCTGGTTCGACGGCTATGTCCGCACCTACCTGGAGCGCGACCTCCAGACGCTGTCCGCCGTTGGTGACCTCGTGGATTTTCGGCGGCTCATGCGTGCCGCCAGCCACCGCATCGGCGGTCTGGTGAATCAAGCCGAAATCGCGCGCGACACGGGAATCCCTCGCGCCACCGTACAGCGCTATCTCAACCTGCTCGAGACCTCGTTCCAGTCGATTCGCCTGCCAGCCTATTCGGTGAACCGGACGAAACGTCTGATCAAAGGCCCGAAGCTCTACTGGAGCGATCCGGCGTTGGCAATCTGGCTCTGCGGGTCGACCGAGTTCACCGGCGCGCATCTTGAGAACCTGGTACTCGCCGACCTCATTGCCTGGCGCGACGGCCAAGTGCCCTCACCGGAGGTGCTCTATTGGCGCACGACCACCGATCGCGAGGTGGACTTCGTCATCGAATCCGGCGAGCGCTTGTTGGCCATCGAGGTCAAGACCGCCGCTGCCCGCTACGCGGACACGACCGGACTGCGCCTATTCCGGGAGGAATACGCGGATCGATTCGTTGGCGGCTTGCTGATGCACGGCGGCGACAAGACCCATCAATTTGGCGACGGGATTCTCGCAGTCCCTTGGTGGCGCATCCTGTAGGCAACGGAGTGGATCACCCTCGGTCGGACCTCCCGGGAAGCCCAACCCCCCTCAGTCATGGCGGCGTGGCAATCGCCTTGGCGAACAACCCGTCGAGGTGCGTGGCGTTGCGTTCCGCGATGTCGGCGATCATGTCCGGCAGGGCGTCGAGGTCCGCCGTTCCCGCGAGTTCCGCGATCACCCGACGCTGCTCGGGAGTCGTCGACTTGGGATCGAACCGACCGACGGAGGTCATGCGAAGGAAGCCGTTGAGGTTTTGCAGCACAACGGTGCTGCGGGCCAGTTCCCCGGCGACCGCCGCATCGAGCAGGTCCCGCCGGCCGGCGGTTTCGAAGGTTTCGGCCAATCTGGCAACGCCGTCGTCGGGGCGCGCGCCCGCAAGGTGCAGGAATTCCACCGCCTGCTCCAGGTCGCCGAGACCACCCCGGGGACGAACGACGTCCCACATCTCCCCGACATCCCGGGCTGGCGGGTACGCTTCGCGGATGCGGGCGATCTCGGTGGCGACGGCGGCCAGGTCGTGTTGGCGCGCGAACACCGAACGTCGCGCGGCGTCGAAGTCCGCCACCAGCGATCCGTCGCCGCCGACGACACGGGCACTGGTCAGCGATCTGAGATCAGCGGGGGCGGGTCTCTCGAACCGCGCATGGAAATCCTGCATCGACCAGGCGTTGGCGACGCCGTCGTCAAGCCGCAGCGGATAGGCCGCGACCTTCCCGAACAGGAAGCCCTCGGGCGACACCTCGCCGACAAGCCGCAGGAACCGCTGCACGAGCCGTTCGTGCCACTCGGCTGCCGTCAGGGTGGCGGTCGACGGCAGCGGGTCGTTGTCGTAGACCACCATGACCTCGATCCCGGCACCGGTCGCGAACTCGTGCCGGCCTGCGGCGCCGAGAGCGACTAGCGCGACCCGGGCGTTGGGCAGGACACCGACTTCCTCGGCGCACTCACGCTTCGCGGCGGTCATGAGCGCGGCGAAGCAGGTCGTAAGAATGTCCGTGAGCGGCCTTGCGGCGTCGAGGGGTTCGATGGCGGCATTGGCCATGTGGGTCCCGAGTTGAAACGTCTTCTGTTCCGCCCAGGATCTCGCCTCGGCGGCCAGATCGTCGCTCGTCGCTACGCGGGTGGCGATGGCGTTGAACTGCTCAGCCATTTCGGTGGCGTCGAACTCGCGCTCGTAGTAGAGCCGGACGAGGCCCCGGCGCGCGATGCGCTCGGTCTCCGGGTCGAGGTCGAGATCGGCCGGTAGCTGCAGGTCGGTGAACTCCTGGGCGCGCAGGCTCTCCTGAACGTAGGGATAGCGTGCCATCCACCTCGCCAGCCGGGGTGCGCCGCCGAGAAGGCCGCCCACGGCGGTGGCGACACGCCTCGCGCCGCCCGACAGGTCGTGCAATGTGAGCCAGAACGCCGGCACCACCAGCAACGCCGCTGCCGACGAGGCGAGCACACCGAAACCCAGCGAGATGGCCATCGGCACCAAGGGCTGGGCCTGCACGCTCCGGGTCAGCATCAGCGGCGTGAGCCCGGCCATGGTGGTCACCGTCGTGATCAGGATCGGTCTAAACCGCGATACCGCCGCCTCCAGCAACGCGTCGTGCATCGTTTCGCCTGCCGACAGATAGCGGTTCACGCCATGGATGAGCACCAGCGTGGCGTTGACGACCACACCGCAAGCGGCAACGAAGCCGAAGATCGACGTCATCGAGATCCCGAGAACCAATCCGAACGGTTGCATCAGCGCATGGCCGAAGACGGCGCCAACGAAAGCGAACGGGATCACCGCCATGATCATCAACGGTTGCGTGTAGGACTTGAGCGGAATAGCGAGCAGGGCGTAGATGACCGCGATCGCCAGTATGAGTACCGGTCCGATGCTAGCGATCGTCTCGGCCTGCTCGTTGTCGCTCTCCAGCGAATAGTTGATGCCCGGGTATGCGCCGACCAGGCCCGCGAGGAAGCCCCGGTCGAGTTGCCGAAGCACGGCGTCCGGTGTGGTGACGCTCCGGTCGGTCTCGGCGGTCACATTGACCGTGCGACTGCCATCCACGCGCTCGATGTCCGCGAGTCCCCGGCCCTGGGTCACTTCGGCAACCGTCCTGAACGGCACCTCGCCACCCGCCGCTGTGCGGATGCGCAACGCATCGAGCGACGCAAGCGACTGGCGGTCGAGGGCCGGGTAGCGCAGCATGATGCGGACATCGTCCCGACCGCGTTGCACCCGCTGCACCTCCTCGCCGTAGAACGCCTGTCTCACCTGCCGGCCGACTTCGGCGAGCGTCAGCCCCAACGCCTCCCCGGCAGGCGTGACCGCAAGCTGCAACTCCTCCTTGCCGACTCGGAACGTATCGGCAATCTGGTAGACACCCGGAAAGGTCGCGAGCTCGCGGCGAACCGCCGCCACCGCATTGCCTAGGCTCGCCGGGTCCGATCCCGTGAGCCGAATGTCGATCCCCGGCGTCCGTGCAACCCGGTCGGTCAGGAATACCAGCCTGACATCGCTCGGCACCGGCCCGTTGAGCTCCCGCCAGAGCGCGGCCACCTCGTTGGTGGTGATCTCACGCCCTTCGCTGGGCGTCAACTGCATGGTGACGCCGCCCAGGTGAGCGGCGGCGCGGTCCCGCCCGAAGCCCAGCCTGACGCCTGCCGCGGGGTGCGCGCCGATGGTCTCGACGATGTGCTCGACCACCGGTTCCTCGTGTGCGGCTGTCACCTGCGCCCGGACTTCCCACGCCGTGGACGCCAGCCGGTCCACGATCGCGGCCGTCGCCGTCTCGCTGCTGCCCAACGGCATCGTCAGCCTGGCCACAATGGAATCGCCCTTGGTCGGCATGGTGAAGGAGTACGGCACGTGCCCGCTGTAGACGGTGGCCGCTGCCAGGACGAGCACGACGAATCCCGCCGCGAGAGCCAGGGCCCGGTTCCGCAATGTTCGCTCGGCGAGCCGCCGGAAGGGGTTCGCGACGAACCACGCCAGCGCCGACTCGAAGCGCACCTGGCCGCGGGTGAAGCGGCTCCCGAGCCTGTTCAGCCAGCCCGTCATGTGCAATGCCCATAGCAAGGCGCCCGCCGCGACCGCGAGCGCGGCGCCGAGGCGCAGATTGGGGGCGAGGGCGAGGGACGCCACGATGACGATCGCGAGCAGGATCAGCCCGAACTCGCCGAGCGGCAAGCGCGTGCTGCGATGGCCCAAGTGGGCAGGCAACACCGTCATGCACTCGATCAGCGAGGCGATGACGCAGCAGATGACGGTCGACGCCATCACACCGAAGATCACCCCGATCCTGCCTTCGCCGAACAGCAGCGGCAAAAAGGCCACGACCGTCGTCAACACGCCGAAGGTGACGGGAAGCAGTACCCGCTGCGCACCTTCGATGGCGCCCGCCAGTTGGCCGGCGCCCTGCCGATGCGAGACGTAGACGCTCTCGCCGACCACCACCGCGTCGTCCACCAGCATGCCGATCGCCAGGATGAAACCCATGAGGGACGTGGCATCCATCGAGAAGCCGAAGGCGTAGATGAGGGAGATCGCGCCCAGGAACGCGATCGGGATCCCCGCGCCCACCCAGAGCGCAACGTGGGGGCGGAGAAAGAGTGCGAGCAGGATCAGCACCAGCAGCAGGCCCTGCAACCCGCTGTCGAGAAGCGTTGCCAGCCGGATCGCGAGCCGAGCGGACTGATCGCGCCAGATAGCCAGCTCGGTGCCGGCGGGCAAGTACGACGGTGCCTCGGCGACATAGCGCTTGACCGTCTCGCTGATCTGCCCCGCATCCTGGTTGCCCACTCTCGCCACCCGGATCAGCGCCGCCCCACGGCCGTCGAACCGCAGGCCCTGGACCGTTTCCGCAAAACCGTCCACCACCTCCGCGACATCCTTGAGAAGCACGCGGGTACCGTCGGCGCGGCTCGTCACCGGCAGATTCTTGAGTTCGTCTCCCCAGTACGCTTGGCCGCTGCTGCGTAGCAGCAACTCGCCCTGTTCGGTCTTCACCGCGCCACCCGGGAGGTCCAGCGAGCGTTTCCGGAGCGCTGACGCGATGTCGTCGAAGGAGAGTCTGTAGCGAGAAAGCGATGCTTCGGACACCTCCACGGAGATCTCGTAGGGCCGTTCGTTCAGAACCCACGCTTCGGTCACGCCCGGCAACCGCCGGATGTCGTCCCGGACCCTGCGCCCCAATTCCTTGAGGACGTGTTCGTCTTTCGGCCCCGTGACGGCGACCTCGAGCACCAGGTCCGTCACCTCCGCCAATTCGACGATCGGCTTTTCGGTCTCGTTCGGCAAGGTGTGGATGGCATTGACGCGGCTGTCGACCTCGCCAAGCGCGCGTAGCCGGTCCACGTCGTAGAAGAACTCCACCTCGATGCTGCACCTGCCCTCGGCGGCGATCGAACGCAACTCCCTGATCCCCTCGATCCCTTCGAGCTGTTCTTCCAAGCGGGCGCAAACCGCCGACTCGACCTCAGCGGGGGCGGCCCCGAGGTAGGGCACGGAGACCGTAACGATGGGCACGTCCATGTCGGGGACGAGCTTGAAGGGGATCCGGACGATGGAAACCAGTCCGGCAAGGATCGCCAAGGCCATCACCAGGTTCGCGGCGACGTGGTTGGTGGCGAACCAGGAAATCAGCCGGTTCACGGGGAACGCCCGTCCGAGGCGTTGTACTCGGCAGCCGCATCCTCGAGCCAGCGCAGCAAGTAGTCGGCGTAGCTTCGGCGGAAGACAATGTCGAACGCGTCCGCTTCCCTCGCCGCGACAAGGGCCGTCGCCTTGGCGAACACGGTCTGTACGCAGCGGCCGACGCCGAAGTTCCGGGGATCGAAGTCGTAGGGACTCGACTTCTGCAACACCTTGCCGGCATCCTCCCCCGAGAGTTCCACCTGCACGTGGGCACCCGAGACGTCGACAACCGAGCAACGAGGGTCGAGTACGTCGCGAAGCCGGCTCTCCAGGTCAACCCCTACGCCGTTCTGCATCGCCAGCAACCATTCGTCCGGACCGAGCCAGTACGCCGCCGCGTGGCCAGCGTGGCGGCGCCAGGTACACGGCTCAACGGGAAGTTCCACGCCGGTGACACTCGCGGCGACGTTCCGAAAGCCCGGATCGGCCGCATCGCCGCGGAGGTTGAGGAACGCCCCGACCCGCGACTCCCGACATGCGACGCCGACGCCGTCAGACATTCTGACGTTCCCCCTCGGGGTCGTAGAACACGGGATCGACGATCGTCCCGGCAAGGATCCGACCGTCTGCGAGCGGGCAATAGACCGTCTCGCCGATGCGTTTCGACCCGCCCTTGACCATG
Organism: Gammaproteobacteria bacterium; assembly: GCA_028821405.1. GTDB lineage: Bacteria > Pseudomonadota > Gammaproteobacteria > Pseudomonadales > Azotimanducaceae > VXYL01. Next base: position 50,158 of record JAPPGK010000003.1, on the reverse strand, counting down.
CCGAGCGCAATGGGACGGGACAGGCGGGCGCTGTAGTAGCTCGACGTCACGTGGCCGGCCATGGGCACCGGTGGGGGCGGTTTCGGATCGTCGACCAACTGCCCGCCTTCGGGTAGGACCGTGTCGCCGTCGGCACTCGCTAAGCCCACCAACTGCGGCCGATCGGCCCGTTGGTGATCGGAAAGCACGAGGGATCGATCACCGATGAAGCCGAACGGCTTGTTGCGGCGGACCGCCCAATCCATGCCCATGTCGGCGGGGGTCATCGAACCATCGGTGTCCTGGCCGACGATGATGAAGCCCTTCTCCGCCCGCAATACGTGCATGGTCTCGGTGCCATAGGGCGTGATGCCGAACTCGCTCCCGGCGTCGATCAGCGCGTCCCACAGACCGCGACCGTGCTGGGCCGGGACGTTGACCTCGAACGACAACTCGCCGCTGAAGCTGATGCGGAACACCCGGGCGGGGAATCCCGCGACCTCGCCCTCTCGGACGTCCATGAACCGAAACGCGTCGCGGGACAGGTCGATGTCGGCACCCACCTTGGCGAGTACCTCACGGGATCTCGGGCCGACCAGGGCCGCCGTGGCCCAATGGTCGGTCACCGAGGTGAAGTGGACGTCGAGGTCCGGCCACTCGGTCTGGTGCCAAAGCTCGAGCCAGGCGAACACCGCTTCCGCATTGCCGGTGGTGGTATGCATGAGGTAGCGGTTCTCGGCCAGGCGCGCGGTTACGCCGTCGTCGAAGATCGTCCCGTCCTCGCGCAGCATGAGGCCGTAGCGGCACCGGCCGACACCCAGCCGGCGGAAGCCGATGGTGTAGATCCGGTCCAGGAACTCCGCCGCGTCGGCGCCTTGGATATCGATCTTGCCGAGCGTTGAGGCGTCGAGGATGGCCACGCCGTCCCGCGCCGCCAGACACTCCCGGTTCACCGCCTGTTGCATGGTCTCGCCCGCCCTAGGGTAGTACCACGGTCGCTTCCAGCGCCCGACGTTCTCCCAAGCGGCGCCCTTGGATTCGTGCCAGGTATGCATGGGCGTATGCCGTTCGGGATCGAAGAACTCGCCGACGTCGCGTCCGGCGATGGTGCCGAAGGTTGCGGGTGTGTACGAGGGCCGGAACATCGTGGTGCCGGTCTCGGCGATGGTCTTGCCGAGTGCCCGGGCGAGAATGGCGACCCCGTTGACGTTCCCGAGTTTGCCCTGGTCCGTACCGAAGCCAAGCGCCGTGTAGCGTTTGACGTGTTCCACCGATTTGTAGCCCTCCCGCGCCGCCAGCTCGATGTCCGCTGCGGTGACGTCCAGCTGGTAGTCCACGAACTGCTTCGGTGCCCGGCTGACGGGTCGGGCATGGGGCACGAGGTAGAGCGGGCGTGCCGGGGTTCCCCGGGGCTCATCGATGACCGGGGCCGCGAAGGTGGTTCGACCGCTTCCGAACCCGGTGCGCGATGCCGCCGTAGCCCCGGCGAGCGCACCTTCCTCGAGGCACGCGCGTAGCGAGCCAGTCCCCGTCACGGCGCCCGTACAGAGGGCGCGCACGCCCAGATCGCCGGGAAGAAAAGCGGCCGCGTCCTCGCTCCAGCGCGGCCGGACGCCCGTCTGCGATCCGAGATGCAAGGTGGGGTTCCAGCCGCCCGAACACGCGATGAGATTGCAGGAAAGTCGACGCGTCGGCCCATCGAGGGCATCGCCGCTCGCGTTCAACGGCGCGATGACAGCACGGGCCACCCGCCCGCGGCCGATGGCTTCGATGACCACATGGCCGGCAATGACTTCGATTCCGGCTTCCCTGGCAGCCGCGACCAGTTCGCCGCCGGGCGCCTCGCGGACGTCGACGATGGCACACACTTCACGCCCCGCGCGGCGCCAGTCCAGCGCGGTTCGGTATGCCTGGTCGTTGGTCGTGAAGAGCAGGAGGGTTTCACCCGGCACGACCGCGTAGCGGTTGACATAGGTTCCGACCGACGTGGCGAGCATGACGCCCGGCAGGTCGTTGTTCGCGAACACCAGGGGCCGCTCGATGGCACCCGTCGCCAGCACCACCTGATCGGCGCGGACCCGGTGCAAGCGCTCCCGGGTGGCGTTCGGCGACACCAGGCCCAAGTGGTCGGTGCGTCGCTCGACGATGGTGAGGAAGTTGTGGTCGTAGAAGCCCGAGACCGTGCTACGCGGCAGCAACTCGACGTTGGCACGGGAAGCAAGCTCACCGATCGTCTTGTCCACCCAATTGGTAGCGCCGTCGACTCCTAGCGGGCGGGTCTCGGCCAACAGGCTCCCCCCGAACTCCGCCTGCTCGTCGGCGAGCAGCACCCGGGCGCCGGATCGCGCCGCCTCCAAGGCCGCAGACAGCCCGGCGGGACCGGCACCGACGACGAGCACGTCGCAGTGTCGGTTCATTCGGTCGTAGGTATCCGGGTCCGCACCCGTCGGCGCGCGCCCGAAGCCGGCCGCGTGGCGCAGGAGCGGTTCCGAAGCCATCCACAGCGGTGCCGATCCCATGAAGGTCTTGTAGTAGAAGCCCGCCGGCAGGAACCGACCGAGTCTGCCGACGGCGCGTTGGAAGACCGGCGCGCCGGTCGACCGGGCCTCGAGTCCGTCGTATAGCTCGACCTGGGTCGCCCGCAGATTCGGTACGCTCGCGGCGGCGCTGCCCAACTGCACGATGGCGTTGGGTTCCTCCGCACCGTGGCCGACGATTCCGCGGGGGCGGGCGTACTTGAAGCTACGCCCAACGACATCCACGCCGTTGGCGAGCAACGCCGAGGCCAAGGTGTCGCCGGCGTAGCCTTCGAGAACTCGACCGTCGAAGGTAAACCGAAGACCGCGATCACGGTTTATCCGGCCACCGGAAGCAAGGCGGCGCACCTGTCCGGACATTTAGAGCGCGCCCTCTTCGGGCTCGTCCGCAGGCCGTTCGCCCATCGCGTAGGTGGCGAGAATCTCGTAGTTCACAGTATCGCGCAGAACGTTGAAGTACCTTCGACAACCCGCTGTGTGTACCCACATTTCGCGGTGCGGCCCGCGTGGATTCCGGCGCAGGTGCAGGTATTCGCCCCATTGGGCGTCCGACGACGCATCGGGATTTGCGGGTCGGGGGATGTGCGCCTCGCCCGCGTGGCTGAACTCCTCCTCGCTGCGTGCCTCCTGGCAGTAGGGACAGCGGATGCGAAGCATCAGTGGGCGACGCCGGCGGCGCCGTGCTCGTCGACCAACGCACCCGTTTCGAATCGCTTGAGCGAGAACGGAGCAGCGAGTGGGTGTGGCCGCTCATTCGCCAGGGTATCCGCGAATACATAGCCGGAACCGGGGGTCGCCTTGAATCCCCCGGTCCCCCAGCCGCAGTTGAAATACAGGCCGGCCACGGGAGTGCCGCCGATGATTGGACAGGCATCCGGGCAGATGTCCACGATGCCGCCCCAGTGTCGGTTCATACGTACCCGGCTAAACGCGGGAAAGAGCTCGCAGACCGCCTGCAAGGTGTGTTCGATGACCGGGAACGACCCGCGCTGGCCATAGCCGTTGTAGGCATCGGTACCCGCGCCGATTACGAGATCACCCTTGTCCGCTTGGCTGATGTAGCAGTGCACGGCGTTCGACATCACCACGGTGTCGAGGCACGGCTTCAGGGGTTCCGAAACCAATGCCTGCAAAGGGCGGGACTCGATCGGCAACCTGAATCCCGCCATCGCGGCAAGCACACCCGAGTTGCCGGCCGCAACGCATCCGACCCTGCGCGCCGCAATGAACCCGCGAGACGTCTCGACGCCCGACACCTTGCCGTTCTGCATGCGTATGCCGGTGACCTCGGTGTTCTGCAGGAGGTCGATCCCTTGCGCGTCCGCCGCACGAGCGTACCCCCACGCCACCGCGTCGTGGCGCGCGATTCCACCCCGGGGCTGCCAGGATGCGCCCAGCACCGGGTAGCGCGAGTCCGGTGAACAGTTCATGGCTGGCACCAGCTTCTGCACCTCTGCCGTGTCGAGCACCTCCCCGTCGATGCCGTTCAGTCGGTTGGCGTTGACGCGGCGCTCGATGTCGCGCATGTCCTGAAGCGTGTGACCGAGATTCAGCACCCCGCGCGGACTGAACATCACGTTGAAGTTGAGCTCCCGGCTCAAACCCTCCCAGAGCTTGAGCGAGAACTCGTAGAGGTGCGACGACTCGTCGCGCAGGTAGTTGGACCGCACGATGGTGGTGTTTCGACCGGTGTTTCCGCCGCCGAGCCAACCCTTCTCCACGACCGCGACATCGGTGACGCCGTGGACTTTGGCGAGGTAGTAGGCGGTCGCCAGCCCGTGCCCGCCGCCGCCGACGATCACGGTGTCGTAGGCCTTCTTCGGTGCGGGGTCGCGCCACGCCCGCTGCCAGCCCTCGTGATGGCGCCGCGCGTGCCGGACTAGGCTGAACAGCGAGTATTTCTGCATGGGTTGACGCGCCGGGCTGCGACACACAGTTTCGCAAGTGCCCGGTATTTGACCATACTTCCCACTCGGCGAAGCGCGGGAGAACCGACCCATGAATGATTCAAAGGCGACACCGGTTGTCCGCGCAGCGGTGAGCTTCACGCGCATGGACCGGGGCACCGTCGCCGACTACGCGTTGCTCGACGAGCTCGCCAAACCGTACATCGCCAAGACCGGCGAACGAGCCCTCGCCTACCTCGAGAACCTCAAGGGCGGGTTCCCCGGCTACCAGGTCGATCGCTACGAGCACTCGCTGCAAACCGCCACCCGGGCATTGCGGGCCGGCGAGTGCGAGGAGATCGTGGTGGCCGCGCTGCTCCACGACATCGGCGACGACCTCGCGCCCGAGAATCACGCGGAAGTGGGCGCGGGCGTGCTGCGACCCTACGTCGCCAAGCACACCTACTGGATGGTGCTTCACCACGGCCTGTTCCAGGGCTACTACTACTTCGACAAGATCGGCGGCGATGCCAACGCCCGCGAGCAGCACCGCGGTCATCCGGCCTACGGGATGACCGTCCGCTTCTGTGCGGACTACGACCAACTGTCATTCGACCCCGTCTACGACACCCTGTCCATCGACGCATTCGTGCCGATGGTCGAGCGCGTGTTCGCACGGAAACCCTGGGGTGAGCACACGGCGCGGGACTGGCCGAACGGAGCGTGATGCGTTCCGCGTCCGTTCCTTTGGATCTTGAAGTCGGACGCCAGAGGTCCAACTGACCAACGTTGAAGGGCTCAGCCGCCGGGACGAACCACCCTGGACAAGCCGTCGATGAGTTCCGCCTCCGCCTTCGCAGAGGCGATTAGCTCCGCAGCCGCTGACAGCCGGCTCCAGTCCGTCGTGCCTCCCAGCAAATGGTCGACCCGTTCGCCAGCCGATTCGCCGAATCGCCCTGCGGCAAAGCGGCGCAGCAATGCGCGCTGCCGCGCCACGCCTTCCCGGCGCCCTTCCGCCACGCCTTCCCGGCGCCACTGTTCGGGCCACTTTGCAACCCGCTCGACCAACGTCATCGTCGCTTCCTCCAAGGTTTCGCCCAGTTCCAGTCCGGCCTGCCCGGGACTGATCCCGGCGACCATCTGCTGCATCCACGCCGCAAACGCGCGGCCGAGATCCGAGTCCTCTCGCGAGGGCAGCCAGGCCCGCAGCGCCTCGGCCACCCGGGCGACATCATCGTAGGGGCGACCCTCGCACGGTGGACGCGGGACGGGACAAGCCCGTCCTACGATCGTAGCCGTTCGTTGTCAGGATCCCAGGGGCTCTCTGCGACCACCGTCGCGGGATAGCGCTCGCCCAATATGTCGATCTCGAGCGCCGTGCCGTTCTCGGCAAGTTCGGGTCTCACCATCCCCAAGGCCAGCGATTGCTCCAACCGGAAGCCGTAGTTGCCGCTGGTCGCCCGCCCCACCATTTCGCCGCCGACGTACAACGGGTTGTTGCCAATCGCATCGGCGTCCTCGGGCCCATCCACCGACATGGTCACGAACGCGTTCGAGAAACCCCGCTGATGCCAGGCCATCAGACCTTCGCGCCCGGTGAATCCCTTCTTGTCCAGGCGCACGAACCGGTCGAGGCCCGATTCGAGCGCCGCGTATTCGATGGATAGTTCGGTGCCGATCATCCGGTAGGACTTCTCGACGCGCAGGGAGTCCATGGCGCGGATGCCGAACGGTTTGAGGCCAAGGTCGCCACCCGCGTTCAAGAGGGCATCGAAGATCGCGTTCTGGTATTCGATGCCGTGGTGGATCTCCCAGCCGAGTTCGCCCACGAAGTTGAGGCGCATCAGCTTGACGGGCGCCAGGCCGATGGTCGCGCCCTTGCCGGTCAGCCAGCGGAACGCGTCGTTCCCCAGGTCGACATCGCAGACGCGGGACAATAGGTCCCGCGACTTGGGTCCCGCCACCACCAGAACCCCCATGGCCGATGTCAGGTTCTCGAACCGGACCGTGCCGTCGGTGGGCATCTGGCGACGCAGCCAGTCGTGATCCAGGCGCTGGAAGGCGCCCGCCGATACCAGATAGAAGCGGTCGGCGGCCTCCCGGTGGATCGTGAACTCCGAGTGCACGCCGCCCCGGCTGTCCAGCGCATGGCAGAGGCCGATGCGACCTGTTCGTGGCAGGCGGTTGGCCACGAACCCCTCCAGGAACGCCGCCGCGCCAGCACCGCTCAACCGTGCCTTGGCAAACGCCGTCATATCGAGCACGCCGACGTTGTCCCGGACGTTGCGGCATTCCTCGCCCACGTGCTCGAACCACCGGGACCGCCGGAACGACCAGTGGTCCTCCGGGGGAACGCCTTGCGGCGCAAACCAATTCGGTCGCTCCCAGCCGAACTTCTGTCCGAACACCGCACCCTTCTCGCGCATGCGCTCGTAGCACGGCGCGGTGCGCAGCGGTCGTCCGGCCGGACGTTCCTCGTCGGGATAGTGCACCGTGAACACGTTGGCGTAGGCTTCTTCGTTCTTGGCGCGCAAATAAGCGCCGGTGGCGTAGTCGCCGAAGCGACGCGGGTCGACGCCCAGCATGTCGATGGTGGGCTCGCCTTCCACGATCCACTCGGCAAGTTGCCAGCCTGCCCCGCCTGCCGCGGTAACGCCGAAACTGTGACCTTCGTTGAGCCAGAAGTTCGGGAGATCCCAGGCCGGCCCGATGATGGGGCTCCCATCCGGCGTATAGGCGATGGCGCCGTTGTAGGTGCGCTTGATGCCCAGTTCCTCGAAGATCGGCACCCGGCGGATCGCCGACTCGATGTGGGGCATCAACCGGTCGATGTCAGCTTCGAAAAGCTCGTATTCGCTCTCGGCGTGCGGGCCATCGAGATAGCAGGCCGGCGCCCCCTTCTCATACGGACCGAGCAACAGGCCACCGGCTTCTTCGCGCATGTACCAGGAGCCGTCCGACTCGCGCAGGACGCCCATCTCGGGAAGGCCCCGTTCGCGACGTTCCACGATCGCCGGATGCGCCTCGGTGACGATGTACTGGTGCTGCACGGGGAGAACGGGGACATCGAGGCCCACCATCGCGCCGGTGCGTCGTGCGAAATTGCCTGTGGCCGATACCACGTGTTCCGCGAGCCAGTCGCCCCGGTCGGTCTGCACCCGCCACTCGCCGCCGGAGGTCCGCTCGACGGCCGTCACGCAGGTCTGGCGATGGATGCTCGCCCCACGTGCCCGGGCACCGCGCGCGAACGCTTGGGTGAGGTCGGCGGGCTGGATGTAGCCGTCGTCCGGATGCCGAATGGCCCCGATCAACCCGTCGGTGACCGCCAGCGGCCAGATCTCCCGGACCTGCTCCGGCGTCAGGAACTCCACGTTGACGCCGATGGTGCGTGCGACGCCCGCGTATTGGCGGTACTCGTCCATTCGGTCCGGTGTCATCGCCAAGCGGATGTTGCCCACGGTGCGCAGGCCCACGTCCTGACCGGTTTCCTCCTCGAGGGTGCGGTAGAGGTTCACCGAATACTTGTGAATCTGACCCACCGAGTAGCTCATGTTGAACAACGGCAGCAGGCCCGCCGCGTGCCATGTCGATCCGGAGGTGAGTTCCTTGCGCTCCAGCAACACCACGTCGGCCCACGCCTTGCGCGCCAGGTGGTAGAGGGTTGCCACGCCCACCACGCCGCCGCCGATCACAACGACCCGGGCGTGCTGCGTCATGCCGGTTGCTCCGCCGCGGGGGGCCGGTCGAACCATTGCCACATTTCGGGCCCGGGAGCGCCATCCACGTTGGGTGCGCCTCGTCCGGCCCGCCGGTCCGGTTCCCACACCGAGCGACTGTCTATGCCGAAACGCGTCCGGCCCGAATGGTCGTGGATGCCCGCGTGCAGGTGGGCGCCGGAGAAGCCGATTAACACCCCCGGTTCGATCAGCACCGGGGTTCCGTCCGTGTCGGGCTGTGACGTGGCAACGGGCGCCAACGGGTAGCGTCCGCCCGAGCGTTTGAACTCGTCGATGTTCCAGCACCCGCTGTTGTTCGCCACCGCCTCGCGAAGTGCTTCCGGCCACACCACCATCGTCGCCGCTTCCTGCAGGGGATAGAGGGGCAGCCACCAGTTGACCTGCGCCATGATCCTCGAACCCCAGGTATCCCGGTGCGGTGCCAGGGGCGCCAAGCGCGCGTGGTCGATGTCCCGCCGGGACGGCACCACCCGCAACCGGATGCGGTCGCGCCAAGTCTCCGACGACGCGTAGCCGACGGCCGCTAGAACGGCGCCCCACTGCTGCCGGACGACGCGGTCCCCAGCCACTTCCGTTCTCGCCCGGAGCGCCAAACCACGGAACGCCTTCGCGGACAGGCGGGACTCGGCGCCTGGCGGATCGTCGGTGCCGAATATCTCGCACAGGATTGTGCGCCCGCGATCGACAAGCCGACGCATCGGCCCCAATCCCTCGAAGACCACGACGAGACCGTCGAATAGGGCGGTACTCAACGCCTCGGGGGGCGTACCAGGTTGCCAACGCGAGGAATTGGCCAAGTTGCCCGGTTCCGATTGTGACCCGAGTGCCATCATCCAACGCCTAGAACAGCCCCACGACCCGGCCTTCTCGGTCCACGCCGATGTCCAACGCGGCGGGTCGGCGAGGCAGCCCCGGCATGGTCATGATGTTTCCGCAAATGGCGACCACGAAGCCGGCACCCGCGCACAGGCGCACTTCGCGCACCGGCAATACGTGGCCGATTGGCGCCCCGAGTGCCTTGGCGTCGGCGGAGAAGCTGTATTGCGTCTTGGCGATGCAGACCGGCAGTTGTCCATAGCCGAGTCGTTCGTATTCGTCGAGTTGCTCCGCCGCCGAGGGCTCGAAGGCAACCTCCCGGGCGCCGTAGATGCGCGTTGCCACGGTCTCGATCTTGGCACTCAACGGCAGTTCGTCGGGGTAGAGGAGTTCGACGTTCCCGGGTTCGGCCAGGCGCTCCATGACCGCCGCGGCCAGCGCCCTCGCGCCGGCGCCACCGTCTGCCCAATGCGTTGCCGGAACAGCCCTGACGTCGTGCTCTTCCGCAATCGCCGCAACCGTCGCCAGTTCCTCGTCACTATCCGAGGCGAAATGGTTCACCGCGACCACCGGCGTCAGCCCGAAGCGCTTCAGATTGGCGATGTGGCGTGCCAGGTTCGGTGCACCCGCTCGAACGGCCCGGGGATCGTCCACGGCCAGATCGGACTGGGCCACGCCGCCGTGCAACTTGAGCGCCCGGACCGTACAGACCAGGACCACCGCGTCGGGCCGCAGTCCGGATTGTCGGCACTTGATGTCGAGGAACTTCTCCGCACCGAGATCGGCGCCGAATCCCGCTTCCGTGACCACCACATCGGACAGCCCGAGGGCGGTACGCGTAGCGACCACCGAATTGCACCCGTGGGCGATGTTGGCGAACGGGCCGCCGTGGATGAACGCCGGGTTGCCTTCCAGGCTCTGAACGAGATTCGGATGCAGGGCATCCGTTAGCAACGCCGCGAGAGCGCCCTCTACACCGAGGTTGCGGGCGGCGACGGGATCGCCGCTGCGGGTGCGGGCGAGGACGACGTCGCCGAGACGCCGTTCGAGGTCTTCCCGGTCCCGGGCGAGGCAGAGAATGGCCATGACTTCCGAAGCTGCGGTGATGTCGAAACCGCCCAGTCGGCGTTCGCCACGTCCCAACTTGAGGTCCACTTCACGAAGCGCGCGGTCGTTCAAGTCGATGGCTCGTCGCCAGGAGATCGTCGCCGGATCGATGTCCAGCGGGTTTTTCCAGTAGATGTGGCTGTCGAGCATCGCCGCCAGCAGGTTGTTGGCGGCCGAGATCGCGTGCAGGTCGCCGTTGAAATGCAGGTTGATGTCCGCCATCGGCGCCACCTGCGACCAGCCGCCACCCGTGGCACCCCCCTTCATCCCGAAGCACGGTCCCAGGGATGGTTCCCGAAGGCAGACCGTCGAACGCACGCCGAGGAGGTTCAGGGCGTCGTTCAAGCCCACGCTTGTCGTGGTTTTGCCTTCGCCCGCCGGCGTGGGCGAGATGGCCGTGACGAGGACCAGCTTGCCGCTGCGCTCCGAGTCCGACGGGCGCAGGGCGTCCAGATTGAGTTTCGCCTTGTAATGGCCGTAGGGCGTCAGGACCGAGGGATCGAGCCCAAGCCGTTCCTTGCCGAGGGGCACGATGGGTTTGAGTGGCACGGATGCCGCGATCTCGCCGTCCGACGCGTTCGGCGGCAGGGAATGTGCCTTCATGGTCGAGTCCTCTCGTTTCTTTGAACGCGGCAATGCTCTCGCTCGGGTCAAGTTTCGATGCCGAATCGTCGCCGTCACTCGTCGACGACGCTTCTCCGCCGCCAGGTCGAGGTCAAGGCGCAGCGACGGCCCCGCGTGGTCGGATTACCGTTCGCCGTTCGCCTTGGCGTCGTGGAAGTCGACCACATGGGCGGTGCCGACGCCAGCCATGGCGCGCAGCCACCGCGAAGTTTGCGGCAAGCCGCCAAACGTGAACAAGTGAATACCGGACAACGGTGACTCCGGCGACGCGACGCGATGTCGTCCCAGCGCATTCAGCATCCCGTCCGGTGCCAGGCGGGGGTTCAGCAATCGCAGGACGCCGGGTCGGCGGATCAGAGCACTTGCCGAGGCGCCAATCCCGCAGCGCGCCGCGAAGGCCATGAGCGTCGATAGCCTGGCGGGGCCCGCCATGCCGACCCGCACAGGGATCGTGTCGTACGCTCGCCAGATTGCGTCGAGCCAGTCGATCACCGTTTCCGGTTCGAAGGCGAACTGCGACACCATCCACATCTCGGTGCCGGTCGCCGCGGCATACTCGCGTTTCTTTGCGAGGGCGGCGTCCAGAGGCGCCGGGCCGACCGCCGGATGGCCCTCCGGATAGCCTGCAATTCCGATGCGGGTCATCCCATGCTCGACCAACGCGCCCGAATCGAGAACGTCCAGGGTGTCCCGGAACGCGCCGACGGGACGTGCGCGATCACCGGCGACGAGCATGATCTCGGTCACCGATGCTTCGGCCAGACCGCGCAACCGGTCATCCAGTTCCGCCCTGTTCGCGACCGACCGCGCGACGAGATGCGGAACCGCAATCATCCCGCTGGCGCAGATCCGCTCACACGCACCCACCGTGTCTTGCCAATCGGCACCCGGGACGAACGGGACATAGACGCGCGTGCCAAGCGGGAGGTCTTTGGCCAGGTTGTCCGCCGCCGCGACTTGGCGCGGCGTCAGTTCGACGGACGCCCCGAGGGCCAGCTCCCGCGTGGCCTCTGCAACCCCGTCGATCGGCGTTGCGGCATTCGTCTGCGCCGCCGCGGGATCAGTCGACATACGCGACTTCAGTCGACATACCGGACTTCAATCGACATACCTAGTCGACACTGTCGCGGCCCTTGCGCCGTGCCACCTCGCGGGCATTCGGATTGACGGAGGGTCGAAACGGGACATCGACGACTTCGGCCGGTACGCCTTCCCCCGGACGGTCGGCGTATTCCGGCGGCAGGTATACCCGAAGCTCGGTGCCCGTCTCGCGCATCTCCCAGGGTACGTAGCCAAGCGCGATGTTGGTTTCGAGTTCCGGGGAAAACCACGGCGATGTGACGTAGCCCACGGGGTCACCGCCTTGCGCGCTGGCAATCAGCCAGAAGTCATTGGCATAGTCGGTGACCGGACGGCCGCCGAACACCATGCCGACCAACGTATTGCGGAACGGCGGGTTGCCCGCCTCCATGGCGCTACGCGCGGCTTCAAGCGCCCGCTTGCCGACGTAGTCCGCCTGCTTGCGTCGCGGCACCTGGTAGCCGAGGTTGCACTGGAACGGCAGGACCTCCTGGTCCAAGTCCTGGCCCCAGGAGAGGATTCCCGCCGCAATCCGGCGATGGTGCGCCGGTGCCGTGACCATGAGTTGGTGCCGTTCCCCCGCCTCGAGGACCCCGTACCAGAGGTCCTCCGCATAGCGGGTGGCTTCCTTCAGGTAGATCTCGTAGCCCTTCTCGCCGGTGAACCCGGTCTGTGAGACGACGACGTCGCGGCCGTTCACCTGGCCTTCCATCAGGCCGTAGTAGGGAATCTCGCGCACCCCATCGCCAAAAAGGTCCACCATCAAGGCCTCGGACTTGGGACCCTGGATCTGGACTGGCGCGACATCGATCTCGGCGATGGAGACGTCGTAGCGGAGCCCAAGATTCACGCCGCGCAACCACCATTCGATATCGCTGTCGGCCAGCGAGAACCAGAACTCGTCCTCGGCCACGCGCAACAGAACCGGGTCGTTGAGGACGCCTCCCGCCTCGTTGCAGAGGATCACGTACTTGGCGTGCATCGGCTTGATGCGTTTGGCGTTGCGCGTGATGACGTAGTCGACGAAGGCCTCCGCGTCCGGCCCCTTGACCTGGATCTGGCGTTCGACCGCGACATTCCAGAGGGTGACATGGTTCACGAGCGCGTTGTACTCGACCATCGCGCCGCCATCCTCTTCTCGCACGTAGCCGCGTGGATGGTAGACCCGGTTGTAGACGGTGGCCCGCCAGCAACCCGCCTCCATCGACAGGTGCCAATAGGGGGATTTGCGCACCCGGGTCGAAATGAGCAACCCGACCGGCGTGGGGCCGGACTGGCGGAGATTGATCGGTACGCGGCGATCCGATTGATCGACGCTCTCGCACTGCCGCAGATCGGCGAAGCGGGGCTTGCCGTTGTTACGTGGAATCATCAGTCACGCCCTTGCCGCCGGTACGGTGTCGACGACGTGGGTTCCGCGCTTCGCCGACGCGCGCAGATTGCGCCCGAACGCGCGTTTCGACACACCAGGAAGGCGACATCAAATGGTCGCAATGCGACATGCCGAAGTGCGTCGTCGGTCGCGTCTTTCAGGACTCCCCGCGGCGCTCGTCGCTCGGTCGCTTGCCGTACTTCTCGACGTACGATTTGCCGAACCGCGCCGCCGTCGAGAATCCGCATCGCGCTGCCACGTCGGCCACCTTCATGCCGGTCTGGAGCAGCAGCAACCGTCCGCGATGCAGCCTGAGGTCGAGGTAGTAGCGCGAGGGCGTGCAATGCAGGTGATCGTGGAACAGCCGCTCTAGCTGCCGTCGGGAAACCCCCACGTATTCGGCGATTTCGCCCAGGGCGAGAGGCTCCTCGATGTTGGCCTCCATGAGCGCCACCGCGTCCACCAGCGTGTCGTGGTTCCGGGCGCCGAGGCGGTAGTGCAGGGGTGTGCGCTGGGCGTCGTCCTCGGTGCGGATTCGCTCGACGGTGAATTGCTCGGAGATGTCCCGAGCCAGTTGCCGACCGTGCGACCCCGCCACGAGGTGCAGCATGAGATCGATCGAGCTGATTCCGCCGGAACAGGTGTAGCGGTCGCGATCGACGACGAAAAGCCTAGAAGAAACCTGAACTTTCGGGAACTGCTCGCGCAGGCCGGGTAGGTTTTCCCAATGGATGGCGCAGCGGTAGCCATCTAAAACACCTGCTGCGGCGAGAAAATGCGAGCCGGTGCAAAGCGCGCCTAGGTGAACGCCGCGCTTCGCGAAATGGCGCAAGGTCGCGAGCAGCGCTTTCGATGCCTGTCGCTCCGGGTGGTAGCCGCCGCAGACGAAGACGATATGCACCTGTCCCAAGCAGCCGACGTCGCCATCGGGGATCAGACGCAACCCCGCGCTCGACATGACCGGCGCGCCGTCAAGGGTCACACACGACCAACGATACAGGTCGCGACCGCTCGACCGGTTAGCCATCCGGAGCACGGCGATGGCACTGGTCAAGGTGACCATCGTGTAGTCCGGCACCATCAGGAATCCAAAGTGCGCGGGCGGGTCGTCGATGGCGGCGGGACGGTTTTGGGGCATGGCCGAGGAACATAGTTGACCCACCGGGTGAGTGTCACGCTTTCGGCGTGCGGCAACAAGCGACTCGGAGCTTTGCCGACAATGCGCATTATCGGGGCCGTTGTCGTCCTTCCACTGTGCCGGGTGCCGGTAGGTGCCGGTAGGGCGGCGTTGCATTGGTGTTTCGGGAGTGTTACAAGCGACCTGCTTGTCAGTCTAACGCGGCGCAATGAGCAAAGAACGACGCGCGCGGACAACGCCAGGGGACGCACGGACGCAGTTCAGCCAACACGCAGGTAAGCGTGGTCCCTTCCACGTCCACCAACAATTGCAGAGAAAGGCTAGGAGGCATCGCGATGGGTAGGCGACGCACGATCAACGCGAATCACACGCTCGACGCATCAATCGGGCCCCGTACTTGGAAGAAGAAGCCGTTGGCTGCCGCCATCTCCGCCGCCGTCGCCACGACGGGCGGCGCGAGCGCTGCAGAAATCGAAACGGTCATCGTCACCGCGACCAAACGCGAGGAGAGCGCCCAGGACGTGACGATCTCCGTCCAGGCGGTCACCGGCGACACCCTCAGGGAGTTGGGGATCGAGACCTTCGACGAGTACGCCGAGTACCTGCCGAACGTCGTCAGCGGCGGCAACGGCCCGGGCAAGCGGGAACTCTATATCCGGGGCAGCGCCACCGAACAGTCGGGGGTCACGATCACCGCTGCCCAGGGTTCCGCACCAGGTGTCGCGCTCTACGTGGACGAGCAACCGGTCTCCTTCGGCGGCCGCAACCTCGACGTGTACGCGGCGGACCTCGAACGGATCGAAGTGCTGGCAGGCCCACAAGGCACCCTCTTCGGTGCAAGCTCCCAGTCGGGCAACCTGCGTCTCATTACCCGCAAGCCCGAGCACGGCAAGCTGGATGCCGGGTTCAACACGAGGTTCGCCACCACGGCAGACGGTGCGAACAGCGCCGGCGCAGACGGTTTCCTGAACCTGCCGCTTACCGACGCCCTGGCGTTGCGGGTGGTCGTCTACAGCGACAGCCAAGGCGGCTGGGTCGACAACATACCCGCCACGTTCACGCCGAGCGGCGAGGTCGTCGACCGCAACAACGTTGCGGGCTACGGACCCCCCTTGACCGGCGCGGACTCGGTGGAGAGCGCCCGCAACGACGCCATCGTTCAAGACGACTGGAACGAGGCCGAGTACCGGGGCGGGCGCTTCAGCGTCGCCTACAACATCAGCGACAACTGGGACGCGCTCGTCCAGCACAGCCACCAGACACTCGAGGCGGAAGGTTCGTTCGTCGTCGACACGAACCTCGGTCAGGACCACGCCACGGCGCGCTATTCCCCGGAGTACAACCGGGACAGTTTCGGATTGACCACCTGGACGCTTACCGGGCGGATTGCCGGCCTGGACGCGATCTACACCGGCGGCACCCTGAACCGGGACGTCGACGGCATCATCGACTACACGCACTACAACAACGGTGGCGGCTACATCACCTACTACCTGTGCAGCGGCAACGTCTACGATGCCACCGACGTGAACAACTGCTACGACCCCACCAAGCAGTACACCGAAGACACCGCGAACTCGCGCACGACCCACGAGTTCCGGGTGGCAACGGATGCCTCCCGGCGCATCCGCCTGCTCGGCGGGATCTACACCAACTCGTTCGAGACCAACCATCTCGGCGACTTCCAGTATGCCTCCGCCAACGACGCCTTCGGTGAACACGTCTCCAGCTACTACAACGACAACTCGGGCGACGGGTTCCTGCTGGGCAACGTCACAATCCCCACGGAAGGCACGAACGCCGGACCCGAGCCCCGTACGCCGTTCACGGTGTTCTTCAACGACTACACGCGAACCGAGGAGGAGACCGCGTTCTTCGGCGAAGTTGCCATAGACCTGACCGATCAGTGGACGGTGTCATTCAGCGCACGTTACTACGACCTCACCACGCAGTTGCAGGGCGCTTCCAACTTCTCCTTCGGTTGCCGATACGGAATCGCACCGCAGGGGTTCGGCAACTCCGAGCGAACTGCCGACGGGCGCTGCAACAGTCACGCGTTCAGCAACGACGTGACAGCCCGCTTGCAGACCTTGGCCGACTATCTCTCGACCGGCGACGACAACGTGATCCTCGGTGCCCGCAGTCCGAATGGCGCCCGGGACATGTTCCGGGGCGGCGGCAGCAACGCGGCCACCTTGGCGGCGATCAAGGCCGGGCACCTGAGTCTGGAAGGGCTGCAGTCCGACGGCTCGATCAACGAGACCGACACGATCGTCAAGGCGTCGCTCGGCTGGACGCCGAACGACAACCTGCTGCTGTTCGCGACCTACGCCGAGGGCTACCGCCCGGCCGCCCAGAACCGCAATGCCGGCCAACTGTCGACCAACCAATCCGGGGTCTACGAGAACTACGTCGTGCCCGCCACCGCGCTGACCGACGAGATATCGAGCGTGGAGATCGGTATGAAAGGGGATTTCGTCGGGTTCTACGTGAACGCCACGTACTTCCAGACAGCGATCGACGAGTTGCAGGTCTCCCGCTTCGACCCGTCGAACGTCGCCTTTCTCTACTTCCTCGAGAACATCGGGGACGCGGAGAGCAGCGGCTTGGACTTGGAAATGCAGTGGGCACCGTCCGGCAACTTCCTAGTTGCCGGCGCGGCGAGCTTCCTGCGCACCGAACTGACCCGGCTGAACCGGCAGCTGTCCGGCATTGCCGTACCGGTAGGAAGCGAGCTGCCGTTGTCGCCGGAGTTCGCCGCCAACCTTCTCTTTCGCTACGACTTCACCCTCACCGGCATGCAGGCCAATGCCTATGTGCGCGGCAGCGTCACGTACCGCGGCGAGACCGTGTCCGGCATCGTCGGCAGCGCAGCGTTCATGGACGACACGCTGTTCCGCCAGTCCGGACACTACTCGGGCCTCGACCTACAGGAAGAGGGCGGCAGCTACGGGACGATCCCGATACCCGGTGGGCTGCCCAGAAACACTCGCTTCGTGAACCCGGCGGCGACGACCATGAACGTGGCCTTCGGAATCGAGAAGGAGGGGTGGGGTGCCGAACTCTATATCGACAACCTCAACGACGAGCCCGCCCAGATCATGCAGATTGCCGGTCATTACACCCCGGTGGTATCCGAGCAGCGGCCCCGCACCATGGGCATTCGGTTTTCCTTCGAACTCCAGTGACCCAACATGGGAAGTAGGGATTGGGGCGAACTCCGGTTCGCCCTTTTTCTTTACGGTGTAGGCTTTGAGCATCACCACCACCACCGGCCCCGTGTCCACTAACGAAGATCGCGTTCGCCAAGCGCAACGCTTGCTCAGCCAGGGCGAACCCGCCCGGGCCGCCCAGTTGATGGGTGACGTGCTGACCGACGAACCGGGCAACATCGAAGCCGCCTACGCGCTGGCGGTTGCCCAGAGACATCAACACGCATGGACCGACGCTCTCGATACGCTTGCGGGAATCCTTCGCCAAAAGCCCAACTTCGGGCGTGCCCACCAGGAACTCGGCTACAACCACATCGCCATGCAGGACTTTCCCCGCGCCGGGGCGGCGTTCGAGCGCGCGGTCAACAACGATCCGTCCCTGCTAAACAGCTGGAAGTGTCTTGCCAAGTTGTACCAGGACGGCGGCAACGCGAAACGACTCGCCGTGGTCCGGGACCAGCTTGTCTTTCTCGAATCCCTGCCCGTCGAGTTGCTGACGGTGATCAGCTACCTGTCCGACGACCGCCTCGCCGATGCCGAGCGGGCCTGTAAGCACTTCCTGCGCGACAACAGGACCCACGCCGAGGGCATGCGCCTGCTCGCCGAGGTGGCCACCCGCAACCGGACCTACGACGAGGCCGAGTTCCTGCTCGAGAGCTGCGTCGAATTCCACCCGGCGCACAGGAACGCCCGCATTCAGTACGTCAATATCCTCATGCGGGTGCAGAAGTTCGCCAAGGCGTTCGATGAAGCCCAACGGCTCCTCGACGACTATCCCGACGACGCCGAACACATCCTCTCGCTCTACGCCTCTGCCTGCGCCGGCATCGGAAGGAACGCCAAAGCCGTCACGAGCTATGAAAGATTGCTGCGCGAGCATCCCGACAATCCCATCTTCCCCGTGTCGCTGGCCCATGTATTCAAGGCCGACGGCGAGTTCGACAAGGCCGTATCGCTGTATCGCGAGGCGTACCGGATCAAACCCGACCACGGGGATGCGTATTGGAGCCTCGCCAACACCAAGTCCTACGAATTCACGGACGACGAGCTGGCGCGCATGGAGTCTCTCGCCGCCGATCACGACACGAACGAGGCCGACCGCATCCAGATCTGCTTCGCCTTGGGCGACGCCTTCGAGCGCCGGGGCGACTACGAAACCTCGTTCGGCCACTACCGGCAAGGCAATGCGCTGAAGCAGCCCCACACCTACCACCGTGCCGAGCACCTGCAGGTGCGGATCGACAGTCAGATCGAGGTCTGCACGGCGGAACTCCTCGCCCGCCGGGCGGGTTTGGGGCATCCCGCACCGGATCCCATTTTCGTCGTCGGCCTACCCCGCGCCGGCTCAACCTTGTTGGAGCAGATCCTGTCGTCCCACTCCGCGGTCGACGGCACCATGGAACTGCACCACATCCTGAATCTCGCCAAGCGGCTGCGGGGTCGCGACGAACCCGGTGGCAAACCCCGCTATCCGGCCATCCTCGCAGACCTCGACGACGACTATTTCCGGCGCTTCGGCGAACAGTTCATCGACGACACCCGCGCCTACCGGGGCGATGCGCCGTACTTCGTCGACAAGATGCCGAACAACTTCTTCCACGTCGGCCTGATCCGCCTGATCCTGCCCAACGCCAAGGTCATCGACGCGCGCCGGCACCCCATGGCGTGCTGCTTCAGCGGCTACAAGCAGCTCTTCGGCGAAGGCCAGGAGTTCTCCTACGGCCTAGCGGAGATCGGCAACTACTACCGCCAGTACGTCAAGCTCATGGATCACTGGGACCGGGTGCTGCCGGGTTTCGTCCTCTGCGTCCAGCACGAGGACGTGGTCGACGATCTCGAAGGCCAGGTGCGCCGCATCCTGGAGTTCTGCGGCCTGCCGTTCGAGCAGGCGTGTGTCGACTACCACCAGACCGAGCGCAGCATCCGCACGCCGAGTTCCGAACAGGTCCGCCAGCCGATCTTCAGGACAAGCCTCGAGCAGTGGCGGAACTACGAGCCTTGGCTGGGCCCGTTGAAGGACGCTTTGGGTCCCGAAGTCAGAAAACGCTACGGTATCGCGGCGACCTGACCGCCCATTTACGGCGGAGACCGTTGCCTGCACTCCAGTTCATGGCGCAACGGGATCCATCGCCGGAGGACCGACCTCGAAGACTCGGTGTTCGAGCAGGTCACGAACCGTGTCGACAATGTGAGCACGGTAGTTCGGGTCGCCAACCGTCGTTTGATGACGGGACGACTCCAGGAACCTACGCATCGTCGTGGCGAACCCCTCGGAGTCGACGATCTCGGGTAGGCGGGAGAGGGTGAGGGCGCGGGCATCGGCGAAAGCGTCCTCCGACCACCCTTGCCTGCTGGCCGTGTCAGCTGCGCGACGGAAGAGGGCGCGCCGGTCGCGCACGCGGGGGGCGAGCCAGTGCATGTCCCACACGTCCCGATACCTGGGATTCCGGCGGCGCGTCACCGACTGCGGGAATGCCACCAGCTTGTCCGAGAGGATGTCGTCCATCGGCATGGCGACGATCGTCGTTGCCGCGTAGGCGCCGACGACTTCCTTGTACGGGTGCCCCACCATCAGCGTGCGTGTGCGCTCGGGGTGCGGCTGATCGTCGATCTCGATCTTGATGCGCTGGATACCCAGCCGGGCGGTGGAACGCGAGTTCGGGGGTCGATACGTAACGATTCGCGCTGTCCAGCGGTTGATCGCGTGTCCCGTTTTCCTCTCGTGGTGGCGGACGTCGACCTCGAGGCCGTAGGTGCGCCCAATCCGGCTACGCAGCACCGTCTCGATGTCGCGCAGCACCTTCGGCTTGAACGCTGTGCCGCCGCTGAAGTCGAGATCCTCGCTGAACCGTTCCGAGCCGTGGCACAGGCGCAGGCAGGTCCCACCCTTGAACACCAGACGTCTGAGAAGCCCCGCGTCGTGCAATCCGCCGAGTATCTCGACGTGGAGAAGCTCTTTCTCTACGACGGGCGTACACGCTTGGAGTCCCGGCGAGCGCCTGACGACCTCGCGGGCGACGGCGAGGAAATCAAGCGGCGGATTCATGCGCAGCCCATTCGGCGACGATTTCGGCGTGTTCTTCCATGTCGACCAGGTGTCCACCCGAGCGCCTCGACCGGGAGAAGTCCTCTAGCGCCATGTCGGGGGGAGCGAACAGCACGTCGAACCGATCATCGAACACGGCACGTCTAACGATCTCGTCGCCTGTGCGGGAGACGTGGGTGAACTCCAGGCGTCCGTAGGGCGTCGAGAACTCGCCGCTGGCACCCGTGCTCGCGAACGTGAAGACAAACGGCACCTGGCTGATCGAGCCGACGTCGGACAGGGCGAACTCGTAGCTAAGGTACGACAGATTGTGCGGGCGCAGGTGGGATACCACCAACGCCAAACCCTCCGTCCCTAGGCGGGGAGCACCGTGGTTGCAATAGACGCCGGGCGCGAACCGTTCGAGCAGGCCACATTCGACGAGGGAGCGTAGTCCCTTGTTGAACGCGGCATCACTGTCCCCGTTGAAAAGGGTGCGCAACCCCCGCGTATCGATGATCGATCGGGTCGAACCATCGCCGCGAACCAGAACGCGGACGGCCTCTTTGAGCGTCACGGCGTCGATCCGACAAAAGATTGTTCTTGATGATACTTAATGGTGATAATCGGAGCAAGCGAAGCCGATCCGCGAAGCGGCCCACCCGCCCCTGCGCGCAAGCGCGGTTCCGCCTAGCGGACGGTCGCGTTGAAACCGAGCCCGTGCCGACGACGGTGACACTCGAACGGTCGGGTTTGCTCGTGGTCGCCGTTCCGACCCAGAAACGGCCCCGTGTCTTGACGCAATCCGATGTGGACGAGGCAACCACCGCAAGTCGCCGATCCGACTTCGGAGACCATCAAGGGCAGGGCGACAGCGACGCGTAGTACGCCGCGAGATCGTCGGCGTCCTGATCCGTCAGGTTCGCTACGAACGGCTGCATCGTAGCCTCGACCCGAACGCCGTCCCGAAACTCCTTGATCTGCTTGGCGAGATACGCCTCCTGCTGACCGGCGAGGCTTGGCCAGAGCGGGTTGACACTGATGCCCTTAGGACCGTGGCATGCGGCGCAGACGGCTGCCTTGGTCGCCCCCGCTTCCTTCGAGCCCGCGCCGGAGGCAGCGGTCGCGTACACCATCAATGCAACGACCGGGATGGCTACGGTCAATAAGGCCAAGCGTAGTCTCATGGCGGGCTCCTCGAAAGACGGCGCGATGCTAACCGACGTGGGGCCCCGGCGCATGGACTTCCTTCGCGGGACGCGTCTCGCCGCGTCCGATGGTCAGGAAATCCCACAGCAAGAGCACGAGCCCCGCGGTCATCAACACGCCGAAGACCATCCGCCATTGCATGCCCTGGACGAACCACGGCTGGGTTTGGCCTTCGAAGTACGCAGCCCAGGTCGAACCGCCGATGGCGCGTTCGATGAACGACTGCTCGTAGCCGGCGATGAGTAGCGCGATGGTCATGCCGAGCATCCCGACGTTGAGGAGGATCAATGACCATTTCCACTTCCAGCCGCGGTCTGGAAGATCCCCCGACATCCACACCTCGCCCCGCCAGCGCTGCAGCGCGATGTATATGAAGGCGATCACGATCGTCGCGTAGGCACCGAAGAAGGCGAGGTGGCCGTGGGACGTCGTCCACTGCGTTCCATGCGTGTAGAGGTTGATCTGCGGCAGGGTGTGGATGAATCCCCAGACGCCCGCGCCCAGGAAGTTGCCGAAGGCGTGCGCGATCAGCCAGGCAAGTGCCGGGTGGTTCCGGCTCTGGAAGCTGTGCCGGCCGGCATCGTAGACCGCATGCACGACCATGGCGACCAGCGGAATCGGTTCAAGGGCGGAGAAGAAGCCGCCGATGCCGAGCCAGTACTCGGGCGTGCCGATCCAGAAGTAGTGGTGCCCGAGGCCGAGGATGCCGGCGCCGAACATCATCGCGACCTCGATGTAGAGCCAGGTCGTGACGATTTCCCGGCGCGCGCCCAGGGTCTTCATGAGACCCCAGGCCATGATGCAGCCAACCAGCACCTCCCAGGTCGCCTCGACCCAGAGATGAACCACCCACCACCACCAGAACTGATCCACGGACAGGTTCGTGGTGTAGAACATGCCGGCGAGGTAGAGCCCGGCGAGCGCGATGAGATCGAGCACGAGCGTGCCCGAGATGCCGCTCCAGCGTCCCTTCATGAAGGTGCCGGCCACGGTGTAGAAGAACACGCCCATGCACACCACGATGCCGATGTCCGCCCAGCGCGGCGCCTCGATGTATTCCCGGCCCTCGTTGATGAGCCAGATGCTCATCTGGTTGCCCGGGCCGACTTGGACGACCAGATAGACCACCACCACGACCGCAACCGCCGAGGTCAGGATCCAGAAGTTGATGTTGGCGAGCTTGGCGCCCACCAGTTCGACCCCGGCCTCGTCCTCCACCAGCCAGTAGACGGAGCCGATGAAGCCGTAGAGCATCCACACGATCATCGCGTTGATGTGAACCATGCGGTTGACGTTGAAGTCGAGGACGCCGTAGAGGAACTCCGGGTAGAGGAACTGCAGTCCGGCCAGGAGGCCGAAGAGCATCTGCGCGACGAACAACACCATCGCGACGAGGAAGTATTTGAGCGCCAGGCGTTGCCCGACGGACAGTGATGACGCGTCGCGAGCCGCGACGGCGTCCAAAGCCGGACGGAAGGGGTTGGTGATCGCTGCTTCAGCCATGATCAGGATCCTCCTTGCGGCAGGGGCTCGAAACCCTGGGGGAAGCCGTTGGTGTCCACCGCCGACATCCATTTGAGGAACGCGATGATGCCGCGCACCTCTTCATCCGTGACGCCGAGGTCGGGCATGCGCCGGTTCGTGCCGTAGGTCCGCGCATTGGTCTTCGGATCCTTCAGGAACATGGTCATCAGCAACTCGCGGGCCTGCTCGTTGCCCCAGCCCGGATCGAGCCAGGCCTTGGTGAGGTCCGGTGCGTAGTACGCCCCGTTGCCGAGCAGCGTGTGGCAGTTCATGCAGTTCTTGGCCTGCACGGTGAGCTTGCCGAGGTCCACCAGCGCTTTCGCCTCCTCTTCGCTGAGCATCTCGCCGAACAGCGGCGCCTCTTCGCCGATCACCGGCACCTTCATGTTCCGCTCCTCATCGAAGACGTAGTCGATGCGATGGTTGATCACGGAGTAGGCTGGCACACGATCCTGACCCGCCGTGATCGCCGCCATCGAATGGAACGTCAGGAGAATCAGCACCAGGAACATGCCCGCGGTCACGAAGATCGCACACTTGCGCCAGAAGTCCTGGCTGGCCCACCAAACTCCGTCACTCATCTTCAGTCTCCGTCGTTCTGCCTTCCGATGTCTCGTGGGTTGCCACCGATAGCCGCCAGATGGCGCGTGGCGCCACGAAATAGCCGATGAGCAGCACCACGGTGAGGATCGCCCACGACCCGGTGAGATTCATTGCCCAAGCAAACAGCCCCGTCACCGCCACCAGCGCCAGATACGCAACATACGAAAGCGGTCGCAGGATCGCCAGTCCCTTGAGGCGTCCGAGCGCCAAGCAGATCGCATAAGCCGCGCCGAACAACACGATGCCTCCCGCGGACAGGGCGGCCACCGCGATTCTCTGCAACTCAACGGGGTCGATCATCGAAGTGCAATCCAGCCAGGAAAGCCAAGGGCTTCGCCACTACAAGCCGGACGATGCTGCTGATGGCGCCGTCGATTGGCGACCAGTCTGGCCGTTCTCGCGACCGCAGTTGCTCGCAGTCTCTCGACGGGCCTTGGGCACCGGCAGCGCCTGCGATTGGTAGGGCAGCCCGAATCCCGCCAACTGCTTGAAGGTCTCCGGGTCGTCGCAGTCGTCGGCGAGTCCCCTGGGGAAGTGGTTCGGGATGTCGTCTTGGGGTTGAATCGCCGCGTGCCGGTAGTAGTTCGAGATGGTGACCCGTAGTCCCGGGGCGGTGCGCGGATAGGCACCGTGCCACAGCTGGCCGTGAAACGCGATCAACGAGCCGCGCGGGCATTCGACCGGGACGGCTTCCCGGGCGGCGGCGGGCTGCACCGGGTGACTGGCGCGCAGATGGGACCCCGGGACGCAGGCCAAGAGGCCGCTGTCGGACGAGTACTCGGTCAGGCACCAGTTGCAGTTGGCGTTGAGCGCGATGCGGCCCCAGGGTTGGGGAACGCCACCCTGGTCGCAGTGCAGGCCCAGCGAATCGCCGTAGCCGTCGCCCGCCCACTTGATGAAGCAGTTGTGCGAACTGAAACGCGTCGCGCGGTGGCCGATCATGTGCCGCATCAGCGCCACCGCGACCGGGTTCACCGCCAGGTCGCGGAAGGCGCGGTCGAAGGTGCACAACTGCATGAGCTGGAACTGGCTCGGCTCGACCCCCGACATGCGCTCGATTACGCCCTTGTAGTCGCCGTAGTCGAGTTCGCACTCCGGGCCGTCCTCCACCGTGAACCTACAGCCCACCAGTTCCTCCGACTTGTCGAGCAGCAACGCTGTGAGCCGGTCGATCTGCTCGTCGGTCACGCCGGTAACCGACGGCGGTACGACCGCATAGCCATTCAGTTCGAGTGCCAGGACGTACGGCTCGAGGCCGAATTCCCTGATCGCTGCGTTGCGGTCCGGTTGGCGGTGCCCTGCTTTGGCCACGTTCGGCGCCCACGTTCGCGGAAGAGCCTGCATTGTTACACGGAACCATCGAAGGACGTTTCGGTTGGTTGGCACCACAAGAGCCGTTGCCTGGCGGCACCGCCTCTTGCCCCAGCCCAAAGCGCCCCAGCCCGACCTTTCGGCTAACGCCGAATAGTCCGACAGTCTGCTAGGGAAGTTCTGAACAAGACCTTCCCTAGCCCGGCACAGGGATGTGCCGCCAAATTCGATGGCGTAAGCCATTGAATTTGCAAGCGAAACTATTTGTTTCGCTACTGTTCAAGTCCAGGGACGGACTTGAACAGAGGTTTCCTAGTCCACGGCAGCGTCCGGTGCCAACGCGGCGTTCAACACCCGCTGCGCGAAGATCGCGTTCACGCCGATGCCGTTGCTGCTCGCCGTCAACGCCCGTCGATCCGGGTGCAGCCGGCGCCGGGTCGTCTCGATGAGCGCACGGTAGCGCGGCAGTCCCTGCGGGCGATGGCCGTAGAGCAGCCACGCTTCCCGCCAGTCGGCGGCGAAGTCGCGCAGCAACCGGGCGTAGGCGGCCACTAGACCGGGATCGTTGCCCGGATTGGCCGAGAAATCCGCGATCAGATCCTCGATTAACGCGCTGCACTCCCCGGGCGCCATGACGGGCAGGCTCGCGAATTGTTCGGTTCGAATCTCGACGGCGGCGCCGGGTTCGAACTCCACCAACCGCGCCTCGGCCGCCGTGTGCAATGGATTGTCGTCTTCCACGTCGCGCACGAGATTCCAGAAACGCGACGAACCGGCGGTGTCGATGACGAGATGGATGCGTTCCTCGGCGCTGGGGTTGACCACCCGGTGTCGGCGCCAGGAGTCGAAGATCCAGCATTCGCCCGCGCGCATGTGCACCTGATCGGTCCCGCAATGGAAGATCACGGCTTCGTTGGTGATGATCGGGATGTGGATGCGCACCCGGCTGAACCAGTGGTAGTTGAAGTCCACGTGCAGGCTCACCTCGGCCCCCGCATCCAGCTTCATCAGCCGGGAACGGGACAGCACCTCGCCGAAGCTGGCCATGACCTGGCGCAGGTACTCGCATCGCAGGAGGTGCGGGGTCGGCTTCTTCTCGCCTTCGAAGGAGTCGTTGTCGCCCCCGCCGCTGGAAATCAACGCGATCGCGGCGTTGCCCGGCAGACCGCTCGGATGCGCCATCCAGGTGTGCGGCGGAATTTCGGCCACCTCCCGGGCCAACTGTTCGGCATCGAACCGAAACGGCAGCCGGATGAACGGCTTGCTCAGGCGCACGACAGCGCCTTTGCCGACGCCACGACGTCGTAGCCGAACTCGTCGAAGTCGCGGCGGTAGAGGTCCGTTATCCGTGCCAACAGTTCGTCGTCATAATAGGTCCGATACGCCCCGTGTGCCGAAGCGTTGCTGTGCTCGAGTTCACCCGCTGCAACGCCAATGTGTCGACACGCATCGGCAAACGACGCCTGCAACGTCTCGAAGCGCCCCACGAAATCCATGCCGATGCCACCGTTACTCTCCTCCAGCATCTCGACCTGCGGTCGGATCAGCATCCGCCGCCGAAACCGCCCGAACGCGAGCGCGCGTTTCATGAACGCCGTCTCGGCACCGCGATAGCCGGGGTTGCGCTTGTTGAGCATCGCGCACGCGGACACGAACCGGTCATAGGGATTGCGCACAAACGCGAACTTGAAGTAGTCGCGCGTCTCGGTCGGCAGAAAAGCCCGTGCCTGGCGCAGGGAGATATGGCCGTGCCCGATGCGGGCGAGGTCCGGCACGGGACTCCGCACGACCTCGGTCAGCGACTGCTGTTGCCAGTCGGCCTCGCCGAGGACAGGGCCAAGCGCGGCCCGGATGGCGTGGGTGCCCGTCCGGGGCACGGCGAAGAAGATGAACCGGTGCCGGTGGGAGACGATCACGGGTCCGCGACTCCCATGGACTCCCGAACCTGCCGGTCCAGTTCGCGCTGTCGCGCGATGGCCTCGGGTTCGAGGTCGCCCGTTGCCGGCACGTCACGTCCGAAGTGGCCATACGTATCCACCCCGCTCACGAGAACCGCGGTGTCGCGGTCGTGCCGGGTCTGGCGCATGTGGGTCGCCACGTACTGGGCATTGAAGCCGATGCGCCGGTCGCTACTCTCGTTGGGCAGGGAGGCATGCAAGGTCCAGCCGTGATGGAAGGATGCCTCGCCTGGCAATAGCTCGCAGAACACGGCATTGCTGTCGTCGACATCCTCGACGGTCTGACCTTGGTAGAGCACGTTGGCGCGATCGGACGTCAACGCGTGTCTGCGCCGCCCGAACCGGTGGCTGCCCGGCACCATCCGCATGCCGCCGCTCGACTCGTTGGCGGGGGATAGGGCGATCCACATCGACACCTGGTCGTCGCCGTCGAGGCCCCAATAGGCGAGATCCTGGTGCCAGCTCACGTGAGCCGGCGAATGCGGCGCCTTGACGATGTAGGTGCCGTTCCATAGCAGCACGTTGGGACCGATCAACGCATTCACGACCTCCAAGACCCGCGGGTGCGTCGCGAGTTCCATGGGCGAACGCAGGATGGTGTAGACCTTGCCCTGGTAGTGCAGATCGCCGAACGACCGCTCCGCCCGCTCCAGCCGCCGACGGTGCGCTAGCGCCTCCGCGTCGTCGAGGATGCGCACCGGGGACAGGAAACCGTCCCGCGCGAACCGTTCCCGCCAGCCGTCGGCGGGCGTGCACTCCGACTGCTTCTTCATGGCGATTCACCGCCTCGACGCCAACAAGCCGATGATCGCGCCATGGACATTGGACACGCAAGCGGACCCCGCAGCGATAGAATCACCCGTTCGACACCGACTCGACGCAAGACCCTATGGCCGGCACCCTGGACGGCATCCGCATTCTCGACCTGACCACCATCTACTCCGGCCCGATCGCCGCCTCGATCCTCGGCGATCAGGGGGCGGATGTCGTCAAGGTCGAATCCCCCGACGGCGACTTCATGCGCTTTGGGGGCGCGTCCGAGCACAACGGCGTCGGCGGCGCCTTCGCCATGATGAACCGCAACAAGCGTTCCATCGTCATCGATCTGACCCTCGACGAAGGCCGGGCCGTGTTCGAGACGCTTGTCGAAACCGCCGACGTGGTGATGGAGAACTACCGTCCCGGGGTGATGGAACGCTTAAAGATCGGGTACGAATCCCTCAGACGCATCAATCCGCGGATCGTCTTCGCGTCGATCAACGGCGTCGGCCACACCGGGCCCTACGCCAAGCGGCGGGTCTACGACGCCATCGTTCAATCGATCTCGGGCATCGGATCGCTACAGGCGGATCCCGCGACCGAGCGCCCTCTCCTCATCAACTCGCTGATCTGCGACAAGATCACGTCCATGACCGCGGCCCAGGCCGTAACCTCCGCGCTTCTCGCCCGGGAACGCACCGGGATCGGCCAACGGGTCGACATCGCCATGCTCGATGCCGCGCTGTTCTTCCTCTGGCCCGACAACATGCTGAACTACACCTTCGCCGGCGACGAGAGGCCGCACCAGGGAGGCAGGTCCCACGAACGCATGGTCCATGAGACCCGTGACGGGTACATCTGCACGATGCCCGTACAGCGACGGGAATGGGAGGGCCTGTTTCGCGCCCTGGAGCTTCCCAACCTGTTCGAGGACGAGCGTTTCCGCACCCAGGCCGCCCTCGACTCCGGCCTCTTCCGGCGCACCCTGGACGAAGGCTATGCGAGTTTCGACACCGATGACCTCGCCGAACGCCTAGAGGAGAACGAAGTCCCGTTCGCGAAGATCAATCCCCGCGACGCCGTGATCGACGATCCCCAAGTCAAGGCCATGGGCGCACTCCTCGAATTCGACCACCCGATCGCGGGCCCGATGCGTCAGGCACGCCCCCCCGCGCGTTTCGGCGAAACGCCGGCGGGCATCTTCCGCTGCTCGCCGGAACTCGGTGAGCACACCCGTGAGGTACTCGTCGAGGTCGGCTACGCGGACGATGCGATCACCGATCTCCGGGCGCGCAAGATCGTGCGCTGACCGGGTGGTGGGGCAGGCGGTCGATCCCGGCGAGCCGGATATCCTTACCGATCGCAAGGGTCGCCCCTACGCGGCCGGGGTCTTGGAGAACCCCTGCAATACGACCACGCCGGCGATGATCAACGCCATGCCCACAAACCCGGGCACGTCCGGCACCTCCTTGTAGTAGATCGCACCGATCACGGCGATCAGAAAGATCCCCACCCCGGCCCAGATCGCGTAGGTGATGCCGACCGGGAGGCTACGCAACACGTGGGTGAGCAAGTAGAAGGAGATCGCGTAGCCGACCGCCACGATGATCGTCGGCACGGGCTTGGTGAATTCCGCGGATGCCTTCAAGGCGGTCGTCGCAATCACCTCCGAGACGATCGCGGCGGAAAGAAGCAGGTAGGGCATGGTCGTCCTCCAAGGTTGTGCCGCGCGGCGGTCATGGGCGATCCTGCGAGAGATCGTTTTGCACCGCCAAGAGCACGGCGAGAAAGAGCGGCGTGGTCAGGGTGCCACCGGCGGCGTTGAAGAGAACGGCCGCCACCCGCACGCCCAGTCCTCCTTCGGACGCGGCGACGAGCAGCGTTCCCGCAATGCCCGCCAGCGATGCCACGGCGAACACGATGAATCCCGCCACCGAAACGATTACCAGGGTGCGCCACCAGTTGCCGCGGACCAAACGCCAACTCTTGCGTAGCGCCCGGATCGCGCTCAGTCCTTCCGAGGCAACGAGCGGAAGTGCGAGGCACCAATATATGAACAGCACCACCAGCGGCACCAAGGCCACCAGCGAGACCGCCATACCGGCCAATCCGGCGACCAGGGTCAGCAGGGCGTCGGGCACGTCCAGGATGAAGTCACGCAGCACCAGGGCGCCGAAGGTCAAGACCGTGCCGAAGGTCAACGACACGGCTAGCGCGTAGACGCCGAGACAACCCAGCAGGGGCGGCGCCCTACGCCACGCTTGGCCGAGCGCACGGTGCCATCGGATCGTCGACCCGTTGGCCACGCCGTCCATTTGGATGATCACAGCGAACGCTAGGAAGATTCCGATGGGCCACGTGACCATCACACGGAGCAGCGTGTCCCCGAGAGCTCCCAGCACGTCCTCTGCGCCCGTCATCGCACCCGCCAAGACGCCATCCGAGATGCCGGCGAAGATCACCTCGTACCAACTCGGGTAGAGATACGGGAGGCTTCGCACCAGCGCCGATGCGAACGCCAGGCCGAGAACCGACACGAACGCTGCCTTGAAGAGCCCCACGCCGTCGTCGAGCACACCACCGACATTGGCGGAATCCTGCGCCTGCATCGGTGGCCCTTAGGTTGTGAGCGCCGCGTATACGCGCGTTGGCAGCCCCAACCCCCGTTTCACGTCGGCAACGCCTGGAAGTGCTTGACTTCGCCCAGGCTGAAACTCGACTCGACGTGCCGCACGCCGGGGTACTTGAGGATCCCCTGCATGACCAACTCCGAGAAGTGGTCGATGTCCCGGGCGAGCACCTTCATGATGTAGTCGTGGCTGCCGCTCATGGCGTGGCACTCGACGATATGCGGTTCGTCGACGACACGGGCGAGAAAGTCGTCGGTCGTGACATCCGGTTGCTTGTCCATGTTGACGAGCACGAAGGCGGTAACCGACAAACCCAGTGTCCGCTGGTCGACCACGGCCGAGTACCGCGCAATGACCCCGTCGCGTTCCAGCCGTTTGACGCGTCGGAAACACGGCGACTCCGACAGGCCGATGCGCTCCGCCAACTCAACGTTGGACATGCGCCCCTGTTCCTGGAGGAGCGAGAGGATCTGGCGTTCGATTCGGTCCAGTGCCATGAGCAGAAAACACCCCAATTGACCAATATGAGGACCATATTATGCCTCAGAGTCCCTAACGACGAGGTGAAAAGGTCAACTTCTCCTCTTCTAGCGGCATAGACTCAGACCATCGATACACACGCGAGGGCGCGTGGTCGCCACGCACACGGAGTTCAAATGGCACCAACGGACAATCCCATGGGACTCGACGGTTTCGAGTTCGTCGAGTTCGCCGCCCCCAAGCGCGGCATTCTGGAGCCCGTATTCCGGACCCTCGGCTTCGAGCACGTCGCCGACCACCGCTCGAAGGCCGTCCAACTGTGGCGCCAGAACGACATCAACTTCATCATCAACTATGAACCCAAGAGCTACGCTTGGTACCTTGCCGAGGAGCACGGCCCGTGCACCACGGGCCTCGCGTTCCGGGTCGCGGACGCGCACCATGCCTACGGTCGCGCGCTCGCGCTCGGCGCCGAGCCGGTCGACCTTCCCGCCGGTCCCATGGAACTGCGTTTGCCGGCGGTCCGCGGCATCGGCGGCGCACCGCTCTACCTCATCGATCGCTATGAGGACGGCAGCAGCATCTACGACATCGACTTCGAGTTCGTCGAGGGAATCGACCGACGGCCATCCGGGCACGGTCTCAAGGTGCTCGACCACCTGACCCACAACGTCTACCGTGGCCGGCTCGCCCACTGGGCGGACTTCTATGAACGCCTGTTCAACTTCCGCGAAATCCGGCACTTCGACATCCAGGGCAAGCACAGCGGGCTCGTGTCCCGCGCCCTCACCGCCCCAGACAACAAGATCCGCATCCCGCTGAACGAGGAACCACCCGGCGGCACCGGGCAGATCGAGGCCTACCTCATGGAGCACAACGGGGAAGGCATCCAGCACATCGCCTTCGCCTGCGACGACTTGGCGGCAGTTTGCGATCGGCTGCGGACGGCGAGATTGCCGTTCGTAGAGCCGCCGCCGGCGACCTACTACGAAATGCTCGACGAGCGTCTGCCGGGCCACGGCGAACCCGTCGAGGAACTCGCCGAGCGCGGTATCCTGATCGACGGCGACACCTCCGGCGACGAGCCGAGCCTGCTCCGGCAGATCTTCTCCAAGGCGGTCATCGGCCCAATCTTCTTCGAGTTCATCGAGCGAAGGAACAACGAAGGGTTCGGCGAAGGCAACTTCCAGGCGTTGTTCGAGTCCTTCGAACGCGACCAGATGGGCAAGGCGCAGCCGAACTTCGTGTGGCAGATGCGCAAGGCGGCAACGGAACACGCGCTTTGAACAATCCCAACCTACCGGTGGGGGCGCGCAATCCCGACGCGCCCGCGAGGGCGCGCATACGCCGTATCCATCACGTCGCCTATCGCTGCAACGACGCAAAGGAAACCGTCGACTTCTACCGAGACACGCTCGGTATGGCATTCCAGCTCGCGTTCGCGGAGAACGAGGTTCCCTCCACCGGCGCGCCGGACCCCTATATGCATGTCTTTCTCGACGCGGGAATGGGCAACGTGCTGGCCTTCTTCGAGCTACCCGACTCGCCCCCCATGGGCAAGGACCCGAACACCCCGGCGTGGGTCCAGCACATCGCCTTCGAGGTCGACGAACGCGGTGAACTCCTTGCCGCGAAGGACCGTCTCGAAGCCGCCGGCCTCGATGTGCTCGGTCCGGTGGACCACGGCATCTTCGATTCCATCTACTTCTTCGACCCCAACGGCCACCGGTTGGAACTCGCCTGCAACAAGGGCGGCGAGGAAGCGCGGCAACGAGCCCACGCCGTGGCCGAGGAAATGCTCGACGAGTGGACCCGGACCAAACGAGCGCCACGTCAAGCCGCCTGGTTGCACGACACCCCATAGGGGTGACCCTTGCGGTCGCCCGAACATACGAACCGAGGTTGTTCTTGCACGAACACGGGGGTGTGTCCCATGGGCGCGCGCTAGCCTCGCCCCCTGCGATGTCTTCGCAATTGAGCCGAGCGCGGGCGCGTTGGCGACGCCGCGGCCCCAGCCCTCATGTATGATCGCGGGTTGGGGTAAACGAGGAGGGAGAAGGGACCCATGGCCCATTCGCTAATCATTTCCGGTGGTACGGTCGTCGATGGCAGCGGCGCGGCGGCGAAACGAGCCGACATCGCGGTCGACGACGGGCGCATCAGCCGCATCGGCAACCTCGATGGCGTCGAAGCGGCTACCACCATCGACGCCACCGCCAAGATCGTCACGCCGGGGTTCGTGGATCTGCACACCCATCTGGATGCCCAGATCGGGTGGGACCCCGAGATGCGACCGAGTTCCTATCACGGCGTGACGACGGCGCTGATCGGCAACTGCGGCGTGACCTTCGCGCCGTGCAGCAAGGACAACCGCCGCTATCTCGCCGAACTCATGGAGGCGGTGGAGGACATCGCCGCCAACGCCATCATGGACGGCCTGCCCTGGAACTGGACCACCTTCGGCGAGTACCTCGACTGCGTCGAGTCCCTGAATCCGGCGCTCAACGTCGTGGGCATGTGCGGCCACTCCGCAATCCGTTTCGAGGCCATGGGGGACAAGAGCTGCGACGAAGGCGTCCAGGCCGACGAACGCGAACTCCAGCGCATCGTGGATCTCGTCAAGGAGTCCGTCGAGGGCGGGGCGGCCGGGTTCTCCACCTCGCGCTTCCTCGGCCATCGCGTACCGGACGGGCGGCTGACGCCGGGAACCTGGGCCGATCCGCGGGAAACCCGGGCGATCCAGGAGGCCGTGGTGGAAGCAGGGGGACGCGGCGGCATGTTCCAGGTCGCCCCCGACATGCGGACGCGCTACGAAGTCGAAAAGCAAATGTTCGAGACCGGTGCCGAGCTGGGTTGCCAGGTGCTGTTTTCGGGCGGCACCGGTCCCGAAGGCGACGGCGGCGTGTCGCGTTGGGAGGAGTTCCTCGGCAGGAACAACGAGAACGGGAGACGGATCACCTCCATCTGCCATACCCGCCCGAGCGGCTCGTTCTTCGGCCTTGCCCAGCAGGCATTCCTACGCACGCCGGCCTGGCGGGAACTCATGAAGCTGCCGACGATCGCCGACCGCGTCGCCGCCCTAAAGGATCCGGCGACGCGGGAAAAACTCGTCACAGAAGCCAAGGAAGCGGGCGGGTTCGGCCGAGTGGCCCGGATGCTGCATCCGATGGGCACCGGCGAGTTCCCGGACTTCGACCTCGATAACAACAACAACCTGCAAAAGCTCGCCGACGAGGCCGGCAAGGATCCGGTGGACCTCTACGTCGACCGCCTGATCGCCTCCGAGGGGCGCGAGCTTTGGAACCTATGGGCCTTCGGCGGTGCGCTTCAGAACCAGTGGAACTACATGCGTCTGCCCCACGTCGTGCCGATGCTCGGCGACGCCGGCGCCCACGTCGGTCAGTTCACCGATGCGGACTCGCCGACGTTCCTGTTGGGCGAACTGACCCGCGACCGCGGCGTGTACACGCTGCCGGAAGCCGTGCACCGCATCTCCGGCAAGTCCGCCGAGGTGCTCGGACTGAAGGAGCGCGGCGAACTCCGCGAAGGCTGGCACGCCGACATCAACGTCATCGACTACGAGAACCTCTGTTCCCGCCATCCCGAGTACGTGCGCGACTTCCCGCACAACGGCGGGCGCCTGGTTGTGAAGAGCCGCGGCTACGACGCAACGCTTGTCGCCGGGCAGGTCGTGATCGAGAATGGCGAGTACACGGGCAATCGTCCGGGTACGGTAATACGGGAGTTCATCCGCGGATAAGGCCAACGGGTGGAGCACTTGCACCAGTCCCGACGTGCTTTGCCGAGGACGTAGCGCACGTGCAGCCGGACCTGCAACCGGGCGGTGGCGGGATTAGCGGCGACCCCGGTTGTTCCGGTTGCGACGTGGTGAGGGACCGCGAGCAAGGAAGCTGTCTAGTTCGTGAGTGAAGCGCTCCTCGTGCGGTAGCAGTTCCGAGGCACGCGTATAGGCGGCAATCACGTCCGAACGCGGCGCTTGTAGCCGCTGTCGAACCAGAGCCAAGTCGCGCCAAGCCCATGCGTGGCGTGTGGCTGGCGCGTCCATCAAGGTCACCCGCTCGAGCTGATCCCGGGCCTCGTTGAGCAATCGCCTATTGACCTCCTGCCAGGAAGGACTCCGCCGTCGGTAGGCCTCGGTAGCGAGTCGCATCTTGGTCTGCGCAAACTCGTGCAATGCTCTAACGTCGCTCAATACGGCATCACCAGCGCGTTCGAAGTACCGGTGTGCTACCCGCTGTTCGCCCAACCGTTTTGCGAGAATTGCTGTGTCGATTGCGTCTACCGACGAGGGGACTTCCGCGATGGTGTCGAGAATCGAACGCGCCAAACTGTCCTCGCCCGCCTCCAGTAACGCGTCAACCAGCGTGTTGGCAACATGGGCGCGTCCGAATTCCGGCCCGTGTTCGCTAAATCTCTCCCAGGCGGCGTGGGCTTCGGCGATGTTGCCTCGCGCGGCGTGCATCCGAATCACTTCTGACGCCAAGGCGGCAGAAGTCGCATCCGACTCCCAAGCATTCAGTACTCGGTCAAATGCGTCGTCGATGCTTCCGACTGTACGAAGATAGGCCGCGTCTTGTAGCGCGGAGACAGCGGCGTACTCCGGATGCGCTGGCAGAGTCAGCCGGAAATAGGACCTGGCGTCGTCGAAGTCAAACTTCGGTGCGGGTGACCCGTTCCGCCGCATTGAGTCGTATATCTGTGGAACACCCGTAAACCGGCCCTCGGCCAAATCGAGTTCTTTGAGGAACTCCCCAATGCGTCGATTTCGAGCTGGAATCGGTGGGATTTGGCTCCCACCTTCAAGATGGTGCGGCTCAATACCGGAAACCGGCCCAGGATAGCTGATGATCTCGACGCGATCGGGGTACAGGTACACCTTGGTCGGCTCAACCGTGTCCTTGCGGTAGGCACGGTGGTACACGGCATTGACCAGTGCCTCGCGAAATGCGATTTGAGGATAATTGACCCAACCGCGGACTTGATTGCGATCTCGGTGTTTCTGCAAGTGCGCATGGGAAAGCCCTTCGAAGTAACTCAAGCAACCCCTGACCTGATCTGCGAGGGGCCCACGAAAAACGCGTTCGTCTTGCACTCTTCCGGCTCGGTCTGCGGCAAAGCGCACCACCTCGATTCTGGCTCCTGCAAACCACTTCGTGGGCTCGTCGGAAAAGAAAAGAAGGCCGACGTTTCGAGGTGCCTCGTGGTCGTTTAGCGGGGAACTGATTCCCATCCGACGATAGAGGTCGCGGGTATCCGCAAGGTCAAGTAGACCACTGCGAACGTCGCGGAGGTATTCGCGAACCCTGGTTTCGCGGAGGTCTTCAACACGGGCTTCCAGCGCCGCACGATCATCCCACGGCACACGCGCCGTCTGCTCGAGCAGCATCTCCAAACGACCGCCTACCTCGGCATCGACCGTCGACTCGCCAACGCGTATCCAGTACTTCCAAGCGCCACTGCGCGCATCCGGAGCTCTATGCGGTCGGTTCTGGCTCGCGGGCGTCCAAACAACCAGGATGTGCCGCTCGCAGTAGATCTCTGGTGAGAAAACGGGTTCGAGGGATGGCCGGAGGCTTCGACACTGCCCTCGCAACCATCTCTGCGCTTGCTCCACTTCCAACGGGGTCAACCCCTTTGGGGGAAGGACGGGGCGACCCTCTTCTTGTGCAATCCCGAAGACGAGATAACCACCGTTTAGGTTTTGATAGTCGTTGGCGAAGGCACATAGGGTCATCAAGGCCTGTGGCCCCGTGGTGTTTTCATCCCAACTCGCCTTGAACTCGATGCGAGTCGACTCCACCGACTGGCTGTGGACAAGGCGGTCAAGGTTGATCTGTAGGATCTTGCTCACGATTGAGGCGTGGTGCGTAGGACCTTGGGGACGTAGCCACGGGCAACTGAGTGTAGGTGGGCCGTCAAAGCGACCATCCTCGGATTGTACGCAAAACGCGCGCAACGTAGTGGCAGCGCCTTCCGCCGCTGGGTCATCGGCATCCGGACCAGCCAGCCAAGCCGCTTCACGCCGGCACGGCCGCCCTCGCGAGGTCCGGCTACAGGTCACGTGCCGAATTCGATGCCTTGCGCTAGGGGCAGGTCCGACGAGTAGTTGACGGTCGCGGTGCAACGCCGCATGTACCCCTTCCAGGCATCCGAGCCGGATTCGCGGCCGCCGCCCGTTTCCTTTTCGCCCCCGAATGCGCCGCCGATCTCCGCGCCGCTGGGACCGATGTTGACGTTGGCGATCCCGCAGTCGCTGCCTTGGGCGGAAAGGAACACCTCGGCTTCAAGCAGATCCCGGGTAAAGATGCACGACGACAGTCCCTGGGGTACGCCGTTGTGCAGCGCCAACGCCTCGTCGAACTCCCGGTAGGGAATGACGTAGAGAATCGGTGCGAACGTCTCGGCCTTGACGATGTCGTTCTGGATGCCGGCCTGCACGATTGCCGGTCTTACGTAGCAGCCGTTCGCGCAGCCTTGCACCTCGATCCGTTGCCCGCCATGCACGTCGAAACCTGCAGCCGTGGACGCGGCGAGGGCCTCTTGCATCGCATCGAACGCGGGGGCGTCGATCAGCGGACCGACCACCGTATCCGGCTCGAAAGGGTTGCCAACCCGGATCTGGTCGAAGGCACCAGCGAGCGATGCGACCAGCTCGTCGTGGATCTCTTCGTGGACGATGAGCCGACGCAAGGTGGTGCAACGCTGACCGGCGGTCCCCACGGCCGAGAACAGGATGGCGCGTAGCGCGAGTTCGAGGTCCGCGGAGGGCGCGACGATCATGCCGTTGTTGCCGCCCAGTTCGAGGATGCACCGCCCGAAACGTTGCGCGACCACGGGCGCGACGGCGCGTCCCATGCGCGTGCTGCCGGTGGCGCTGACAACGGGCACGCGTGGATTGCGCACCAGGGCATCACCCACCGCGGCATCGCCGACGACCACATGCAAGAGCCCACTCGGCGCATCCCCGAATGCACTCGCGGCACGCGCGAACAGCGCTTGGCAGGCCACGGCGCAAAGCGGCGCTTTTTCCGAGGGTTTCCACACGACGCTGTTACCGCACACCAATGCCAGGGCCGCGTTCCAGGACCACACCGCCACCGGGAAATTGAACGCCGATATGACACCCACGACGCCCATCGGGTGCCAATACTCGGACATCCTGTGCCCGGGCCGTTCCGAGGGCATCGTCAGTCCATAGAGTTGCCGGGACAGGCCGACGGCGAAATCGCAGATGTCGATCATTTCCTGGACTTCGCCGAGACCCTCCGCATGGATCTTGCCGGTCTCGAGGGTTACCAGCGCACCGAGTGCGTTCTTGTGCCGGCGCAGCTCCTCGCCGAAGAGGCGAATCAACTCACCACGCCTCGGGGCCGGTACCCGACGCCATTCCAGGTGCGCATGCGCCGCGGCCTCCACGGCGCGATCGACGGCCACCGCATCGTCGTCGGCCACCTCCGCAATGGCGTTGCCATGGATAGGCGAACGCACCCTCAACCCACCCCCACGCGCAACGCTGCGGGGTATGGACAGTTCGGTGAGGATCGTGTCGAGGTCTGTCAATGCATCCATAACAACTACTTGCCTTGCGTTGCCTGCTGGAAATAGCGGCCGAAACGGTTGGCCAGGAAGTCCTTCAGGCGAACATGCTCCTGGCGAACGAACCCGGTCGCGGGAATCCTGCCTTCGTGAAGCAGGTCCAGGATTGCGCACACGCTCGCGGCGGTGGTGATCTGGATGGCGCTCAGCTGCCGGCCGCCGATGGTCCGGCTGTAGATCTTGTTGGCGTAGGACTCCTGCAGGAAGTAGCCGTCCCTCTCGCCGCTGGCGGTCACGAAGATCAGCACAACGTCCTGCACCGTGGTCGGCACCGCGTTCTCCAGGACATCCTTCAAGAGTTCCCGGCGTTCGGCCAGGCGCAGGTCGTGCAGCAGCACCTTCATGATGTCGCAGTGGCCGGGATAGCGGATCGTCTGGTAGTTCAAATTCCTGACCTTGCCGATCAAGGTCTCGCCCAGGGTCCCAAGGCCGCCCGAGGTGTTGAAGGACTCGTAGGCGACGCCGTCGAGATGAAACTCCTCGAGGTGTTCCAGCGGCTGCACCGCCGTCGCCTGGCCGTTGACGATGACATCGCAAGGCTCGCAGTACTCGTTGATGACGCCGTCCGTGCTCCACGTCAGGTTGTAGCTGAGCGAATTCGTGGGGTACTCCGGCAAAGCGCCGACGCGCATGCTGAGCGTATCGAGGCTTTCGAAACGTTCGGCGATGTCGCTCGCCACGATGGAGACGAATCCGGGGGCGAGGCCGCACTGCGGGATCAGGGCCTTGTGGGTGCATTCCGCCAGTTCGCGGACCACCCGCGCACTCGCGATGTCCTCGGTGAGGTCCAGGTAGTGGACCCGGCCTTGTACGGCGGCACGGGCAACCGCCTCGGTGAGATAGAAGGGCCCGGCGTTGATGACCGCGTAGTGATCGGCAAGGGTCACCGCCAGCGCGTCCACGTCGGTGACGTCGAGGCGACGTTTGCGAAGCCCCGGGCGGTTGGCCAGATGGTCCAACCGCTTCTGGTCGCAATCCACGAGGGTGACTTCGTAGTCCCCGGAATCGACTAGGAAGTCGCTGATCGTATGACCGATCTTGCCGCCGCCGACAAGAGCCACGGGGCTCATGGTCCGCACCTGCACGGGCGCCCGTCGAGACCCCGGCGTTGCCCGAGCGCGTCAACGACGACGGGTCGCCTTTGCCGCGATGAAATGGTCAACAACACAACTGCCCACAAGCGGCGTGACTACGGTGCCGGGAGACTAGATGAAAGTTCCGCACAGGGCCAGCGAATCGGGAACGCATTCACGTTTCCAACGGCCCGTTTCCAACTGCCCTGATCGGTCTGTAAGCTGATGCGAAGGTCGCGGTGCCGACAACAGGGCGACCACGGAATCCGCCTCTCGGAGCCATCATGAACATCACCGACATTCGTGCCGCCGTCGTCCGTGTGCCCGTCGATAAACCCACCGCCATCGCCACGCGGCAGCTCGCCGCCAGGGAATACATCTTGGTGTGGGTCGACACGGATGCGGGCCATGCGGGGGTCGGCTACACCTATGCGGGGACGGTGGCGGGCCAAGCAACAGTCGAGTTCGTAGACGACGCGTTCCGTCCGCGATTGCTCGGCCAAGACCCGAGACTCATCGAGGGCCATTGGGCCGCGATGTATCAGGAGGTGCTGCTCGCCGGACGGCGGGGGGCGGCCTTGAGGGCAATCTCGGCGGTGGACATTGCGCTCTGGGATCTTCTCGGCAAGATCGCCGGGCTGCCGCTCTACCGACTCCTGGGCGGCTGGACCGACGAGGTGCCGGCGTATGCCTCCGGCGGCTACTACCGTCCCGGCGATCCGCTCGACAACGTCCGCGCGGAGATCCGGTTCTACAAGGGACTCGGTTTCAGCGACTTCAAGATCAAGGTGGGCGGTGCCGAATTGGAGATCGATGTCGCGCGGGTACGCACCGCACGCGAGTCGATTGGTGCCGCGGGTCGCCTCGCACTGGATGCCAACAACGCCTGGCGCTGGCCACACGATGCGATCCGCTTTGCACGAGCGGTCGAAGACTGCGACATCTGGTGGCTGGAGGAACCGCTGTCGCCCGATGACATAGCAGGCCATGGGGAGATCGCGCGCACCCTTGAAATGCCCGTCGCGACGGGGGAAATCCACGCCACCCGTTGGGATTTCCGCGACCTCGTGGCGCAGCGGGCCGCCGACATCCTGCAACCGGACGCCGGCGTCCTGGGCGGCGTTTCGGAATGGATGAAGGTGGCGCACACGGCCGCTTCCTTCAATCTGCCGGTGGCGCCGCATTGGCACGCCAACCTACACGCCCATCTCGTGGCCGCGGCGCACAACAGCATCACGGTGGAGTATTTCGCGCTCGAGCAGGACATCTACAACTTCGAGCGCCTCGTGACACCGGCAACGCGCCTGCACCCCCAGGACGGTCGCATTCCGCTGTCGGATCGACCGGGCCTCGGGGTCGAGTTCGACGATAAGGCGATCGCCCGCTGGCGCGTGGATTGAAGCCCGGCCGCCTTTTCGCCCCGCCAACGCCGGATCGGGTCGCCAGAGGCGCACGGCACTGGGACTCGGCGACCGCGAGGGTCGCACCTACGGGAGGGGGAGGTACGGGAAGAAGCGAACCTCAACGCTCTCGCGTTCCTGCAAGCCTTCCGATCCGGGGATGGCTACCGCGGTGTGCAGCGTGGGACAGAAGACCTCGCCGTCCGCCGGATGCGAGTCGTAGGTGGTGAACACCAAGGCCTCGTCGCGAGTCATCGCGGAGTAGTAGTTCCATCGCTGGGCGTCATTGGGTTTGCAGTAGTGGGCGTTGAACGGTCTGGGCTTGGCGTTGGGGTTCAGGTTGTATTCGAGATCCTCGCGGGCGATCGAGGTGCGGTCGCAGACCGCCAGCGGGAAGCGGGCCAAGGGATCCGGCGACACGGACCGCCAAATGTTGATCCCCAGTACGCGTCGATCCGTCGGCATGCCCTGGATCTCCGTGAACTTCCGCGTGACCGTAGCACCGTCCTGGCCGATGGAGTCGGCATAGTCGTTGTGAACGGCTGCCGCGCAGGGTCCGTACTGAACACCCCGATCCCAATAGTGCTCCTTGATCTGCTCGTTGCGGTAGGTGTGACTGCGGGTTGCCGGGACCTCCGCCAGGGGTAGCAGCTTCTGCAACAGGGCGCGCGCCTCCTCGTAGTAGACG
Organism: Gammaproteobacteria bacterium; assembly: GCA_028821405.1. Classification (GTDB taxonomy): domain Bacteria; phylum Pseudomonadota; class Gammaproteobacteria; order Pseudomonadales; family Azotimanducaceae; genus VXYL01. The sequence continues at coordinate 8,393 of JAPPGK010000003.1, read as the reverse complement.
GCCGCCACCTCTTCGATGTCCGTCCAATCGCTGACGGCGGACGGAGCATGAACCAGCAGGAAACCGGCGCCGTCGGCCAACCGCGCGACCGAGTCGACCGGTTCTGCCATCACACCTGTCGACGCGCGCGCGTCATGGATCGGGGTTGGCCTGTCAAACCGTTCCGCCGCGAAGGCCCGTCGCTCCTCGTCCGTGCCCTGGTTCTGTCCAACCGGGTTGGCGAAGTTCAGGGATCCTACGAAATCCACGGGTAATTCCTCCATTGGGGGTTGACGAGTTCCTGCACGCTGAGGATGTCGCGCACGAGGCGGCGCGTGAAGCCGATGCTGCCCGCACCGACGATGGCGATCTTCAAGGTCATTTATGCGTTCACGCCGAGCAGCTACGTCAAGAATGGGTTCTGCCGTTCGATCTTGTAGACGTAGGCTAGATCGCAGGGTTTCTCCCTCGGTGGCTGGACCTCGAGCCCGTCTGCGGTGAATTTCCACGCCAATGGTTGATCGGATCCCAGCATGGACACCGACTTTATTTCCCCGTCATTCAATCGCTGAACCGACTTGATCCTGGAAATCTCCTTCGGCCAGCCGAGACAGGTCGCGTAGATGCAGTCGTGGGTGCATGTGAAACGGTAGTCCTCGGCCGTGTACTCCACTTCATGGCGTTCGCTGAACATGCCGCCGTCGGTCATTTCCGTGGGACCCTCGCCGTAGGTCATCCAGGGCGAGGTGCCGTAGATTGCCTCGCCGTTGACCCGTAGCCACTCGCCCATGGCGAGCAGTCTCTCCTTGGCTTCCTCCGGAATCGTACCGTCGGCCCTCGGACCGACGTTCAGCAGCAGATAGCCGTTCTTGCTGACGTTGTCGACCAGGTTGTGAATCAATGCGCTGGCGTTCTTGAACCCCGCATCCGAAACGAAACCCCACGCGCCTTGATCGTCGATCGACGTATCCGTGATCCAATCGTAGTAGGTCAACCGGTCCATGCGCCCGAGTTCGTAGTCGACGATCGCCACACCCGGGACCAGGTCGTGGGACTTGTACGTGAAGGCAAGTTCGCTGCCCCACTCCCGTTCCTTGTTGTAGTAGTCGGCAAGCATGCGCTTCTTGTAGTCTTCCTGGACGAACCTCAGCCCGAAGTCGAACCACATCAGGTCGGGGCGGTAGTTCTCCACGACCTCGTCGATCTTGGCGCGCCAGAAGTCGTGGAAATCGCCGTTCGGGCGATCCTGCAGCGTCCATTCGCTCCTTCTGTCCGATGCGTCCCCGTTCAACCCATCCCGGTTGTGCATGGGACCGTAAAGCCCGGCGTATTTCTCGTCGGAGACATCGCAGTCACTTCGCCAGTGCGGATAGAACCACCATTGTTCGAAATGATGGAAGGCCGTCATGAAGCGCATGCCCTCGCCCCGGATGGCCTTTTCGAGTTCCCCCACCACGTCCCGCTTCGGCCCCATGCTCGCGGCGTTCCACTCGTTCACGGTACTGTTCCAGAGCGAGAACCCGTCATGATGTTCCGCGACGGGTCCGGCGAATCTCGCCCCGGCGGCCTTGAACAGTTGCGCCCACTCTTCGGCGTCGAATTTCTCCGCCGTGAACAGGGGAATGAAATCCTTGTAGCCGAATTCCGTCGCCGGTCCGAAGGTCTTTTCGTGGTAGTCGAATTGCGGGTTGCCGGGGCGGTACATGTTGTGGGCGTACCAGGAGCCGTTGGGACCGCAGGCGGGTACACTGTAGAGACCCCAATGGGTGTAGATGCCGAACTTCGATTCGCGCAACCACTGCGGTGTCTTGTGGTTCTGCAGCGAACCCCAAGTTGGTTGATATCTTGGCCGCATTCCCCGTGTCACCTAGCTTCCGCGTGTCGAACCGACAACCCACTATAGCGCAGTCACCTGCATGCGGCCCTTGCCACGGGGATCTCGGTGGGATCGCGGTGGATAGCGGGGCTGGGCATTGGCAGCCGGTAGCGGGCGACCGCGAGGGCCGCCCCTACAAAGCCGCGGCGCGTTTGCGACGGGTGACGCCCTCGACGCTGCGGCGTCTTCGGAACGGGGGAGATGTCGTGTGCGCGCGCTTTAGCCCGCAGCGGATCGCGTGGATGGCTTGCTGCCTCGGTTTCGTTGTCGCGCCGGCTACCGGCGACGACACCGACTGGCCCTCGTACGGCAACGACGCCGCTTCGACGAAATACGCGCCGCTCGCGGAGATCCACGCCGGGAACGTGGATCAGCTTGGTGTCGCCTGGTCGTGGGAGTCACCGGACAACGCCCTGGGCGTATTCCCCGGCCCGTTCAAGAGCACTCCCATCAAGATCGGCGATACCCTTTTCATCAGCACATCCCTCGGCCATGTTGCCGCCATCGACGCGGTCACCGGCCAAGAGCGCTGGGTCTTCGCCACGGATTCCTGGCGCAACGGGACGCCACCGAACCTGGGCTTCAACCACCGCGGCGTCGCCTACTGGGAGGACGGCGAGAGCCGGCGTGTGCTGATGCCCACCAACGACGGCTACCTGTGGTCGCTGGATGCGACGACGGGGCAACCCGATCCCGGGTTCGCAGACGAAGGTCGCATCGATCTGACGCAGGGCCTCGGACGCGCCGTGGACCGGTCCATGTACTCGGTGGTGTCGCCGCCGGTGGTGGTGGGCGATCTTGCGATCGTCGGTTCGGCGATCGCCGATCAATGGTCGACCCGGAAGCTGACCGACTATCCGCCGGGCGATGTACGAGCCTTCGATGTTCGTTCGGGCGAACTGCGCTGGACGTTCCACTCGATCCCCCGCCCCGGCGAGACCGGTCACGCAACCTGGCAGGACGGTTCCTGGCAAGTGGGTGGGGCGGTCAACGTCTGGACCCTGATGAGCGCGGATCACGATCTCGGCTATGTCTACCTGCCGTTCGGGACACCCTCGAACGACTGGTACGGCGGTCACCGTCCGGGCGACAACCTGTTCGGCGAGAGCCTCGTCTGCCTGGAGGCCGCGACCGGCAAGCTCGTGTGGCATTTCCAGACCGTGCACCACGGACTCTGGGACTACGACCTGCCCGCCGCACCGAACCTGGTCGACATCACCGTCGACGGACGGGACATCAAGGCGGTGGCCCAAGTGACCAAGCAGGGCCTGCTCTTCGTGTTCGACCGGGTCACGGGCGAACCGGTCTGGCCCATCGAGGAACGCCCCGTGCCCCAGAGCCAGGTTCCCGGAGAACGCACGTCGCCAACGCAGCCGTTTCCGTCCCGCCCCGCGCCCTTCGAGCAGCAGGGCATTTCGCTCGACAACATCATCGACTATTCACCCGAGCTACGCGCCGAGACCCTCGCCATCGTCCGGCAATTCGACCATGGCCCCCTCTACACCCCGCCCAGTCTCAAGGGCACCATCCAACAGCCGGGCGACGGCGGGGGCGGCGAGTGGTCGGGGGCGGCGTTCGACCCGGAGACCTCGCGCCTCTACATCCCGTCCCAGTCTCATGCCATCCTCGTCAAACTCGAGAAGGACAACCCGCGCAACGAACACCGGTATCGGCGGACCGGGCCAACGTCGGTGGGGGGACCGGGGCCGCTGCCACTGACCAAGCCGCCCCACGGCCGCGTCAGCGCACTTGATCTAAGTACCGGCGACTACGATTGGGTGGTCCCGAACGGGGACGGTTTGCGGCAGTACGCGATCGACCGCGGCGCCCGGGATCCCGGACCGGTCGGCATGCCCGTGGTGACGTTTCCGCTGGTGACGAAATCGCTTCTCTTTCTCAGCGCTCCCGACGCCGGCGGGCACTATCTGAACGCCATCGACAAGGAGACCGGCGCGTTCCTCCACAAGGCACCGATACCCTATTCCTACGCCGCCCCCATGACGTATCTCGCTGGCGGCCGCCAGTTCATCGTGTTTGCAACGGGAAGCGGGAATCAGGCCGGCCTCACGGCGCTTGCACTGCGACCCGGTCCCGCTGCGACCGAGGGTGCCAGTATCCCGCGCACTGCGCTGACATCGCGAAAGCCCGCGGACATCTACGCGACGGTCTGCGCCCGATGTCACGACCAAGCGGTGGAGGGCGCCCCCCGTCCCGGTCACCCGGGCGATTGGGAGACCCGACTTCAGTCGGGAATCGGGGCGATCGTCGATCGCACCATCAAGGGAATGCCGCCGCATATGCCGCCTCGTGGACTCTGCGACGAATGCACGGACGAGGAGCTCCGCAAGGTCGTGGATTTCATGATCGAAGCGGTCGTAGCACCCGAGCCGGAAACCGAGGCCGCGGAAGATCCCTCGAGCGGTGGGTGACCGACCGTGTCGGCGGCCGCGAGGTCCACGCACGAACGCGACGGTCGAACGAATCGAAGGACGTTGTACGGCTTCGCGTCAGTGGAAATACAACAGGAACCGGCCGATTTCGTCGTGGCCGCTGTGCCGTTGGCCGCGACTAGCGCTGGCGTAGCCGTTTTTCGAGCTGCGCAATCCGCGCCTCGGCCGCCCGTCGGGCCGCCGTTTCCTCGTCGCGGGCCCGCTCGGCGGCTCGGCGTTGCGCGACCGCTTCCACGTGGTCGGACAGGATTTCACCGGTCTTCGGGTCGCGGAACCGGAAGCCGTCGCCGTGCAAGAGCAGGTCCAGGCCAAGCACTTCACTGCGATAGCCGCCCGCAGACTGTTCTTGCACCGGGCGGTAGACGCCCGCCGCGTCTAGCCGTCGACCGACGATGGGATCGGCGAGCTTGCCGATCGGGTCGAAGATCCAGTACTCGTGGACGCCGATCGCCTCGTAGAGCGGGGGCTTGACGACCACGTCGCGCCGCCACGTCCTGGCCGACAGCAGTTCCAGCACGAAGTCCGGTATCGCACCTTCCTCCCATGCCTTGTAGGAAAGCCGGTGCTCCGCATTCACCCCGAACGACACGAGCGCGTCCGGGGCCAGCAGCGCCTTGCGGTTGCCCCGCTCGAAGAACAGGCCGAGTTCGGCCGCCACGAACACGTCGTCCCGCGCCGCGTAGCGCGCCTTCAACGCGCTCGAGGCGTAGGTCCGCAGCTCTTCGTGGAGGGTGCTTTCCACCGGTGCGCCGTCGCGGAAGGGATAGCCGTCGTCGTCACACTCGACCGGCGGCACCGGCCGGTAAAGCGCCCGGGAATGCCGCCGGGCCAGCGACGGTTCGGAGCGCGTCCCGGTGGCCCGGGCGGCCCCGTCCGCGCCCGGCGTTGCCGCAGGCAGCGGTTGATCGTTCATCATCGGAAAGTACCACAGGTGTTCTTGGCGTTGGGTGCGGGCCAGATAGCATCCAACAATGCGCACCGGATGCGGTAGCGAGATCGGCCCGGCCGCGTGTGCGAGATTGCCGCTTTGTTCGCCGCTCTACCGACGGCATTGACGGTAGACTGGCACCCGCCCGCCGAGCGGGGTGCGCGAACGCCCGAAAACGCAGGCGTAGGTCGGCGGCTCGGGCGGGGAACGCCGCCCCTACGGGATTCTGGGGATCACATCCTCGGCGATGAGTCGAATGCTCCGGAGCACGTCTTCGCGGGACAGCGAACGGGAGAGCATCGTGCACATGATTTCGTCGGCGCCGAAGTCGGTGCGCAACTGGTGGATCCGCTCGACGACTTCACCGGGCGTCCCGAACAGGTCCGTCCCATGCCTTCGCTCGGCTGTCGAAGCGGTCCCCATGGCGCGGTTCGCCTCCGCCTGCGTTGCGGCCACGTAGGTGGAGATGCGGATAACCACCTTGGCATCGCCGGGGTGGCCGGCGTCCTCCCAGGCTTGGCGGTACTGCCGAACGTCCTCGCGCAATACGGCGTCCCCCCGCTCGTTGTGGGAGCTGCCGCCCCCAATGGCGATTCGATAGCCCATCGTCCCCATGGGCCCGAAACTCTGCTGGCTATCGAGCGGCAGGAGGATTGGCGGATATGGCTTCTGTACCGGCTTCGGCATGACGCCGGAACCGGCAGGCAGCGCCGGATACTCGTAGAATTCGCCCTGGAAGCCCGAGAAGTGCTCCTCGCTCCAAGCCTGTTTCATCACCGCCAGGAACTCGAAGAAGTGGTTCCGCCGCCGAGCATCCCCGATGGTGTTGCCGCCTGCTCCGTAGACGAAACGCCCCTCGCTGACCTGGTCGATCATCGCGATCTGTTCCGCGATCTGAAGGGGATCTGCCGGCGGCATGTGCTCGAGGACGTACCGGTAGGCCTCCCCCGCCGGCCCCCTTCGATCGATCGAGGACGCACCGTCCGGGACGTCGGTCGTGAATCTCTCGCCGGGCGCCCTCAAGTGGGGGAGGTGGACGGCTGTGCCGATCCTGATCCGGCGTGTGCGCCCCGCAATTGCCGCCGCCATCAGCAGCGGGTGGGAGACGTTGCCACGCAACGGAACGCCCCCCGTCCACACCGCATCCCATCCGGTCTCGTCCGCGCAGACGATCTCGTTGAACGTGGCGGCGTAGCACTCCGCCTGCGACTCCCCCGGCTTCGCCGCGCAAAAGGTCAGCAACCCGATATCCATGCGAGCTACAACCCCAAGCGCCGGGATACGCACGAACGCTGAACACCGGGCAACGCGATTGCGCGGCGAACACCGGCGTGGCGGGGCCGGAGGCGTAGGGGGCGCGCCCCAAGCGGCGCGTTAGCGCGCACAGCGAATGGCGAAGGCGCGTCCTTGGGACGCGGCCGTCCCGGCTTTGGGCCGCTACGGGCTTTTTCCATCACGGCAGTCTAGCAGCCTGTTCAACCGTGCCGACGACAGCGCAACACGCGCTTTGGCGGGGCTGCTAGGCTTCGACGTTCGACAACAGACAAGGGCGTCGACATGCTGATCCCGGTCCAGCCGCTCAAGCAAGCGGACCTTCCCGAGCGCTCGAAACCCATGCTCAAGATGATCGGACCGGGGGTGGTGATCGCGGGACTCGCGATCGGATCGGGCGAGTTGATCATGTGGCCGTGGATCACGTCCGTGGTGGGCGCGCAGCTACTCTGGGCGGCGGCGATCGGCATCTTCCTGCAACTGTGGGTCAACATCGAGATCGGCCGCTGGACCATCGCCACCGGCGAGAGTCCGTTCACGGGCATGGCGCGGGTCGTCAAGCTCACGGTGTACCTGTTCGTGTTCGTCATCTTCGTCGGCAAGTTCCTGCCGGGTTGGGCACGCGAGACCGGGATTGCGGCGCGCGACCTGATCTTCGGACCTGGACACGACAGCCCGCCGTGGCTTTGGACCGCGCTGGTGTTCGCGCTGGTCGCCGCGATCCTGTTCGGCCCGAAGGTGATCTACACGGCCGTGGAACGCTGCATCATGGGACTGATCGTCGTGATCGTTGTCGGTCTCCTCTACGTGGTCTGGGAGATCGGATCGGTGGAGATCTTCGCGGCCATGTGGGACGGCGTGATCAACCTCTTCAGCTTTCCGGACTTCCCCGTGAACATCCTGGCCGAGGACGGTTCGGTCCGTGATCAGCTGACCTTCAACCGCTTCTTCGGTGCCGTCGTGTTCGCCGGCGCGGGTGGGCTCGGGAACCTCTACTACGCGTACTACCTCCGCGAGAAGAACATCGGCATGGGCGCGCTCATGCCGTCGCTCATGAGCCCGGCCCACAAGCACGAGATCAAGGAGATGGACGCCGGCTATCTCTTTGCCGAGACCCCGGACAACCTGCGCCGTTTCAAGGACTGGTATCGCTACGTGGTGATCGACCAGACGCTGTTCTTCTGGATTCTCGGCAGCTTCACCATGTTCCTCTTCATCTTCGGCGCCCTCGCCGTCCTGCATCCGATCGGCCTGGTACCCGACCGGGCGAGCCTGGTGTGGGACCTCGCCTCCATACTCGAACAGAGCATGGGGACCTTCGGCCGCTACCTGTTCCTGGTCGTTGGCATGGCGGCCCTGTTCAGCACGCAGCTAGGCGGCATCGACGGCGGCAGCCGGATATTCGCCGACCTGCTGCACACCAACTTCAAGTTCGGACGATGGCTGAAGCTCGAACAGTGGTACCTGATACTCGTCATCGCGACCATGGTCATCGGCGTGTTCAGCGTCTGGTTCTTCGGCAGGTACGACATCGCCGGGCTCGATTTCCTGTTCATCGCCGCGCTCATGGGGGGATTCGTGATGGCGGTCTACGTCCCCATGATCCTCTACATGAACCTCACCCGACTGCCCAAGTCGGCGCGCCCCGGATGGATCAACATCCTGTTCATGGTGCTCGCATCCGCCATGTACATCTCCTTTGCCGGCTACACGATCTACAGCAAGGTGCTGGACGTGGTGGCGGGCTAAGCCGGCCTGGAGGGCATTTGATCGGGAAGGTCCGGGTTATTCCAACGCGGCGCGTTGGGATTTCCGATTGCGCCAGCGACCCCGCCCCGCTGTCCAATGAGAAAGTGAGGGTGAAATCGACCGAACCGTGACGCGGTCG
>JAPPGK010000115.1 GCA_028821405.1 Gammaproteobacteria bacterium | reverse complement strand
GGGGACATCTTAGAATTGGACAAAGGGGACATTACTGCTTTGGGCTAACACACGCGCCAGGCAAAATCCGAGACGCTGTCGCTGATTTGATCGGCCAGGAAACCGCCGCCGTGCAAGTGGCTTCCGCATATACGACGCTTGCTGGCTCGAAACTCCTGCTCGACTCGCTGGCCCAATCAGTAGGCTCCAGCGCATTCTCGACCATCCACAAAACGCTTGTCACTTCCTTCGATTTCGGGATCACAGAACCCCAAGCTCTTGAACACTGGCTTTCGCTGAACAACGCGACTGTTCGCATCGGGGGCAGCAGTGACCGAAGTTCGGACTTCGTCGCGCGCGGGACAGCCTTCCATCCGAAGGTCTATGCCTTCGCTATTGACGACCAGACGTGCAATGTCCTGGTCACATCGGCCAATCTCACGTCGAGAGGCTTCACCGTGAATACGGAAGTAGGCTGGTCGCAACGCGCCGTCGCTGCTTCCCAAGTTGATGCCGTGTTCTCAGAGCTGTCGCGAATGTCACAACTCCTTACTGCTGAGATGCTCGACGCCTATTACATGGGACGCCGTTCGCGCCCGCCCCGCTCACCGCATACCGAAGGGCACTCCGTCCCTGAATTCTCGCCGAGCGGACCGCTGCCGTCTTTCCGCGAGGTCGTCGAGTCGGAGAGTATCGACCTTGCCGCTCACAATGCCATGTGGGTACATGCCGATGCACTTCAGGGCGGCTCAAAGAACCAACTCGAACTACCTCGAGGCGGACATCGCTTCTTCGGCTTGGATTTCCAGAGGTACGATCACCCACACAACCTCACCATTGCACTCATCAAACTCCGTCGAGGATCGCAGACATGGTCCGAACGACGGCTGACCTGGCATGGCAACAACCGCATGGAACGGTTCAATCTACCAACCAAGAGCCAGGGCGGCCCAAGTTACGCGGATTCGGTCGTCCTGTTCCGGCGCCTGCAAGATGGCTCGTTCGAACTTGTCGTAACGCAGCTAGGTTCCGACCTCGCCAATGCGTGGTCGTCGGCCTCGTCCCAGACACGCACGCTCTTCGCTTTGGGTTCGCGACACACAACTCGGTTGGTCGGGCTTCTGCGATAGTTCGGTTCGCTCAAACGACCGAGACCGAGGCAACCCTTCGCCTCCGTCCGTCACCGTCCGTGCTAAGGTTGATCGATGCGATCGCAATGGACGGGAAGCCGATGGCAAAAGTGTACGCCATGTCGAACCAGGTCTTTTTGAGGGAGCCCTTAGTCAAAATCGGTTTGACCACGGACCTAGAACGTCGTAAGGATCAACTGGAGAGGGGACAGCCGTTTCCCTTGGAATCAATAGCCGAAATCGAGGTTCCTCAGGCATACACACGGGAAGTTGAGAGTTTCTTGCACGATGCGTTGGCCCCGCTCCGACATGACAAGGGTGAGTGGTTCCGTATCTCACGTGAACGCGTAGTATCCGTCTTCGAGAAGGTCGAACATTTCATCAACGTAGGTCATGCCATCGACGGTCTGCGGCTAGCCTTGGCGGTGTTTGATGAGATCGCCCAATCGACAACCCACGCCGCTTCCGATGCCGCCAGCCCTGCAGACCAACCAGTCGTGCACGACACCAAGGACAGGCAACGACGGGGCGTCGATTTCCGACCCTATGTACCAGACGGCACCAAGATTAGGTACGGCACGACTGAGGACTACTGTACGAGGCGAGGGGACTATCTGATCACAAAGGATGGCGAGTCACATCCCACGCTCTCGGCTGCACTCGCGCACATCGTCAAACTGAGAGGCGGCAAGAGCAAACCGGACGGGTGGCGTCATTTGCGCATCAGGCAAGGACATGAGTGGATCCCGCTCCGATCACTAAGGACTGACTTGCCGGATGACGTCAGGAGGAAACGGTGACGCTACACCCGTCAAGCGCAATCACTCCCAGCCGGTTATTTCCCCCAACGCATTTCCAATATCCGCCAGACTCCTGACGGTCTTCACGCCCGCTTCCTCGAGCGCGTCGTACTTCTCCGCCGCCGTGCCCTTGCCGCCGGCAATGATGGCGCCGGCATGGCCCATGCGTTTGCCCGGCGGCGCGGTGACCCCGGCGATGTAGGCGACCACCGGCTTGGTGACATTGTCCGCGATGAAGGCGGCGGCTTCCTCCTCCGCCGTGCCCCCGATCTCGCCGACCAAGACGATAGCCTCCGTTGCCGGGTCGGCCTCGAACAGCGCCAGCACATCCATGAAGTGCGTCCCCGGAATCGGATCGCCGCCGATGCCGACGCAGGTCGACTGGCCGAAGCCCTTGTCCGTGGTCTGCTTGACGGCTTCGTAGGTGAGCGTGCCCGACCGGGACACCACGCCGACCTTGCCCGGTAGGTGGATGTCGCCGGGCATGATGCCGATCTTGCACTCGCCCGGGGTGATCACGCCGGGGCAGTTCGGGCCGATCAGCCGGGTGCCCAGGGTGTCAAGCCGATCCTTGACGATCAGCATGTCGAGCGTCGGGATGCCCTCGGTGATGCAGACGATCAGTTCGATTCCGGCATCGATCGCCTCCAGGATCGAGTCCTTGCAGAACCGGGCGGGCACGTAGATCACGGAAACCGTCGCGCCGGTCTGGGCCACCGCCTCCGAAACGGTATCGAAAACGGGGCGGTCCAGGTGCGTCGAGCCTCCTTTCCCGGGGGTCACGCCGCCGACGAGCTGCGTCCCGTAGGCGATGGCCTGCTCGCTGTGCAGCGTTCCCTGGGCGCCGGTGAACCCCTGGCAGATGACCTTGGTATCGCGACCGACGAGGATGCTCATCGGCCGGCTCCGGCAGCGGCGACCGCCTTGGTGGCGGCTTCCTCCAGCGAGGCGGCAGTCGCGATGGCGAGCCCGCTCGCTTCTAGGGCGGCCAAACCGGCGGCGGCGTTGTTGCCCTCGAAACGGACGATGACCGGGACCTCGACCCCCACCTGCTGCACCGCCGCGATGATGCCTTCGGCGATGATCTTGCAGGACACGATGCCGCCGAAGATGTTGATCAGCACCGCCTTCACCGCGTCGTCCGAGAGGATGATCTTGAAGGCCTCCGCCACCGCTTCCTCCGTGGCGCCGCCTCCCACGTCGAGAAAGTTAGCCGGATTGCCGCCATGCAGCTTGACGAGGTCCATGGTGCCCATGGCAAGACCGGCGCCGTTGACCATGCAGCCGATATTGCCGTCGAGGGCCACGTAGTTGAGGCCGAACTCGTCGGCCTGGGCTTCGCGTTCGTCTTCCTGGCTGGGGTCGCGCAATGCCGCCACCGCCGGTTGCCGGTAAAGGGCGTTGTTGTCGATGTTGATCTTGGCGTCGAGGCAGTGCACGTCACCGTCGCCGGTCACGACCAGCGGATTGACTTCCACGAGCGAACAGTCGAGATCCTGGAACAGCCGAACGAGATTGACGAAGACGTTCGCGAACTGGTTGACCTGCTTGCCCTCGAGCCCCAGCGAGAACGCCATCGCGCGGCCCTGGAAGGGTTGCGCGCCGGTCGCCGGATCGATGGCTGCGCGCAGGATCTTCTCCGGGGTCTCGGCGGCAACCTGTTCGATCTCGACCCCGCCTTCCGTGGAGGCCATCACAACCACCCGTCGACTGGCACGATCCACCACGGCACCGAGATAGAGTTCGCGGTCGATGCTCGCGGCTTCCTCGACGAAGATCTTGGCCACCGGCTGGCCCTCGGCGTCGGTCTGCACCGTGACCAGGCGCTTGCCCAGCCATTCGGTCGCGAAGTCGCGAACGCCGTCGGGATCCTCAACCAGCCGGACCCCGCCTGCCTTGCCCCGGCCACCGGCATGCACCTGAACCTTGCAAACCCACCGATCCCCGCCGAGTTCCCGGGCAGCGTCGACCGCATCGCCGGGGGTATCCACGGCAATGCCCCGCGAGACCGGGAGACCGAAGTCCCTGAACAGCGCCTTGGCCTGGTATTCGTGCAGGTTCATCTGGCTGTGCTGCCCCGACGGTTCAACTCTTCCTCCTGTTGACCATGTGAATGGCGTTGCCGCCGATGCCGAGGGCCGCTTCGTGCACCGCTTCGGAAAGGGTCGGGTGGGCGAACATCGTCAGACCCAGGTCTTCGGCGCTCGCCCCGAACTCCATGGCGATCACCGCCTGGGCAATGAGTTCGCTGGCCTGGGGACCGAAGATGTGCACACCCAGGATGCGGTCGGTTTCCGCGTTGGCGAGAATCTTCACGAGTCCCACGCCCTCGTTGCCGGCGAGCGCCCGGCCCGTGGCGGCAAACGAAAACGAGCCCGCCCGGTAGGCTTCGCCGTCCGCCTTCAACTCCTGCTCCGTCTTTCCAGCCCAGGCGATCTCCGGATGGGTGTAGATCACCGAGGGTACGCAGTCGTAGTTCACCAGCGGCTTGTGGCCAGCGATGCGCTCGACCACCATGACGCCTTCCTCCATTCCCTTGTGAGCCAGCATCGGCCCCCGCACGACGTCGCCGATGGCGTACACCCCCGGTGCATCGGTGGCGCACAGGTCGTCGACGAAGAGGAACCCGCGCTCATCGAGGTTGACGCCGCTGTCCGGTGCCAGGAGCCCCTCCGTATAGGGAACACGCCCCACCGCCACGATGAGTTTATCCACGGTCAGAGCCTTGTCACCGTCTGAGTCCTGGTAGGAGACCACCACGCCGTCGGCGGCGACCTCGGCGCCCATCACCCGAGTGCCCAGGCGGATGTCCAGGCCCTGCTTGCCGAATTCGCGCAGGGCGTCCCTCGCGATCCGCAGGTCCGCCACCGGCAGGAAGTCCTCGAGGGCCTCCAGAACAACGACATCGGACCCCAGCCGGCCCCAGACACTGCCGAGTTCCAACCCGATGACGCCGGCACCGATGACCCCGAGTCGGGGCGGCACGCTCTGGAACTCCAGCGCACCCGTGGAGTCGACGATCACATCATCCGTCAACGGCGTGGGCGCGATCTCGACGGGCACCGAGCCCGGTGCGAGCACGACATGGTCCGCCTCCAGGATCTCCGGCTCGCCCTCGTGGGGCGTGAATTCGATCCGGCGCCCGGCAAGCAATCGCCCATGGCCGGACAACTGCTTCACGCCGTTGCCTTGGAACAACCCGCCTATGCCGCCGGTGAGGCGGTCCACCACGGCGTCCTTCTGGGCGATCATGCGGGGAACGTCCATGGCAAGCTCCCCGACCGTGATGCCGAAGTCGCCGAACTGCTCCTTGGCCTCCACGTACTTGTGCGATGCATCGAGCAGGGCCTTCGACGGGATGCACCCCCAATTCAGGCACGTACCCCCGAGCGTCGGCTTGCCGTCCTTGCCGAGCGACTTGTCGACGCAGGCGGTATTCATACCAAGCTGGGCGGCACGGATCGCCGCTGCGTAGCCGGATGGCCCCGCGCCGATGACGATGACGTCGTACTTTGCCATGCTCACAACTCCAACAGGATCCGTGCGGGGTCTTCCACCAACTGCTTCACGGTGACGAGGAAACTCACCGCCTCGCGCCCGTCGATAAGCCGGTGGTCGTAGGACAGCGCCAGGTACATCATCGGCCGCGCGACGATGTCCCCGTCCACCACCATGGGCCGCTCTTCGATCTTGTGCATGCCGAGGATGCCGGTCTGGGGCGGATTCAGGATCGGCGTGGACAATAGCGAGCCGAACACGCCGCCGTTGGAGATCGTGAACGTGCCGCCCTGCATGTCCTCCAGGGCCAGCTTGCCGTCCTGGGCGCGGCCCGAGTAGTCGACGATGGCATCCTCGATCTGGTGCATGCCGAGCGCATCGGCATCGCGAATCACCGGAACGACGAGGCCGCGCTCGGTGCTCACTGCCACACCGATGTCGTAGTAGCCGTGGTAGACGATATCGTTGCCGTCGATGGTGGCGTTCACCGCCGGGAAGCGCTTCAGCGCTTCGACCGACGCGCGCACGAAAAAGCTCATGAAGCCGAGCTTGGTGCCGTTGTGGCGTTCGCGGAACTCGTCGCCATAGCGCCGCCGCATGGTCATGATCGGCCCCATGTCCACCTCGTTGAAGGTGGTCAGCATCGCGGCGGTCTGCTGGGCCTCCACGAGACGCGCGGCGATGCTGGCGCGGAGCCGGGTCATGGGAACGCGGCGCTCGACCCGCTCCCCGGTGTCTGGCTCGGCAGCCCCGGTCGGTTCGGGTTCGGCCTCGGTCGCCGCGTGGGCGGTCTGCCGGGCCTCGTTCACCTCGCGCTGCACGTCATCCTTGGTGATCCGCCCGTCGCGTCCACTGCCATCGACGTTGGCAAGGTCGATCCCCTCCTCCGCCGCGAGTTTTCGCGCGGCCGGCGAAGCCGCGACCGGCACCGGCGGCGACGCTTCGGGACTCTGCGCCACGCCTTCGCCGGGCTCGTCCGCCTCGACCTCCCGCAGCCGGCCCAGAAGATCCTCCGATTCGACCACGTCGCCTTCGGCTTTCAGGATCTCCGCCACGATCCCGTCCGCCGGTGCGAAGATCTCGATGACCACCTTCTCGGTCTCGATATCGAGCAGCACGTCGTCGCGTCTGACCGTCTCGCCGAGCGCCTTGTGCCACACCGCGACCGTGCCTTCCGAGATGGACTCGGCGAACGTCGGCGTACGGATCTCGATCAGTGCGTCATCGGCCATCGTCGTCTCCGAACAGCGCGTCCCGCACCAGCTTTCGCTGTCGCTGGGTGTGGCGGCCCGCGTAGCCGCTCGCGGGTGCTGCAAATGCGTCCCGGCCCGCGTAGGTCAACGTCAAGGTACGATCATGGCGTTCCAGCACGCGGCGCATGTGGTGCTGGCTGGAATACCAGGCGCCCTGGTTCATGGGTTCCTCCTGACACCATACAGCGGTCTCGAGCGAGCGGTAGCCGGCAATCGACTCCGCGAGTTCCTGCTCGGGGAACGGATAGAGTTGCTCCAGACGTACGATGGCCGCGCTCGCAAGTCCGGCCTCGCGCCGTTCCTCGAGCAGATCGTAGTAGACCTTGCCGCTGCACATGACGACCCGGTTCACGTTCGCGGGATCGATATCGTCGACCTCGCCGAGGACCGGCCGGAAACTGCTGTCCGTCAGCTCCTCCAGCGTGGACACCGCCAGCCGGTGGCGCAACAGGCTCTTCGGCGTGAGCGCGATCAAGGGTTTGCGCAGGGGACGGATGACCTGGCGGCGGAGCATGTGGAAGATCTGCGCCGGCGTGGTGGGCATGCAGACCTGGATATTGTGCTCGGCCGAGAGCTGCAGGTAGCGTTCAAGTCGTGCCGAGGAATGCTCCGGTCCCTGGCCTTCGTAGCCGTGCGGGAGAAGCATGACCAATCCGCACAGGCGATCCCACTTGGCCTCCCCGCTCACCACGAACTGGTCGATCACCACCTGAGCGCCGTTGGCGAAATCGCCGAACTGTGCTTCCCACACCACGAGCGTCTTCGGCGTCGTGGCCCCGTAGCCGTATTCGAACGCCAGCACCGCTTCCTCGGAAAGCAGCGAGTCGTAGATGTCGAAGGTCGTATCGTTGGTGAGCAGGTTGAGCGGCACGATGCGCTTGCCGTCCCTCTGGTTGTATAGCGATGCGTGGCGGTGCGAGAACGTGCCCACGCCGACGTCCTGACCGGTCAGCCGCACGTCGAACCCTTCGGTCACGAGGGTCGCGTAGGCCATTGTCTCCGCGAAGCCCCAATTGAGCAGCATCGCGCCCGCCGCCATCCGCTTGCGGTCGTCGAGGATCTTCTGCACCTGGCGGTGCAGCGCGAATCCCTCCGGCACCGTGTTGAATCGACCGGCTAAGTCCCGGATCCTCGAAAGCTCGACCCGCGTGTCGCCGGGGGCGTCCCAGTCATGTCCCAGGTAAGGCCGCCAATCGACAAAAAGCGAGGTGTCCGGCTCTTGGACCAACGCGAGCGCGACATGCTCGCCCGCTTCCAGCGCCGCGCGGTAGTCCTCGACCATGCCGTCCATCGCCGTCCGATCGATGACGCCCTCCCCGAACAGACCCCCTGCGTAGAGCGAGCGAGTCGTGGGATGCACCTCAATCTGCTGGTACATCTGGGGCTGGGTCTTCATCGGATCCTCGGCCTCGTTGTGGCCACGCCGCCGATAGCAGACCAGGTCGATCACCACATCCTTCTTGAACTGCATCCGGTAGTCGACCGCAAGGCGGATCGCGAACAGGCAGGCCTCGGGGTCGTCGCCGTTGACGTGGATGATGGGCGCCCGCACCATCTTGGCCACTTCCGAGCAGTACTCGGTGGAACGGGCGTCGTCCCGCCGGTGGGTCGTGAAGCCGATCTGGTTGTTGATGATGATGTGGATCGTCCCGCCGACATGGAAGCCACGCGTCTGGGACATCTGGAACGTCTCCATCACCACGCCCTGGCCCGCGAACGCCGCATCGCCGTGGATGATGACCGGCACCACAAGATCGCCCTTGTAGTCCCGGCGTCGATCCTGGCGTGCCCGTACCGATCCGGTCACGACGGGACCCACGATCTCCAAGTGCGACGGATTGAACATCAAGGCGAGGTGCATCTCGCCGCCCGGCGTCATGACGTTGGATGAGAACCCCTGGTGGTACTTGACGTCGCCGCTCACGTCCGAATCCGGGAGAACGCCCTCGAACTCGTCGAACAGATCGCTGGGGTCCTTGCCCAGGATGTTGACCAGCACGTTGAGGCGGCCCCGGTGGGCCATGCCGATGACGGTCTCCACGCAACCGTGCGTGCCGAGCCGCTGGAGCGCACCGTGGAGCATCGGGATCAGGCTCTCGGCACCCTCGAGACCGAAGCGCTTCGTGCCCGGATAGCGCGCATGGAGGTGTTTCTCCAGGCCCTCGGCCGCCGTTAGCCGTTCGAGGATCTCGATCTTCGACTCGTCGTCCAGATCAAGCGCGGCGTGGCCCGACTCCAGGCGTTGGCGAACCCAGATCTGTTCCTCGCCGTCGGTGATATAGGTGTATTCGGTGCCCACCGCGCCACAGTAGGTGGCTTCCAACGCGATGACGATGTCGCGCAGCGTCGCCTTGCCACCGGCAAAGAACTGGGCGGAGCCGGTCTGGAACACCGTGTCGAGATCGGCCTCGCTGAGGTGGTGGTAGCCGAGTTCGAGTTCCGGTGCCGGTTCCCGACGCCAGATTCCTAGCGGATCGAGTTCCGCCTTGCGATGGCCCCGGTTGCGGTAGGCGTTGATGAGCTCGAGCACCCGGATCTGCTTCATCTCGTGCTCGGAACTCACCTCGGTGGCGACCCGTTCCGGTTTCGCCTTGAGCCGGTTCCTGCCGAGCCGCTCGAAGTGAGCGACTATCGTGCTGTGCGGCACATCAGCCGCGATGCCATCGACCATCGGCAGGCGGTCGAAGTCACGCCGCCATTCCTCCGGCACGCCGTTGGGGTTGTCGAGATAGGTCTCGTAGAGTTGCTCGATATAGGCGACGTTGCCGGCGGAGAGGTGCGAACTCCGCCGCATCCTTTCAACAAAGGTGTCGAGCGCGCTCATGGGCAGCGATCAGATGCCCTGGCTGAGCAGCATCGTTCGGATCTTGCCGATGGCGCGGGTCGGGTTCAGGCCCTTCGGACAGACGCTGACGCAGTTCATGATGCCCCGGCAGCGGAACACGCTGAACGGATCCTCCAACGCCGCCAAGCGCTCGGCCGTCGCGGTGTCGCGGCTGTCGGCGAGAAAACGGTAGGCCTGCAGCAATCCGGCGGGTCCCACGAACTTGTCCGGGTTCCACCAGAACGACGGGCAGGCCGTGGAGCAGCACGCGCAAAGAATGCACTCGTAGAGGCCGTTGAGCTTTTCGCGTTCCTCGGGCATCTGCAGGCGTTCCTGGGCGGGCGGCGGCGTGTCGTTCACCAGCCACGGCGTGATCTTCTCGTACTGCCGGTAGAACTGGCTCATGTCCACGACCAGGTCGCGAACGACGGGCAGTCCGGGCAGGGGCCGCAGGGTGAGCTTGCCACGGGGTGCCGCCTCGGAGACCGGCGTGATGCATGCCAGTCCGTTCCTGCCGTTCATGTTGATGCCATCGGAGCCGCATACGCCCTCGCGGCAGGAACGACGGTAGGCGATGGACGGGTCCTGCGCCTTCAGGAGCTCCAGGACATCGAGCACCATGAGGTCGCGACCCTCGGGCAGGTCGAGTTCAACATCCTCCATCCGCGGTGGTTCGTCCTTATCAGGATCAAATCGATAGACGCTGATCTGCATGCCGTTTCTCAATATGTCCTGGCCATCGGCTGGAACGCCTCGACAGTCTCCGGCGCGAAATTCACGGCCCGTTTCGCAACACGCTTGTCGCTCGCAAAGTAGAGCGAGTGGCACAACCAGTTGTCGTCGTCCCGTTCGGTGTAGTCGTCGCGTGCATGCGCGCCACGACTCTCGGTGCGCGCCTGGGCAACGATGGCGGTCGCTTCGGCGACTTCCAGGAGGTTGTCCAGTTCGAGGGCCTCCAAGCGCGCGGTGTTGAACACGCGGCTCTTGTCAGGAAGATGTGCCTTGGCGATACGCCCGCGCAGCTCCGCCAGTTCGCCGATGCTCCTGCGCATATGGTCGCCGCTGCGGAACACGTTGAAGTTGACGAGCATGATGCGCTGCAGTTCACGCCTTAAGTCCGCCACGGACTCGCCGTCGGTGGACTCGTTCCAGCGAGCAAGCCTCCCCGACGCGTTGTCCACATCCTCATCGGTGGGGTCTCGGTGACCAATGCCCTGACGAATGGCTTCCTCAATGTGGATTCCCGCGGCCCGCCCGAACACGACGAGGTCGAGGAGCGAGTTGGCACCAAGTCGGTTGGCACCGTGCACCGAGACGCACGCCACCTCGCCAATCGCATATAGGCCGCCCACCACCGCATCATTTCCCTCCGAAGCCACGGTGAGCACCTGTCCGTGCACGTTGGTGGGTATGCCACCCATCATGTAGTGGCAGGTGGGTACGACGGGAATGGGATCCCGGGCCGGATTGACATGGGCGAAGGTCTTGGACAGCTCGGTGATACCGGGCAACCGTTTCAGGATCGTCTCTTCGCCGAGATGGTCGAGTTTCAGTAGCACGTGGTCACCGTCCGGCCCGGCACCGCGACCATCCATGATCTCCTGGATCATCGATCTCGCCACGACGTCTCGACCGGCGAGGTCCTTCGCCGTCGGTGCGTAGCGTTCCATGAACCGCTCGCCGTCCTTGTTGACGAGATAGCCGCCCTCGCCCCGGCAGCCTTCCGTCACCAAGACGCCGGCCTGGTGGATTCCCGTCGGGTGGAACTGCCACATCTCGATGTCCTGCACCGGCAACCCGGCGCGCAAGGCCATCCCGATGCCGTCGCCGGTGTTCATGAGCGCGTTCGTCGTCGTGGCAAAGATCCGGCCCGCACCACCCGTGGCGAGCACCGTCGCCTTCGACTTCACGAACACGACCTGCCCCGATTCGATTTCCAACGCGACAAGACCGCAGACGGCACCATCCGGGTTGACCACCAGATCGATCGCGAACCACTCGTTCAGGAAGGTCGTACCCGCCTTGAGGTTGTTCTGGTATAGCGTGTGTAGAAGCGCATGGCCGGTGCGGTCTTCGGCTGCGCAAGCCCGTGAGGCCTGTCCCCCCTTTCCAAAACCCAGAGAATGTCCACCGAACGGGCGCTGATAGATGCGCCCCCTCTCGGTGCGCGTGAACGGCATGCCCATATGCTCGAGTTCGTAGACCGCCTGGGGGCCCACTCTGCACATGTATTCGATCGCGTCCTGGTCGCCGATATAGTCGGAACCCTTGACGGTGTCGTACATGTGCCAACGCCATTCGTCGTCGGGATCTTCACTGGCGATGGCGGCAGCGATACCCCCTTGCGCGGAGACTGTGTGCGAACGTGTCGGAAACACCTTGGATAGCACGGCGGTCTTCGATCCAGACTGGGCGAGTTGCAGCGCGGCACGCATCCCCGCGCCGCCCCCACCCACGATGACGCCGTCGAACTCCATTCTCGGCAATCGGCTCACGCGGCGAGCCCCCCCAACCGCCAGACCACCGACAACGGCCAGAGCACGTACACGAAGATCGTGCCCAGACAAACCAGCTGGTAGACGGCCAGGTACACGGTGTGACCACGCCCGAAGTAGTGCCGGCGAATGTAGTCCGTGCCGACGGTCCACATCCCGACCCAGGCGTGCATCGCGAGCGACACCACGGCCAGCGTGGTGAACACCTTCATGGTGACAGAGTCCATGAATCCCACCAGCGCGCCATGGTCCATCGCCGGTGTGGTCGCAAAGAACCCGGTTATGCAGAGCCCGTAGAGACCCAGGACCACGGCGGACACGCGTTGCAGCACGAAGTCCCGAAGACCGCTGCGTCCGAGACTGCCGACGTTGATTACCAAAGCCAAACCGCCAAGACCACGCCCGCCACCGCCGCCGCTGCAAGGCTGATCCACGCGCCCACACGACCACCTTCGAGGGAATCGCCGACATGGAAGTCGAGCAACAGATGCTTGACGCCCGCCACCGCGTGGTACGCCAGACTGGTCAGGACCGCCCAAAGACCCAACTTTCCGAACGGCGCATCGAGAGTGGCGGCGGCCTGTTCGAAGCCCGCGGCGTCGGCCATGGCGCGGTCCAAGAGATAGCACAGGAAGAACATCCCCACGAACAACACCACCCCCGTGATCCGATGGAGTATCGACGCCACGGCCGTCACCGGCATGGCCAGGGCGAGTCTGGGGAGCGGTAGATTGACCGGTCGGTCGGAGTTCATGGCTCGTGGGCTACCGTATACGAGCGGATCATAGCAAAGGCCGCTCGGATGGTGGCCCCGTCCTGTTTCTCTCGCCCCGGCACTGACCCATGCGGTCTGCTACGCGAACAACGGCCCCATTGGGGCAGACCCGCGACGAGTGCGTGCGGCCACAGTTCCCACCGTCCGCATTGACGGATACGGCACGGCTTTATAGGCTCATTCAGCGAAGAACGGGGAGGTCGTCGAATGGCAGATACAAAGGAGGGCGCGGCACGGGGCCCAATCCGCAGCGAGAAGCGGGAGCCCGGTCAGCCGAATCACGCCCGCCTGTATGTCAACGGCCTCGATGGACCTATCGAGCTCCCAATCCTCAAGCCGAGCCTTGGCCAGGAGGTCATCGACATCGGCAAATTGACCGGCGAGGGCTATTTCACCTACGACCCCGGATTCGTCTCCACGGCGGCCTGTGATTCAAACATCACGTATATCGATGGCGATGCGGGCACCCTCCTCCACCGCGGCTACCCCATCGAGCAACTCGCGGAGCAGTCGGACTTTCTTGAACTGTGTTATCTCCTCCTGCACGGCGGACTGCCGTCTCCAGCCGACAAGGCCGCGTTCGACACCACGGTGATGGCCGAGCGCGGAGTTCCGGACGGCGTGCAGACGATGGTTGGGCAGTTTTCCCCGAGCGCGCACCCCATGGGGATCATGACGGCCTTGACCGGTGCGCTCGCCGCCGAATACCACGAGGGGCTCGACATCACCGACGAGGCGCATCGGATGACAACCGCGCAGCGCCTGATCGCGAAGATGCCGGCGCTGGCCGCGCTGACCTATCGGCACGGCAAGGGCCTACGCTACCTGCCGCCCCGCGACGACCTGAACTACGCCGAGAACTTCCTGTATACGACCTTCGCCGAGGACGAGGGCTACGAGATCAACCCGGTGATCGCGCGCGCCATGGATCGCATCTTCATGCTCCATGCGGACCACGAGCAGAACGCTTCGACATCCACGGTGCGCCTGGCCGGCTCGACGGGCACGAATCCCTATTCCGCCATCGCCGCAGGCATCGCCGCGCTGTGGGGGCCGTCCCACGGCGGCGCCAACGAAGCGGTGCTGCAGATGCTCGCCGAGATCGGTTCGCCCGACAACATCGATGCCTACGTCAAGAAGGCCAAGGACAAGGACGATCCGTTCCGGATCATGGGATTCGGCCACCGCGTGTACAAGAACTACGACCCCCGCGCCAAGGTGATGCAGGAGACCTGCCACGAGGTCCTGGCGGAGTTGGGGGTCGAGAGCGACCCGATGCTCGTGATGGCGCAGCGCCTCGAGAAAATCGCGTTGGAGGACGAATACTTCATCGAGCGGCGCCTTTACCCCAACGTGGATTTCTATTCGGGAATCACTTTGAAGGCTGTCGGCATTCCTACGGAGATGTTCACCGTCATCTTCACCACCGGTCGAACGCCCGGATGGATCGCCCACTGGCGGGAGATGGTAAGCGAACCCTATAAGATCGGCCGGCCGCGGCAGCTTTATCTCGGCCAGACGGAACGGGACTACGTCCCAATCGACCAACGCCCGTAAGGCCGTAGGGGCCGGGCCCGTCCCGCCCCGTCGCTGAGGCAACGGGGGCGTTCGGGCGACGCGTGCCCTTCGGCGCGTTAGGGTCGCCCTTGGGGGGCCGGTTCCCCGGTTAGGCGGAACGAAGCAGGCGGTATTGCTCGGGAACGGGCATTCCCGTTGCCAGGGCGTGCTTCAGGTCGCGCACATGTCGGCACATGCCGCGATACGAGAAACCCTTGCAGTCGCAGTTGATGTCTGCGCCCTCGACTTCGACGCGGTGATGCGCCCGGGGATCCGACGCGCTCACGACCGCGTAGACCACCCGTGCAGGCCCGGCCAGCGCTTGCGCCAAAGCCTGGATCGCCCGTTCCGAAACCGGCTTCAGTTCGCGGCGGGCGTGGCGACTGATCGATGCGGAGTTCTCGGCGACATAGCGCTCGCTGGCTGCGCGCAGCAGATCCTCGATGGCGCCCTGATCGAGATCCTCGCCCCTTGATCGCGCCGCTTCGTCGAGATACGTCGCCATCCGCCGCAGTTCGACCAGCACGTCCGACTCCATGGCATTTCCCAACGCCTTCCCTTCGACGACGTCATCGACGATGCGCGACTTGGTCTCGAGGATCGTGCGGATGAACTCCTCCAACGTGTAGCGCGCCACCATGTAGGTGACATTGACGGTCCCGGTCTGGCCAATCCGGTGGGTGCGGTCCTCCGCCTGCCAGTGGTTCGCCGGAACCCAGTCCAAGTCGTTGAACACCACCTGCCGCGCCGCGGTGAGATTGATGCCGATGCCGGCAGCATGAATCTGGCCGATCAGAACACGGATCGAGTCGTCGTTTTGAAACCGGTCCACGATCGCCTGGCGCTTGGCGGTGGGCACCTCCCCCGTGATGGTGACGGCCACCTCGCCCAATGCCCTCGTGAACCGACGCGTGGCGTGGGTGAAACACGAGAACACGAGGACCTTTTCCCCTTGGTCGATGGCGCCTTTGACGTAGTCGAGGGTCTGGGGAACCTTCGCCACCGCCAGACGCCGACGAGCGCCGGAGAACATCGCGATCCCCATCCGCCGCCCCCTGCCGTCGCGTTCCCCGGAAAGGAAATGGCCTACCGCGTCGTTCAGGCGTTCGCGTACCTCCGGGTCGACGTCGACCTCGATCCAGGTGCGCTGCTTTTCCGGCAGGTCCAGCACCTCGTCCTTGTTGCGCCGGAGCATGATGCCCTGCAACTGAACGGACAGTTCGGCAACGTTGCTCGCCCCTGCGGTCACCCAATAGCCGTAGTCGTTCTTGTGTCCGTCACAGTAGCGTTTCGCGAACGCAAGGAAGCTGTGTCCAAGGGCATGGCCAACCAGTTGCAGGAGCGGAAAGAGATCCCGGGGCCGGTTGGTCAGCGGCGTACCCGTGAGTACATGCACGACCGGATCGATGTCCCGATCCACGACCAGCCGCCTGGCGAGCCGGCTGCGCTGCGCGCGGTGGTTCTTGAGATAGTGGCCCTCGTCGAAGACGACTCCGGTAAAGGCGTGGTCGAGGAGTGCCTCGATGTCGCGTTTCAGCAAATCGTAGTTGACCACGATCCAACCCGCGAAGCCGGATGGCGGCGGCGGGCCGGGGCCCACGAGCCAGGTCTCCGCCTCTCCGAGGGCAAGGCCGATCTCGCGAACCCAGTTGTGCTTGACCGACGCCGGGCAGACCACGAGCCACGGCCCCACCGGTTCGGCCTCCGTCATGGCAATCACCGATTGCCGGGTTTTGCCGAGCCCCATGTCGTCCGCCAGGATCGAGCGGCGCCGGCCAAGAAGGAAGCCCACCCCTTCCACCTGGTGCGGGTAGAGATCGCGTGCGATCTCACGGGCCCGGTTCGCGGTGGCCTCCCAGCCCGCCGTGGGATGATGGCGATGCGGCATCAAATCTGACTCGCCTGAGGGCCCTTTGCCGGGATCAAGCGCATTGGCAGCGCCGCCCGGTTCCACGCTCGCGGGCCGTGTCGTCAAGAGTCTGGGGCACTCGCAACCGAAGGCCGCAGTCCACCTCAGGAGATGGGCTCGGCGCGGCCGGTCACGACCGCGCCGCCCCGATCTAATCGCCGAATGCGTGTCTCAGCGAGACTCCGAAGATGCGCGGCTCGGTCACGAAGTAGTTGCGGAAGAATCCCGACGTATCCGAGGTCAAGTACTTGCCTGTGACGTTGTCGTCGTTGGCAACATTGCGCATCCAGAATTTCGCGGTCCACCCTTCCCGCTCGTAGATGAGCGAGAGGTTGTGCTGCATCCAACTGTCGATCTCATCGCCAACCGTATTGAACTCGCGGGCATACGACTCGCTCTGCCAGTACGCATCCCAACGAGCGATCAGGTCACCGGCGCCGATTCGGAACGTGTACGCCAAGCCCACTCTCAAGGTGTGTTCAGGCGCGTTCGGCAACGAGTTGCCATCGAGATCCACCGGCACGCCTTCCAAGGTCTCGACGCCGGCTGCCTGCAGGAAACCCCGCGAGAAATAGGCCGGGATGGAGACCCCTGCCGAGTTGGCCGGGTACGACACGGACTGGAGCGTCCTGCCATTGCGTATGTCGAGAGCACGTCCCGCCGCCAGGGCTGCGTTAACCACCGCGGCCGTGAGCTGGTCTTCGCGGGCGACGTAGTTCACTGCAGTCGTGGAGCCGGGGTCGATGTTGTTGAGCAGGATGTACGCCGGATTGCCGCCGGTTCGGTTGATCGGGTCGATGGACTGGGAGCCATCGACCGAACTGCTGAGCCACCCGTAGGCGAAGTCGACGGCCAAGGCGGGCATCTCCGCCGGACGCCAGGTCCCTTCCACCTCGAGGCCCAGGAGGGCGGCGTCGATGTTCTCGTTGATGGACGTGTTGTTGCGGATCCGTGTCGACTGCAAGCCCGTGTAGTCGTAGATGAACCCGGCCGCGTTCAGAACCAGACGACCGTCCATCCGAGTTGTCTTCGCACCGACTTCGATGGCGTTGACCTGCTCGGCGGCGAAGGTGAAGGGTGTCGAGTCCTGGAACTGCGGTGCGACCGGCGGATTGAAACCACCCGGCTTGTACCCACGGCTGAAGAAACCGTAGATCAGCGTGTCGTCATCGAGTTGATAGTCGAAGCCGAGCCGACCGCTGACCTCGCGCCATCCCGAAGCGCTCGGGCTACCGGTGACGAAACGGGTCTCGCCGAATGTCGGCACCGGACCCACGGCCCCGGCGATCGCCCGCAATCCCGCGCCTGCCGCCTGGAGCCCCGGATCACCGGCAATCCCACCAGGCCCGAAAAACCCCAGCAGAGCCAGTACCGAGTTTACCGTCACCGGCGGCAAGCCAAGTACCTGCGAGAGATATGTCGGCACAAGCGCCACGGGTAGTTGTCCTGCGACGATCGCCGCGCCAACCGCCTGCGCGGCACCGAGCGCCACAATGCCGCCGATAGCGGCGGGCCCGTGCGTCGCGTAGGTTCCCTGGGCGTCGTGGAACTCCAGAATCCGCATGGACGTCGGGCTCAGGGAGGTAAGCGCGCCGCTGGCGATGCCGACCATCTCCCCGAATATCCCGCTGCGCAGCCAAATCGGACCCGTGCCGAAGAGTCCACCGAGCGCCGCGTTCGCGTCCGCCGAGTTGAACAGGACGCTGGTGTCGCTAGTGCTCTTGTCGTCCTTGTTGAAACGCAAACCCGCCGTCAGCTTGACGCGGTCGGAATAGTCGTAGTAGGCCTCGCCGAATGCCGCCCAGCCGGTGGTGGTCGTACCTTCGACGGGATCGTTGCTGTTGTAGAAGAAATTCGGATACAGCGGCGGGGCGCCAAGCGCAACCGAACCGTAGGATCCGACCAGGTCCAGGGTATTGGCCAGCACGTAGTAGCCGCCGTAGGCCTTGTTGTCGTACGTGGTTGCCCCGGCCAGGAAGTTGAGCGGCCCGTCGTAGTTGGAGTGGACCTTGGCTTCCACCGTCCAATACTCGGCCACGCCGTCGATCTGGTCGAAGGCGAAGACCCGGTTCTGGGCAACACCGAGACGGCATCCGCCCCGCAGGCCCGACGTGCCGTCCACCAAGTTGCATTCGTCCGACAGCCACTCTTCGCCGGCGCCGCCCGCCGGTCTCGACGTGGGCCAGATACCCGCTGGATTAACCGCCGTCGGTCCGAGCAATGCGCCGACATCCATCGTGTAGTCCTGCTGGGCGAGGAAGTCGCTCTCCCTCAAGGCACCGCTGAAGGAAGCCGTCAGTTCGCCGACATCGAAGTCCACACCGAACGCCCAGATTTCCTCGTCGTTCTGGTAGATCGGCTGAAAGTCGGTGTGGATTTGACGGAATCCGGAGATGTCGGGGCGAGGATAGTCGTATTCTCCGTCCGGGACGCCGAACGGCAGCGCACCGGCCGCACCGGCGAAGATCCCCGCTGTGGTCGACCCGATGTGCGGGCTGTCCCAACCGAAACCGTCGGCGGTGCAACCCGATGTCGGCAGCGTGTTCTGCTCGCAGACCTGGTTGGTGATGCGGGCCCGGTCGTCGTCTTCCTCGAAACGGCTGTATAGCCCCCAGACCTTCGCGTTGTCGTTGATCTCCCAACTGAGCGTTGCCCGATAGGAAGTGATTTCCCGCCCGTCCATGGTGTCCGAGATTCCCGACAGGGTCTCGCCGCGCGTGCTGACCTGCCCGTGGGCGAGATTCTCGATGTAGCCCTCGCGGGACAGCTTGAAACCGGCGACACGAAGGCCTACGCGATCACCGAGCGGCAGGTTCACCGCACCCTTGAGGCGGCTGTGGTCGTAGTCGCCGAACTCGATGTCGGCGTACCCGTTCACCTCGCCCATGTCGGGCTTCCTGGTGACGAAGTTGATCGCACCGCCGGTGGCGTTCCGGCCGTACAGTGTGCCTTGCGGGCCCCGCAGAACCTCGACCCGCTCCATGTCGAAGAACTCGATTGCGTTCAGATTCGTCACCACGGCGATCTCGTTCAGATGCTGCGACACGCCCGGCTCGCCGGAACGAGCGATAACCAGGTTCCCGACGCCGCGGATGCTGAAACTCGAACCGCCGAAGTTCGTTGCGGTGAACGTTACGTTGGAGGCGTTGATCTGAAGGTCCGATGGGGTGATGACCTGCCGATCCTCAATCGCCTCGGCGGTCAGCGCGGTAACCGATATGGGGACGTCCTGGATGCTTTCCGCAACGCGTTGCGCGGTGACGATCACCTCCTCCACCGGGCCGCCTTCGGCACCCTCGTCCTCCGCCGCGAACATCCCGCCTGGCGGCCCGAGGAGCAGAATGGCACAGGCTCCCGAAACTCCGAAAACCCTCTTGGCACCTACAGTCATGTCCAACCTCTCCCGAGTCAAAGACGGGTGAACTATATCCCTGTTGGATGCCGATTTCGATGGTCGGCGCGAGCCTTCACCGACCCTTATGGGGTTACCAGTCTTCCTGAAGTTCCCGGATCAGTTCACCTGAAGTCTGCACCCGGTCTCCCGGTTCCGGACGCAGACAGCGCATGCAGATTTCCTCAAGGCGTTCCGGGACAGGCGTCTTGGCGTGTTTGGATGGCACGACCAGATCGGCGTGAAGGGTCTTGTCCAGTATTTCATTGATCGTGGTCCCGCTAACGGGAGGAACCCCCGCCAGGGCCTCGTAGAGCACCGCGCCCAGACTGTAGATGTCGGTTCGGAAGTCGAGATCCGGGTCCATGCGGATCTGCTCCGGCGACATGTAGGAGACCGTTCCCTGGAGTCGCCCGTGCAATGTCAACGACAGGTCTTCCACGACCGCCGTCTTGGTCTGCTTCGCCGCCGTGGCGTCCTCGGCGGATGTGCCCTCGGGGTGCCAGACCTTGGCAAGGCCCCAGTCGAGGACCAGCACCTCGCCGAAGGGGCCGACGAGGATGTTCTCGGGCTTGATGTCCCGGTGCGCGACGCCGTGGCCGTGGGCGTATTCCAAGGCATGGGCGACCTGGATGATGACGTCGACGAGGCGCGTGAGATCGTAGCGCTCCCGGTAGTCGAGCACTTCGCGCAACGTGTAGCCGTGCACCATCTTCATCGTGAAGTAGTAGTGGCCCTGGAGATCCCGGCCGAGTTCGTAGGTGGGCACCGTGTTCGGGTGCTGCAACATGGCCGATACCCGCGCTTCCCGAACGAATCGGCGCTGTTCGTCGGGATCGTCCGCAAACTCCGCCTTGAGGCTCTTGTAGCAGACCACGCGCATCAGGTGGAGATCCTTGCACGCCTGGACGATGGATCGGCCCCCCCGGGCGATCAGCTTGAAATAGGCGTACCGGGTATGCGGATTGACGTGCCGGGGCAGCGGCTTGTCGGTGTCTGCCAAGTAGACGATCGGGTAGTCGTCTTCGGGCGCTTTGGCAAAGCGTGGCATGCGGGTCCGGCTCTTTGTCCGCTGGTCCTAGACGGACCTACTCTTCGACCCGCCGCAAACGCTCGATCAGGCTCGACGTGTCCCACCGGCCACCGCCCATGGCCTGCACGTCGGCATAGAACTGATCCACCAGCGCGGCCATCGGCATTCGCGCATCCAACTTGCGCGCCGCGGCGAGCGTCATGTCGAGATCCTTGCGCATCCAATTCACCGCGAAGCCGAAGTCGAATTCCCGCCGCGCCATGGTTGCCGCGCGGTTGTCCATCTGCCACGACTGCGCCGCGCCCTTGGAGATCACGTCGACCACCGCGTCGACATCGAGACCCGCCTTCTCGGCGAAATGCAGTGCCTCGGCGAGCCCCTGCAACACCCCCGCGATGCATACCTGGTTGACCATCTTGGTGAGTTGACCGGCACCGGCGCCACCCATCAACCGAACCGACTTCGCATAGCAGTCGATCACCGGCGCGACGCTGTCGAACGCCTCCTGGACGCCCCCGCACATCACCGTCAATTGGCCGGTTTCGGCACCGACCTGCCCCCCGCTCACCGGCGCATCCACGAAGCCGACCCCACGCGTTCCACCCACCGATTCCAACTCGCGGGCGAGATCCGCCGAAGCCGTCGTATGATCGACCACGACGGAACCCGAATCGGCACCGGCGAACACGCCGTCATCGCCCAGGGAAACACTCCTCACGTCGTCGTCGTTGCCGACGCACATGAATACCGCCGATGCGCCCTCGGCCGCCTCCCGTGGCGTCGCGGCAGCACGGCCCCTGTGCTCGGCAAGCCACGCCTCGGCGCGTGCGGCGGTGCGGTTGTACACCGTCACCCGATGGCCGGCGGCCGCCAGGTGCCCCGCCATCGGATACCCCATGATGCCGAGCCCGACAAAGGCCACGTCCCTGCTTTCCGCCACTTCATCTTCCGTCATGCGAACAAGCGATTGACCATACCACGACGACGTATCGGCACAGAACGTGGAAGTCCGCGCCCATGGCCGGTGGTAAGCTCATCTCATGTCCCGCCGCCAACTTCCCAGCGTCGATCGGGTGCTCAACGACGACTCGACGGCGCCAGCCGTAGCCCGGTGGGGCAAACGCACGGTGAGGCTCGCAGTGCGCGCCCTACAGGACGAACTGCGCAGCGCACCGAACGTCCCGATTTGGGCAACAGCCGCGTCCGGGTATCGCGATGCCATCGACCACTGGCTGCGCCGGCACGTGGGCCGGGGCTACGAGACCGTGTTCAACCTCACCGGCACGCTGGTCCACACCAATCTCGGCCGCAGCCCGCTGTCGCCGGAACTCGCAAGCCGGGCGCTTCGTGCCGCCACCCGCCCGCTGGCCCTGGAATACGACCTCGATGCCGGCAAGCGCGGCCAACGCGAGGCCATCATCTCGCATCGGCTGCGCCTCTTGACCGGGGCGGAGGCCGCAACCGTGGTCAACAACAACGCCGCCGCCGTGATGCTCGTCCTCAACACCCTGGCCAAGGACCGCGAAGTACCGGTGTCCCGCGGCGAACTGATCGAGATCGGCGGCAGCTTCCGCCTGCCCGAGATCATGGAACGCGCCGGCTGCCGACTGAAGGAAGTCGGCACCACCAACCGGACCCATGCACGCGACTACGAAGCCGCCATCAACCAAGGCACGGCGTTACTGCTCAAGGTCCACCCGAGCAACTACCGCGTCGAGGGCTTCGCCAGCGAGGTCGACATCCGGCAGGTCGCCGACATCGCCCATCGTCGCGACCTCCCGCTTTGCGTGGACGCCGGCAGCGGTGCGCTGGTCGACCTCGCCCGTTACGGGCTGCCGCGCGAGCCCCTGCCAGGCGACCTCCTGAGTGCCGGCGCGGACCTCGTCACGTTCTCCGGCGACAAGCTTCTCGGCGGCGTTCAGGCCGGCATCGTCGTCGGCAGAGGCGACCTCGTCCGCAAGCTCAATGCCA
The DNA here is from genome assembly GCA_028821405.1 of Gammaproteobacteria bacterium. Classification (GTDB taxonomy): domain Bacteria; phylum Pseudomonadota; class Gammaproteobacteria; order Pseudomonadales; family Azotimanducaceae; genus VXYL01. The sequence continues at coordinate 5,858 of JAPPGK010000115.1, read as the reverse complement.
ACCCCATGAAACGAGCACTGCGCCTGGACAAGATCGCCCTCGTCCTGCTCGACGAAATACTGAAATCCTACGAAGACGACGAACCGGCCCCCGACAAGATCCCCTTGCTGGGCATGATCGCTCTGCCCCTCGACGAACTCGAACGCCGGGGGCGGGCCGTCGTCGACTGCCTCGCGGAAATCGTCGACGCGCAGATCGACATCGAGCCTTCGCAATCCCAACTCGGAAGCGGCGCCCTGCCGGGCGAGGTCATCGAGAGCCGGGCCGTTACCGTCGCCTTCGATTCCAGCAAGCGGCTGCTGGCCTTCGAGGAATCCCTTCGCCGATTGGAAACCCCGGTCATCGCGCGGATCGCCGACGGCAAAGTCCGGCTCGACATGCGGGGCGCGGCACCCCTCGACGAACTGCTCGCCAATCTGAAGGGGCTCGCCGCTTGATCGTCACCCTTGCCGGGCACGTGGACCACGGCAAGACGTCTATCGTGCGCGCCTTGACCGGCGTCGACACCGACCGGCTGGCGGAGGAGAAGCGTCGCGGGCTCACCATCGACCTAGGCTTCGCCTACACCGAACTCGGCGGCCGGCGGGTGGGATTCGTCGATGTGCCCGGCCACCACCGCTTCGTGCACAACATGGTCGCGGGCGTCACCGGCCGACAGTACGCCCTGCTGGTTGTCGCCGCGGACGACGGGGTGATGCCGCAGTCACGCGAACACCTCGCCATCCTCCGCCTCCTCGGCCTGACCGGCGGCGTCGTGGCATTGACGAAGATCGACCGCGTCCCGTCGAAACGCATCGACGAGGTTCGCGATCAGATCCACTCGCTGACTGCAGGCACGTTCCTGGCCGGCGGGGAGACCATCGCCCTGTCCTGCGAGACCGGAACCGGAATCGACGACCTGCGCAGCCACCTCGACCATGCGGCATCAAAGTCGCCACCCCACGCCGATGACCGGCCGTTCCGCCTGGCCGTCGACCGAGCCTTCACCGTCCGCGGCAGCGGCGTCGTCGTGACTGGAACGGTCGTGTCCGGCGCGACCAAAGTCGGCGACCGCCTTGTGCTGGCATCCAGCGGCAATGCCATCCGCGTACGCGGAGTGCACGTCCAGGACGAACCCTCGGCCGAGGCCGCCGTGGGCGATCGGGCAGCAGTCAACATCACGGGCCCCGGCGTCGACGACATCCGCCGCGGCGACTGGCTCCTGGACCCCTCGATGCGCGAACCCGCCGTCCGGTTCGTTGTCCGCTTGTCCGTTCTCGACGACTTCCCCCGGTCGCTGAAGCACGACGCCCCCGTACACCTCTATCACGCAACCAGCCACACCCAGGGCCGGGTTCTGCTCATCGAGAGCGCCCCCATCGAACCCGGCGGCACCGCCATCACCGACCTGGCCTGCCAAGAGCCCCTGCACGTGAAGGTGGGCGACCGCGTCGTGCTCCGCGACCACGACCTTGGATGCACGCTGGGCGGTGGTCAGGTCATCGATCTCGTCGCGCCGAACCACCGGCGTCGCTCTGCCGAGCGCAGGGCTCGCCTCGCCGCCGCATCGCCCGACGATCACGCAGCAACACTGGACCAATTGAGCCGCCTCGTACCCGTGCGAGCCACCGAGTTCGCTCGACACTGGAACCTCAAGCCTCGGCGACTTGACGAAACCGTCCAGCATCTGAACCTAACCGTCATCGACGGGCATCTGCTTCACCCCGACGTTGTCGGCAAAGCGACCGACGTCATCCGGGAGCAACTCGCCGACCACCACCGCCTCCACCCGGACAGCCCGGGGCTCACCGCCGACGAAATCTGCTCGGGGAACGGCGCGGCACGTCACGTCCAACGGCTCTCACTCGCTTCGCTCGTCGAAGCCGGCTCGCTGCGCTTCGAGAACGGGCGCTACGCCGATCCCAAACACCGGGCAGCGATTCCCCCCGACGTGACGCGTCTCTTCGAGAACGTCCAAACCCTGCTCGACTCCACCCAGCCTCCCAGTCTTGGCGATCTGGCCAAGCACTTGAGGAAACCATTTCCGGTCTTCGAACGCGAAATGCGCGCGCTGACCGCCTTCGACCTCGCCATCAGGGTCAGCGATACCCGCTACTTCCTGCCGAACCGACTCGTGGAACTCGCGAAGCTCGCCGGTCGACTCAACGCGCAGGCACCGTTCACCGTCCGCCAGTTCCGCGATGCTTCCGGGGTCGGCCGCAACATCGTGATCGAAGTCCTCGAGTACTTCGACGGTCGCGGCTACACGCAGCGCGTGGGAAACACCCGTCGCGTTGTCGGCGATGTCTCGCAGATCGCCACGACCCAAGGCTGATCGCATAGAATCCCAAACGGAAGAGCACCGCCTCCGGTGGGGCGCGCGGCCTTCAAAGCCGTTGGGACGCTTGAATCGCGTCCGGTGGGTTCGACTCCTACCTCTTCCGCCAGGTTCATGCAACATCATGAGGTTCCATGAAGCCTGCTACGACTCAAAAATCTCGTAGAAACAATTTCCCTAGAGGAACGCCGCGAAACTGTGCGGATTTGCATGAACCGTTCCAAAAAGCTACGAAACGAATGCGTTTTGTGGGGTCGAATTCGGCGTGAAGGTCGACGTCGGTAACTCGCCTCGAATTCTTCGATGCGCGAACCTGTCCCTGACGGTTGTTTTTGTGAATCCGGTGGAGAAGTCCGGGGTTGCCTACAACACCGTGTAGCCCCCGGTCCGCGTCGAGAAGCGGGAGTCTGCAGCCGTCGTTCCCAAAGGCGATCCGACGTGTCGCCGCGCCATGATCTGGTGCTTTCCGAAAACGACGTCCTGACCAGCGGCGGCCGATCAGGTTCCGCGGATTGCGGCGTTCGGTCACGTAAAGGTCGCGCCGAATCCCGCTGCCGCCGATAGAACCTCGTCGAGCCCACCGGACTGCAAGCGCTCGATGGGCTGGGCCACCCCGTCCACAAAGGGCCATTCCTAAATGAGAACAACTGGTTGAAGGCTGATGACCTCCTACCTCTCTCGGCTTCGTCTCGCCACACCCCACTCCCCGAGATAACCGGCGCCCGAGGCCGGGGGTCGGCGTCCGTTCGCCACCACGGCGCATGCGGGTGGTCGTTGACGCTCGGCAGTGCGAATGGAAGGCCCCCGGACGCGTCGGCGGCGGCTTCCAGCCAATCGCACAGGCCCGGCACCATGGGGTCGTCCGAGGCACCGACCAAGTCGAGGATGCCGAGGACCACCTCGGCGTCGACGGGCTGGCTGTCCGGGCAGCGCTTGTCCGGTTCGAGGGCGTTGCCGAAGCCCCCGTCGCTGTTGCGGTACGCGCGCAGGGCATCCAGCACCGGCTGCCGCGGCGCGTCCTCGAACAGGCAGGCGAAGAGTCGCCGATCCAACGTGCGGGCGTTGCCCACTACGAAGTCCCGCGCATGGGCGAACAGATCAGTGTCCCGAAGCGAAGCCACGCCCTCTCCGTTCACCGCGCGCCCGAATTGAACCCATGGCGCGCCAATTCAAACTCCATCTGCGGCCTGGCATCGTGTCGCGGAAGCTGAAGCACATAAGCGAACATCGCAACACGGGGCACCTGACTCCCGGCTAGTCCTCGTTGGTCTTCTACGCCCAGGCGAATCGACTTTGCAGTCATTGGGTGCTGTGTCCACGAATAGAGGTGAACTCGACAGGACTCTTGGTCTATACCAGACTGTGGAGGAGCGAGGCTCCAAACCAGTCATGAGACGCAAACCGGTCTCAGGCAGCTGGAAGCCCTGAGATGACATCCTTCACGTCGACGGCTGCGTTCTACAGCCGCTACCGGGTGCCATACCCGGAGAGTTTGCTAGATGGCCTCAAGACCGATGCCGACCTCGGGCGCGAATCGCTTGTCCTAGACCTCGCCACGGGTCCCGGGCGGCTCGCGTTGGCGTTGGCGCCTTCCGTCCGGGAAGTCGTGGCGGTGGACATCGAACCGGAGATGCTGGACGAGGGGACGCGCCTGGCTCGCAGCAAGGACATCGCCAATGTCCGATGGGTGCATGCCAGGGCCGAAGCCCTCGCGGTCGTGCCGGGTTCCGTGGACCTAGTCACCATCGGAGAGGCTATCCACAGGCTCGACCCGAGCTTGATCCGGCACCGCATCGGGCAGTGGCTGAAGGACGATGCGTGCGTCGCGCTCGTGGGTTGCTTCGGCGTCATGCATGGCGAACACGCCTGGCAGGAGTCGCTTCGCGGCGCGCTGACCGATTGGACGAACGAGCCGCTCGATGGTCCGCCAGCCATGCCGCGAGGGAAGGATCACGACATTCGGCGGCTCATTGAGGCTGGCTTCGCGGGAGTCGTGAACCGGGAATTCACCGTTTCCCACGTCTGGTCGCGCGACGGCATCCTGGGACATCTGCATTCGACCTCCCGATTCTCGTTGTCGGCATTGGGCGATAGTCGGAAGCGGTTCGAGGCCGCGGTACTTGATGCCTTGGGACCCGACGAGGCCAGGCAGTTTCCACAGGACGTGTCTTGCGGCTACACCATCGGATGGAAGCCCGGTTCCGACGCGGCTAGTTCGCCGTCGGGAGGTACATGATGTTCACGGGCAATTGCCTGTGCGGAGACATCGCGTTTGAGATCGGCGGGAAGATGGACATCGTGGGCCACTGCCACTGTTCCATGTGCCGCAAGTACCACGGCAGTGCATTCGCGACAGTCGGGACCATCGCGCGTGAAGACTTCCGGTGGGTGCGCGGCGCCGACAGGGTAAGAGCGTACCGGTCGTCGGCCAAACGCTGTCGGCACTTCTGTCCGCGTTGCGGCTCGGTCGTGCCGACCATCGGCGCAGGCCAGCCGTTTGCGCTCGTGCCGGTGGGCAACGTCGCCGAAGATCCCGAGAACCGCCCGCACCTGCATTTCTTCACGGGTTCCAAAGCGCCCTGGCACAACATCGTCGACGACCTTCCCCAGCATCCGGCCTACGCGCCGGATTTCGGCACCGACTTGGTTGCCGAGGACCGTCGCCCAAGGGAGCCGAGAACCCCGGGCCCCATCGGCGGAAGCTGCCTGTGCGGTGCGGTCGTGTTCGAGTTCGATGGACCGCCGTTGCGGATGTACAACTGCCACTGCTCGCGCTGCCGGCTCGCCGTGAGCGCGGCATATCAGACCGTTCTCCGTGCCCACCTCAGCGGATTTCGCTGGCTGGCCGGCCGGGAGAAGGTCGCCGGGTATCGAATGCCGGAAACCCGTTTCGAGTGCGCCTTCTGCACTGTCTGCGGTTCACGAACCCCGTGGGAGAGGGGCGAGCAGGTGTGCGTTCCCGCTGGCTGCCTCGATAGCGATCCGGGGCAAGAGCCGAGCGACAACATCTTCACGGCTTCGCGCGCAGCGTGGACCGTCGTAGACGAGCGACTCCAGACGTGGCCGGAAGCCGCAGCATGGAGTCGCTCGTCGCATTTGCCGCGAACCGCGTCGTGACCCACAGCCCGCGCGTCAAATCACAACGTTGCGGCTGGCTAGCTGGAATACCTGGCTTCGCAAGGAGCCGATCAATGGTGTCAGGACTCGCACTTCGACATCCCCGTGCTCCAAGAGACGCCCTGTCTGCAACGGGCCTTCCTCTTGCCCGTTGCCGCCTCCGCGCACGGCGGAAAGCCCCGTGCGTCATCGCCCCTCCCACGATTGACTCCGGCCCATGGCCCGGTATCCTCATCCACCATCATGAAGACGTTTGCGGAATCCCAACCCGAGACAGCAATGACGCTGGAGGAGGTCGTCTGGGTCGATCCGGCCCGAATGAGCGGAACCCCCTGCTTCCGCGGTACGCGCCTGCCCATTCAGCAGTTGTTCGACTGGCTCGCCGACGGCGTGCCCCTCGACGAGTTCGTCCGGGATTTCGAGA
>JAPPGK010000015.1 GCA_028821405.1 Gammaproteobacteria bacterium | reverse complement strand
TCATCGACTTCGGCACCTTCAACATGTGGATCAACGTCGGCGAGCAGCAGTTCCATCTGCCGAAACGGGACGCCCAGAAGTTCCGCGGCCACATCGGCGTGGTGGTGCCGGATCTCGACGACTTGAAGCGGCGCCTCGACTTCATCGACCGACCCATGCAGGGCACGGAGTTCGACCGCGAAGAAAAAGACGACCACATCGCGCTGTCCTGCCCGTGGGGCAACGACATCCGGGCCTACGGACCGGGTTTCGGCACCAGCCTCGGCATTCCTTTCGCAACCCTCGACGTTCCCGCGGACACGGCGGAGGGAATCGTCCGCTTCTACCAGGAGATCCTGGATTGTCCCGCCACGGTGGTTGACGACAACGCGGGCAAGCGCGCGGAGGTGTCGATGGGTGCCAACCAGCGGCTGATCTTCGCCGAGACCGACGAGGAGATCCCGGAGTACGACGGCCACCACCTGGCGGTCTACGTGTCCAACTTCTCGGGCCCCCACGCGGCGCTCGACGAGCGCGGCTTGATCACGGAGGAGTCGGACCAGCACCAGTACCGCTTCCAGGACATCATCGACCCGGCGAGCGGCGAGCGCCTGACCGAGATCGAGCACGAGGTGCGCAGCCTCAAGCACCCCATGTTCAAGCGGAACCTCGTCAACCGGAACCCGGCCCAGTCCTTCATGAACTACGCCCAGGGTCGCGACGCCTTCGTGCCGTGAACAGCCCATCCGAGGCGATGCTCGACGGGGCGCGCCTCGCGACAACCGAGCCCTACTACCTGCCGCTCGCCGACGAGGTCGCGGAGTTCGAGGCCGCCTATGCGGGTCGCCTGCCCGTGTTGCTCAAGGGGCCGACGGGCTGCGGCAAGACCCGTTTCGTGGAACACATGGTCTGGCGTCTGTTCGGCAGCGCCGACCCCGACGATCACCTGGTGACGGTCTCCTGCCACGAGGATCTGACCGGTACCGATCTCGTCGGCCGCTATCTCTTGAAAGGCGACGAGACCGTTTGGCAGGACGGGCCGTTGACCCGCGCGGTTCGGGAGGGCGCGATCTGCTACCTGGACGAGATCGTCGAAGCCCGCAAGGACACCACGGTGCTGATCCACTCCCTCACCGATCACCGCCGCGTACTGCCCATCGACAAGACCGGCGAACTCCTGCATGCGCACGACGACTTCCTGTTGGTCATTTCCTACAACCCCGGCTACCAGAGCATTCTCAAGGATCTGAAGACGAGCACCCGGCAGCGGTTCGTGAGCCTGACGTTCGACTATCCGGACGAAGGGCGGGAAGCCGAGATCGTCGCGCACGAGAGCGGTGTCAACGCCGACGTGGCGGAACGCCTGGCGGTAATCGGCGCCAAGGTCCGCAACCTGCGCGAACACGGCTTCCGGGAAGGGGTGAGCACGCGGCTCCTCATCTATGCCGGCCAGCTCATTCGGCACGATATCGAACCGCGCCGTGCGGCACAGGTGGCCATTGTCGAAGCCGTGTCGGACGATGCCAACATCCAGGAGGCCGTCGCCGGGATCGTCGACGTCGTCTGGCCCTGACCGCACTGGCCGACATCGACCGGGTGCTTGCGTTGTTCGCCGAGGGCATTGCGGGCCGAGGGGTGCACATCAAGTCCCTTGCGGAATGCCCACCCCAAGCGGCGGGTGTCGGCGATCCCGATGGTGGACCCGGCGATGGCATCAACGCGCGTCACGACGGCCGGGCCGTGTATCTGCCCGAACGGATCGACCACCTGGCGGACGATGGGCTGAACGCCGCGCTGTATCGCCTCGCGGCACTCGACGAACTCGGATTCCGCGAGTTCGGCACCTACCGATTCACCATCGAAACGGCGCGTCGTCGGCTGCCGTGGTTGGCCGCGAGGCGGAACGACACGGTCTTTCTGCGCGAATCCGACCTCGGCGTGTTCTTTGAGGCCTTTGCGCGACCGGGAATTGCGAGGGCGCTGTTTCGCGTGATCGAGACGGCCCGCGTCAGGGGCGCGGTATCGCGTCGCTATCCCGGCACCCGCCGCTACCGGCGTCTGCTCGCGGGCTGCCTGGCCGAACGGCGGGCCGGGACCGGCGGCGCCTTGACGGACATCGATGCGCTTCGCCTGGCATTGCTGGGGCTCGATGTGGAGTCCCGGCTGCTGCCCTTCGCGGCCGAAGTCCTTTTGCCGGCGGCCGATGTCTACACCTCGGCGGCTGCAACGCTCGCCTGCTACGAAATGCTGGACCTCGAGGCCGGCTGGGCGGACGACGATGCGGGTCAGCAGGTGGACGAGACGACCCTGGAGTGGCTGCAACGGGAGGCACGCCTCGACGATTGGGATGAGGAGCTCGCCGACAAGGATGCGGAGATCGCGGCCATGGAGTTCGCCGAGGCCACGTCGGCGACGGAGACGACCGTCGCCAACGCCTCGGGATTGGATGGCGAGATGCGCGAGGTTGACGCGGCGCTCGTCGCGGCGCGCGATCAGCTCAAGCGCCGCCTCGACATGGAACGCTCGTCGGTCCGCCGGGCCTTGGGCGATGGCCACGACACCGCGGCGAGTTTCTCCTACGACGAGTGGGACTATCACAACCGGACCTATCTGCGCGGCGCCTGCCGGCTCTACGAGGAGCGGCTCAACGCCCGGGAGGACGCCGATACGCAGGCCTTGATCGATGCGGTTCGTCCCCATGTCCGCGCCGCACGCCGACAGTTCGAACAGGTGCGCCCGACGGGCTACCAACGTGTCAAGAAGACGCCCGACGGGGACGAACTCGATCTCGACGCCATCGTAGAGACGCGTGCGGACATCCGCACCGGTGCCTCCCCCGACGAACGGGTCTACAGCCGTCGGGAACGCCTGCGGCGCGATGTCGGGGCGGCGCTCCTCGTGGACCTGTCGGCGTCCACCGACGATGTCATCCCCGATCAGCACGAGACGCCGGAACCCGCGAGACCCGTGCAGGACATCCGCGATCCCTACTTCGACGACGATGAGGACTACGATTTCGCGGCGAGGATGGCTGCACAAGCCGCCAAGCGACGCATCATCGACATTCTGCGGGAGTCGGTGCTGCTACTCGGCACAGCGCTCGAGAGCCTCGGTGATCGCTACGCAGTCTACGGATTTTCCGGCTACGGACGCGACTGCGTGGAGTTCTTCGTCGCCAAGGCGTTCGACGACCCCCTGGACGACCAGGCCCTCGATGCCATCGCGGCCATGAAGCCGAAGCGTTCCACGCGCATGGGACCGGCCATCCGGCATGCCTGTGCGAAGCTCGATTCGAGCGGCGCTGCCCTCAAGGTGCTCATGATCGTCAGCGATGGCTTCCCCCAGGATCACGATTACGGACCCGACCGGGGCGAGCACGAATACGGCGTGCAGGACACCGCCCGGGCACTCGTGGAGGCCGAAGCCCGGGGGATCGAGACGTTCTGCGTCACCGTGGACCGGTCAGGACACGACTACCTGCGCAGGATGTGTCCCGAGGACCGCTACCTGGTCATCGAGGAGACGGCGGAACTGCCCACGGCGCTGCAGAAGACCTACCGTCAACTCACCCGGGTCTGATCACCGACCACGTCCGCCGGCGTGGGATTGGCGCGTGTTGGGGACGGGCTTGCCCCGTCCCACGCCCGCCGACACGTCCAACGACGCTGCGTGGCGAATCCTTACCGACCGCATGGATCGCCCCTACGGCGGGGCGTTCGGCGACGTCAGCTGGTCGGCCAGGGCTTCAAGGTCCGCCGAGGCGGTTTCGCGCAGTATCCCGGCAAGCGTCTGCAGGTCGTCGGCGGAAGCGGCCGTCGTGAATTCGGCCAATGCCGGGGCATCGGCGAGGGCGCGGCCCGCAAGGGTCTCGGCGCGGTCGAGCCATCCGCCCGGCTCGCGGTGAACAGTCTCGGTGCCGGCGTCCGTCGATACCGCCGAGGTACGTGCTGTCAGGTCCTGTAGCGCTTCGTCGAGGGCTTCCAATCCACAGATCGTGTGCACCAGGCCGTCGATGCGGACCCTGTCGGCGAGCACACCGTAGAGCGCGCCGTCGCACTCCTCCGCGAAGTAGCGCGCGTCGAAATCCGGCGACAGCAGTTCCACCAGGTCCCGGGTGTTCTGCGCCGGCACCAGGCGATCGAACGGCGAGTGATAGAGCGCCACCCGGGTCTCGGGTATGGCCATTGCTTGCTCCAGCTCGACGAGGTTGGTGAACGAGCTCTGTTGCAGCAGGATCTTCAGCGCGTCGTAACGCGGTTCGTTGTCCAACATCCCCGCCACGAAGTCGTCGGCGAGTTCGTCCCCGTCCACGACCTCGTCGAGTTCCAGGCCGACACCGCCGTAGGCGACAAGCGGGGGAAGGATGCGCTTCGTCAGATAGGGGAGCACGGCATTGAGATGCATGTCCCGGCACCACGGGCTATCGTCGCAACGACCGTCGAGCCTTGCCAACGTCCCGCGAACCGTTTCGTAGAGGCCGTGTGGCGCGCCCCCGCTGTAGACCTCGCGCACCTTGAAGCCGACATCCCCGACCTGCGCGGCCAACCAGAACGCGATCGCGCTGTGCCCGCCCTGGGAATAGCCAATGCTCAAGACGTCGGCATCCGCGTCGGGCGGCCGAAACGCCCGGTAGTCGTCGCTCGCGAGCACCGCGTTCACCATGTCGAGGGTGTTGATGGCGACGCGATTGGCCATCAGGTACGTTTCCAGTTGTACCGTGCCGTCCAAGGGATGGATCTTGGAACCACCCCTGCCGAAGTTGTCGGGCGCGATCACCAGGTAGCCGCGGCCGGCCATCAGGGTCGCGAGCACCAGCCAACCGTCGTCGATGCTGAGCGAACTCGGCGTCGACCCGGTGGCATGGCTCAGGACGACCACCCGGTCCTTGTGCTGGAAGTCGGGATCGCCGGCGATGTCGGGAAACGCCACGAGACCGGTCAGGGTCGCGGGTTCGCCGGCGGGATTCCGGGAGTCGTACTCGATGTGCTGGGCGATCACGCCGTGGACCGCTCGACGGGCGGTCAGTTCGCGCCACGACAGGTCGGCGATCTTGCCGATCGTCACCCGCGCCAGGGCGCGCAGGATCCAAGAGTCGATTTCGTCGATCACCGCGACATCGATGTAGCGGTCGAACAGCCCGTTGACTCGGTGTGAGGATGTCAGGGTCTGGTCGACGACCGAAAGCGTCCTCGGCCCGCCTTGGCTCGTCGCGAACTCGAGCTCGGCACGGTAGCGCTTTCCGGCCGTTCCGGTGGCGTTCACCGTCACGCGATAGTCGGTGGCGTCGGCAAGCGAGCAGGGCAAGACGTGTTCGACGAGCCAATCCCCGGTGTCTTCGGAGAGATCGGAAAGTTCGCGTCGAAGCGTAATGCCCTTCCCGGTGCATGGGCCGGCGTAGGTGAAAGCCAGCGATCGGGCACCGCGATGGGTCAGGTCGACGTCGGTCGTGAACGGATCGACGATCGCCCGGGTGGCGGGAATCGTGTCCAGTAGAACCATCGGTTCGGGCGGCGGCGGGGGTGGCGGTGGTCGGCCGGGAACGGCGGTCCCGCTTCCCCCGCCGCAAGCAGCGACCAGACACAGGCCGGCTGCGGCAACAACGCGCCGGCTAGCACACCGTGCCGGGTCGGGCCTTCGTGAATGGCAGTTCAGTCGTCGCCGCCAATGCCGAACAACAGCAGCAACGAACTGAAGATGTTGTAGAGGCCGACGTAGATCCCGACCGTCGCCGAGATGTAGTTGGTCTGTTCGCCGCGCACCACCGCGCTGGTTTCCCAGAGTATCAGCGCCGAGCCGAACAGGATGCAGATTCCGGCCATCACCTGCGCGAACAGCGTCGAGTAGTAGAAGATCGACACGATCCACGAGGCCACGATGATGATGGCCCCGACGACGAGGAAACCGGCCAGGAAGCTGAAGTCGCGCTTCGTCGTCACCGTGTAGATCGAGAGGCCCAGGAACGCCACCGCTGTAATGCCGAGCGACTGCGCGACGATGGCGCCGCCGTCCGCCATGCCGAGGACTCCGCCGACGAGTGGCCCGAGCGAAAAGCCGAGGAACCCCGTGAGGGCGAACACCCAGAAAAGCCCCCAAATGCTGTTCTGGGTCTTGTGTACGGCGAACAGCAGGCCGAAGAACACCAGCAGGGTGATGAAACCGAGGTGAGGTGCCTTGATGGCGACGGCGATGGACGCCGTCACGGCACTCCACAAGAGCGTCATCGCGAGCAGCGCATACGTGTTGCGCAGCACCTTGTTGATTTCCACCGCCGACGGGCGGGCGGTGAGGATTCGAGGTTCAGCCATTGCGTCGTTCATCCAATCGGTGTGCGGTCGGGGCTATATTGCCACTCGTTTGCGGCGTTTCAAGTGCCGCGACGCACAAGTCCAGGGAACACGCGCAAGCCCTTGGGCGGGGCCGGCCAACCCTTTCGGCGCGTTGGAACGGCGTGGCTATATTCGAAACGCTGGGACGCCGCGCCTATTCGCCGGCGTTGGGACCGCCCGGTGGATTCGGCGGCAAACTCCTACACGTATTTCCTCCATTTCGCACACGAATCCGGGCCGATGTCCCTCGGTCCCGTGGCCGCGAATTGGGAACAATCCGTGTCTTCGAGACCTTGGGCAATACCGATGCATCGCAAGCTACGAACCGATTCGCCGATTGAGTGCGCCGTTGCACCCGTGCTACGTTCGCGGAGCCAGCGGCGCGGCAGCCTCCGGACGCTACCTTCCGATGCGGCCGTGCCGGGAACGCGCGCGGTACCGACCGCGCCGAGGAGTGCGAACCATGACCGAAGCCCTCATCGACGCCGGCGTTGAGTATCCGACCTCGGACGGACGACCGGTGGCCGAGACCCCCCTCCACTACCGACGCTTGGAAGAAGCGTGGCACGCCCTGGATATGCGTTTCGGGTCGCAGCCGGACGTCTACGTGGGTGCGAACATGCTGGTCTACGACGAGCCCGGCAACCCGGCCCGGCACCTGTCGCCGGATCTCTTCGTGGCGTTCGGCGTCGAGGACCGGGAGCGCGACATCTACAAGCTGTGGGAGGATGCGGCGCCGTCGTTCGTTCTGGAGATCACGTCGAAAACCACATCGGACGAAGACGAGCGGAAGAAGGCGCGGTACGCCCGGTGGGGTGTCGAGGAGTACTTTCTGTACGATCCGCGCGCCGAATACGTGAAACCGCCACTTCAGGGTTTCCGACTGTCGCGCGGTGCCTACCGGGCCATTGCGACCGAAATCCTGCCCAACGGCAAGCCCGGGTTCTTAAGCGATGCGCTCGGTCTGGGGCTGTGGCTCGATGGCGCCGTCCTGCGCATCTACGATCCCGGAACGAGCCAAAACCTGTCGACTCCCAGGGAAGCCGAAGCGAAAGCAGCGGCGGCCGAAGCGAGGGCAGCCGCGGCCGAAGCGAGGGCAGTGGCGGCCGAAACACGGCAACGCCGGTTGGAAGCCGAGCTGGCGGAACTCAGGAATCGGTAGCAGACGCTGCCGCGGCCGCTGTGCCGAACCTCGGCAGCGAGCCTTGACAACCACCCGGCGCGAATCGAGAATCCCGCACCCGGTGCCGCCCGGCCCTGTTGGCTGCGTAGCTCAGTCGGTTAGAGCACAGCATTCATAATGCTGAAGTCGTTGGTTCGAGTCCAACCGCAGCTACCATTTCACCGCGCTGAGACACAAGCCTATGAGCGATCTGAAGACGCAGCCGACGAGGGCGAGCGTCGACGTCTTCATCGATGCCGTGGACGACGAGGGCAGGCGAGCGGACTGCCGGGTCGTTGCCGGGTTGATGGCCCAGGTCACGGGCACCGAGGGCGTGATGTGGGGGTCGAGCATCGTTGGCTTCGGCAACTACCATTACCGATACGCCAGCGGTCGGGAGGGCGACTTCTTCGAAGCGGGATTCTCGCCGCGCAAGCGGGCCCTGACAATCTACGTGATGGCCGGTTTCTCGGAGTACGACGATCTGCTTGCCAAGCTCGGCAAGTACACCACCGGAAAGTCGTGCCTCTACGTCAAGCGGCTGGCCGATGTCGATTTGGATGTACTGCGGGAGATCCTGACGCGCTCCGTGGCGTTCATCCGCGCCAAGTACGCCTGAATACCCTCACGTGCCCAAGCTGTCGCCGGATGCTCTCGAGTTTCTCCGCCGGCGTGTCGCGGGCATGTTTCCGGGACGCCGCATCGACGGCAAGTTGATCGCCGAGAACATCGCATTCGGTGCCGCCGTGCTCGGTGCCGGTCACGTGGAACTGGTTGACCGCGACGGGTGGTGGTTCGTGGCGAGCGAATTCAACTGGCTAGGGGCTTCCAGAGCGCACGAAAGCGAGTTGGAGTTGTTCGAGGCGATGCTGCCGTTTCCCGAGCAGTCGCCCACCGGCCATAGGCCGGAGATCTACGTCACCGCGTTCGCCGAGACCGCCTATCTCCGAATCGGCGATGTGGTTAGCTGGTTGCAGGGCGAGGCGGCCGACGGGGATCTGCCGGATCGGGGGGTCGTGCCGTCCTGGTGTACCACCGTGCTCGCCTTCCGGTTGTCCTGAACGCACGCCGGTTGGCTGCGGGGACGGCAACGTGGCGCCCCGGTCGCGCCCCGGGCGTACGGCCGTAGGCGCGAGACTTGCCGCCGGTTGAGGAGGCGGTCAGACGTTGAATCGGAAGTGGATGACGTCACCGTCCCGAACGACGTAGTCCTTGCCTTCGAGTCTTCGCCGACCGGCTTCCCGGGCGCCCGACTCGCCACCGTGCGCGACGTAGTCTTGGTAGGAGATTACCTCCGCGCGGATGAAACCGCGCTCGAAGTCGGTGTGGATGACGCCCGCCGCCTGGGGGGCGAGGGTTCCCACCCGAACGGTCCAGGCGCGAGCCTCCTTGGGTCCCGGGGTGAAGAAGTGGTGCAGGCCGAGCAGCCGGTAGCCGGCTCGGATCACGCGGTCGAGGCCCGGCTCGTCGAGTCCGAGGTCTTCGAGGAACTCGTCCCGGTCTTCGTCGTCCAGCTCGCTGATCTCGGCTTCGATCTTCGCGCATACCGGTACCACGACGGCGCCTTCCGACGCCGCGCGCGCGGCAACGGCGGTGAGCATCGGATTGTCCTCGAAGCCGTCCTCGGCGACGTTGGCAACGTACATCACCGGTTTCTGGGTAATGAAATGGCACTCGTGGAGCGCCCCGAGTTCATGACGCGCAAGTCCGATTGCGCGCACCGGTCTGCCCGCTTCGAGGCCGGACCGCACCCGGTCGAGAATGGCGATCAGCACCCGGGCATCCTTGTCGCCTGCGTTGGCCATGCGCCGGTATCGGTCGTGGACCCGCTCGGCGGTTTCGAGATCGGCGAGGGCGAGTTCGAGGTCGATGATGTCGATGTCCGCCCCCGGGTCGACGTTGCCGGAGACATGGGCGATGTTGGCGTCCTCGAAGCAGCGCACGACGTGGGCGATCGCGTCGGTTTCGCGGATGTGGGCGAGAAACTGGTTGCCCAGCCCCTCGCCCTTGGCGGCACCGGCCACCAAACCGGCGATATCGACGAACTCCATCGCGCTCGGCACAACGCGCCCCGGTTTGGCGATCTCGGCGATGCGGTCGAGGCGCGGATCGGGTACCGGTACCACCCCCGTGTTCGGCTCGATGGTGCAGAACGGGAAGTTCGCCGCGTCGACGGACGCGCGGGTCAGGGCGTTGAAGAGCGTCGACTTGCCCACGTTGGGCAGGCCCACGATGCCGCAGTTGAATCCCATCGGCTATTGCTGCAACGGGGCGTGGTACAGGTTCATGGCTTGCTGAAGATCCCCTGCGAGTACCAGGCGAAGGACTTCATCGGGCAACCACGACGCCCGGGTGGCGACTTCGCGCTCGGCGGGGGGCATGGCGACGCCGGTTAGGTAGGCCACCATGTCGTCGGCGTTGCCGGGATGCCCGACGCCGATTCGCAAACGCGCGAAGCCCTTGTCGTTGCCGAGGGCCGCGATCACGTTCTTCAGACCGTTGTGGCCGTTGTGGCCACCGCCATCCTTCAATCGACACCTGCCGAGGGGGAATGCCACTTCATCGTAGGCGATCAATATTTGTGCCGGTTCGATCTTGTAGAACCCAGCCACGGCGCCGATGGCTTGCCCGGAAAGGTTGACGTAGGTCGTCGGAACGAGGAGGCGGACGTCGCGCCCGAGGATGTCGCCGCGGCCGAGGGCGCCCTTGGCTCTTCGATCCTCGGCTAGCGTGATGCCGAAGCGCCGGGCAAGCAGCTCAAGCCAGACGGCGCCAATGTTGTGCCGGGTGCGGGCGTAGCGGGTGCCCGGATTGCCGAGACCGGCGATCAGGCGTATGGCCACGGCAGACTCTCACGCGATGCGATCAGGGCGCGTCGTCCGCGGGCGAGGCGTCGTCCGCGTCGTCTTCGCTCGCATCGCTACCGGCGGCCGCGTCGACTTCGTCGCCGGCCCCGCCGCGCCTTGCGGCCACGCTCGCGACGGGAATGTCGTGGTCCTCGCCTAAGCCCAGTGCCACGATCGAAACGCCGTCCGGCAGCTCGAGGTCGGACAGGTGAATCGACGCGCCCACCTCCAGGTCTGCGACATCGACTTCGATGAACTCCGGTAGGTCCCGGGGCAGACAGCTGACCTCGACCTCGATGAGGTTGTGGGCGATGCGGCCGCCGCCAAGCTTGACACCCACGCACCGATCTTCGTTGGTGTAGTGCAGCGGAACATGCATCTGCACGGGCATGTCGTCTCGGATTCGAAGAAAGTCGATGTGCTGCACCCGGTCGGTTGCCGGATGGCGTTGCACGTCCCGAAGCACGCAAGCCTGGGTCTTGTCGCCCACCGAAAGTTCGAGGATCTGCGAGAAAAACGATTCCTCCTGCATGGCTTTGGAGAGATCGCGGTGCGCGAGGGACAGGTGCACCGGATCCACGCCGCCGCCGTAGAGAATGCCCGGTACCTTGTCCGACAACCGGCGCAGCCGACGGCTGGCGGCCTTGCCTAAGTCTTCGCGGAACTCCGCTTGTAGGACGATCTGTTCGCTCATGTCTTCTCCAGGTCGGACGTGGTGTCGGCGCACCTTACTGCGCCTTCGGCGCTTGGCCGCGGCTCTTCTTGCGCCTTCGGCGCTTGGCCGCAGGCTCTTCTTGCGCCTTCGGCGCTTGGCCGCAGGCGCTGTTGGATCACTGGCTGGGGCGGCAGGATTCGAACCTGCGAATGCCGGGATCAAAACCCGGTGCCTTACCGCTTGGCGACGCCCCAACGCGAGTCCGTCGGAGGGCGTCTCGCCTCCCGAGGGGGCGCGGTATTCTGTGCGTCAGCGGCATTCGTGTCAAATTCGTTTGGCGTTCGAACCCGTTGGGTAGCGGGTCAGTCTTAAATCAGACCTGCCCGTTGCGGTCTAGCAATCGTCTCCCGCCGAACCCATCACTCGGCGCTCCAGGTAGGTTAGCCTGCGCTCAAGACTGCCTTGCACTTGGGACAGTTTGTCGTCGAGTGATTCGAGCTTGGTGTCGACCACCTGGAGCTTGGTGTCGACCACCTGAAGCTTCGTGTCGATGTTCCGGTCTAACGACTCCAGACGGGCGTCAAATGCCTCAAGATGGGCCTGAAGAAGCTTGTCGTCCTGCTCCCACAATGCCCCCGCCCATATCCCTGCTGCGCCAACAAGAGAGACGATTGCTGGGAGCCATTTTGCCCAAAAATCAGCTGGAAGCCTTGAACGGGCTTGCTCCTTGTTCCCAGCGACCGGTGTTGGCGTGCCGAGACCGCCGCCGCCACTCACGACTTCTCTTCCGCAGTGGCCAGCCACGCCCGCAAGGCGCGTTGTGCAAAGCTGGCGTAGGACGAATTCACGTGGGCCGTTCTTCCATCTTCGCCCCTCGCCAGATCGACGATCCGCTTGGCGAGTTGGCTGGAATCGGTGGGACTACGGGGCATCGTGCAATGCCCTCCCAACGTCGGTCACATCGCGAGACTACACGTTGCCCTGCAGAAGTGCACCTGAATGCAACGAAATCGCACGTGTGAGATCACGGTGCCATTGTGGAACACGAGCCGTGCTGACCGGACATGCTACATGCCATGAGCGCCTCCAGTTGACGCGGCATGATCGGCACCGGTTACGTTCAGGAAAATCTACACCGGGCCGGTAGGCCGGGCTTGCCCGGTCCCGTGATCGCTCGAATCGGTCAACGTGCGGCGGAAATCACGTGGCAGAAGTGGGTACCTTCGAACACGAAAGGGCGATCAATCTCAATCTCGAATCCCGCCCTTCGGATTTGCCCGACGAGATGGACGATTGCCGCGTCGTCGAGGGCCGCCGAGGTCAGGTCGCGCATGCGCTGTTTGTAGGCCTCGGTTTCCGCGGCCACCTGGCGCAGCAGGGCGAGCCGGTCGACCAGGGACATGCCGCCGGAAACCCGCGGATTGAATGTGGCCATCGAGTTTTCGATGTAGTAGACGATCTGGCTCGGGTCGCCGAATTGGCGTCCCCATTGGTTGAGACCCGCCAACACCCGGTTGATGGCCGTGCGCAGTTCCTTGGCGCGTTCGTCGTCCGCGGCATCCTTGCCACGTGCCGCCAGCTTGTCGAGGCGCCCTAGGAGGTCGCGGATGGCGGCGTGCAGGCCGGACTTCTCGCAGGCGAGAATCTGGTCGACGCCTTCCCGCGCCTGGCGCACGATGGCCGAGTCCGCATGGTGGATCATGGCGGCGAAAACGGCATTGCTGCGTTTCAGCAGCCGGGCGAATTCGGCCACGACCGCGTCGGCGTCTGCGTACTCGAGACCGAACTGGCTCGTGGCCAGGTCGTAGGCGTCCGCCGGCAGGCCTGTCGACTCGATGGACGTATTCGATAGGAAACGGATCGTGCGTAGATCCTCGGCGAACTCGGTGCTGGAGAACAGGGACTGGGGGTCGATCTTGGCGTAGTCGACGGCCGTGATTTCGTATTCCCGCTCGTTGCGACGGCCGTGTTGCGCGGCGATGAGGGCGATGGCGCCGTTGCCCGTGGCGAGGTCGACGATGCTGGCCTTGGTGGGGAGTCTGTTGAGGATCCCGTGCCAGTAGTCGCGCACCTTGCCGTCGTAGTTCTGCCCGAACCGTCCGTGGAAGGTCGTGATCGTGCCCTTCCGCCAATACTCGCTCCACTGTTCCGCGCTCAGGCGATCCGTCACGCCGACACCATGAACCAGAAATTGGCCGCCACGCTGATCCGCGGTCGTTCGCCGCGGTAGGGTTCGACCGTGTGGTGGACGTAGGACGGAAAGATGAGCACTTCCCCCGCTTCGGGGCGCATGCGGACCGCGTCGAAGGAGTAGTCCCGGGTCCAGCGCCGGTTGGCGGGATCGAGGTACATGCTCGCCGTCGTCCGGGGATCGTGAAATACCAGATGGCCAGCCTCGAATTCGTTCGGGGGTTCCGGGTCGCCGGGGTCGACGCAGTAGACGAGGCTCCACGACGCCATCGGATGGTTGTGGTGCTGGAAATAGCCGCCGTTGCGGGTGATGTGGAACCAGCAGTGGTTGTGGATCCGCAGCCTTGCGGTCGCGGCCGCGTCAAGACCGGTGGCGTTCCTTACCACGCCCGCCAAGTGAGCGAGCAGGAACTGCTTCAGTTCCTGGGTCACGGGGCTCGGCCAGTCCAGGAAGTTGAACTCGCTCTCGAACACCCCCGGGTGGGCGCGTTGCGGCGAGTTCAGCTTGCGGCGGCTCTCACCCTCGTTGGCGAGGATGTAGTCGCGCAGCCGGTGCGCCCGATCGGACTCGGTCCGGCTGCGGTAGAAGGGTGTCGCCCAGACCCGGTTGAGATCGCCGCCGGGATCGTTCATTGCGGCCGAGCGCGAAACAACCCCCGGGCCGGTGAGGCCCGGGGGAGTGTGGGTGCTTCGCTCAGAAGGAGTGCCGGTACTTGATGAACGGCGCCCGTCCGGTGACGTCGTACAACGTGATCGCGCCGTCGTCCCAGCCGCCGTCGTCGTGGGCGGGCGGCATTTCGTCCATCACGTTGCGCACGCCGACGGAGACCTCGCCGTCCCACGGCGTCAGCCATACGCCCACCATATCGGTCGTGTGGTGGGACGAATAACCGCCGTTCGCGCCGGTGAATCGCCAGATCAGGTTGCCCGTCATCGTGTCCCGCGACAATCGTGCCGTTACCGTGGCCCGCCGATCGGGGGTCAGGTCGCCGTCGAGGATGTCGACAGCGGGATCGGTCGGGGACGACGTCAACTCGTACTCTTCGAGTTTCGTGGCCTCGACATCGATGCTCGCCGCCGCAAAGGGCAGTTCGAACTCGTAGTGCACACGCAAGTCGATACCGGTGATCTCGCGAACTGCGAGGTTGGCGAACACGCTGTTGACCGAGATCAGCCTTCCCGGGTCGCCGGGCTGGGTTGGCGCGCCACGCGTTACCGTTACTCCCGGGGGCAGTTCCACGCCTGCCGCCTCGAGTCGGTTCACCGTCGCAAGACTGAGTTGCTGAACGACATCCTCGATCTTGACGTTGTAGCGATCCATGGAAACCGTCAGACCGCTTATCGGCTCGAGAATGAAACCGATATTGATCGACTGCGAGGTTTCGGCATCGAGCTCCGGGTTGCCGCCGGTGTAGTTCTCGACCTGGAACTGAGGGCAGGGGTCGGTACCCAGCGCTTCGCAACGGTAGAGGTCGCGCAGGTCGTTGAAGGACTGCGACCTTGACTGGTACAACTCGGTGAGGTTCGGTGCCTTGAAGCCCTCGCCGACTGACGCCCGGATCACGAGCGGATCCCAAGGGTGGAAACGTACCGAGAGTTGTGGCGAGAATGCCGTACCGAAGTCGTCGTAGTTGTCATAGCGACCGGCTATCGTTGCCTCGAGGCTGTCCATCACGGGGACCGCGACCTCGGCGAAGCCAGCCCACCGGCTGCGGCTTCCCGCTGCGCTGTTGCCGGCGGAGCCGAGGATGTTGCCCGCTTCCCGGAAGCTGTCGTAGTCGTCCATGTAGTCCGACGAGGCGACCTCCCACCCGGCGGCCCAGCCGATGGGTCCGGCAAGGAGATCGGGACCCGGTCCGTCGATCGTCACGCCTGCGGCCGTGTACTCAGTGAGGATGTCGCGGTACAGGGTTGCAGCCATGCGGCCGAGGGCGGCCAGGTGGCTGGGCTCCTGCGAAAGCGGGTTGGTCAGGTCGTACTCGCCGAGTTCGGCCTCGAGTTCGACCTGGCTCTGCAGGATGTAGGTCTCGCCTTCCTCCGAACCTTGGTAGCGGTAGAACCGCGCATAGGCTTCGTAGTTGACCGCGCCGTCCATCACGGACCCGGTGAGGCCGAGGACGTTGTCGAGTTCGTAGCGCTCGGTGTCGTCGTCCCTTGGTCCATGGCCCACGAAGCGATGGAATATCGAGAATGGCGCAGGCGTGCCGTCCGCCAGGAGCGGATAGCTCGACGTCGTGTCGAACGGATTGTGCGGGCTGTCGCCAGGCACCGAGAAGAAACCGACGGCGGGGGCATAGCGGCCAAAGCTCGCGACACGGGTCAGTCGGTTTTCGAAGAAGATCTGGTGCCCCGGCTGAAACTCGTAGTTGGCATTCAGGTAGGTACTGATCCGGTCGATGCCCCCTGTTTGCGCGGAGATGTCGGCATAGCCGAAACCGCATGCCGTGCCGGGGATACCGAACGGGTTCTCAACCACGCCCGCATAGACGTCGGTGGAGCAGTCGCCGAGCGAAGCAGCGGCGATGAACCAGGGATGGAAAGCGGTGTTCCCGCCGCCCGATACGCCGACTGTGTCAACGCCCAGGTCCGGCAGCGTGCCGTCACCGGGGTCGTTGACCTGGACCGCGCTGTAGGCCCGGTCGCCGTCGAAAATCGGATCCCGCGTGAACCACTCCGCAGTGAACAGCATGTTCGACCGCGTCCCGCTGGTGCCGAACACGAACTCAAAGTGATCCGCGTCCGCGCCCTCTCGGGTCGGGAACACGGTACCGGCTTCGACCTCGAAACCCTCGTAGTCGTCGCGGAGGATGATGTTGACCACACCACCGAGCGCGTCGGCACCGTATACCGCGGATGCGGAGTCGGACAGGATCTCAACCCTTTCGATGGCGCTCAACGGTATCGAGTTCAAGTCCACGGCCGCCGATCCGGTGAAGGGGTTGCCGGGCACACGCCGACCGTTGATCAGCACCGCGGTACGATCGGAACCGAGACCCCTGAGGCTGACCAGCGCGATCTGGCCGAAGCTTGTGCCGGATCGCTCGCGGAATGAACCGAAACTGTTGTAGGTCGTATGGCGGAGGATGTCCGCCACGTTCTCCATACCCGTGAGTTCGAGTTCTTCGCGGTCGAGGATGGTAACCGGGTTGGGCGTATCCGCCACTTCGCGGCGGATTCGCGACCCCGTGACGACGACTTCTTCGACTTCGCCAGAGGTGTCTTCGACCGCCTCCTGGGCGGCCGCAGTAGACGCTATCGGTAGCGTTGCGAGCGATCCGGCGGTTGCCGCCGCGATCGCGGTTGCGAGAGGGGTCTTTTTGAACATCAGTGGTTCCCCTTATCTGGTTTATTGTCGATGCGGCGGGAAGCCCGCCTTGGTGGCGCGCGATTATACGGCAGGGAGGGCCTAGCCGCGACACAAATCGGTAACCCTCCGGACACAGATCAGACACACGATGGGTGGTCTCGGGAAGGCCGATTCGCACGGTCATTTTTGAGCAATCGCGGTCGCCGACGAACGTATTGCTGAACGACGGCGTTGGATTGGTCGCGGGATCCTATGCGGCGATCACGCAGCAGCCGGATCGGCCGACGGGAACGACCACTCGTGGCAAATGACGGTGATTCGACGATGTTCGCGAGTTGCCGTGACCTTGCCGGGCAACCGCCTGGATGCGGTGCTCCGCCACCTCGACAGGTCCACGATCCAGTCCAGCTGCTCGAAGCGTGCGAGGTTGCCGTCGGCGTCTCGTAGGCTTGCGTCGACCCCGTGGTCCGGCGCAGGTCGACCGAGGATCCAGTGTCGCAGGACATCCACAGGCGCGGACCAGCCCAGTTGCGCCTCCATCAGCGCCTCGGGGTCAACGTCGGTCAACGAACTGCCTGACCCGTCGGTGACCGTCAGTCTGCCACCGTCCCCGGTGAGCCGGGTCCGACCTTGGCCGAGCGGTCCCCAAAGTTCGATCACGTAGCCGTCGCCGGCCTGTACCCAGTCGAAGGTAGCCGAAAAGCCGCGGCGCACGTCGTTCCCATAGCGTACGCCGATCTTGCCCCGCAGTCGGAAATCGGCGTCGGGACCGATGTCCAACGGGCTTGTCGTGATGCATCCAGCGAGCGGAACGAGCAGCACAAAGACCAACAAAAACAGAAGATTACGATACGTCACGTCCGGGCCTGAAAGTCGTGGTGGGGCGAATCTCTGCTATCATCCGCGTTCGATCATATCAACGTTGGCGCCGGCCCCGACTTCCCGGCGACACGGTTGCCGACGGTGAAACCGACGCATGGGACTGTCCGAGACCATCCTGATCAAGCTCGACGACCTCGCCGAACGTCACGAGGAGCTTTCCGTGCTGCTCGCCGATGCCGAGGTGGTGGCCGACCGCGAGCGCTATGCGACCTTGTCCCGCGAGTATGCGGAACTTGAGCCGATCATCGCGGCCTACCGCAGCCTGAGATCGGCGCGCCTGGAACTCGACGAGGCGACGGTCCTGGAGGCCGACGAAGACCCGGGGATTCGAGAACTGGCGCGCGAGGACAGCGCGCGACTTCGGGCCGATCTCGAGGCCATCGAGGCGAGGCTGGGCACGCTGTTGATTCCGAAGGATCCCGACGACGAAAGGAACGTCTTTCTCGAGGTGCGAGCCGGAACCGGCGGGGACGAGGCGGCGATCTTTGCGGGCGACCTGTTCCGCATGTACGCGCGCTATGCCGAAGAGTCCGGCTGGACGGTCGGGGTGCTTAGCCAACGGCCCGGCGAACACGGTGGCTACAAGGAGATCATCGCCCGGGTCGAGGGACGCCGCGTCTACAGCCGGCTGAAGTTCGAGTCGGGTGCCCATCGCGTGCAGCGCGTACCGGAAACCGAATCTCAGGGGCGCATCCACACGTCGGCGTGCACGGTGGCCGTGCTCCCCGAGCAGGACGCCATCGAGGCGTTGGACATTGACAGAGCCGACATTCGGGTCGATACGTTTCGTGCCTCAGGAGCGGGCGGGCAGCATGTCAACAAGACCGATTCCGCCGTGCGGCTCACTCATCTGCCGAGCGGCATCGTCGTCGAGTGCCAGGATGAACGTTCGCAATTGAAGAACCGCGCCCGCGCCATGGGGTTGCTGCAGGCGAAGCTGCTCGACGCGGCCCGAAGCGAGCAAAGGGCCGAGCAGGCAGAGACCCGTCGACTCCTGGTCGGCAGCGGCGATCGTTCGGAACGCATACGAACGTACAACTTTCCCCAAGGCCGGGTGACCGACCACCGCGTTGGACTCACGCTCTACAAGCTCGACGAGATTATCGCGGGGGGACTCGACGATCTGATCGATCCGCTGGCGCAGGAACATCAGGCCGACCAGTTGAAGGCCGTCACCGGAGGCGCGAGCGGTGCGTGAGTCGATGGCCACCATCGGCGGCTGCGTTTCCTACGCGCGCCGTCGGCTACCCGTCTGCGAAGCCGACCTCCTGGTGAGCCGTTCGTTGGCCCTGCCGTCTAGCCACCTCTACGCGTTCGAGGAACGGGCCGTCGCCCCGGCGGCGACCGAACGGGTTGTGTCGACGGTGGCTCGGCGCGTGGACGGCGAACCGGTCGCCTACATCCTGGGAGAACGCGGTTTCTGGGGTATGGACCTCGAAGTCACGCCGGATACGCTGATCCCTCGCCCGGAAACCGAGACGCTGGTCGAGGTTGCGCTACCCCTGATCGCGGCAAACGCCCGCGTGCTCGACTTGGGAACCGGGTGCGGCGCCGTGGCGCTCGCGATCGCCGCCGAGCGGCCGCACGCTGCGGTAACGGCGACGGACATCGACCCCGCCAGCATCGCCCTCTGTCGGCGCAATGCCGGTCGCTTGGGGTTGTCCGTCGAGACTCGCCTCGCCGACTGTTTCGACGGGATCGAGCAACGGTTCGATCTGATCGTCAGCAACCCGCCGTACGTCGACAACGACGATGTTCGTCTCGAGCGGGGCGACCTGCGCTTCGAGCCGCGACGCGCGTTGCTAGGTGGTCCCAACGGCGGGTTGGACTTCCTCGCACGCCTCGTGGGTGCGGCAGCCGATCGCTTGGTCCCGGGCGGATGGCTCTGCGTCGAGCACGGCTACGATCAGGGGGAGGCGGTTGCGTCTTTGTTCGGGGAACACGGGTATCGGAGAATCCAAGGCCATCGCGACTATGGCGGCAGGCCGAGGGTGACCGTTGGGATGAACGGCGGGTACGTGGCGGATCCGGAAGGGCGGCCGTCGTGAACGACGACCAGCTACTCCGCTACAGCCGCCAGATCATGCTGCCGGAGTTCGATGTGGCGGGCCAGCAAGCGCTGCTCGATGCGAAAGCGCTCATCGTCGGGCTCGGTGGTCTGGGATCACCCGCCGCGCTCTACCTGGCCGCCACGGGTATTGGATCGTTGACGCTCGTGGACTACGACACGGTCGACGTCTCGAACCTGCAACGTCAGATCATTCACGACGAGAAGTCACTCGGCCAAGCGAAGGTCGACTCGGCCGCGGAACGCATCGCCGCCCTCAACCCGGACACGCGGGTGGAGCGGGTCGCGTCCGCACTCGAGGGTGCGGCGCTGACTGCGGCGGTTGCCGACGCGGATGTCGTACTCGACGGGACCGACAATTTCCGAGCGCGCTACGCCATCAACGAAGCCTGTGTGCAGGCCAACACACCGTTGGTGTCGGGGGCCGCGATTCGCCTCGAAGGACAGGTGACCGTCATCGATCCGCGGCGCGATGATGCGCCCTGCTACCGATGCCTCTACGGGGATGCCGGCGACGAGGCGCTGAATTGCGCGGAGAACGGCGTGGCCGCGCCGCTCGTGGGCATCATCGGGAGCGTCCAGGCCCTGGAGGCCGTGAAGATCGTCGCCGGCGTGGGGGAGAGTCTCGCAGGGCATGTGCTCCACCTCGACGCCAAACGCATGGAATGGCGAAAGTTCACCCTGACCAAGGATCCGAACTGCCCCACCTGTTCGCGAGCTACCCGCGCCTAGACCCTGGACGAACGGACGCGTAGGGCACGCCCTCGCGGCGTCCCGCCCTCAGCTTCGTACCCGCGTCACGCCCATTGCCCAAGCAGCGGGGGCAGGGTCGCGTCGATCAGCATCCAGATGACGGATTCCGCATCGGAAACCCGGTGTGAATGGCGACGGCGAACGCCATCGCGATCAATCCCCACCCAGCGATGAGCTTCGTCATGACAACGTTCTCCCTTTCCGAGGACCGCCAAGCCCCGGCTATCCAAGGTTAGCCGTCGAGCACCCTGGCGAGAAACTGGCCCGTGTACGAATCGGCGACCTTGGCAATGTCCTCCGGCGTGCCCGCGGCGATGAGTTCGCCGCCCCCGGCCCCGCCCTCGGGCCCGAGATCGATGACCCAGTCGGCGGTCTTGATCACGTCGAGATTGTGCTCGATCACGACCACGGTGTTGCCTTGGTTCCGGAGCCGATGTAATACCTCGAGCAATTGCGAGATGTCGTGGAAGTGCAGTCCGGTCGTGGGTTCGTCCAGGATGTAGAGCGTCTTGCCCGTGCTGCGCTTGGAGAGTTCCCGGGACAGCTTGACGCGTTGCGCTTCGCCGCCGGAGAGGGTGGTGGCGCTTTGTCCGAGGCGCACGTAGGAGAGCCCCACATCGACCAGGGTGGTGAGCTTGCGTTTCAGCATGGGTACGGCGTCGAAGAACTCGCGCGCCTCCTCGATGGTCATGTCGAGGATCTCGTGGATGTTCTTGCCCTTGTAGCGCACTTCGAGGGTCTCGCGGTTGTAGCGCTTGCCCCGGCAGACGTCGCACGGCACGTAGATATCGGGCAGGAAGTGCATCTCCACCTTGATGACGCCATCGCCCTGGCAGGCCTCGCAACGCCCTCCACGCACGTTGAAGCTGAACCGCCCGGGTCGGTAGCCGCGTGCCCGGGACTCCTGGGTCTGCGCGAACAGTTCGCGAATGGGGGTGAACAAGCCCGTGTACGTGGCCGGATTGGACCGGGGGGTGCGACCGATGGGGCTCTGGTCGATGTCCACCACCTTGTCTAAGTGGTCGAGCCCCTCGATATCGCCGTGGGGCGCCGCGGTGACGCTGACGGCGCCGTTCAACGCCCGCGCGGTGATCGGGTAGAGGGTCTGATTGACCAGCGTGGACTTGCCTGAACCCGATACGCCGGTCACGCAGGTGAGCAGGCCAAGGGGAATGTCGATGGTCACGTCCCGCAGGTTGTTGCCGCTCGCCTCGATCAGCCTCAGGACTCGCTGCTCGTCTCTTGGTGTGCGAGACGCCGGGGTCGCGATCTCGCGTTTGCCGGCGAGGTATTCGCCGGTGATCGACTGCTCGCAGTCGAGTACGTCGGCGAGCGGTCCGGCGACCACGATTTCGCCGCCGTGGACCCCCGCGCCGGGTCCGATGTCGATGACGTGGTCGGCGGTTCGAATGGCTTCCTCGTCGTGTTCCACCACGAGCACGGTGTTGCCGAGGTCGCGCAGATGGGTGAGGGTTCGGAGCAGCCGGGCGTTGTCGCGTTGGTGTAGCCCGATGGAGGGCTCGTCCAGGATGTACATGACCCCCACCAGTCCGGCGCCGATCTGGCTTGCCAGCCGGATGCGCTGGGCTTCGCCGCCGGAGAGGGTTTCGGCACTGCGGTCGAGGGTGAGGTAGTTGAGCCCGACGTCGACCAGGAACTGCAGGCGGGCCTCGATCTCCTTGACGATCTTCGCGGCGATCTCGCCCCGTTGCCCGGTCAGTTTCATCGCATGGAAATGCTCGAGGATGGTCTCCACGGACCCCGTGGTCAGCGTGGGCAGGGTCGCCCCGTCGATGTAGACGTGGCGGGACTCCTCCTTCAGTCGCGACCCGTTGCAGGCCGGGCAGGCGCGCACCGTCAGGTAACGGCTGAGGCTCTCCCGGACCATGCTCGACTCGGTCTCCCGGTAGCGCCGGTCCATGTTGGGGATGACGCCCTCGAAGCGATGTCGCCGGACGATCTTGTCGCCCCGGTCGTTGATGTAGCTGAAGTCGATGCGCTCGTTGCCGGAGCCGTAGAGGATCGCGTCCTTGTGCGCCTTTCTGAGCCGCTTGTACGGTGCCTCGATGTCGAACCCGTAGTGGCGGGAGAGCGAGCGGAGCATGTGGAAGTAGTAGACGTTGCGCCGGTCCCAGCCCCGGATCGCGCCTTCGGCCAAGGTCAGCTCGGGGTCGGCGACGACAAGGTCGGGGTCGAAGTACTGCTTGACGCCGAGACCGTCGCAGGCGGTGCAGGCACCGGCCGGGTTGTTGAAGGAGAACATCCGCGGCTCGAGTTCGCTGATGCTGTAGCCGCACTCGGGGCAGGCGAAACGCGCGCTGAAGGTCAGGTCCTCGCGGTCCTCGGCATCCAGGAAACTGACCACGGCGATGTCTTCACCGAGCTGCAATGCCGTCTCGAACGACTCCGCCAAGCGTTGCTGGGCGTCGTCGCGGACCCGCAGTCGGTCGACAACGGCTTCGATGGTGTGCTTCTTGTTCTTGTCGAGATCCGGCGGGTGATCGAGATCGGTGACGATGCCGTCGATGCGGGCGCGGATGAAGCCGTTGGCGGCGAGTTCCGAGAACACGTGCTGATGCTCGCCCTTGCGGTCCCGGATCACCGGCGCCAGGACCATGATGCGAAGACCCTCCGGCACCGCGATCACCTGGTCGACCATCTGGCTCACGGTCTGTGCATCGAGCGGGTGTCCGTGGACGGGACAGCGCGGCTCGCCGACCCGCGCGAACAGCAGCCGGAGATAGTCGTAGATCTCGGTGATCGTGCCCACCGTCGAGCGGGGATTGTGGGAGGTCGATTTCTGTTCGATCGAGATCGCCGGCGACAGGCCCTCGATGTGGTCGACGTCGGGCTTCTCCATCATGGAAAGGAATTGCCGCGCGTAGGCCGACAGCGACTCGACATAGCGTCGCTGACCCTCCGCGTAGAGGGTGTCGAAGGCGAGCGAGGACTTCCCGGAGCCGGACAGGCCGGTGATCACCACCAGCTTGTCGCGGGGGATGTCGAGATTCACGTCCTTCAGGTTGTGGGTGCGCGCGCCGCGCACCGCGATGCTACTCAGCCCGAGTCGTTCGGAAGACCCGTTGTAGACGTCATGCGCGGGTGCCGGATCCGGCAAGTTGCTGTTTTTATTCGGCTTGGCGCGTCGCTTGGCCAAGTTCGGACACCTAGGAGTAAAACTAGACAACTTACGCTTGTGGGTTCCTGCGGGCAATAGCGAGTTGCACCGCGAACCGGGTTCGAATGGCCGATTTCTCACACGCCCAATGGCCGATTTCGCTATGGCACCGAGACACGAAGGGCTTAAACTCCTAGGTCTTTGACGAGAAAATCGGAGCGGACATGGCCGGCATCAACAAGGTCATTCTCATCGGCAACTTGGGCGCCGACCCCGAGATGCGCTACACACAGGATCAGAACGCGGTTGCCAACTTTCGGATCGCCACCAGCGAGCGTTGGACGGATCGGAACACGAATGAACGACGGGAACGGACGGAGTGGCACCGGATCGTGTGCTTTCGTCGCTTGGCGGAGATCTGCGGCGAGTACCTGCACAAGGGATCGAAGGTGTACATCGAGGGACAACTCCAGACCCGCTCGTGGGAGGGTCAGGATGGGCAGACCCGGTATACGACCGAGGTCGTGGCCAGGGAAATGCAGATGCTCGACAGCCGTGGTAGCGGGGGCGGCTACGGCGGCCCCGACGACGGCGGCGGCTACGGGGATCGAGGCGGACAAGCCGACCGCGGGGGCTATGCTCGCGACCAGCCGCGTCGCAGCGCGCCGCCGGCTTCGAATCCCCCCGCCAAGGACGACGCCGACGACTTCGAGGACGACATCCCGTTCTGACGCGACGCGATGCCCGGTCCGCTGATGCCCCGGTGCATGATGGCCGGGGCAAGCCATCCCCGCAGTCGCGCAAACGCCGCGCTTACACCAGGACCAGTAACGCGATGCCCAGGATCACGCGGTAGATCACGAACGGCATCATGCCGATGCGCTCGATGACCCGGATGAACGCCGCGATACAGGCGAACGCCGCCACGGCGGCGATTGCGAAACCTATCCCCAAGTCGATCCAGGTCGTGGGCATCGAGGGGCCGACGTCAATTGCGGTGTAGATCGCCGCACCCGCGATAGCCGGGATCGCGAGCAGGAACGCAAACCGCGCCGCGCCGTGCCGGGAGAGTCCCAACGCCAATGCCGCCGCGATCGTGATCGCCGACCTGGAGGTTCCGGGAATCAATGCGATGGCCTGCGCTAGGCCGATCAGCGTGGCTTGGAGATAACTCGGCGATGTCCTATCGGCACGGCGGCGGTCCGCGAGCAGGAGCGCGATGCCGAACACGATGGTGGCTATCGCGATCACCGTTGTCGAACGCAGGTGCGATTCGATCTCGGCCTTGAACAGCATCCCCGCGACAACGATGGGAATGGTGGCGATGCCGACCTTGGCCAGGAGATCGAGATTCGCGTCCCAGCGGCGCTCGACTGCCAGCGCCACGCCGCTGCGTGCGAAACCGGCGAGGTCGCGTCGGAAATAGGCGACCACGGCGAGCAACGTACCGAAGTGCACCGCGACATCGAAGGCGAGACCTTGATCGGGCCAATCGGTCAACGCCGCCGGCAGAATCAGGTGGGCGGAACTCGAGACAGGCAGGAACTCGGTGACCCCCTGGATGAGGGCGAGGAGGACAATCTGCAGCAGGCTGATCGATGTTTCCACCCCGCGAAGTCTACGGTGGCCGCGTTCGGTTGGGGGAGCGAGTCGGGAACCGAGCGGGGAGGAAGCGGTTGGCGAGTCGGAGGTGATATGGTTGGGCCGATGCCTGAGTGTCAAGAGATTCCGCTGTTCCCGCTGGGTCACGTCCTGTTCACCGGCGCCCGGCTACCCCTGCAGATCTTCGAACCCCGCTACCTGGACATGGTGGGTCGATGCATGAAGACCGACACGGGGTTCGGCGTCGTGCTGATTCGCGAGGGCACCGAGACGTTCGGCGGTACGCCTCCACCCTCGTTGTTCAATATCGGCACCTACGCTCGAATCGTCGACTTCAGCCAACTCGCCAACGGCCTTCTCGGCATCGTCTGCGTGGGCGGTGGCAAGTTTCGCATCGAGCGGTCGTGGGAAGCGCCCGACCACCTGGTGATGGCGGAGGTCGTATTCCTCCCGGAGGAACGGCAAGGGGCGGTGAGCGAGGAATTCTCCTCCCTCGTCGATACCCTGCGGGTGCTTGTCAAACACCCGATGATCGAGAAGCTCGACCTGGACATCGACTACCAGGATGCGCGCTCGGTGAGCTGGCGCTTGGCGGAGCTTCTGCCGCTGGAAGCCGAGACCCGGCAGAGCCTGCTGCAGATGCAGTCGCCCCGGGAACGCCTGGTGGAGATCCGCCGCCTGATCGCGAAGCTCAAGGGTTGACGGCGTTTGAAGGCGATCCTCGGCGGCACTTTCGACCCGGTTCACCTGGGCCATCTCCATGCCGGTCGGCGCGCACGTGCTGCCTTGGATATTCCCAACGTGACGCTGTTGTTGGCCGCGCGGCCCGGACATCGGACCAAGCCCCAAGCGAGCATCGGGGACCGATGGCGAATGCTCGAGTTGGCGACGGGCGGCGGTTCCGACCTGCTGCCATCCGATCGGGAGGCCGCTCGCCCCGGTCCTTCCTACACGGTGGATACCCTCGAGGCGCTGCGACGGTGCTCGGGCGATGGCAAAGGTCGCGACGGGGCGTCGGAACCCCTGGTGTGGTTGATTGGGCGGGATGCGCTGGCTGACGTTCCGTCATGGCACCGGGCCGACGAATTGGCTTCGCTCTGTCACCTATTGGTATTGGACCGTCCAGGCAGCGGCAATGCGAGGTGGTTCGTGCCAACGGGTTTCGAGTGCGTCGATACGGTGGAGGGTCTCGCGAAGCGCCCGAACGGCGGTCTCTACTCTCTCGCCGATGCGATGCTGGACGTTTCCGCGAGCCAGGTGCGGCAGACCGTATCCGGTGGCGGCGATGCAAGTGCGTTGCTACCGCCCGATGTGTGGTCCTATATTAAGGCACGGGGATTGTATCGGTCCTGCGATCGAGGTTGGGACCAGGCGGGTTAGGCGGGTATTCAAAAGGAGCGATGCCGTCAAGAACAGTGAACTGAACGAGCCCGGGAGGCACCTGGCGGCGCTCGTGCTGGCTGCCGTGGACGACCGCAAGGGCGTCGACCCAAAGGCGTTGAACGTCTCGGCGCTTACCGAATTGACCGACATGATGGTGATCGTCTCGGGAACGTCCAACCGCCACGTCAAGGCGATGGTCGATAATGTCCTCCTGCAGGCGAAGCGCAACGGCGTCGAAGTGCTGGGTACGGAAGGGCGCGAACACAATGACTGGGTGTTGATCGATCTTGCCGACGTGATCGTGCACATCATGAGTGCGGAGGCCCGCCGCTTCTATGATCTCGAACGCCTATGGGAGCAACCGGGTGAGACCCTTGGCGAGACCGCGCCGAGGGGTCCTTCCCCGGCCAGGGAAACGCTGTTCGAAACGAGCCGTTGAAGCTCGGAATCGTCACCGTGGGAGGAGCGCCACGATGGATCGACGAAGGTTTTGCCGAATAGCTGTAACCGCGCCGCCATGATCCTGGGCGGCCGTTCCTGCCACCGATGAAGTCCCCGGCGAACATGGCGACGGTTCGGTGATGCGGTCCTTTCCGGGTTGGTACGGCATCAAGGGCGTGTTCCATCGCGACCGCGCCCGACAGCGTGCGCAGTTGAAGGATGCCGACGCGGAACGCCGGGACTTCGCATCGCGCACCCTGGTGATGTTCGTGATCATCGCGCTGCTCTGCTGTTTGCTCATCGGACGCATGGTTTGGCTCACGGTGTTCAAGCACGACGAATACCGCACGATTTCGGAGGACAACCGCATCCAGATGGCGGGAGTGGCGCCGCCTCGTGGACGGATCTACGACCGCAGGGGAGACCTCCTGGCGTACAACGTGCCGGTGTTCTCCGTATTCCTGGTTCCCGAACTCGCGGAGGATGTGGACGCGACGCTTTCCCGAATCGCCGCTTTGGTCGACCTCTCTGAAGAGGAGGTCGCCGCGTTTCATACGCTGGCGAGGCAGAGCTACCCGCATACGCCCATCCAGGTGAAGCTCCACATCTCGGATCAGGAACGGGCGATCATCGAGGTGAACCGTCACCGCCTGCGTGGTGTTCAGGTCAGGCCCGACACGGTGCGTCACTATCCCTATGGCGCGGTGATGGCCCACGCCGTGGGGTCGGTGCGTCGAAAGACCGAAGCGGACCTGCGCCAATTGGACCGCCGTCGCTACAGCCAGACGCAGTTCATCGGCAAGCGTGGGGTGGAGGCCTTCTACGAACACTCCCTGCACGGGGAACCGGGTTCCCGCCAGGTCGAGGTGGATGCACACGGTCGGGAGCAGCGCGAACTTGACCGAAACGAACCACAACCAGGCCACAATCTCACTTTGCACCTCGATGCTTCGTTGCAGGTCGCGGCGTCGGTGGCGCTCGGCGAACGCCGCGGTGCCGTCGTGGCCATCGATCCGCGTTCGGGCGGGATCCTCGCCATGGCCAGCGAGCCGGGCTACGACCCCAACCTGTTCGTGACCGGGATGGACTCCGCGTTCTACAACGAGTTGGCCAACTCGCCGAGAAAACCGCTGTTCAACCGCGCCACCAACGGCCGCTATGCGCCGGGCTCCACGTTCAAGCCCGTCGTCGGCTTGGCCGCGCTGGCGGCGCAGGTGACGGACTGGGAGCGCACCATCGTCGACAACGGTGTATTCCGACTACCGAACAGCACTCGGGAGTTCCGGGATTGGAGTTGGACAACGGGCGATGCAGGCGGCCAAGGCGTGGTCAACCTGCATCGGGCAATCTACCGCTCGTCCAACGTGTACTTCTACGAACTGGGCTCGAGGCTTCCGGTGGACGCGCTGCCGCGTTTCGCCGCGCAGTTCGGCTACGGACGGGACCTGTCCATCGACGTGGCGGATGCGGCGGACGGTCTGTTGCCGGACCAGGAGTGGAAGATGGGCGCCCGGGGGGAGCGCTGGTACCCGGGCGACAACGTCAATCTATCGATCGGCCAGGGCGACCTGCTCGCCACCCCCTTACAGCTGGCAACGGTCGCGGCGATCATCGCCAACCGGGGACGGGTGGTGCGACCGCGATTGCTGCTGCACAGCGACGCCGATCTTCCGGAATTCGAGGCCGGCGGGGAACCGGCCGAGGTCGCCGGCGTCGGCCCGGCGGATTGGCAGCGGATGGTGGACGCCATGGAGGCCGTTGTGCACCGGGGCAACCAGGGCTTTCGGCAAAACGGCACTGCCTGGGCCTATATCGGGCAGGACATCGGCTACCGAATGGCTGGCAAGTCCGGAACGGCCCAGGTGGTCGGAATCGCCCAGGGGGAGGAATACGACGAAGAGGAACTCGACGAGTTCAGCCGCAAGCACGCTTGGTTCACCGCGTTCGCCCCCGTGGACGATCCCCAGATTGC
This sequence comes from Gammaproteobacteria bacterium, assembly GCA_028821405.1. GTDB lineage: Bacteria > Pseudomonadota > Gammaproteobacteria > Pseudomonadales > Azotimanducaceae > VXYL01. Next base: position 1,354 of record JAPPGK010000015.1, on the reverse strand, counting down.
TCTTTGCGTCCTCGTCGAGAATGGCGGCAGCGGCAGTTCCGTGGCAGGGCCCGTCGCCAGGGAGGTCATCGACCACTACCTGCTACCGAGGCTGGCATCGTTGTCGTCTCCTTCAACGGCGCTGGCGGTCGAGCCGGGCACGGCATCGGAGAGCTGACGTTGCCGCTTGACTACGCCCGACCGATGCCCACGACCGGTGCTTCGGAACGCGCCCTCGTACGACTGCATCTCGACCCGTGGCTACTCCTGGCACTCGGCGCGATCGTCGCCTTCGGTCTGCTGGTGCTCTACAGCGCGTCGCATCGCGACCTCGGCACACTTGCCAACCAGGCATTGCGGCTCGGCGGCGCGTTTGCCGTGATGTTCGTCGCCGCGCAGCTGAACCCCAGGATCTACCTGCGTTGGGCGCCGGCGCTCTACGTACTGGGCATCGTGCTGCTGATCGCCGTGCTGTTCTTCGGCACGACCGCGATGGGCGCTAGACGCTGGCTGGATCTGCCGGGGTTGCCACGCTTCCAACCCTCCGAGGTGATGAAGGTTGCGGTACCGCTGGCGATCGCCTGGTACTTCCATGCGCGGCCGTTGCCACCGCGCATTCGGCACGTGCTGGTGGCGCTCGGACTGTGCATCGTGCCGACCGCCCTGATCGTGCCGCAACCGGATCTGGGTACCGGGGTGATGGTGGCGGCAGGCGGCGTTGCCGTGATCGTCATGTCGGGTATTCGCTGGCGAATCGTCGGCGCCCTGATCCTGGTGGCCGCACTCGCATCGCCGGCGATGTGGTTCGTCATGACGGACTACCAGAAGGGGCGGGTGTTGACGTTCCTGGATCCGGGACGGCAACCGCAGGATGCCGGGTGGAACATCATCCAGTCGAAGACCGCGATCGGCTCGGGTGGATTCTCGGGCAAGGACCTCTTCAACGGCACCCAGAGCCAGCTTGATTTTCTGCCCGAGAGCCAGACCGACTTCATCATCGCCGTGATTGGCGAGGAACTCGGCCTGGTGGGCATTACCCTGCTTCTGGTTCTCTACCTGCTGGTGGTCGCCCGGGCGATGCTGATGGCCACCCGGGCACGCGACACGTTCGGGCGACTGGCCGGCGGCGGACTCACCCTCGTGTTCTTCGCCTATGTGTTCGTCAACGTGGGCATGGTATCGGGGCTTCTGCCGGTGGTGGGGGTGCCGCTGCCGTTGGTGAGCTACGGCGGCACATCGGCCCTGACGCTGTTGCTGGGGTTCGGCATCGTCATGTCGATTCACGCCCACGGCAACCGTTAGCACCCCCACGAGCGCAGTGGCCCCGCTGTCCAATGAGAAAGTGAGGGTGAAATCGACCGAACCGTGACGCGGT
>JAPPGK010000063.1 GCA_028821405.1 Gammaproteobacteria bacterium | reverse complement strand
GAAGGGGACATCTCTGAATTGGAGAGAAGGGGACATCTCTGAATTGCTTTGACAATCCCGTGCGACGTGCTGTGCAGACATTTGTGGCGCAGAATAGACTGGTCGAAAACCTGACGATACTTGGCTCCCAGTTCGTGATTGACGTGCCGCCATCGACCATGTAGCCGCGGCGAACGTTACCTGACGGGTGAAGAACCTACCACTTATCAGCATTATCATGGAGGGCCCTCAAGCCACGAGAGCCAACATTCCGAAAAGGTTGATAGTCCTGCACCCTCCTTGCGAATCGCACCAGTCCTTGGTTCATTGGCGTGAGACAGTTTTTTGCGGGGAACACCACAGCTCAGGGCTCGATTCCTTGTCGGCCCTGTGGGGCCGCGGGACGGTCAGCGCAGAGCTCCGAGTCGCCGTCGCCAGAACTCGTGACCTTCCCACCGCACCCATCGCGCGAAAAAGACAACACCCTCTTTCGAAAGGCGAATCTGTGCCAGAGCTCGCGTCAATCTCATCGCGTGCCCGAGCACCAATGTACCGCGTCTCCACGTTCTAAGTAAGAAAGCCATACCGACGGAGTTCCGTCGCCTACTCAACAAATCCAATCGTGGCGGTGTCAGTCGACGGCCACTGTGATTGGCGTTCTCAATGTCGATTCCAACCGTTCGGCTGACGTGTCGCCTCACCGCGCGTCGTTCCAAGTCGCTGAAATCTTCCCAACTCGCCGGACGACCGCGTTTGTCGAAGTCCGGTGGGAGGTCATCCCGAAATAAGATGCGGTTGTTGTCGATGCCGTAGTCGCGCGCGAAACGGGCATTTGACTCGGCGAAGTGTCCATTGAATGCCGAGACTTCGTCGCGCGTCAAACCGGCGAATGGCCAATCATCGTGCAATATTTTCGTGAGATCACCCAGCCGACGCATGACGATGTGTCGTTGCCATTGTTCGACGCCCCGACACGCCAACTCCACGCCGACCATACGGCGTATCTCTACGTCTTTCGCGCCTAGTCGAGAGTTCTCTCGTCGTAGTCGAGTAGCGGCACGAAAGAGACGTTCGTCGTGAATCCCCATTTGGCTGAGGAAATGGACAAGAAGACTCTCCCGGTGTTGATTCGTCTGCAACGGATGCACCGCAACCTTACCAAAACTGTCTCGCCACGGCCCGAACACTTCGTTATAGTCCAACGATGGTTTTGTAAACGACCCCTCGATGCAATCCTCAAAGCATCGCAGCTCAGCACCAGTCCTCACTGACTGACACCAGGAAGACTCCGTGAGCTGCCACTGGGGCCGCACATAACCAACTATCTCGACTTCGACGTCGGCGTCCGCCGCGAGCGAACTCAGTTGCCGAATACTCGTTCTGCGGGCGTCTAGACTGCCAAACATTTCGCTCGACAAGACGAACCGTTCGGCAGTGCATCGTGTGAGTTCGTGCAGAACGTAGCTCCATTGATAGAGCCGATCCCAGTAGCGAGCGATTCGAATGTCGTCCGGCCTCGGCTCGATCTCACGTCGAACCAAATGGGAATGTTTGCCTTGGTACGACGAAGCCACGACAACATGCAAACCACACTGCTCCAAGCTCGGCGCAAGCGCATGCAGCATGCGCTGTATAGAGGTCGAACCAGTTTTCGGGGGGCCGATGTGGACGAACAGTTTCCGGCTTGCCATGTCTCGGTACTACCTTCCTCCATGATGGCCTGGATCCAAGAGCTGTTTCGGAGAACGCGACTTTCCGGTCGTCGCCGAACCAGTCTGCCTGGAGAGTACACGAGTCCAATGCAATGTCGAGAACTGTTTCGCCTTTCCGCCCGCGTCAGCTAGCAAAATGACTAGGCGGCGACGTCGGTAGTTCCTCAAGTGGCGTCTCGTCAGCCAATATCGGTTCCGGGGAACGACACAGGAATTGCTGGAACGTCTTCGATACCCGCCACATCGGGTCGCCAACCAGGAAAGACGGCATAGGCACGACTCAAAAACTCACTGTGATCGGCTTCCCAAGTGTGCGCTACACCGTGGCGAATCATCAGGTATCCCGAGCTATGTGTTCGATACGCTCTCCCATCGTTGCGAAGGACGCTCGTCACTAGAGCGGAGTCTTCCCCCGATGGCACACGTGGCCAACCACCGACAAGGTCAAGGTCATGCCTTGAGATCAGGATGGCGCCGCCGGTGACATGTCTGCTGTACGCCTCGCTTTGGCTTCGGAACCTCCGCTGTATCGTCTGGTCGCTGTCCGCGAGGTAGATGTTCTCTGATGCCTTGCCCACAAGCTCCGCGCTTGAGTATTCGTGGGCTAGCACGAGATCCCATATGTGATCCGCCCCGTAAAGGTCATCGTCGTCCATCTTGGTCAGCAGCGTACCATCCGCTTCCGCAACGGCGGCATTCAAGACCGTCCCCAAGGTCTGGTTGGCCCGGACGCGGACCACCCGAACCGGCAATTGCAGGCGTTCGACCACGTGTTCGACTGCCTTAGGATGGAATCCCTCACCGTGCAACGCCAGCACGAGTTGAAGCCGCGGGTAGTTCTGCCGTGCAATGTTTTCCGTAGCCCTGCCTAGGAAATCAGGACGTTTCGTGGCCAATAGAATCGATACGGTCGGCACCTTGGGTGGATGGTCCAACACGACTTCGCTCAGTTGCCTTGCCCGGCTGCGAAACGAATGTTCCCTTAGTGCGATGCGACGCATCTTAATGCTGTGCAACTCGCGTGCGCGCACGTCAGCCTCAGAAACACCTTCGGTCATAAGTGCGTGGAGTTCGCCGCCGATGAGCGGCTCCAACTCCGATCCACCATCCGTCAGACAAATAGGTGCCCCGGTCGCTGCCAAGCGAACCAGTAGGCCGGCACGCCTGATCGCGTCGGCGTGAAACGCCGCCACGTCGAGAAGATGGTGACATAGACGCACGGCATCCACATCGTTGTGTGCAACGACGCGGTGAGCTTTGAACCCTGAGGGCAACAAGTGGCGCGAGCCGAGCGATCCAACGACGTGACTAACATCCTTCTCCCAATCCACTGGATTGTCGGTGGCTGGATCGAATGCGGGCACCGCCAACTCCGGCGCCTCTGAAAGGACTATCGCAGGTGCTTTACTGGATGCCGCCTCGCCCGGCGTGTCGGCGACAACTATGTCTACGTGACCGCCCGCTGAGTGAGACGAGACGAAAGGACATCCCGCGAAGACTTGCGCCGCCCGGGCACCTAGCGCGACGATCTCCACGCCTAGCGGCCTACTAGGAGCCTTCGGCGTGGGACTGCTGGGACGGGAATAGCTAGGTATTTCGCGGCGTTGACCACGTGCAATTTCGGAAAGCCGGGCGCCGGTGCCATACAACAACCACCGCAAGAACCTCACCAAATCGCGCGGGCGACGCACGAGCGCGGCCCTTCGGCGCACATGCGGCCACCCCTTGCGATCACCGTCCGGGGCCGCGCTGAGTATCCGGCGCGCGCGCGTCAACCAAGCTCGTGTCTTGGCCACTCGCGCTCGTACGTCGACCACGGCCACATCGCCGAGTTCCTCGAGACTCAAACCGGTTCGTTGCGCCCGACGCAGCGCCCACGCACGGGTGATCGACAATTGCGTCCCCGGCGTGGATTCCAACGCCCCTAAAACGCCAGATCCCAAGACCTGCCGCAGTCTGGCGATTGAGTCGCGATTGACGAGGGCGCCCGCCTCCACGATTACGTGAAACGGCGACGCAGGAAACTGATCCAGTGCGGACTCCGCACCCACAAGACAGACACGCGGGTCCCTCTCCAAGTGGCTCGCGAGCCATGGAAGACCATCGTCTCCCCAACCGCGCATTTCTATCCGCACCGCAAGATCGTGAATGGCACCGCCGAGGATCTCCTCCGCTAGATCCAACACACGTTCATGCGTTGCGCCCTCCGCGCGTATGGTCACCACGTACTCCGGAACCCCAAACGTTCTGCCGGGAGCCGCCCGCCGATAGGCTCGATGAGCAATCAAGTTGGCGAGCGTTCCGAGTTGGATTTCGTCGTCGCGTTGCTTTCTCTCCCCCATCTCGGCGAGCCGCCGCTGACGCCATGCCATGGCCTCGGGAACTGGCACCAGCAGGGCACCTCGCGTATAGGCGCGGTAAGCCAACTCCGTATCCATGCCTTCGCGGGCGGAAAACACGTCGCTAAAACCACCGATTTCGTCGAAGAATCTCCGACGGATTCCCAGATTTCCCTCCGAGGCTGCGCGGAAGAAGTCATCGCGCTTCGTCGTGAGGTCGTTCGTCTGTTCCACGAATTCTGCCAAAGGCGATGGATCCGACTCCCTGTCACCAAGAAGGCTCGAGATCGAACTGGTTCGACCGCGAATCATCGACACGGAAACACCGCCGATCGACACTCGACGGGACATTCCCATCGTCAGCGCGTCGGACAACGCGTGGTGCCATCGCGCATGTGCTGCAAGCAGTTCTCTCTCAGCGATCAGGTCCGCATCAACGAAGACGAGAATGTCGTGCTTTGCCCTACGAGCCCCGTCGTTTCTCGCACGCGCCAATTCCAAGTCTGCGCCTTTCTGGCGCATCAATTTGACATCCAACGGTGACGAGGGAAGTTCAAGTGGGGGATCCGAGGCAACGTCCACAACGATCACTTCGAACAACTCGGCCGGGTAGGACTGACCCTCCAGCGCCGCCAACGTGCGCGCCAGTTCATCCGGTGCCTCGCAGTAGGAAACGATTACGCTAAGAGCTTGTGAGGGCTCAAATCCTTCGAGCGAGGGCAATTCTACGTCAGTCCAATCGTTGTACCGAACCGTCGTCGGTTTAGCGACACTTGGCCCTCGCCCTGTCGTTGCGACGGTCTCTACGGACACGACTCAAACCTCAAGTGGCGCCGTCGAGCTACTACAATCCCATGCACGAGGCTGACCGCGTAGGCTAGTCATAGCGAGACTCGACGGAGGGCGAGGCTCCTTCCTTCGCCCAGCAGCCAATCCTTCGGCCCGTTTCCAGATGTTGGTGGTCTCGATCGGCCGGTGCCGATACCGACGTGGAGATAGTTGAAGCGATCAGCCGAGTAGATACGAAGATCTCTTTTCGTCGCTCGCTCAGGAAACGTGCCATCAACGCCGCTCGCTTCCACTTCGAACGGAATGTCCCGCAGTACCTCCCGCCGGACGACAATCGTCGACGGGGCGACAGACTTCACGAACGTATGGTCCTTTCCTGCGTTTCTCAATACCACCCGATCCCGAGCTTCATCGTAGGAGAAATAGCTACCCTTCCCAAGCACTGCCGCGCCGGAGAAGTCAGCGGCCAACATCATATCGGCTATGTAGCGCTCGCAATACCTGTCGCCGTCATCGAACATGGCGACGTACGCACCCGATGCTTCCTCCACTGCGCGGTTCAACCGCTCGCCAAACGTAAGCGAACCCATACGGATCATTTCCGCACGCTCGACCTCACGCACTCGCGATTCAACCGACTCGACTTCGAAGTCTTCCTTCGCAACAACGACTAGCAGTTCCTTCTCGCGGTAGGTTTGTGCGACATAGTCCGCCAAGATGGACTCCAAGTGGTCCGGATTACGAACCACACCGAGCACCGTAACGGTCGATGCCGTGCTTGGCACCTGCCCAACGCCCACTTCTTCCATCATCCTGCTTACTCGGTGACGATAAGTGTGGTTCTCGTGTACATGGCGATAAGCCAAGTGTCCTTCGCGCACCCGCGCTTCATCATCGCCGAGCAATGCTTGGAGATGGGCTGCCGTCTCCTCTCTTGTCCTCGCGACGCGAACATGCTCGCCGAGCATCGCTCGCATGCCGACCGATTCCAACGAAACGACGGGCGTCGCACACGCTAGCGCCTCGAAGACCCGTCGGGAGAACATCGTCGGAGACTCGCTCACGCTATTAGCGTTGAGCATGACGTCGTAGCAGCGATAGGCCGAAAGCATCTCCTGATAGCCCAGCGATCCCTTGACCGCACTTCGATATCGATCCGGAAATCTGACGTTCGACCGCGTGTCCACCCTTCGCAAGTTGCGGTCCATGATGTGCAAGCCGAACTCGAGGGCTGGATCGAGGAGCGCGGCAATCGATCCTGTTCGGTCCTCGTAGTCGCCCTTCCAACTACCCGCGAAGCAAACCGGGTAACGGGGCCAGGTCTCATATCGACATGGATTGTGGATTTTCGGTTGGGCCGCGAAGGGCATTACGTGTACGTGATCATGGCCGCATGCTTCCCGGTACCGGGGAATGCAATCGGAATCGGTGGTGAAAACGATGTCGAATTGGCTGGCTGCGGCAATGAAGCAATCGAAATTTGGAGGGTCTTCCTTGTTCCAGAATACCGTCGTGATCCCTCTGCTCCGACAGTACGAGACCAATTCGCGCAGTGGATTGACGTCTAGGTTCTGATTGTCGACGACGATGCCGCGCCAACGTCCATGGTTGCCCGCCCAAGCCGACTCAACCAGAAGACACAGTGGCGCCGATGCCACGATCTCGCGACGGTAGTGCTCCGGCGTTAGTCGCACAAGATCTAGCTCGTAGCGCAGGCAGTAGTCCGAAAACGTGTCGAGGATTGCCGCCACGATAGGCCGTACGGACGCGGTCGGCTTCGGCAACGGCAGTGATGGGAATACGACCTGTTGTCGTGATTCGACACTCCCCGAAGTGTGTCGATTCCGCCTCGATCGATAGATGCGCCATAGCGCCGCCGGCAGACGCCATAACGTTGCCGGCCTGTTGGCAACCTTGACCAAGACAGTTCCAACCCTGTAGGAGGTAGAAGACAACAGTCCTCGGAGCCGCTTCAATCGCTGCTCCAAGCCCGCGACCTCGCGACGATTTCGCGCCGCAACGGAGCGAACCCCTTCGCGAAGAAGACCGGGCCACACGCTACGTTCAAACCCACTCCAAGCGTTTGGTTCGGGGGTGCCGAACTCGCCGACGAACCGCAACGTATCGTCGGCGACCGACAGGTGAACCGGGGAAAGCAAGAGCCGGGCATCTTCAACGAAGGGTGGGAAATCGAACCCATCGTCCGTTGAACATTCGTCACTGAAATTCGGCAGGACCAATACTAGGTGGCCGCCAGCGGACACAAACTGCTGAATGCGCCGCAGAAAACCATCCGGCCCATCGAGTTCATTCGACCAACCGAACACCACCAAGGTATCGACCGACGTCTTCGATAGGACGACGCCCAAGGAGGACACACGTTGCAGTTGAATCGCCCTTCGATCTTCAACTGCCCTGCTCGCAAGCCACTCATTAGCAGACGGCGGGTCCGAAACATAGGCCGTTACTGCATGGCCTTCTCGCGCCAGCGCCAAGAGCACCGTCTCGAGCGAACGCCCGACCAATGCCACGTTGGGTCCACACGCATTTCTTGCCGCCCATGTGGCAGCGCCTTCGTCGGTTGAAAGTGCATTCATGCCCACGGGTCCTTCACCCGCGTGGGACAACGATGCGGATTCCTCCGGCGACGGCCGCCCTCGACTGGATGGCGTCTCAATCCCACCCATCCCAAAGACCTCGGGTGTCGATCAACCGCTTGTTTGCCAGGCGATCACGTTCAATGTCCAGAAACTCGCGATGATCGGTAAGGACAATGATGATATCCGCCACCCCTAGTGCTTCGTCTCGATTGACAAGCTCAACACGCCTTCCTTCGAACTCGTCGGGAAGGCTTGCAATGTGCGGATCGACCACGAGCACGGTTCCCGGTAACTCCAACTCAAGCCGGTCAACGATCCTCATCGCCGGACTTTCCCGCAAGTCACTCACATTGGCCTTGTAGGCCAACCCTAGACAAGCAACTTTCGGATTCGCCAATCCCTCGGAAGCCGAGAGGACGCGGTCCACGACCCATTGGGGCCTGTCGTCATTGACTTGGCGAGCAGCCTGGACCAGCGGAGTAAGTCTTGGCGCGGCGTGGATCAGAAACCATGGGTCGACTGCTACGCAATGTCCACCGACGCCCGGTCCCGGACGCAGCAGATCGACACGCGGGTGCCGGTTGGCAAGTTCAATCACCTGCCACGGACTAATATCCAATGCGTCGCACACCTGCGAAATCTCGTTTGCAAAGGCGAGATTCACGTCGCGGAAGGCATTCTCGGTCAGCTTGACCAACTCTGCCGTCCGGGCCGTCGTTAGTGCACATTCTCCTTGAACAAAAAGACGGTACATCGAGCTCGCCGCCTGAGCACAGGCTGGCGTCACGCCCCCGACGACTCGATCATTGTTGACCAACTCGAAGAGGATATTCCCAGGCAATACACGTTCCGGACTGTACGCCACGCGTATGTCGCTTTGCTCGCCCGCCAAGTGGGGAAACGATAGCGCCGGGCGCACCTCCGCCAACCATGCGCATGCGGCCTCCGTGGTGCCCACCGGGGAAGTCGACTCCACCACCACCAAGTTGCCCGGGACGAGCACCCGAGCCACACTTGCGACGGCATCGCGCAGGTGCTGCAAATCGGGCTTCTGTTTGCAGTCAAGTGGCGTCGGTACAGCGATAATGAAAGCGTCAGCGGCCGGAACCTCCAACTGAGCGTGCAACCCGCCTCTTCCCACCGCATTCCGCACCAAGGCTTCAAGTCCGGGTTCGTCGATGTGAGGCGCGCCTGCGTTGACGGCCGCGACCCGGGCCGGCTCGACATCGACTCCGACGACATCAAGGCCCTTGCTCGCCAGCATCGCCGCCGTTGGCACGCCCACATAGCCTAAGCCCACCACGCAGATGCGCTGAAGTTCGTCCGCCATGTTTGTCTCGGCCACGCTGCGGTAACTCCCTGGTTCACTGATTGGCACCGAATGCGATCTCGATCCTCACAATAAGTCACTCACGATCCGTCCGCTCGCTCGACCGTCCCCGTATGGGTTGTGTCGCCGGGACATCACCTCGTGTGCACCTGAATCCTCCAGTAGGAACTCGGCTTCACGAAGGATCGTATCCGAGTCCGTTCCAACAAGCCGGGCGGTACCAGCATCTAGCGCCTCGGGTCGTTCCGTGATGTCTCGCGTCACCAGAACCGGTACTCCGAACGCAGGTGCTTCCTCCTGAATTCCGCCCGAGTCGGTAACAATGAAATGTGCCTGGCTCATGAGATACGCGAACGAAACGTAGTCAAGCGGGGGAAGGATGTGTACGTGCGGTTCGCCACCCAAGGCGAGGTGTACCGGCCCATGAACGTGCGGATTCGGATGCACCGGATAGACTATCTCGACATCGGTGCGCTTGCTGAGACGAACGAGGGCATCGCAGATCCCAGCCAAGCCGGAGCCGATGTTCTCTCGGCGGTGAGCTGTTACCAAAACGAGTCGTCGGGTCTCTTCGAAATCAGGCAATTCAGACCGCGCGCGTTCCCTCAATTTGGGTTCGGCGTCTAAACGTTCGACAATGTGAAGTAAGGCATCGATGCCAGTATTTCCCGTGACGACTATGCTGCTGTCGTCGAACCCTTCGGCGAGCAAGTTTTCCCGCGCGAGAGGCGTCGGCGCATAGTGCCGGTCACTCAAACGATCGGCGAGTCGACGGTTCATTTCCTCCGGCCAAGGCACCGTCGGGTCTCCGCTACGCAGACCCGCTTCCACGTGGCCAACGGGCACGTTGGCATAGAACGCGGCAAGTGCTGCCGCAAGTGTTGTCGTGGTGTCGCCCTGCACGAGGACCCGATCCGGTCGGAACTCCTCGAGAATCGGAGGCATGCCCGTCAGCACAGACTTGGATACGTGGACAAGATCCTGATCAGGTGTCATGACGTTGAGGTCGTAGCGGGAACGTAGCTCGAACAGATCCAGCACGGAGTCCAGCAATTCGCGGTGCTGGGCCGTTGCGCAGATGCGGGGTTCGATCCCGTCCGTACGATTCAGCGCACGAGCGACCATCGCCATCTTGATGGCCTCGGGGCGTGTCCCGATCACCAATAGGATGCGCATCGAAGCTAGGTCCTGGTGCCGTAGGAACGCGTAGGCGACACGCTTGTGGAGTCCCGCGCTCGATGAAGCGATGCCGGGCGGAAATGAACACGGGTGACGACAAGCGTCGCGCCTACGGCAAGGTATTCGGCGTCACAAGGATGCATGTGGATAGGAGGGCACTCGATCATCAATAGTCCCCCAGCACTTCGCTGATCGCCCCGATTGCCTTGACTTTGCCCGCATCGAGGAGCACCCCCTTCGTGCAGACGCGCTCAAGCAGGCTGGCGTTCTGCGACGCGAGCACCAGGATGCCTGCACGTTCGATGAACTCCTCGAGTCGCTTTCGCGCCTTCTCGACGAAATGCCGGTCGCCGACGCTCAGCCACTCGTCCATGAGAAGAATCTCGGGCTCGAAACAGGTGCATACGGCGAAACCCAGGCGAAACCGCATCCCCGCAGAATAGGTGTGAGCCGGCATCGCCAGGTAGTCGCCGAGTTCGGTGAACTCCGCGATCTCCACGGTGCGGTCCTGAACCTCCTCCGGCGAGAGGCCTAGCAGGAGGCCGCGGGTAATGATGTTCTCGTAGCCCGTCGCGTCGTCGTCGATCCCTAGCGAGACATTGAGGAGAGACGCGGTTCGCCCTCGCCGCCAGACATGGCCCTGAACCGGTTCGTAGACACCCGCCATTACGCGCAACAACGTGGTCTTGCCGGCGCCGTTGTGGCCGATGATCCCTACCCGGTCACCATGCTCCAATGCAAGGCTCACGTCGTCAAGAGCCCTGACAGTGAGCCGGTTGCCGGCCCTCCTTCCGACACGGCCGCCGGTACCGTGGTAGATGAACTGGTTCTTGATAGAACGCAGGTTCGCGTTATAGATTGGGAAGTCGACCGTGACTTTCTCCACATGGATGCTTGCGTCGTTGTTCATATCCAGTAGGCGATCCGCCACCGGTACCGAACATAGACCACGAACGTGGCCGCAACCCCGACGAGAGTGATGCCAATCATCGCCAGCCACGAGATGGCGCTCGGCACTTCGCCGAGCAACGGTGCCCGAACTACCTCGAGGACGTGGAAGAACGGGTTGAGGTTCATGGGAAGCACCGCGCGATGGGGCAGCAACTCCGGCATCCAGATGATGGGCGTCACGAAGAAGGCGATCCGCACGATGCTCGCGATGATCGGCGGGACGTCGCGGAACCGTGCGGAGAACGCGCCGAGCAGCATGCCGACCCAGACGCCGTTCACGCAGAGCAGTGCCATCCCCGGTATGGCCAACAGGCCCGTCCATCCCGGCCAGACGGCAAACACGACCGCCACGACCACGAAGATCACGGCGTTGTGGAAGAAGATGATGAGATTGCGCCAGATCACGCGATAGACATGGACCGACAACGGCAACCGAGCCTGTTGGATGATGTTGCTGGCGTTCACATACGCGGTGCACCCATCGGTGATCAGGCCGTTGACCAGTGTCCAGATGATAAAGCCGAGGGTTAGGTAGGGGACGTAGTTCGAACCGTCGACCTTGAACAGGCCCCCATAGAGCGTACCCAGCACGGCGATAAGCAAGCCCATGCTGATGGTGATCCAGAACGGGCCGAGCGTCGAGCGTCGGTAGCGGCGGCGGATGTCCTGCCAGCCGAGGCGGCCCCAAAGGTGTATCACGCGCGCACCCTCGACGAGATCGAAGAGAGCGAGGGTAGATTGCGAGACGGGGTGTTTCAGCGCCGGCTCGGACACGTCTGTTTCTCTGCTCCAACGGCGTTGTGACGACGACACCCATAACACCGGCATTGCCACGGGCGCGGGGCCGATCCTTCGACGGGATTATGTCACACCCCTAGGACCACCCCATGAGCCCAGCGCTTGTTCAGGACGAAGACAGGTTGCTTGAAGGGCGACCGCAGCAGTTCGATGCAAACATCGCGCGAGACGACCGTTCGCCCGTGTATTCTCTAATCATGTCCGGTAACTGGATCATCAGGGCATTGCGCACTCGCCGGGGACGCAGAAACCTGCTGCTCGGCCGCTGGTCGCCTTTCCGGGGACACCGCTTCGTCTTTATCAGCGGGTTCCACCACTCCGGTACGACCTTGTTGCAGTCCGTCCTCCGCGCACAAGGAGTCTTCACGCTGGCCGAGGAGGGACCACCGGGGCTCCCTGACCGGCCCATGGAACTGCGGGTAAATCATATCCGGCGGATTCTTCATGCCGCCGGAGCTACCGAACGAACCTGGGCGATGACAAAGTGGCCGACCCAAAGTTCGGCCGTTTTGGAAGAGACAATCTATGACCTGCGGTTGTTTGCCCCGGCGTGCACCTTGGTCATCTGTTTGCGCGACCCTGCCGCCGTTGCGCTATCGCTCGCCGGTCGTTACGGCGAGTGGAACGCCGACCGAGCACTGGCCGATGCCCAAACACAGCGCCAGATCATCGATGGGTGGCTTGCGTACAGCCACGCACACCGAGGGCGCGTCGTTCCGGTTCCCTTGGAGGACTTCACGACGGATCCCCAACGGTTTGTGCGTCGGATACTGCGGATTCGGCCAACCGATCCGCTGCCAACCTCCATCAAGCGCTATCCGCAGATTCGCCATTCACCCAAAGGCAATTTGCCTGATCCAGCTTTGCATGACGAACGTCGCCATCAGCAGGCCCATACGCCGGTGTACCTGGTCGGGCGCGACGACTGGATGCAAGAGGCAGACCCACCGATGCTCCCAACGCTGTATGAGATCAGGGCACGTTTCGGGACGTCTCCGAGCGTCGAGAGCATCAAAGACGGCCTCGCGACGCCCGGTGGCGAGTCGGGACGAGGCACCTTGTGAGCCTCGTTTCCGTGGACGACCCGAGCGGTAGGCTACAATGTCAGGTTGTGGCAGGACATTTGGGGCGATCGTCTCCGTAGGAACCAAGTTGAGCGAGCAAGCCAGGCGCACGAAGACCGTATACGACGCTGTGACCGCGTTGCAGGAGGCGGGCAATCCGGCTTTCAGACCCGGTGATGTGACCGCTCACTTACGGGAGAGCGGTACGCCTTTCGGGGCTTGGGAGATTCGGGGGGAACTAACCAACTTGGAGCGGTTGGGACTGATCGTGCTGGACGAGGGCTCCGCGACCTGGCGGGTCGTCAACGGTGCTTCCTTTTCTGTCGAGGACGCGAAGATGACCCGGCAGAACGGTTAGAGGGCGGTATGGCAAGTCCTGCGAACCAAGGGGATCCTGAGGGCCAGGAGCCCCTCGATTTCGAGGCGGCTCTTGCCGAGCTCGAGGAATTGGTGGGCAGAATGGAGGCCGGATCGCTGAGTCTCGAGGAATCCCTTGCCGCGTTCGAGCGCGGGATCAAACTCACCCGGGAATGTCAGTCCGCCCTGCGGTCGGCGGAGCTGCGCATCAAGGCGCTGACGCAGGAAGGGGACGAATTGGATCTTTCGTCGACCGGAGATCAAGGAGGCGTGTCCTAGCGCCGTTCGTACCGGGTCACCGCAGTGCGGCGATCAGAGTCGGCCGACCGCAAGCGTCCCCCCAACGGGTGAAGCACCCAAGCCCCGTGGGAGGCGGACCATCTCTTATACTCGCTGAACCATGTTCACGTTGGTCAGATTTGCGTGGCAGGACTAGGCGAGGGCTCAGACGAAGCCGAGATTGAGGACCGAGCCGTGCCCTTGGTCGTCGATGTCGACGGTACCCTTGCGGCCGGCGACCTGCTCGTCGAGGGTTCCCTTAGGCTGCTCGTATCTTCGCCGTTGGGTTTTCTTAAGGCGGTTCGTCGTGGCTTGCGAGGGCGTGCAGCGTTCAAGCGTGCCGTTTGCCAAACTGGTGTGTTGCCGCACTGGGCGGTTGTGCTGAACCCCGAGGTCCTCGCGGAAATCGTAGTGGCGAAGGAGTCCGGGCGGTCGGTATGGCTCGCGTCCGGTGCGGATGAATTGATCGTCGAACAGTTGGCCAAGGAGGTCGGTGCGGATGGATTCTTGGCGTCGGACGGCAAGACCAATCTTGTGGGCCCGGCGAAGGCCCAAGCGTTGGTCGAGCGCTTCGGCGACGGCGGTTTCGACTACGTTGGCAACGACAGACGAGACCTCCCGGTATGGCGCCATGCGCGCGACGCTGTATTGGTCGGCACGTCGGCGAGGCTTCAGCGGAAAACCCGCAACCTCGTCCGCGAGCTGCGACTCGTGCCGGCCGTCGGTCGGCCACTCGACTACGTGCGCGCCCTGCGTCCGCACCAATGGGTCAAGAATGCGCTGGTGTTCGTGGCGCCGGCCGCGGCGCACACCATCGACCCGGCCCCCTACCTCTGGGCAGCGGGCGCGTTCGTAGTCCTGTCGCTGGTCGCCTCGAGTGGCTATGTTCTCAACGACCTCGTCGACATCGGTCACGACCGCGCACACCCGACGAAGCTGTATCGGCCATTGGCCTCCGGGAGCGTTCGCCTCCTTCCGATGGCGGGGACGGCACTGATGCTCGCGACCGTGGGTATTGCCGCAGCGTTCCTGGTCTCACCATCGATGGGAGCATGCGCGGTTTTCTATCTGCTCGTAGCGACCACCTATTCGCTGTGGCTCAAACGCGCGATCGTCATCGACGTAGTCGCGCTCGCATCCCTTTATGTCATCCGGGTCGTCGCCGGAGGAGTTGCGGCGGGGATACCCGTGTCGGCTTGGCTGCTCGCATTCTCCCTGTTCGTGTTCTTGGCACTCGCCCTCGTCAAGCGGCGCACGGAACTGGCCAACGTGGCGGAAGGCCGTCAACGCGCGGTGCTGGGCCGCGGATACGGTGTGAAGGATGCCGGGGTGGTGACGATGTTGGGCTCGGCCAGCGCCATCGGGGCAGTGATTGTGCTCGCGCTGTACCTCCAGAGCCCCGACGTGGCAGCAGCCTACGAGCGACCGGAACTCCTTTGGCTGACCTGCCCAGTATTCCTCTACTGGCTCTCTCGGCTGCTGCTGCTCGCCGATCGGGGAACCGTGGACGACGACCCCGTGATGTTCGCCCTGCGCGACAGGGCAAGCTGGCTGACCGGCTTGCTCGTGGTCGCCATCGGGGTGACTGCGATTTGAGAGTCGACACCCCAGTGTCCGAGTGATGCGGGCCATGGAGACAGGCGGGACCTGATGAGGGCGACGAATCTATCCGGCTGGGGTCGCTATCCGGTCTGCGGCTGTCAGCTGGCCACCCTTCGCCGCGAGGAGCAGTTGGCGGAGTGGGCGGCAAGCAGCACGATGATCGCGCGCGGGAACGGCCGATCCTACGGCGACGCGGCCCTCAACCCGGAACTCACCCTGTCGATGCTCGCGATGAATCGACTGCTCGCCTTCGATGCGAATCAGGGCGTGGTGAGTTGCGAGGCGGGCGTGCTGCTCGCCGACCTCCTGAAGCTGTACGTACCCCAGGGATGGTTTCCTCCGGTCGTGCCGGGCACGGCGGAGGTGACGGTTGGTGGCATGATCGCGGCGGATGTCCACGGCAAGAACCATCACCGCGATGGCTCGTTCGGCCGCCACGTCGAGTCGCTCCGTCTGGCGACGGGAAACGGTGGCGTCCTGACCTGCACCCGAGAGGAGAACGCGGATCTCTTCCGAGCGACCATCGGCGGCATGGGATTGACGGGGGTCATACTCTCCGCCAGCTTTCGTATGTGCAGGATCGAATCCGAGTATGTGCGAACCGAGACCTTAGGAACGCCCGATCTCGCCGCCACGATGGCAATGCTCGAAACATCGAACGACCAGCGCTACAGCGTGGCGTGGATCGACGGCAGGGCGAAGGGCGGGGATTTGGGTCGCGGCCTGGTGTCGCGTGGCGATTTCGCCACAGCCGACGATGGCTCGGCCAGACGTGCCGCCCACCGTTCTCGAGATGGAGGCCGTCGGCAACTGCCGATCCCGGCGCTGTTATCCGTCGCGCTCAATCCGGTGTCCGTTCGTCTGTTCGACGCACTCTATAACCGGGTGGGCCGTTCGCAACGGGGATCGCGGCTGGTTCACCACACGTCGTTCTTCTTCCCGCTCGACCGGGTGCCCGGGTGGAACCGCCTTTACGGTCGGCGCGGATTCGTTCAGTACCAGTGCGTGCTGCCGACTTCCCAAAGCTCCCAGGGGCTCCAAGCGATCCTTGAGCGCGTGGAGAAGTCGGGCCAAATCGCCTACCTTGGCGTGCTCAAGCTGCTCGGAGAGCAAGGCGAGGGGATGATGTCGTTTCCGATGCCGGGGTATACGCTCGCCCTGGATTTCCCGGTGCGCCGAGGCACGCTGGAACTTCTGGACTCGCTCGACGAGATCACGGCGGCTCATGGGGGTCGGGTCTATCTGGCCAAGGATGCGCGGTGCCGAGGGGATCACGTCCGGCAAGGCTATCCGGACCTGCCGTTGTTCGGAGATGTGCGCCGTCGCTCGACGAACGCCACGTACGACTTCTCGTCGGCCATGTCGCGGCGACTCGGACTATGAATCGGGGTGTGCCAGCAGTGGGGACGGCCCTCGTAGTGGGAGCCACCGGCGACATCGGTCGCGCCGTCGCGCGCCGGCTGGGCCGCGACGGGTGGGAGCTGCAGCTCGCCGCTCGTGATTCGCAACGGCTAGAAGCAGAAGCGCAAGATCTCCGTCTTCGCGGTGTGACGGTAACGACCTACGACTGCGACGTGCTCCAGGAAGCAGGCCCCCTTGCGCTGATCGACGCACTGCCTGCGGCGCCGGATGTCGCCGTATGCACGGTGGGTGCGCTTGGCGACCAACCCCATGACGAGAAGGACTGGCGAGCCGCCGAGCGCGTCATGCGTGCGAACTACCTCGGCCCGGCGCTATTGATGGGCGCCTTAGCGAACCGGTTCGAAGAGCGGGGGCACGGGGTCCTGGTAGGCATCAGTTCCATCGCCGGCGAACGCGGCAGGCGTTCGAACTACATCTACGGATCCGCGAAGAGCGGGTTCACGGCGTTCCTGTCCGGGTTGCGCAGCCGGCTGCATCGATCGGGGGTATGCGTGGTTACGGTGATCCCGGGCTATGTCCGCACCCGGATGACGGACCACTTGGAGTTGCCCGCCTTGCTCACGGCGACGCCTGAGGATGTCGCGGACGCGATTGTCGTGGCCATCAGGAAACGGCGCAACGTCGTGTATGTCGGACGCGTGTGGCGCGACGTCGCGTTGGTGGTACGCGCGATCCCCGAATCGATCTTCAAACGAATACCGCTGTAGGGTGCGACGGGTGGACAACAGTTCGGGGGCGCTTGCGGGTCCCCTGCGTGCCTTGAGGAGACCGGACCCCGTAGTCCTGGGGATCCTGGCTCTATCGCTGGTCGCCGGCCTGCTTGTCGTGGCTCGTACGGGCGAGTATGGAATCGGGTTGAGCCCGGACTCGGTTCAATACGTCTCGATGGCGCGAGAACTGGCGACGGGTCACGACACGTTGGCCGGCGAGCATCTCCGACCCACGTGGCCACCGTTGTTTACCTTGCTCATATCCGCGCCCGGCGTGGCTGGCGTTGACCCCATCGCCGCAGCCGCCGTGCTCAACCCCTCGATACTGGTCTGCATCTGCCTCATCGCCGGACTGTGGCTTTATCGCCGGACGAATTCCGGGTTTGTCGGCATTGTCGTAACGGCAGCCCTCGCGTTCTCGATCCCCCTGACTCGCGCCTCGAGTTTCGTGTGGACAGAACCGTTGTTTGTGCTGCTCACGGTCTGCTCGCTTGTGCTGCTCGACAGGCACCTCCGGGACGATTCGATCGTGGCGCTAGTGGCCGCTGCCGTGCTCGCCGCACTTGCGTGCCTTACCCGTTATGCCGGTGTCGCGCTGCTGGCAAGTACGGCGCTGCTCCTGCTCTGCAAGCCGCAGGTCGCACTGAAGAAGAAGGCTGCACAGACAATGCTCTACTCGGTCGTCGCGGCGCTGCCGTTGCTCCTCTGGCTGGCAAGGAACTATCTGCTTGAGGAAACGTTGGCTGGCGGCAGACCGGCGGGGATTTTCTCGTTGGCAGAGAACGCGGAACGGGTCGTCTTGTTTCTTGGGGTGTGGGCGTTGCCGTGGGCCAGGCCGGAGTACGACTTGGATGCGCTGGTCCCGAGCCTTCCGTTGATTGCCGCAATGGGCTTCGCACTCGCCTGGGCCTGGTCGTCGTCGCGAAGTCGCGGTGTGGGAGAAACGATCTCTTGTCTGAAGCTGGCCGATCCATTCGTTCGGGTCTTGGGCGTGTTCGCGGTGGCCTACATCGCGTTTATGCTCGTTGTGTCGACGGCGGTTCGCATCGACCGGATACACGACCGGCTTCTCGTACCGGCGTTCGTGCCGTTGGCACTGCTCGCGGGATTCGTGGTGGAGCGGCTGATTGCGATGTCGAGACGTGATTGGGGCCAGCGCTTTGGCCTCGGATTTGCCGCATCGGTCGTCCTGTTCGCGGCGTCGTACGTCGCGGTCTACATCCCCGAGCTTCGACACGCTAGGCAGCAGGGCCACGGCTACGCGTCCAGCAGGTGGGAAGGGTCCGCGACGATTGCGTGGGCAAGGGCTGCGGACGACAAACGATTGCTGACCAATCGTGCGGATGCGCTCTACCTGCTCGTTCCGGGCGTTGCTTTCGAGTGGTTGCCGAGGGGAGAGGCGCAACTCCCGAGCACCGTGTCTTCCATTGGGAGCCAGCGGGTGGTCTGGTTACAGGGAACGCGCTACCCCTACGACTTACGGGAGCTGGCACCGGGCCTGGGGCTGCGGAAGGTCGCGGAGTTCGACGACGGTGTCATCTTCGAGGCTGCGCAACCGCCAAAGAGCGAGGCGTTAGTCGCACCATGAAGGGACGGCGTTTGACACGCGTACTGAGGAAGGCGCGACGTGTCCGCAATCTCAGCATGGGCATAGCGTTCGTCGGTTGGGTGGTGAACCGGCTGAAGGTTTGGGTGCGTCAGACGGCAATGGGCCTGAACCGGGCTAGGGCGACGACGGCCGAGCCCACGGCCGCGCTCGGCATTGAAGTTGCGGCTCGGGGGGAGTTGTCACGAGGTGTCTTCCGCGACTTCGTGGCGCCTCCTCGGCGGCATGAGTTCAATCATGTCGACGTATTGCTGGCCGACACGGGGGCGGATGCTATCGGCCATGACCTACCGGCGGTCGTGCTGTCAGGGCATCCGCAACTGGCCGTCCCTGCCTTCGACCCCGCATCGTTCAACCCGATCGGATGGCAGCGGGACGTCAAGAACCAGGTCGGCGCCCTCGGGTGGCCGCGTCTGTTGCCGACAGGAGTAACCGCCGATCTCACGGTGTCGTTGAACGACCTCGAGAAAGCGCGTCAATGCCACCACCTTGTCGACGTTCAAAGGTTTCATCGAAGCAGCGTGGAACGCGCGGGGGTGCTGGTTCGCCTGGCCGCGAGCGGCGTTCCGGTTCACTTGGTCGATGGTGGAAGCGAGCTCGAACCATTGTTGGGGAGCGAGCTGTATAGCCTGATGATGACGGACATTCGGGGCAAGGGCGCGACGGCGCGAGAACTGCTGAGTGTCGCCCTTCGGCGAGGCGCATTCCGCGACCACACACTCCGCGCCCGAGCCCGGCAGGTGAGTCGAATTGCGGGCCTCGATGTCGCGCCGGATCCGACCGTCTCGGTTCTGTTGGCCACAAAGCGTCCCTCTCACCTCGGCCATGCATTGGGGAACATCGCCAAACAGACGTACAGACCCCTGGAGGTGGTACTCGCGCTCCACGGCGATGAATTCGAGGACGTGGCGGTGGAGCATGCCATCGCGCGGTTGGACGTACCTGTGACGGTCAGGCCCGTCGGCGGGTCGGCCCCGCTGGGTCTAGTCCTCCGCATCGCGACAGATGCGGCAGGTGGCGACTTCGTCACCAAGATGGACGACGATGACGTCTACGACGCATCGCACGTCGGCGACCTGATGACCGCGTACGGATTCTCCGGCGCGGAGCTCGTCGGCAAGTACCATGAAGTGAACTATCTAGCCTCTACGGACCAGACCGTGGAGGTCAAGCGTGGGATGGGCGAGAGTTACTCCCTGCATGTCTCCGGCGCCGCGTTGTTGATGGCACGCCCCGACCTCCACCGGTTCGGCGGCTGGCAGCGGATTCCGGCGGGTGTGGACAGTGCGTTGGCCGACGATGTGCTTCGAGGCGGCGGCACGATCTACCGGACCCACGGCGCCGGTTTCATCTGCGTCCGCCACGGTCAGCGCCATGGACACACTTGGCAGGCGTCGGACGACGAGGACGTGGATCGTGCCGAGGCTGTCCACGACGGGTGGTGCCCGTGGCTGGCCGGCATGCCCGATGCCCAGTTGCCTCGCCAACCGACCGAAGCCTCGCCCGCGGGTGCCAGCCAGTCCGGAATTGGCGTGTAGGGGCGATTTCGGGAGGTCGATAGTCGTGCAACAAAAACCACGCCGTCCGTTCCGGTGGGGCTACGCCGACATGGTGATGCACCGGGCGAAGCGGATTCGCCGTCCGCGCGACGTCTGGTGGTTCCTGCGCTGGTTGCGTGGGGTGGCCCGACTTCGTCTGGGGGGCGGGTCGACCGCGCCACTTGAAGTCCGATCACATCCGCCGAGCGTGTCGATCACCATGGCGACGAACCGACCGGATTTCCTCGCCTGGGCCGTGGAAAACGTGCGAAGGCAGCATCACAGGCCGTTGGAGCTAGTGCTCGCGCTGCACGGGGAAGGGTTCGACGACGGGAAGGTCAAGGCGGAGTTGGCGCGTCTGGCCATCCCCGCCAAGGTCGTCCACGTGGACGTGGCTGCCAATCTGGGAGAGGCGCTGACTGCCGCGACCGCTGAAGCCACGGGAGAGCTCATTACCAAAATGGACGACGACGACCTCTACGGGTCCGAACACATAAGCCACCTGGTCTCGGCTTGGCGCAAGACCGGCGCGCGGCTCGTCGGCAAACTACCGGAGTGGTCATACCTTTGCGGACACAACGTCTCGATCAGCCGCTACACCGGAACCGACGCCAGACACCGCTACCGCATGTCAGGTGGCACGATGATGATCAGGCGGGCCGACTTGGCGCGCATCGGCGGCTGGCGTTCCGTCCCGCGAAGGGTCGATACGTGGTTGATGGATGACGTGATCGCCAGCGGCGGCATGGTCCACCGGGCCACGGGTCGAGGCTACGTCGTGATCCGGCACGGGCAAGGCCATACCAACGACCGCGACGAGAAGCACTACCTGGGCCTTGCGGACTACGTCGCTGACGGCTGGCGTCCTTCGCTGGCGGGTATCCTCGAGGTTGACGACGCGCCTTCCTTTCCGGGGTTTGAATGCCCGAATAGCTGAGACGGGTTTTTGCGTACTTGCGTTGCGAGCCGCACGCCTCCGAAGTGTCCGCTACGTTGGCGCCAGCACCAACCAAGCGATTGAAACCACCGCGGCTGCCATCAGACCGGCGATCAGGTCGTCGGCCATGATTCCGAGCCCGCCGGTGTAGCGGGTGTCGATCCAGGAGACGGGCCAGGGCTTGGCGATGTCGGCGATGCGGAACAGGATGAAGGCTGCGGCCACCCAGGGCAGCGACTTCGGCACGAACAGCAGGGCAAACCAGACGCCGACGATCTCGTCGAGGACGATGGCTGGCTCGTCGCCGAGGTTGTGACGCTTCACCACGGCCTCGACGATCAAAACGCCAAAGAAGAACACCGCGAACGCCGACGCTGTCCGCATGAGGAAGTCCAGATCGGCGAAGACGAACCACCAGATGGCGGTGCCCAGTAGCGATCCCACAGTGCCCGGCGCGGCGGGTGCAAAGCCGGTGCCGAACCCGGTGGCTAGCAACGTGCGCGGATCACGCAGGTCACGCCAGGAGAGCGTCGCCGGGCCGTTGCTTGTACTCACGGGGGTGGGCGGATCCGTCAGAAGTGGCGGTAGCCGGGGCGGACCTTCACCGGCATGCCATTTCGCGTCCAGGCAACCCCGGGGCGCGGGTTCCGGCGGAAGGTGGCGATACGGGTGATCGGAACCTCGTGCCGCCGTTCGAGCGTTTCGATGGCACTCTGTGCATCGGGCGGCGCCGCGAACGCCAGTTCGTAGTCGTCTCCCGAGGCTAGGGCATCGAGTGCCGTCGCACCCGTGTAGAGCGGAAGCGCGTCAAGGTCGACCTCGCAGCTGACGCCACTCGCGCGACACAGGTGATCCAGGTCCGAGGACAGGCCGTCCGAGATGTCGATGGCGGCGGTGGCGATGCCCCGTAGACCGATGCCCAGTCCGAGGCGCGGCTGGGGCATCCAGTACCGCCGGAGGGGCGATTCTTCCTGCAAGGCCACCAGCGACCATTCGCCCAGGTTCTCGTCCGCCAAGGCCAAACCCGCACCGCCCAGGCGCCCGGTGACGTAAAGGGCGTCGCCCGGTCCTGCACCCGAGCGGCTAATTGCCTGCCCACGCGGCGTATGGCCGTGCACGGTCACCGTAACGCTCTCGGGTCCGCGGGCGATGTTGCCGCCGACAATGGCGATGCCGAAATCCCGCGCCGCCGCGGCGAGACCACTGGCGTAGTGTTCGGCCCAGTTGGGGCTCAGGTCTTCGGCTGTCAACGACACCGTCGCGAAGGCCGGCGTCGCGCCCATCGCGGCGAGGTCCGATGTCGCCACCGCGAGACTCCGGTAGCCGATGGCGTCGGCGCAGGCACCGCCCGGATAGTGGCGGCCGGCCACGAGGGCGTCGGTGGAGACCACCAGTTGGTGGCCGCTCGGGATCTCAAGCACCGCGGCATCGTCCCCGGGCCCGAGCACGACGCCGTCGCCGCAGGCGGTGTCGCGCAGGCGGGCGATGATCCGTTCGATGAGTTCGAATTCGTGCACGGCGTCAGCCGGGTTGCGGGCAGGAGTGTTCGGACTCGTCGCCGTCGCGGGTGCTTGCGGTCTCGCCGAGTTCGGCGGTGCGGAGGTCGCGCCCGACACGGTCAAGCACGCCGTTGACGTAGCGGAAGCTCTCCGTCGCGCCGAATCGCTTGGCGAGTTCCACCCACTCGTCGATGACGACCCGCGCGGGAACGTCAAGCCGTGCCTTCATCTCGTAGGTACCGGCCCGCAGGATCGCCCGTTCGACGTAGTCGAGCACGTCGATGCGACGGTCGAGGTAGGGCTCGAACAACGGGTCGAGCGCCGTCACCTGATCCATGACGCCGCGCAGGCATTCGTGCAGGTAGTCCCGATCCGCCCCTTTTAGCTGGTCCGGCGTGAACTGATTGACGATCTCGTCGAAATCGGCGTCGGTCATCTGCCACGCGTAGAGCGCTTGCAGGAGGGTGCGCCGGGCGCGGCGGCGCGCCCAGACGTTGATGGAGGAACGGCTCATCGCTACGGTTCGCGGGCGAGGATCACCCGAAGATCGGCCCCTATGGCCTTGGTTTCGCGGATTGTACCGCGCACGGCGTCCGCCAACCGTTCGAGGGACATCTGCGCCATCGGCCGTGCGCTGTCGCCAAGGAACCGGGGTGCCAGATAGATCACGGCCTCGTCCCACAACGCGGTGCGGAGGAAGGCACCGGCGAGTGTGGCGCCGGCTTCCACGAGCACTTCGTTGCAGCCCTCGTTCGCCAGCCAGCCGAGCATCGCGGCAAGATCGACCGTCTGCCCTTCTTGACGGACGGCCTCGCCGGGCGGAGCGCCGTTCGTTGCTTTCGCCCCGGAGAAAACCACCGCGCGGGCGCCGCCGTCGAATAACCGAGCGTTTGCCGGCGTACGCCCTGTGCTGTCCGCCACGGCGATCAACGGCTGGCGGATCACGCCGTTCACGGCAAATGCTTCGTCGCGCACGCTAAGCCTGGGGTCGTCGGCCAGCACGGTGCCGATGCCGGTCACGATGGCGCAACTGCGGGCACGCCAGGCCTGCACGTCGGCGCGAGCCTCGGCGGTCGTGATCCATTGGCTCTCGCCGCTCGCCATGGCGGTGCGACCATCGAGCGTCGCGGCCATCTTCACGCGCACCAACGGCCGACCGCCGGTGACACGCTTCACGAAACCCGCGTTCAGTTCCCGTGCCTCGGGCAACTCGAAGGTGTCCACTTCGATGCCGGCGTAGCGCAGGGCCTCGTAGCCCTTGCCGGCAACCCGCGGGTCAGGGTCGCCCATGGCGCTCACGACGCGGCGGACCCGGCCCCGGATGAGGGCGTCGGTGCACGGCGGCTGCAATCCCGAGTGGCAGCAAGGCTCCAGCGACACGTAGACCGTCGCACCCTCGACATCGTCGCCCGCATCGGCAATGGCGTTGGCCTCGGCGTGCGGCTCGCCGCTGCGGACATGCCATCCGCGCCCGATCACGCGCCCGTCCCGCACGATGACGCAGCCGACGCGGGGATTCGGGGTCGTCGTGTAGAGGCCGTGCTTCGCCAGTTCGACGGCACGGCGGAGGAATAGGCGATCAGCCTCGCCCGTCACGACCCCCAAAGCTCCCTTGTCCGCGGCAAGTGGCTCTCACCCGAATCAACGCCGATGCCGCCTTGTGTCGCCATCATTCGTCGCCTTGGGGTGCCACTGCTACTCCCATGTCCGCGGCAAATGGCTCTCACCCGAATCAACGCCGATGCCGCCTTGTGTCGCCATCATTCGTCGCCTTGGGGTGCTACCGCTAGGTCGACCTTGAGCCTCGCGATCTCCTCGGAGAACTCGCTGATGTCCTGGAAGTCGCGGTACACGGAGGCGAAGCGCACATATGCCACCTGGTCCACTTCTCGGAGCTCCTTCATGACCGCTTCGCCGATCGCCCGCGACGGAAGTTCGCGCTCGCCGGTCTCGCGCAGATCATGCTGGATGCGGTTGATCATGGTTTCGCGCTGCTCCGTCGACACCGGCCGCTTCTCAAGGGCCCGGGTCAGACCGGCCCGGAGCTTGTCTTCGTTGAAGGGTTCCCGGGCACCGTTGCTCTTGATGACGCGGGGCATCACCAACTCGGCGCTCTCGAAGGTGGTGAAGCGCTCCGCGCAGGTCAGGCACTCGCGCCGACGCCGCACCTGGTCGCCCCCGGACACCAGCCGGGAGTCGATGACCTTGGTGTCAACGGCGCTGCAGAACGGGCAGTGCATGGCGAGGATTCTAGCCGACTCGCTGGTTCACGCGGTCGCGGCCACCCGCAATGTACCAGCGAGGTCTTCTTTGGTTAGTGCCACAAAAGCCGTTGTCTGGCGGCACCGCCTTTTGCCCCAGCCCAAGCCGCCCTAGGGGGGGCGTTTTCGGGACAGCAATCCCTAGTGGCGCAACGTCACCGTGAACGGAAAAGCACGTATGCAGCAAAGGCTCGACGAGTCTGGAGTGTCTCGCGTTCCAAGGCGAGGATGGCGTCCTCCGCTTCGTCGATCAACTGCACGACTTGCGATTTGCATGGTTTCCCCTCCGGCGCGTAGTCCGTTTGGTGTCGTTCGTCCTGCATATTGGCGAATGCATCCGCGAACACGCCAATCGTCGATGCCGGGAACGCCGCCACATCCGCCCTACCGCGCTGGTTCCGTGCAGTCCCATGGTTCAATGCCCGATAGGTTCGAGTCCAAGCCGCCGAATTGCGAACCGACGTTCCCATCAGGGTGTCTGCACAGGTGGACGCCAAGCAGTGGAACAACGCGTAGTAGGCAGTGCTTAAGGCACGCCTCAGGTTCGACTCTCTCGGTGCGCCTGGTCGAGTGGGTACCAAGTCCCTCGCGGTCGTGATCAGGTCAATCGGGCTCATGGTGACGAGTTCACGATGTTGGAGTCCGGCTGCTCCTCCCACTCCGACTTCTCGACGAAAGAGTGACGCGGACGGGCGGTGATTCCGAGCCGCGCCAGTTCCGGGCGAAGCAGCACCCCCAGACCCACGGTCCAGCTCGAATCGAGGCGACGCTGATCACCCTTGAAGATCACCGTGACCCGAATGGTCGCGTCGCCCTCCCAGTCCTCGTCGGGCGTCACGTAGATGGGGTCGAAAACCAAGCCGTCATCGCGGAACCGGCGGTCAAGGGCGTCGGCAACGAATGCTCTGACCTGATCGAGATCGGCGGCTGGAATGGTGGGTTTCACGACGACTCCTTAACTTCGAGATCGGACTCGGGTGAATCTAGGTCTGGTGCGCACGCCGGCCCATCTTCAGCCGAGCAGAACGAAACATCAGCGACATTGGGGTGTTATTAGGCGCTTGCTTGCCACATGGGTCAATGGACCATGGACGCGGGCTTACAACAAGCGAGGGCGATCTCCCACACGCTCCGGGTCGGCACACCCTAGAACGCCTGTTGTTTCCGCGTTCGCATGATCGTGCGACAGGCCGCTGGAATCGCCGCAACGCCCGAGGGCCGCCGTCAACGGGCTTGTCCCGTCCGAAGTCCTTGGGTCAATGCGGCGCGTTGTGATTCCTTAACAGCCGCAAGGGTCGCCCTACGGGAGTTCGTTGATCACGCCCAGCGCTTCGGCCAGCGAAGCCACCGGGCGCGCCTCGATACCGGCGATCGCCTCTCGCGGCCGGTTCGCCCGCGGCAGGATGGCCCGGGTGAACCCATGCTTCTGCGCTTCCCGGAGCCGTTCCTGGCCGTTCGGGACCGGGCGGACTTCCCCGGTCAGACCCAATTCGCCGAACGCCACCAGATCGCGCGGCAGGGCGCGGTTCCTGAAGCTCGACATGGCGGCGACGAGCAATGCCAGGTCGGCGCCGGTCTCGGCGATGCGCACGCCGCCGACCACGTTGGCGAAGACATCCTGGTCGGCCAGCGATACGCCGCAGTGCCGATGCAGCACCGCGAGATGCATCGCCAGGCGCTGGGCATCGAGACCAACGGCGACGCGCCTGGCATAGCCGCCCTGGATGTCGTCGACGAGCGCCTGGATCTCCACGAGCAGCGGGCGGGTGCCTTCCCAGGTCACAGTCACCACGCTCCCCGGCGCGGTTTCCTTGGGCCGCTGGAGGAAGATGGCGGAGGGATTGGACACCTCCTTCATCCCGGCGTCGGTCATCGCGAACACGCCCAGTTCGTTCACCGCCCCGAACCGGTTCTTCAGGCCGCGCAGGGTTCGGTACCGGCTTCCCGGCGGCGCGTCGAGCATCATGAAGCAGTCGATCATGTGTTCGAGCACCTTGGGGCCGGCGAGGTTGCCCTCCTTGGTGACGTGGCCGACGAGGACCACGGCGACCCCCGTGCGCTTGGCGAGGCGCACGAGTTCGGCGGCGGATTCGCGCACCTGGGTGACGCTTCCCGGCAGGCTCTCGGAGGTCTGCACCTGCATGACCTGGATCGAATCGACGATCAGCAGTGCCGGTTGTTCGGTGAGCACGAGTTCGGCCACCCGTTCGACCGTGACTTCCGAGGCCAGCGTCAGGTCGCCGGCCGCGAGGTCCAGCCGCCGGGCGCGATCGGCGATCTGTTCGAGCGACTCCTCGCCGCTGACGTACAAGACCCGCGTGTCGCGACCGAGCGCGGTCGAGACCTGAAGCAGAAGCGTGCTCTTGCCCGCGCCGGGGTCGCCTCCCACGAGCGCGACGGATCCCGGCACGAAACCGCCGCCGAGTACGCGATCGAGCTCGACGAAGCCGGACGGAATGCGCTCGTGACTCGCCGTGCTGATCTGTGTCAGCCGGGCCGAGCGCGCGGGTTCACCCGAGTAGCCGGCCGTGCCTTGTCCGCCTGCCGCGCTTGGCCGGGACTTCGGAACGATGAATTCGCGCAGCGTGTTCCACTCGCCGCACCCGGCGCACTGGCCCTGCCACTTGGAGTGTTCCGCGCCGCAATCGGCACAGACGAAGGCGACCTTGGCCTTGGCCATTACGCCGGTGCGTCGTCGGGATAGTCGCCCGGTCCCGGCGGCGGCATGTGGGTGTCGTAGACGTCGCTATCGACGTGGTTGTCGAATCGGGTCAACTCCGGCGTAAAGGTGAGTTTGATGGTCCCGACCGGGCCGTTGCGCTGCTTTCCGATGATGATTTCGGCGAGTCCCTTGTCCTCGGTCTGCTCGTTGTAGACCTCGTCGCGGTAGATGAAGAGGATCAGGTCGGCATCCTGCTCGATGGCGCCGGACTCCCGCAGGTCCGACATGTAGGGACGCTTGTCGTTGCGGCTCTCAAGGCTCCGGTTCAACTGCGAGCAGGCCACCAGCGGGCACTTCATCTCCTTGGCGATCGCCTTCAGCGAGCGCGAGATCTCGGAGATCTCGTTGGTGCGGGTGTCCTGCTCCCGGGACGGGCGCATGAGCTGCAGGTAGTCCACCATGATCATCCGGAGTCCTCCCGCTTCGCGCTTGACCCGCCGCGCCCGGGCGCGCAGGTCGTTCGGGGTGAGCGCCGCCGTGTCGTCGATGTAGAGCGGCTTCTCGCGGAGCTGAATCCGCGCGGAGTTGAACCGGGGCCAATCCTCGTCGCTCATGTTCCCCCAGCGCATCGAGGTCTGGTCGATGCGGCCGAGCGACGACAGCATGCGCATCACCAATTGATCCGCAGGCTGTTCCATGGAAAAGATGAGCACCGCGCCCGGGTCGGCACCGTCGGCCATCACCGCGTGTTCCGCGACATTCACCATGAGCGCCGTCTTTCCCATCGACGGGCGAGCCGCGATGATGATGAGGTCGGAATTCTGGAAGCCGGCGGTCTTGCCGTCGAGATCGGTGAACCCGGTCGCAAGGCCCGTGATGGGGTTCCGGCTCTTGGAAAGCGCATCGATCTTCTCGAACGCCTCGTCCACCAGCGGCGCGACGATGCGCGGTCCGGATTCGTCGAGACGGTCTTCGCCGATCTCGAAGACCCGCTGTTCCGCCTCATCGAGAACCTCCGCGCTGGACCGCCCTTCCGGCAGGAACGCGATGTCGGTGATGTCGTTGGCGGCACGGATAAGCTGCCGGAGCGTCGACCGTTCCTTGACGATCTCCGCGTAGGTATCGAGGTTGGACGTGCCGAGTGTTGCGTCCACGAGTTCCGTCAGATAGGCGTTGCCGCCGACACGATCGAGAATCCCGCGGGTCGAGAGGGCACCGGACAACGTCACGATGTCCAAGGGCTTGTTCGTGTTCGCGAGGCCCGCCATGGCCTCGAAGACGATCCTGTGCTGGGGCAGGTAGAAGTCGGCGGGCGCCAGCTTGTCCGCGATCTTGTCCCACGCGTACTCGTCGAGCATGAGGCCGCCAAGCAACGACTGCTCGGCCTCGTTGGAGTGGGGCGGTACCTTCAGGCGGGCGGGGGTCGGGGCAACGGGCGCGGGTTCAGCCATCGTGGGTCCATTCCTTGGAGCGACACTCCGAAGCGTCCACCGCGGGGCTCACCCCGTCAAGTAACGACTCGGTGTAAATGCGGTTAATCCGCTAGCTGCATGCCTTGGGAGAAGCTGTGGACGACTCGGGCAAGCCTGTCGAAAAGTGACTGCTTACGCGGGAGCCAGCGAGGGGAGTAGGGACGACCCTTGCCGTTGACCGATCCCGTAGGGCACACCTTGCGGTCGCTAAAGATCCGCGACGTGCCGGGCGTTGAATGCGACGGCAGACTCGGGACGGGACAAGCCCGTCCTCTACTGCACTATTCGGCGACGACTTCCACCTGGATGGATTGCGTCACGTCGGCGTGGAACTGCACATCCACGGCGAACTCGCCCACCGCTCGGATCACACCGTCGGGCATGCGCACTTCGCTCTTGACCACGGGCAGCACGGCGTCGGTCAACGCGCGGGATATCTCGGCGGGGCCGACGGAACCGTAGAGCCGGCCCTCCTCGCTGGCCCGGGCCACGATGGTCACACGCTGATCGACGAGTTTCGCCGCTCGCTCGTGGGCGTCGGTCAGCTTGGCGTTGGCCGCCTTCTCGAGTTCCGCCCGGCGTTCCTCGAAAACCGCCCGGTTCTCGTTGGTCGCGCGGACCGCCCGGCCGGTGGGAATGAGGTAGTTGCGGGCGAACCCGTTCTTGACCGTGACCTCCTGGCCGAGATCGCCGATGTTGGTGACGCGTTCAAGGAGTATGACGTTCATGGCTACTTGTGCTGGTCGGTGTAGGGGAGCAGCGCGAGATAGCGCGCCCGTTTGATCGCCGTCGCCAACTGCCGTTGGTACTTTGCGCTGGTGCCGGTGATCCGGCTCGGAACGATCTTTCCCGTTTCAGTGATGTACTGCCTCAAGAGATCGAGATCCTTGTAGTCGATCTCCTTGATGCCCTCCGCCGTGAACCGGCAGTAGCGCTTGCGCCCGAATCTGCGTGCCATCTTCTACTCCACCGCTGCCGGTTCTTCCGGCTTTTCGGTTCGTTCCCGTGTCTCCCGCGAGCCGTCGCCGGTCTCCTCGAGCCGGCGCGCGACCCGGGCACGAACTTCCTCGTCCCGTCGCCGGTCGCGTTCGCGTTCCTTCTCCTGCTCGCGCAACTCCTCTTCGTAGATCTTCGAGGTGCTGGTGTCCGCTTCCTGGCGCTTCACGATGAGGTTGCGAATGACGGCGTCGTTGAACCGGAACGCGCTCTCGAGTTCGGCCAGGGTCTCGGCGCTGACCTCGATGTTCATCAGCACGTAGTGGGCCTTGTGGATCTTCGCCACCGGATAGGCCAGTTGACGACGACCCCAGTCCTCGACGCGGTGGACGTGGCCGTTGCCGCGGGCGATCAACGACCGGTAGCGCTCGATCATGCCGGGCACCTGATCGGAATGATCGCGGTGCACCATGATCACGACTTCGTAA
>JAPPGK010000042.1 GCA_028821405.1 Gammaproteobacteria bacterium | reverse complement strand
CAAGGTCGCTTGAAGCGGCAACTCCACATAACGCTCTACTACACACAATAGGTCTTATGTGGAGCTACACATATGACGTACCTGAGATGACCCGCCTCGTCATACAACTGACCGAACTGCAGACCCGCACGATCGACTGGATCATGAGCGGCGAAGAAGACTACCGTCGCGACGACCGCCATCGGGCCCGGGCGGTCGGGCAGGTCATCCTCGACTACGCAGAGGAGTTGCAGGAACGCGCTGGCCAGTACCCGGCCCCCCATGCTTCGGAGCGCAACGCAGCCGCCCCGGACCGGCACGACCGCACCACCGTCCCCACCATGATCACCCGCCTCAAAGGGTCCCGCGACCGGTACCGGAACCTCGTCGTCCGCATCGAAGCCGCCATCCTCGGCATCGCCCCCCGCGCCGACTTCGGCGACATCGAACGTCGCCTCGAACAGGCGCTCGGCGGCATCGGCATCCGCCTGCCCGCCAGGCCGCGACCGGTACCGACGGGAACGCGGCGCGGCGGGCACCGCTGACCGCCGCTAGCCCATGGTCCGCTTCTCCCTGGTCGTCGCCCTGATCGCAGGCGCCGTTATGCTCGGCCTGCGCGTCCACGAGCGCCTGCGCGAACTGCTGCTCGTCGACCTCGGCACGGGCGTTGCCGTCTACTTCCACGGCTGGGAGATACCCGCCGAGTTCGCCGAAATCTCGGGCGTCGTGGCCGCCGCCGCCGTGGTTCTCGCGATCCCGCTCGGCCTCGTCGCGGCGTTCCTCCACGGTCGCTTCGTCCTCAAGCGGCAGCGGGAGCGCCTCCGCGCCACCTTCGGCCACCGCGAGATCGCGCTCGCCGAAGCCGACCGGGCGAGAGCCGAGAGGCGCCTGACCGCCATCCGCAAACGCCTGAAGACCGAGCGTGGCCAACGCGCCAGGTACCGCCGTTCGATGCGTGCCGCCGAGCGCGATCGCGACCGCCTGCGCAAGGCCGTCGCCGCCGAACGCAGAAGGGCCGACGGCGCGGCGTTCGCCGTGCGGCAGCTGCTCGACGAGCAAAGTGCGCACCGCTCGAAATCACGCGACACGCCTCGAGGTGCCGCCTCTCCCGCGACGCCACGCCGCCGCCGCAGACCGCCTCCCCGGGGCACTCGTCCGAGCCCGTAGCGCAAGACGCCGCGAACGGCGTCTTCGGCTGCTTAATCGCCACCGAAAACTGCGGCTCGCCCCCACGCTGGGAAAAGGTCCTAACGGACGCTTCTCCCAGCGTGGGGACTCGCTTTCCCGCCAATCGCGCACGAAGTGGCGGGCACACGCCTCGCGCACATGGCGACTTCCGGATACGAAAAGCCTTGCGCCGCTCTCCCGGGCCGCGCTAGTGTACCGACATATGCCAAAACCGATCCTCTCCGAGGCTCTCGTCAGACACCGGGATCTGCGACCCGGGACCAAGGATCCCCCGCCTTCGAACGGGGAGCGCGGCCCGCAAGTGCCGTAGACAGCACCCCCGGCTGACCATACGGGAGAGTCCCGCAAGGGACTTCCGATCCAGGCGACCGCAGGCAAAAATCCAGCGGACGCCGGCCCTGCAGGGCCAGGGATCGCAGCAACTCCGGCTGACCTAATGCGGAGCAGACCCGAACCGGTCTGGGTGCAGCCACCCGGCTGCCATTTGAAAGGGAAATGCCGCCGCAACGGCGGGCAGTTCATGGAGGAACAGCGCGTGATCAGTGCCGGCGCCGTCCGCGAGGACGAAACGGGTGCGAATAGGATGACCGGACCAAAAGCCGCGATTCCGCTCAGCTTCGAGTCGATCGCAAGCATCGGTCGAAAGCGAGACTTTCTTACAGACAACCGAACGCTTGCCCTCCCGCCGCGATTCCGCACTCGGCAGTGCCCCGTCGTGCGCAGCTGCTAACCTCCGGCGTTCATCTTTACCGTGGTTTGCCGCGTCGGCGGATCCGATCCGCCGAACGACGAGTCGGGAATACCGGCCGCGACCCTAATGCACAGCGGGGGGCTACGGCGGCTCGCCGCGCGACGCCTTTGCGGTCACGCCGAGCAACCGCAACGGCTCACGACTCGGGTTCCGCCTCCAGGAGATCATGGAACCTCTCGAGTAGCGCGCCATAGTCCAGCACCCATCCCCGGAGCTCTTCCGTCGTCAGATCCGGCAGGCGCATTTTCGTTGCCAGTTCGGCGAGTCGGTCTTCCTCTATCTGCGACGATGTTCCGTCAGCAAGCGCCAACATGAACGCGTCACGGTAGATCAATACGCGTGTAGACCACGAGACCTCGGAGAGATCATTGGGGACTGTTGGCAAGGCATTCAGATCCACGCCGAACTGGGAGGCGTAACGCTCCAGGATCGCCTGTTCTTCCGGGTCGATGCCGTCAGCGTACGCAATGTCCGCCAGTATCGCGACGTAGTGTTCGGGCGAAAACTGGTCCAGGAAGTCCGGGGACAGCAGATTCATCGCTCACTCCTGCATGAATACGTCCAGATCGTCTCGCGACCGGATGATGCGATCGCGGCGCACGTCGAGGGCCTCCGCGAAGCGAACGCTTGCCGCCAACCTCAACTCGGCGTTGATACCCTCATCGAACGCCAAGCGGGCCAAGTCCTCGAGCCGACCGAAGAGCGCGTCGAGTTCAACTAGCATCCCTTCCAACGCCTCATCGAGCCTCTGAATCGCGGCGGTCTCGAATTTCCGCAACCGCCCGATCAGATCCTCCTCGGCCTCGCCCAAGCCGTCCTTCACCGCCGACGCGACGAGCTTACCGGCGACGCTGCCTATCAACGCCCCTAGCAACGGCACCGGGATCAGCGTCTGGCCGGCCACCGCCGCAATGCCCACTACAGCCGCTTCGGCGGCGACGATGACCGACAGATCCGCGAATTCCTCGTCGCTGATGTCGCCCTGTTGATGCTCCTTCAGCAACGCGCCGATCCCCATGAGACCGCTCACCAGCGAACCCGCGAACGGCGCAGCCAGATCCGTCGAGTTGGTCAGCCAATACACGGAGAACCCAGCCACCGCCCCTGTACCTGCGGCGGTCGCCACATTCAGCCCGATGTCCTTCCAATCCTCCGTCGAGAATCCGTCCTCGCGAAAGGGACTCTTGCCTTCTCGGTGCTTCGCCCAAAGAGCCCCTGCGAGCGTGACGCCGGCACCGACCGCCGCGCCGACCGCCGCCGCTTCAAGCGAGCCCGCCAGCGATGGTCCGTGCTCCTGCCGCGCCTGGTCCCGCAGTTGCTCGTCCTCTCTCTTGAGTTGCCGCTCCTCGGCGTCGACAGTCTTGTGGACCGCCCCTTGCTGAACCTCGTCGTAGGATCCTTCCCCGGGTTCGACCAGATCCTCGATTGGGCGGCCCGTTGTCCGCTCCAGCGACTCGATCTGCGCCTTCAATTGCTCAATGCGTCCTTGCGACTGCCCCTCCACGGTGCCGGTCTCCCCCAGCTCCCGCAGTTGCTCAAACTGGTCTCTCGGTATGTGGTAACGGCCCTCGCCGGCCGCGAAGGTCTCGTACTCCTCCGCGTGCGACGCGACTCCCTCGAGCGTGTTCCGCAATCCGTTGTAGTACTTGGATTGGATGTCGAGGCCCCCGTCCACGTAGTCGACAGGGCCCGTTCTTGGCACCTCGTCGATTGCCGCCGACGGCGGTCGTTGATTCAGTGCGTCCGTCGCGCGCCGCACACCAACATGCACCTGCTCGGCGATCTCGCCGTGCTTGGTGTTCGCATTGCCCAGTATGTGCTGTGGCGAACCGATGAAGTCCCGAACCCTTTGCATCTCCACCATGGCTTCGCCGAGGGCCCGATCCTGGTTCTGCAGCGCCCCGGCGAGAGCTTCGCCACGGATCGTCGCGTCGTGGCCAGCCCAGGAAGCCGAGGTCTGCGCCGCAACGTCCGGACCGGACCTCTTGCGGTCAGCCCTTCCCATACGTCACCTTCGCAACCAGCAACTTTCCGAGCGACCAGATGTGGTTGATCAACGCCGCAAGCCTTTCCTTCTCGGCTTTTCCGAACCGCCCGTAGTCCCGGGGAGCCTCCTTCTCCAGCCAGTCCAGATCGCCCAGACAACCATCGGCGTGTCGGACGACGCTCGCCGTCAGCCCCTCTATCTCGGCCTTCGCCGCCTTCAGTGACCGGATCTCCCCTTCCACTTCAACCCGCTTCTGTGTCGCCTCCTCCGCCTGTTTCCCGTTCCTGGTGTGCAGGTACGCGGCGGATCCTGCAAGGGCCACCCCGGCGACCGTCCATCCCACGGGCCCCGCGAGGGCGAGAAGTGCGTTGCCTGCGGCCATTCCTCCGCCACCTGCTGCCAACGCGCCCCCGCCCAGCCACGCTAGCGCGGCGTTGGTCGCTGCGGCACCCGAAAGCGCCGAGATCGCCGTGCCTGTCGACGCCGTCCCGAAGGTGGTCGCCACGGCGACGGCCGCAGACGGGCCAAGGGCCGCGACACCCACGCCCGCCACGGCGCCCGCCGTACCCGTCGCGCTTCCGATCGTGGTCGATTGCGCCGCCTCTACCTCGAGTTGCTTCACTTCGCTCTCGAACCCACCGGAAACGACCCGGTACTCTTCAACCGTCTTGTCGAATTCCTTCGGCGAGTTGGCCAGCGAGTTGACGTAATCCTCAACCCGGTCGATCACCTCGCTCGCCGCTCGACGGCGCTGCGAGAACAACCCGGCGCTCGCCGCGGTGGCGTCTTGCCGGGCCTCGGTGTGCTCTCCGACCGACGTTCTCAGGTTCTCCAGCGCCTCTCGACGCACCGACGAGTTGAGCATAGTCGTCTGGCAGTCTCCGTTCCGATTGCGATCGTAGAGAGCGCGTGACAATCCTTCAAGCTCAGTCCAGCCATCCAGCCTACGCCCTAGGAGACGGCGGGATCCCAGTGACGCGACGGCAGGTAGCCGGCGCCTACGTCGCCTTGAGTCCTGCCAGGACCGAGGGTTCTAGAGCGAACCGAGTCGAACGGCGACGAAGAAGGCGGTGACCACGGCGACGGCGACGACGATCCACTTGATGATGTCGAGCACCAGGCGGACGCGGTCGCGGCGCATGTCGGCCCCCATGCGCTCCGTTTTGAGGCGTATCTTCTGGATTTCGAGGCGCAAGAGCTGCTCTCGGAGCGACTCGAGCTCGTTGTCGCGGTTATCGTTCATGGTTCAGATTCCCGTAGGTTGATGGAAGGAGGACGCGGACCCCAGAGAGCCGCCCGCCCCGACCTGCGGATTCATCCGCAGCCGTCGAACGCGACCGGTATCCGGGTCATGCCCCGCCGAGTTGGCCGTTGCTCCACGACCACCGCGCCACCCCGTAGCCGCAGCGCCACACGTGCCTCCAGCCGACAGCGTCGGCGTGTCCGGCGTGCCCTTCACGCACCGCAAAGCGCGATCACGGGCAAGTATCACGGCAGCGTCGCGGTCCACGACAATAACTGTATACCCGAACAGGTGTGTGGGGCAAGCGCTGTGGGGCGACACGGGGCGACACGCAACCTGGGCACTGCATCCTCGCCTGCCGCCGGTGCGAACCGCCCGACCCTCGCGGCGGGCCGCCTCCCTTCGTCGGCCATGGTCCCTCCCATTGGCGGTGCGAGCGGAGTCAGGGGCTTGACACCGCCGAAAGGAATGACACCATTCCGGCATCGTGCGGAGCGCAGAGCTCAAGTCACTCCGCCGCGATACGAACCCCGGCGGGCTTCTGCTCGCCGGGGTTCGACTCCCGCTGGTCTGGCGTGTCGGAGGATCCCGCTGCGCCGCGCCAGCTCTCGGAAAGAACCCGGGCCAACTAGGCAAAGCGAGGAAGAGCCATGGCCATATTCAGGCTCAAGTTCAAGCAGACCTTGCGCGGCGGGCAGGTCGTCGACGCCGACTGGTGGGTCACCACGAAGGTGATCGCGCTGATTCTCGGGTGCGTTGCGCTCGGCATCGGGATCACGTACCCCTTCATCTAAGCGGAGACCACTGCCGCAGTCTGCCAGAGCCGTACGCGACAACTCCCACGCGCGACTCTTAGAAGGAGTGGTCAGCAATGACCGCTCCCTGCCCGCCGATGGCGTCCGGTACGTTCCTTCCGCTGGCTCGGGAGCCGCAGACCGTCCACGCCCCCTAGACGAACTCCGCGCCGCCGCCCGGATCGTCGCTGCCCATGGAAGACCACCCCGCATACCCCGTCGCGGGCCGCCGCGAACCGGAGGAGTACGCCGCGCAAGACCTGCTCCGCGCCCGCGACCACTGCCGGCGCCTCGGCGCTCGTCCGAAGGCGGCAGGTCGCCGCAGCCGTGCCAGGCATCGGCCGCGCGAAAGGATGTCGGCGGCGTCCCCGGCGCATCGCCGCAGGGCGAGCGCCACTTCGGAACGGGCGGCAGAACCACGTTGGGCAAACCACGTTGGGCGCGTTGCGCCATCTGTGCATCGACCCGCTAAACTACCCATTTCCGTGCGAGAGCCGATGCCCGCCGACGATCCGCCCTCCCTGCTGCCCGTGCCGGTCCCCGCGCGGGGCGCAGGGCGCCCTCTGACCCGCCGCCTGCGCAGCCTGCTCGCGCCCGCGCGACGACCCGTCGACGGAGGGCGCCCCCGCCCCCCCCGCCGCCGGCCTCTACGTCGACGTAGAGAACCTGCCCGGCAGCGCGCCGGCGCGCCGCGTTATCGCGCGCGTGCTCGACGACTGGCCGTCCGACCGGCCGCCGGTGCGCACCCTGTGCGTCTACGCGCCCGCCGACAAGACCACGCTCTGGGAGGCCTGGTGCGCCGACCGGCTGCCCGGAGCCCGCATCCGCGTGCGCGGCGTGCAACGGTTCCGCCGCGAGACGTCGAAGAACTCCGCCGACCTCGCGCTCGCCGCCGACGCCTCGGCGGACTTCGCCCTCGGCGCGGTGCACCTCGTCGCCGTGCTCAGCAGCGACAGCGACTTCGTCTCCCTCTACGCGAAGATATCCGAACTCGCGCGGGCCTCCCCGGCGCCGCCGGTCCACGCCCCGTTCCTGTGGATCACGCCGAGCAACGGCAGCCCGGTCTCCAACGAGGCCCTCGACTACTTCCCCGACCGTCTGCGCTGGACCGTCCCTCTCGACACCGCCGGCGCCGCTGACGCTCCGGAGAATCCCCCCTCCCCGGGGGACGGCCACCCGTCGGCCGACGCCGTCGCCGCGACGCTGCTCGCCTCGTTCCCGCAGTCGAAGAAGCGCTTCCGGGCCAGCGACGCCCGCCCGGTCATCGCCAAGCACTGGCCGGACCATCCCGCGGCCAGCAGCGCTTCGACGTGCGGCACGTTCCTCGTCAACGAGGTCTACCCGGCTCTGGAGAAGCGCGGCGTCCGGATCGTCCCGTCGAGTTCGCCCCGCACCTACGAGCTGCCGCAGTGACCCCGGTCGAGTTGGTCGGACGGAGGACTGCGACAAGGAACGGGGCAGCGGTCAAGGCCTCTTGTCCGTACCCAGCAGCTTCCGCCGGCCGAGACGACGGGGCCGTGCCGTGGATGCCCGACATTTGCGGCGTCTCCCCGCGCCGGTGGTGGCTGCCTGCCATGTCAAGCGGAGCTGGTGCGGCGCCAAGAACTCGAACCGGCGGCCCCAGACCCCGCCGCCGTCGTCGGCGCCTCGACAAGCGGGTGTCGGTTCGTCAAACTGCCACGTGCGGATGCACGCTAGGAACGATGCTCGGGACGAATCGGGCGGCGAAGACCCCGGGCCTTGTCGAGCAACGGTGGAGTAAGGAGCCATGCCCGAATTCAAGCAGACTCTGCATGGCGGCCAGGTCGTCGACGCCGACTGGTGGGTGACCACGAAGGTCGTCGCGCTGTGCGTGGCGGCCGTGGCCTTCGGGATCGGGATCGGAATCATCTTCATCTAAGCGGAAAACACGGTCGCGGTCGCGCGCCCACTCTGGAGCCGCAGACCCTGCTTGCCAGTTGTTTCCCGCTGCCCGGAGCGTGCCAGCCATGGAAGATCACCCCACATACCGCTTAGACACCCGTCCCGCCGCTCGGCGGCCGCGCGCGGCGGGCGACGACCTCGAACGGCCCGTCTACTACCTCGACCCGTCCCGGCCGCTGCAGATTCGGGGCTGCTCCGCAGCGGATTTCAGACAGATCCACCAGCACCTCGGTGACTACTGGGGCGGTCTGACGACACGGCAACTCGCCCGCGTGGCCGCGCTCCACCATCCGATGCTCCTCCATCAGTTCGGAGACACCGCCTACTCGATGAGGGACGGCGATGTCGTGGCCGCGTACCTCTTCGGGTTCCTCTCGCAGACGGACGGCCGGCAAGCGTACATCCACCTGGCGGGCGTCCACCGGGCCTACCGGCGGCGAGGTCTCGCGGCAAGGCTCTACCGGCACTTCTTCGCCGTCTGCGCCCTCTCCGGCAGAACCCGCGTGACGGCGGTGACGAGCGCCGGCAACGAGCGATCGCTGGCGTTCCACCGGGCGATGGGGATGGAAATCAACGGGCCCGTGCCCGACTACCGCGGAGACGGCGTGGACATGTACGTCATGAGCAAGGAGATTCCCGGCAAAGCGCCGTAGCCACCTGCCCCTTCCGCGACGCGCCCCGCAGGGGCGTCCTTGCCACCACAAGCGCCCGAACGGGAAACCGCCGCCACCCGGCAGGCTCCCTTCGCTCGTCCCACGTCGAGCCGGACGCGGTCGCGCACTAGCACCTGCCCGCTTCGCATAGCGTCGTTCCGCGCGATCCCTGCGGGCCGGGCTGTCGTACTGCGTACCGAGCCTCGCACGCGAGTCTCGGCCCTGTCGGGCTTCCATCCCTATCGCATGGCACGTCCGGGCCGCCGCCGGGACTCTCCCCTCGACGCCCTACGCCGACGCACCCGCTCCAATCCACCCGGCGCCGCCCTAGGCGCAATGCCGGATCGCTCGCCGCTGGGCAGGGTGCGGGGCCGGGGCCGCCCGCCGCGCACCGCAGCCGCGCCGCGGACCGCGATGCTCCCCCCGGCCCTATTCCCGGACCCGCCCCCGCCGCGCCAGCGTATGCCGTCGCGCCGGTGCGTCAAGGGATTCGCGGCGCCCTAGCGGCCCTTGACGCCCTTCGCCGCGACGGCGCCGACCGACGCCGCCGTCCAACGCGGGCTGCGCGGAACCGGACCCGGTCTGCGAGGCGGCTCCCGGCATCGCGCCGAGGCCACAACCAGCAGGGCGCTCCACACGAGCCTGGGACGTTCCCTTCTGCTACACGCGGAAAACTGGACCGACACCCTGGTATGGCGTCCATCTCCCATCGGCGTGCCCTCGATGTCGAAGCTCGCTGCGTGCGTTTCCCCGATCCACCACGAAGGCGGAGACAGCCGGCGGGCGACCCGGCGGACAGCACGTCCGCGCCTCGCGTGATGTATGATCGGTCCTGCTTAGACATCTCAGTGGTGAACCCGCCAGTCGGGTCACCCGCTGAATACAACAGTCCTTGCGCGGTCCGGAGTAATTGCCCGGGCCCGGCGAATAGGCGGGAAGCCTACCGTTTCACCACGGGATGTTTAAGCACGGCCCGGCACCCCGGGCCGTTGCGGCGACAATCGACCGGGGAGAACACAATGAAGGCATCCCACCACCGGACGGCAGCGAGCTGGGGCAGGGGCCTCTTGCTGCCCGCCCTCCTAGCCGCCTGCGGCGAATCCCCACGGGACGGCGACGCCCCCGCCCCGACCGTCGACGTCGCCGACTGCGAGGACGTCCCCTTCCGAGGCACCGCGGAGGGGTTCCGCACCCGGATCGGCAACTGGCGGCTCGCCTACGGTCGC
Source organism: Gammaproteobacteria bacterium (assembly GCA_028821405.1). Classification (GTDB taxonomy): domain Bacteria; phylum Pseudomonadota; class Gammaproteobacteria; order Pseudomonadales; family Azotimanducaceae; genus VXYL01. Next base: position 20,982 of record JAPPGK010000042.1, on the reverse strand, counting down.
CTCTGCCCGATCGCCGCCGACGCCCTGTCCGGATGCACACAGCTGGCGGACGCCACGCCCGCCGAGTCCCTCGCCTGCATCCGGGAGAACGTCGAGCGCGACGCGGACTGCCCCGGCGAGATGCGCGACACGCTGCTCGACGTCGTCGCGGACATGGAACGCTCCGAGGCCTGCCGCGTCCTGTACGTGACCCTCTCCCGGGACGCGATCGCGGACGCGTTCGGGAAGTTCGACGACCTCCCGCAAGGCGACCTCGACGACATCGCGACGATCTGCCACAACCGCCACTGGTTCCACCCCGAGGCCGCCGCCCGGTGCGTCGACAAAACGGTCGCGGACCGGCGCGCCGCAATCGAACGCCAGCGGGAACTCGAAGCCGCGCGCGACGCCCGCACCGACGCCTTCGACGCCGCCGTGTCCGCCGCAGACCTGGATCCGGCTCCATCCGACGACAGGGTCAGGCTGCTCGGGGAGCACTGCACCGCCGGGGAGCCCGGGCCCGCAGCCGTCGCGGAGTGCGCCGAAGCCGCCTTCGCGGCCCTGGCCGCCCAGCGCGACGCGCTGGCGCAACTGCCCGAAGAACGCCGCCAGTACACCCTCAACCGCTGCATCCAAGCCGGCTTCTCAGTCGTGTCGCGAGCGGATATCGCGGACGCGGCCTGCCTTCACGAGGACGCGGCGGCCTACGCCGAGATCGCGGAACACTACGCCGAGCACTTCGAGCGCTGCGGTGCCCGAAGCGTACGCTACTCCGACGTCGCCCGCTGCGCCAAGGCGCGGTGGCTCACCCGGGACCGGATGGCCGCCGCGAAGGCGGCGGCGGTCGAAAAGCACATCGCCCACCTGCAACCGGAGGGCGTCCGCAGATCGATCGCGCGCCAATGCACCGCCGGGACTCTCTACATAGCGCGGGAGCCCTTCGTCGCCGGCGAACATCCGAACGACATCGTGGCGCGTCGCGTCGGAACCTGCGCCGAGGGCCACGTCGCCGCGTACGCCGCGCTCCGGCGGTTCGCCGGCCGGACCCACGCTGGCGCCGTAGACGACTGCATCGGCCGCTACATCTGGCGCTACGGCTGGTCGACGATCGCCCGGTGCCTGCGCGACGCCGCCCGGGAGGCCGGCGACGCCGCCTTCGCCGACGCCCTCTCCCCGTGCGTGGGCAGGCGCAGGAGCGTGGAGGATCTCGTCGACTGCCCGGGCGTGCCCGAACGCTAGCTCCAACGAAGGTCCGGTCCGCGAAGAAGGCGGGCACGACGCCGGGATTTCCCCGAGTCCGTGGTGTGGGAGAACTGTCGTGATCGGACTCAAAGGAAACCACCAGGATGGCGACGGGCTACCCCTTAGTGGTCACATGCCATCCTTCCGGATCCCCCGCGTAGTTCGGGAGCCCGTATTTGATGCGGTCTTCGAACACGGCGTCCAGGAACGACTCCACGCTCATCTTCCGTGGTCCTCGGACCGTGTACCGCCACGGCCACACCTCCTTCGGGCGAGGCGATGGGCTGTAGGGTATCCCCTCCGCAAACTGCTCTTCCTCGGAAATGCCGAATACCGTCGCGTGGATGTCCTGTGAGGCGTCGGGATGGACGCGGCGCATCAACCAGATTCCCCTAACCCGAGAATCGTCATAGCGTCTCGACCGTCGGCGGGTTTCATCACGGGTCTGCCGGGACCACTGAATCTCTATCGCGAGGGCTCGCTCGCCTTTCCTGGTTGCGAGCACGTCGGCAATCCATGGCTCTCCCTTTGGCGTCTTCCCTCGAACCTCTGTGTTTGCTTCCCATCCCGTCAGCCGCGCCCTTTCCACGGCCAGCATCTTCAAGTAGATGTGGTGTTCGGTCTCCGGGCCGCCCAGGCATCCACGCGGGCGGGCTTTGTGGGCGAAGTGCTTGATCCTGCTCCGAGGCCGTCGAAACACGACCTCGGCATCGCAGCACGGCATCCGCAGGTGGCGCTCACGGCGGTTCCGAGCCTCCAATGCCTTCCATTCGGCGTCCGTCAGGTCGAAGCAGTGGACACCCCGGTTGTCGTTTGTCGGGTCGATGCAGCGGAGGGGCATGGGTTGGCAGTATGCCTGCCGCGACGCTCACATGGCGAACAGTCCTGAGAGGAACCCACGTTCAGAAGCCTCGGCGTTGGTCTCCGGTGTCTCCCCGCGCGCGGAGGCAACTGTACCGCGTGGCCGCGTGCCTCTCCGGATTCTTCTCGCAGACGGATGGCCGGCAAGCGTATATCGACCTCGTGGGCGTCCATCGAGCCTACCGGCGACGAGGTCTCGCCGCGAGGCTCTACCAGCACTTCTTCGGCATCTGCGCCCTCTCCGGCGGAACCGGCGTGGCAGCGGTAACAAGCGCCGCCAACGAGGGATCGCTGGCGTTCCACCGAAAGCGCCTTCATGACTCGTTCGGCGACTTCCTCGGCCACCGACTGGTGCCCTCACCCTACGTCGTCGAATCACCGCCTTATCGACTTCGCGAACGCGAAGGCCCACACGCCGATCCAGAACACCTCAATGAGTCCCGCAAGCTTCAGCAGCGTTTTCGCGGAGGCGGCTACGGCTTCGTAGTCGCTCCCCACGATCCGTCCCAAACTGGCCTCGTACACGGCGATTTCAGTCAACGGTCGAAGCGTCAGGTCGATCCAATGGGAGACGGCGAAGCCGTCGATCAGAACGGCTGGCGGCAGGCCGTTGATCGCTGCGTAGCCGCCGACCAACATCGCCAGCGGGCGCAGCCAAGATCTGTAGAAGTCGGACGACCAGCGCCTCCAACCGTATAGAATCCGATCCTGCCAGTACTCGATCCAGACTCGGAAATCGAATACCGGCGGCGCCTCCCGACCCTTGTTCAGGAAGTACTCGATTCGCTCCAGCTGCCTGTCCAGCACCGTTAGCTGGCGGCTGTCATGGTTGAGGGCTGCCAGCCGTCTCATCGAAAGAAACAACGACCTGTGTTGCTGGCAATTGTGGAAAGAGGGGTCTATCTTCTCGCGCGGCCCGAGATAGATCGAAGTCTGCTTGCCCTCGTCTGCGTCCACGATCAGGTCGACGTTCAACCGATCGATGCGGTTCATCCCGGTGATTTCGACCGACGAATAACCCTCCTGAATCCACAGGTCGCCTACGCGCTTGTTCGCTACGAACGCTATTTGGCCCAGACTTTGCCAACCTTCGTCGCCAGATGCCCCTTCGGAACCATCCTTCCCTTTCTCGGAGCCCACGCAACGCGTCTGGATCGTCTTGCCTCCGAAATCGTTTCCGACGAACGAAACCCTGCTCCCGCTCTTGAAGGGGAATATCCAGGCACCACCGCGATGCCCATCCGAAGGAAAGCGGAACTCGTTTTTGTGGAACCGGAACGAGCCACGCCAAGGGAAGCCGACCGCCCACATGTTCGGCGACGGGCATCGAAAGCAGCACCTTTCGAAATGCCACTTCGCGTTGGAAACGGGAATCCAGTCCACCATGGCATCCCATGCCGACCCGTCGTCCAACTCGATCTCGAGGTCACGGACCACGATGTTGTCGATCTCGAAGATGCGGCGTTCGCTGTTCAGAGGCAGCGATTGGTCCCAGTCCTTCACCGAGACAAAGGCGATGTGTTCACCCAGCCCTTGGTCGCACACGAACCCGGATGATCGCTCGAAGTCCCAAGACGCGGACCGTTCCGTCCGACCAATCAATGATCGCTCACTGATTTCCCTGGACACTTCGACGAGTTGTGTGAGCGTGATTTGCTTACGTCTTGCCGTCGTGAATCCCATGCGATTTCCTCAATCCTCCGAGCAGTCGCGGCGGAAGGCTAGGACATCCCGTCCGACTGGGGGAACACCCGCATAGGAGCCTCCCGGTCCCTCCCATAGGTCGTGCCTGCATGGTATTCGATGGAAGACCTGATCGAGACTCCGATGCTCTGGAGAACGGGCGAGTCGTCGATGCCATTTGGTGGGTTCCGCGAAGGTGGTGCGCTGTTCGTGGCGTCTACCGCCGTCGGCATTAGGGTCGGGTACGTCTTTGTCATCTAAGCGCAGACCACGGTCACGGTCGTGCCGCCAGCTCGACAACCGCAGACCGTCCACACCGCATGGAGCGAATTTTCTCCCCACCACTGCCCGGATCGCCCCCGCCGCGCCAGTGCACGCCGTCGCGCCAGTGCGTCAAGGGACTCGCGGCGCCATACCGGCCCTTGACGCCCTTCGCCGGGACGCCCGACGTCGCCGTCCCACGCGGGCCCGATGGGCCCAGGCTAGGGAGAGCGCGAGGTTTTGGCCTGCCGAATTGGCGCGTTCACGCTCGCGATTCCACGAATTCCGCCACGGCGTCGACCCGCGTCTCGCCAACGACCGCCACCCGAGTTGCAGCCGGTTCCGGCCGCGTCCACTGCGATGAACCGGAACTCGCCCCGTTCAACGGGACTCGGCAGCGTCGTCGGTATCCGCTCCTCCGTCATTGCCCACTCCTGAATGTTCTCCACTGATTCCAACGCCGGGAGTTGCGCGCAGGCCGCGTAGGACATCGCCGTCATGCGGCTGCGGTGCCACGCCCGGCAACGGTCGGTCGTCCTGCGAACGCGTCGCTGCGCCGAATTCCGGGACTCCCCGCTTGCGCATACCCTACGCGCCAAACCCCCGTCCCGACTCTCCCCGCATCGCGACCGCACGCCCGCTTCACAGGCCCGGTAGCCCCTCGGACATTGGCGGCGCGGTTTGGAATCGACGACATCGCCGAAACCCGGGCAGGCCGCTAGCGGACGAGTCGACCGAAGAAAGGGACCAGACGCAGGACGCCGATGAGACACGAGCGGGTACGGTTTCGCAAAGAGGCGGCGAGGATGCGGTTTCTGCCTCTCTCGGTCAGTTTGACGCCGGCGTCGTAGGATAGGAAGCCGCGTTCGATCAGGAATTGGATTCGGGACTGCGTCTCGCCACCGGGCGCGACGTGATCGGCGAGCCCGCCGATGGTCAAGCCGGGCTGCCGGAGCGCCGTCTCGAGTATTTCCCGGTCCAGATCGATCACGAGGAGACTATTTCACATAACGTCCTTTATGTTAATGCCCGAGGATGGCGGAAAGAGCGGAAACGGGAGGAACGCCGGCCCGGGATCGGCTCCTTGCGGCCGGCGCTCCGCCGTTCCCGGCCGCGACGGTCGGTCGGGGAACGATTCGTTGAGAACCCGGAAGAGGACACGCAGACGCGGCACCGTCCCGACAATGGAAGCTCTGGAAGTCGGACGGCTGGGGGCGAAGCAACCCATAGTCCTGTTTACGGGCATTGGTGTTGGGATAGCGCTTCTGGTCGCGCTCAAGAGTATTCTGGGGCTATGATGGAGAGACTGCGATGTCCGATACGAAGCTGATCTCCGACGACGAGTCGTTCCGGCTGGCTGTGCGGTCGATGAGGCTGCGGCTTTGGCTAATGGCCGGTAGCGGGATACTGATCGGAGTGGTGATCGCCTGGCTTCTGGTCATCTGAGACTCGAGACCGGGGGACCGCAAGACAGAAGCTGACGCGCTCGGGGCGAACACAGCTGACGGGACCGGTAGAACTAGCCCTCGCTCGGGAAAGATCACCCCGACGGTTGCCGAAGGCCGCGCAACGAACCTAGCGGCGGGCGTTCGGCGAAACCGCAGCGGGGACGCCACTAGCGGAGGGACGCCGGGCTTTTCCAGGGTATGCAGGAGGAAGAGCAATGCTCAAATTCAAGCAGACGCTGAAGGGCGGCAAGTCATCGATGCCGAATGGTGCGTGGCCACGAAGGTCCTCGCGCTGATTCTGGCGGTGTGTCGCGCTCGGCATCGGGATCACGTACCCCTTCATCTAAACGACCCAAAGGGATCCGTTCCGTACGGGACAACCCGCAAGGCGAGGACTTCCAACCGCCCCAGCGACCGCTCTGCCATGCCCAAACCTTCGAGGCGTCGTGGGCCTGCCTTCGGGGACAACGGGTCACGAAGGCATGGGGCCGGGGCGGCTTCGAGACGGCGGTGCGGCGCAGGTTCGGTAACGGTAGCTCTCGAAGCCGTCGGCTGATCGCGATACGATACTCGCCATGTTGAACCTAAAACGACTCGGGAACCGGGAGACGGCGAAGAAGGAGCTGAGGGCTTTTGTGGTCAAGTTCTTCGGCCTGCTTCTCTTGGCGATCGCAGCGGGCGCAGGGCTAGGCTTGCTCCTGGTGACCTGAGCCACCCACCGGGGGACGGGCGGCGGCGTTTCGACGCGACAGATTCGCCCCGCTCAGGAGAGATCACGCGATGATTGCCGAAGGGCGGGAAGCGAAACCTGGCGGCGGGGCGCTCTGGCGGAACCCCGAGTAGGATCCCAATTGGCGGCGAAGACCTTGGGCACTCTAGGGTAGGCGACGAGAAAGAGCCATGCTCAAATTCAAACAGACCTTAAGGCACGGTCAAGTAGTCGATGCCGACTGGTGGGTAACCACGAAGCTGATCGCGCTGATCGTGACGACCGGCGCCATTACCTTCGGAATCCTGTACCCCTTCATCTAGGCGACCAAGGGGATCAGTTGCACATTGGAAACGCGTCGAAGGCATTGTCGAACGGCCCCCCGCGTTCCCCTACGCCTGCCCTGACCTTTGACGACTCTGCGACGGATCTGGTCGTCGAGATAGTTCTGCTTGACGTGATAGGCGGCCCGGTGTTCGCGGATCGTTGCCCCCGCGTTGGCCGGTAGCGGGGAGGCCCGTCCTCGATGTGACATGGCCATGTACCTGCGGGACACCCTCGCGCCATGGTCGGCACTCGAATCGACCTGCGGTCGCAGCGCGCGCCCGACCGACGCGCCGTTCCCCGCCAACGGCGGATTGGTCTAGCCAATCCGTGTTCGCCGCCGCGGGCAAAGACCAACCCGCCGCACACTTGAATTGGACAATCTGCAGCGACCGCCCGGAGTCGGGGAGCCGTTCGAAGTGCCCGCAACTAGCCGCGCGGCCAGCCCCCGGACGGGCTTCCACCACAGTATCCCGGTTTAGGCCAGACCGTAGTAAGCGACCAACGCATCACTCAATCGCTCCTCCAACTCGATGGTGTTCCGAAATCTCAGCTGTTGCCAATGCTTCAAGTTAAACCCGACATCCTTCTCCAGCCGCTCGTCGCCACCACTCCGATCCCCGATGAGGATAAAGTTCTCATGCAACCGCCCGCTCCCCCGATTCAGCCCCATGAGGTAGCCGATTTCGTGATACACGTTTTGATTCCCCAGCGTCAGGTCAGCGATCAGCAATCCGGAACTCTCGATCACCTCCAGAATTCTCTCGTCGATAGTGAAACTGTGCCCTTCGTTGACCCTGTCTATCCGGATCGCCTCCAAAGCGATCTCTAACTGATACTTCTCGTTAATCTGCCGCACAGTCTTCTTGATCGCATCAAACGTCGTCTCGGTTTCAGCGGCAAACGCCATAGCCACGAATATGGTCCGGCTTTTCGCCTCAAGCACACTCTCGAAAACTGAAACGAGGCTTGCTGCATCCACTGCCTGAACCGACTGCTGGTGCTGTTGGTGATAACTCGTTCCCTGCGTCTCCCCGCCCGGCGCCAAGTGATGTATGTGATTCTTCAGCACCCAGCTCGAGAAGCTTCCCAGGTTCCCACCCCCTTGCGCCATCGCGAAGTACAGATACGCAATCAGGAGGCCGTGGCACCCATTCTCCGCAAGCCTTGAATGCGACTCGTATTCCGCGTTCACTCTCTTGAGGGCTTCTCGGAGCCTTGGCACCTCGGCGTCTAGCCGCTCGGTATCGTCACTTGCGCACACAACCCCCCGCACCATCAGCAATTCCAATGCCGCGACCGCCAGCGAGCATGGACTCGCCAAGGCGCTTCTCAGACCCGTTAGATAATCAACGTCGATAACGGGCTGGAGCTTGCGCGACAGGTAATACGCGGGACCTAACTCCCGCGTCTGAACCAGGGCCGAATCAGTGAACAGGGCACCGTCTCCGGTATCCAGAATGAGCCGCAGATTCTCTTCCGAGGTGAGTGGCACCTGTCTCGCGTTGATGTTGTGGAAGACGACCTTGTCCCAGCGTTCGGCATCCGCGCTCTCCTCCTGCAACACGATGCAGAATGGTGTTGGCCGACGGTATCGCTGATGATCCCTGTCGACCTCCGCCGCCGCGCTCAGACGGTGGTTACCATCGACCCTGAACAAACTCAATCCGCCTTCCAGTTCTTCCTCCGGCAAGTCCAGATAGGCTATCCTCGGTGCCTCAGGCCCTCCAACAAACTGCATCCGCTGCGGCAATCGCGATTTGACAACCGTAACCTCGACTCCGTCGACATTGGACTTGAAGCCTCTTCCATAGAGAACATCATGGATCGGTTGGACTGGCTTGCGCCTAGCGCCGGTTCCAGCGCGATACCTAAGCACCGCGGACAGGATCACCTCGGGAAAGAACAGAAAGCTGCTCTCATCCAAGAACCTCTCAATCTCCTCCCTGTGCGTCTCGATTAGATTGCGCTGGTACTGCGGGTCGTGTCGGGAGCAGCGCGCAAGTTCGCCAAGAGGCGCGACGCCCCGGATTACCGTAACCCCGTGGAGGCTCGTGTGGACAATACCCGAGAGGATCACGGCGCCGACCCCAAGACCAGTGCATCCAAGAAATCGGCCAGCCCAACACGCCACACCTCTGCGGCCTCCTGCCGGAGCCGCACCGCCTCAGCTTGGCGACCCAGCACCTCGTCGACAATTCTCTGCTGCACGGCTGCATCCGCCAGCGGCACAAGCAAGTTCTCCACGTCGCGGTTAGCGATGCGCGGATGCGTATTGCCAGTCATCATGTGTTTGGTCTGCTTCACGATCAGCCCGGTGCGCATTACCACCGCCAAGTACTCCGGCCGAAGCGCGTCCGGGTCCTTTGTCCTCAGAACGTGAAACTCCGTGGAGCACAGACCCTCAAACGACGCGAGCCACACCTTGTTCAAGTAAGGCCGCAACCGGCCATACAGCACATCGCCTTTCTCGAAGCAGAACGATGCACCCTCCGCCGACTCCAAGTCGCGGCCAAGTTCCCCTGTCCCGCTCACGACCGAGCCCAAGCCCACATAGCGCTCGCCACTCGCGGCTGCCTTTACCTGTTCCCGTATGAACGCCACCAACTCCCCCAGCCTCCGATTCGGCACGCCCTCGATCGCGCGTAGCGCCGCCATGCGCTCTGGATGGAAGAAGTCCGGGCACAGCGACCTGCCCTCCCTGGTCGTGTCCAGCCGGACCCCAAACCCTAGTCCGTCTCTAGACTTCACTTCGGGTAGCTTCAATTCCGCCCGAACCAGCTCGTCCACCGACCTAGCCAACCACCCGGACCGTTGCAGAAGCCCATCGCGTTCCTTCCTAGCTGCACTAAGACCGCGAACAAGCTTCTTCTGAACGCTCAGCGGAGGGACCGGTATCTCCAAGGATTTGAACTCCTCCTTGTTGATGTTCGGCTGTCCGGACGGGCGCTGAATGGCCGCCGCCCACGCGGCGTAGGGCTCGGTCTTGGTAAAACTGTAGACGAACTCGGGCAGGACTACGTCGTTGAATCGGAAGCGGATGCAGTAGCCCGCATAGATTGCCGGATCAAGCGGCGCCACATGGATGTAGGACTTGCCCACCGTAGCTCCGCTACGAGCCAACAAGAGGTCCCCGGGCTCTAACACGTGCTTCTCGGCCCAGCTCGCGGGTGTCTTGAACTCGTGCGGGAGCTCTATCCCATCGTCACCGAAATCCGTAATCCGAATGTACCGGGGGTCCGACTCGTTCGCCCGCGGCAAAGCCCGCGCCGACGTACCGTAGGATGGTTCCTCCGACACGAGCGAACCAAGCGCACGAGCCGGATACCCGAACCGCCATCCACCCTTGTAACGAAGATAGGCGGGATCCAGCCTCTCGCCAAGCAGGCTCGTGCGTCTGACGGCAAATGCCGTGGACCCCAAAAGTACCATCGCCGATCAGACCAAGAAGTCCGACGGAGCCCGCGTGAATGCGCGGTATCGGCCCAACAGACCGCTCCCCGGCGATACATGCCGGTGCCGTTCAGACCACCGCCCCGGCTTACTCCCCTCTCCCGGCATCCAGTCGAACACAACCTGCCAGTCGAAAAGGTCGCACCGCTGCAGTTCCACCCTGCTCTCCCCAGCGGTTTCGTCGATTGCTTCGACCTCGTACGTCGACCTCCCCGCCGCGTCGTAACCAATGTTGTTGGCCACCGCCATGAATACCGCCTCCTCATCCGACGGCACCTCACCAGCGGAGCGCTTCTCGAGGAAAACCACGCTCGACTTGACGCCGGCCCCGAAGTGCGCAAACGCGAATGGCGGGAGTGACACCACCGCCAACACCTTGAAACGCTCCAGCACCCAGTCCCTGACGCCCTGTAGCGACGCATTCGTGAGCATCCCGTCCGGCAGCACCACAGCGGCCGTACCCCCTGGGCGCAGAAGCTGCCAGACTCGCTCGCAGTACACGACCTCGGTCTTCACGCTGCTTTTCCGCTTAACCGCTGACTTGCCGGCCTTGAAGCCTGCCGCGTCCGAATCCTGTTCGTCGCCTCCCCCGCGAGATGCGTACGCCGACAACTCGTAGGTCGGCAGGTAGCTGTGCAACTCGTCCTTTATCACGGCTCCGAATGGCGGATTGGTAGGTACTTTGGTGAAGCCCTTGCTCTCGTCACGCTCCCCGGTCACCACATTAATCCCGAGCACCTTCGCGAAAGCCGGGCTCTTTTGCGCTATCGCCTGAAGCGGCTCAAGGGCATCGTTGCCGATGATGTTGGTGTGACCGTCGTCGTGCACGATCATGTTCATCTTGGCCACGCGCGCGATTTCCTCATTGATCTCTATCCCAAACAGACGTCGTTCCGCGAAGTCGTGCCAATACGCGAAGTGCTCCTTGGAGTCTTCCTCGAAAAATCCATCCGCCTGCCTTCGAACATAGTCAAGCGCGTGCAGCAGAAAGCCGCCCGATCCGCAGGCTGGGTCAAGAACAAAGTCCTCAGGACGTACGTCTAGAATCTGGATCGCGAATGCGATGATGTTCCGAGGGGTGAAGTACTGCCCGAAGTCGCCCTTGAAGAACCCGTCCATGAACTGCTCGAACGCCACCCCCTTGGTATCGAGATCGGTGGCGGTCAGGTCGACGCTCTCCAAGTGAAGAACCAGGCTTCTTAGCGTCGCGTCGTCAATTCTGATCCCCTCGTTGAAGACATCCGGATCCTTCTCTCGCTCGCGCTCGTAGATGGCCTTGATTCTGCCCGCCAGCCGTTCGGCAGTTTCGTTCGTCTTGATCTGGAACTCATACGGCTCACCCTTGCGTCGGGGTGTCTTCTCGTCACGCGTCTTCAGAAAGATCAACTTGGTGAGCTCCCCAAAAGCCATCGGCGGCGAAAGACGTCCTCCCGCCCAAAGCGTCTGGTGGCACTTGCGGATCGTCCGGATTAGGTCATCTCGGCTGACGGCCCCAATGTCGGGCTTCGGGTGGGCATCCCTGTAGTACTTGAACTCCTCCGGCTTGCCGTACTGAACCGGCATATCCGAGACGATATTCGCCTCCCGCTCGAGCACTCCAAACCTGTCCGAGCAATCGTAGAACGCACGCGTGCTCCCCGCGACCACGCCAATGTAGTCAGCCCTGAACTTATGCGCATGGCCATTCCCGAACGCTTGTTCCACCGCCTGCTTGAACTCGGGGTCGGAGACGTCAGCCCGTTTGCACTCGATGACCGCGTACGGATCCGTACATGAGCTGTCCCGAAACACCACCAAATCGGCACGATCCGCAGGCGTTCGGTCAGGAACCGTGACTTCGACGCCAATGCAATCCGGGCCGTACCCGTAGCGGTAGACCAGTTCCGCGAAGTAGGCCGCACGTACCTTCTCTTCCGGATCCGCCCAGCGTTGGGACCGGTTGGCCGCAACGTAGCGGACCTTGTCTGCGCGACCCGAGCGAATGAGCTGCAAGTGCCCCTCGTCGAAGGCCCGCGCGAGAAAGTCCAGTCGTTCCATCGTTCAGTCCCCCAGTGGTCCTTCTCCTCGCGATCGGAGGGGCTCGGCCCGCCAGAACACCTGCAGCTTCCAGCCGAGACCCTAACGGACCACGGCGCCACTCAAGCCGCCCCGGCGGCCCCTCACGCCGCGCTGAACTGCATGCGCAGCAGGCGCACACCGTGCCCGCCCCCCGACGCTTCCAATCGCCGGATGCAATCCGTGCCCAAGTTTAGCCCCTCGCGCCGCGCCCGCACAGACAATGCGTCCGACGGACCAGCGCCAATGCTCAATCCCACCTTCGCTTGGGAAGCCTGTTACATCCGTCAAGCCCGTGCCGGGCTCCCGCCCTAGCACTCGTCCGACAAAGCTAACGATCTCGGAATCTGCACCCCGCGCGAGTCTCACCGACTCTCAGCGCCTGACCGCCTCAGCAAACCGCCATCTTTAACCTTTGAGACCCATGTCGCCGTAAGCAGCCATTTCAGGCGGTCTTAGCTGACTGTCTGCTCTTGGATTGCCCTCGTCTCTTCGTGAACGTAGCAACATTGGCGCGATCGGTGAAGGCAATAGACAGTGTTGTCCCAGTCCGCGGAAAAGTAGCAGTCGATCATGTCGCGCTCCGAGCGCAGCGGACCGAAGCCATCGGCAGCTGCGTGTGACCGTAAGATCTGGTATCGAACACCTCCTCCTACCCGAGCTGCACCGCCAGATCGGCAGATACGAACCGACCAAGACGATCATCGCCGTACACCTGCTTGACGTCGCCACCTCCATCCAAGCCCCGAGCATGACCCTCACCCCGACAGCGTGAAACCCTCGTCGTCCACAACGGCCTCCTTCACGATCATCTGGCCCGCCGTTGCGACCACGACTACCGCATGCGGTTGCTGTTTCTCGATCACTCGCAGCGCCTGCGCGGCCGTACTTCCTCGGGTCATCACGTCGTCCACCAGCAGAATTCGACGGGCGTCGGGCGGCACAGACGCCTGCAGCGCCTCCCCGTATCGTCCCTCGAACTGGGACACGGTATAGCCGTCCGCCTGCATGCGCCGCTTCGACACGCTCTCCGAGAGGCTGAGCATCTCCCCCACCCGCACCGCCAGCAGCCCGCCGAGTTCCCTCGCCAATTCCCGCGTGCGGTGTTTCTCCCCGTTCGCCGCCTTGTCCGGCGACAGCGGGATCGGCACAACGTAGTCGAACTCGAGCAGATCGCGCCGGCGCAACTGTTCGAAGATCGCCAGGGCGAACGGAAACGCATAGGCCATCTCGCCGAGCTTGAACTCCGTGAACCGACGGGTCAGATCCCGCACATCGCTCCGAATCCGGGTCTCGTAGCACCGCCTCGGCACGATCCAGTGCGCGGCCACGACGTCGTCGTACGTCGACCATCGCAGACGGCTAGGAATCCTCGACTCGCCTTCGCCGATCAGCGGCAGCTTCAACCACGTCTCGCAGTCCTCGCACTGCCTCCCCGTGCACGCGCTCGGCTCGCACACTGGGGCCACCGTCCAATCGTCCGGCCACAGGAATACCTGCCGGAACCGCGTCGACACGGCCTCAGCCACCCGGGCCGAAGTCTCCCGCGGCGTTATTGGCCTATCCGTCCGGTACTCGCGCACCCGCAGGCTGACCTCGCCCGCCTCCAGATCGATGCCGTCGACGATGCCCTTGGCGTACACGCCGTTTTCGAACCTGTGCCGCCCGTGGAAGTACACCCAGCACTCCCAGCCCTTCTCAACCACGTCGATGTACCGGCGCCAGCCCAGCAGCCGCAGACGCCGACCGTCCATGCGTTCGGGCAGCACCGCCGGCCTGAAACCGTCGTAGTTGCTGTAGATCTTGTAGAGGAATCTCACAGGTCGAGCACGTCCCCGAAACGCGCCAGTACCCGGGCCGTGCCCGCGGGCGCTTCGGCGTCGTACCCGTAAGACACCCAGGCGAACGGAACTCCCGCCGCCGCAGCCGCTCCCGCGTCCGCCGTCCCGTCCCCCACGAACCAGGCCCCCGCCGTCGGCCGACCTAGCTCGTCGAGCACCCTCTTGATCCCGTGCGGTTGCGGCTTCGCCGGCACGCCCGCGCGCGGCGTCGCGGTGGCGGCCACATGCCCCCCGACACCGGTCGATTCCAGCAACGGGCCGACCAGCCACCCCGGCAGATTCGAGACGACGCCGATAGGTGTCGACCTTGCCCGCAGACGCTCTAGGGTCTCGAACACACCGTCGTAGATCTCGACCGAAGCGCCGTCCTCCCGCGCCTCGCGGGCAAGACGTGCGTTGCTCACCCCGCACTGCCGCGCAATCCGGGCGACGTTCGCGCCGGCCTCAAGTTCGACGGCGATCTCGGCGGCAGAACCATCGGAAAGTCGCGCGATGGCGTCGGCATACCACGCGCGGCTGTTCCACACCGTCCCGTCTAGGTCCAGGAGGAGAGTGTCCGCAGCCACGCTCTGTATTCAGACTCCCTACACCTCGCCTCGAGCCCGAAACGGCCCGTCCGAGCGTCGTTCTCGATGGCGGCGTTCCCTGTCGTATCCTTGGATCCGTCGTTCCGGAACGTCGCCACCGGCTTGCGCTGCTCGCGCCCGAACCGGTACGCGTTCATCGCCCCGCCGTCCAAGGCCGACTGGGCTACCAGCACGCCCTGGACGAAGGCGACGATCAGTTTGTTGCGCTTGCGCAGCAGTAACGACGACGCCCGCTGGCCGAACCCGAACTCGCTGACGAACACGGCCCTCGGGTTCGCCAGCAACTGCTCCCACAGTTCCCGACTCTCCGGCGGGAAAACGTTGTCCAGCCCGCACGGCATGACACAAACCGTGCCGCCCCCTGCCTCCAGGGAAGCGGTGTGACCGATCGAATCCGCGCCGATCGCGAATCCAGACACGACCAGAACGCCATCCCGCGCCGCTACCGCGGCGAACGTTCGGGCGGCACTCGTGTACGGCTCCCGCGTGTTCCGCGAACCTACGACCGCCACCGCCGGCGCGTCGTCCCAGACCGCCGGGTCGCCCCGTACATAAAGCACGGGCACGGGGTTGTTGCTGGCGTACACCCGCTCCGGGTAGCCCGGATCCCCATGCGTGAGAATCGACGCCCCCAGCGCGTGTGCCCGCTCGACCTGGTCGTCGGCCCGCGCCCGTGCTGCATCCAACTCCGTCAGCGACAGCGCTTCGACTCCCCGCCGGAGCTTGTCTCCGATGCGGCCCTTGAACGGCAGCAGGTCTGGCTGTTTCAGCGCCGCGGCCGAGTCAATACCCGCTTCGTGCAGCGCGCGGAACTTGACCGGGCCGAATCCGCTGACGCGTTCGAGCGCATAGAGCGCCCCAAGCCGAGCCGCCTCGGGCCGGCGGCCACCCGCCGGCCGCCGCTCCCGCGCGCGCCGCCCCCCGCACAGCCGTTCCTCCAACAGCAGCCGCACGGCCTCCGACCGCGACGGCTCCGGGATCCGGGTCGACCGCCAGCCGTCCAGTTCCTTGACGGTCGCCTCGTCCAGCCGGGTCTCGATCCGGTGCGTCGTCACTGTGGTTCCTCGTCGCCGCGTCGCCTGTTTCTACCCATACCCATCACTACTTACGCAACTCGATTTCACAGAATCTGCCCTCAACCCCAACGCTGATTAAACCCGACAAGCTTCTACGTTCCAACCTAGAATGTTCCTTCGCCCGCATGCCGGCTCGACTGCAGCGAGCTCTCCGCTTGCGCGAGCACGAGCAACACTACCCGTTCGCATCCATGCTCCTTCAGGAGCCTCCCGCAGACTCCCGCCGTATGGCCGCGGTTCATCACGTCGTCCAGCAACAACACAGTCCGTCCCCGCACGTCGCCTGCCTTCTTCTCGTTGAACCGGTACTGACTACCGAGTTCGGCCTTGCCCACGAACCGCGACCTCTCCGACTCATCTCTCCTCTTCAGGAAATCCGTACGCACGGGAATTCTCAGCCGCGAGCCGAATTGCTCGCTCGCGCTGACAACGATGTCGTTCCCTCGCTCCGCCGTTCTCCTCGCCGCTGCCGGCACCGGTACGATGCAATCCACCTCGGCGATCCATCCTGCGCACAGCGGCGTCGCCTTAACGTGTTCCGCGAGCATCCGCCCCAAGAACGCCGGCAATCCGGGTTCGCCCCGCTTGAACTCGCGGATCAGCCGCGACCATTGCTCGTTGCGGTTCGTGTCGCCGGCCCACCGGTACACGCCCACGCAGGAGATCTCGTCGATTCCGTCGACGGTGCGCCGCCGGTTCGGTTGAGCCAATCCGTAACGCGCGAGGAACTTCCCGCGTAGGTCGAGGGTCGACGGCGCACTGTCGAACCGTCCTCCCACCGCCTTGTCAAACTTTCTGGCGTCCTCGTCAGCTTCGCTCTGGATGGCCGTCAGCCGCTCCCGGATCAACAATCTGACGCGTCCTGCGACGCCGGGGAACTGCCGAGCCCGCTCAAGGTCCTGAGTCGCCAGCGACTCGTCCCCGTCCCGCTGTCGGGCCAGCGCCCGCCGGTAGAACGCGTACGCCAGCTCGTTCCCATGCTCCTTCTGCTCGCTCGACTGGCCCCCCGCCTGCTCGAACCTATCGGCTGCCTCCAGGAACCGTCCACGACTCGCGAGTCCCACGGCCTCCTCGAGCAACTTGCCCTTGAGTTGCTCCCCGAAACCCGACAATCCCGAGAATCCTTGCACGTCCCTGCCCATCCCGCTCTCGTGGCCCCCACGGCTCGACCAACGGAGACCACGCCGGCCCGTCCCTCCCCAGGACCTTTCTGGCGCATCCAAGCGCGATCCGCGCCACCATCGTAGCACCGGCCGGCCGCCTCTTCAGTTCCGCGGACTCTCACTCATCCTTCGCCTTGGGACGCAACCTACGCCCCACACGCCTCCTCCAGCTCCCCGATCCAGAACGCCTCCCGGTTCGTGATGTCGTGGCCCAGCGACCAGACGAGTGTGGAAGAAACCCGGGGCGGCATCGTACTTGAGCCATATCTGGGACAAGATCAGCGCTACGGACAGCCCGTGATCGACATCGCCCGCGAACTCAACCGCTACCTCCTCCCGATCGTCGACGGCGCCCGGCGGGAAGGTCAAAACAGGCACCCGTGAAGCGCGAAGCGCTGCGTTTGCTGTGGCTGGCCATCGGCAGCCAGACCCTCGCCGCCTTCCAAGCCTAGGACAAACTCCGCTAGGTCGCGCCCACACTCCCCAGCCGGTCTCTGGGGGTCCGTAATCAGCGCGCATGTCCCTCATCCCGAAGGGATCCAACGGAGCCGCCGCGCCAAGCATCCGGCGGCGAAACCCGCCCACGGTTGCCGAAGCCGACCACAGGCCCCGACCCGACGTCCCCCTATCGAGCCGCCCCAGTGCCGAACAGCACGTCACCGTCCGCCATCCGGTAGCGCATGGTCTCGCCGTCCTCCCACACGATCATCCCGATCCCCCAAAGCAGGCGTTCGACGTGCCGACCAAACTCCAGGAACTCCTTGAACGACTCCCACCCGCCGAGCCGCCGGCGGAAACGCTCCAGGTCGGCCCGGTACACCTCCAGCCACCCGCCAAGCCCCGCGCGTTCCAGTGCCTCCGCCAAGTCGTCGTCACCGTCAACCTCCGGCAGCCCCGACGCCCCGCAATGCCCCAGGAGGCTCGCTGCGAACGACAGCACGTTGCCGATCGCGGGCAGCACGGCGTCGAAGAACTCGGTCACCGTCACCTCGCCGGTGTACGCCCGCCGCGCCGTCGCGGCGGTCGTTCTCAACCGCTCCAGACCCCACGCCAGCAGCTCACGCTCGCGCCCTGCCGTCGCCCCTCCGTCGACGAACGCAGCCGCCGTCCACGACGCGATGTAGGCGTCCGGCACGCCGTCGACGTATTCGTACAGCCAACCGGCCAGCCCACCGCCCGCGGGGGCGAACAGTCGCCCCGGGAGCGCTTCGTCGACCATGCGGATCATTGCGACCCGCGCCAGCTGGCTCACCAACGCCTGGACACCCCAGTCGGCCGCCAGCCGGTCGTCCGCGGTGATGGCCGCGCACACCGCCGTCGAAAGCACGATCCGTCCCTTGACCACCCCGGACCGGCGCACCGTCACCGTCTTCGCGATGCCGACACCCACCTCGGCGGACACCGTCTCCGCGGGCGGCGCGCCCTCGTAGCCTCGGTCCACAGCACGCACCGTCGCCGGATAGTCCTCGCCCACCGCGATGCCGTCCAGCCGGTCGAGCGGCAGCGCCTGCGCGATGGCGTCCACGTACGCCCTCAGCAAGTCCTCTACCCCGCGGTTGACGCTCTCGTCGCCCCACCCCGCCACGCGCACGTCGTAGCCCAACTGCGCCGTCGGCATCCAACCCATCGACCCTTTGCGCGCGTCCGGGTCTGTAGCCGCGTTCGCGCGCCTCGGCATGAACTCGTCGAACGCCCCCTCCAGCGACTCTTCCAGCGCCAGCCCCAGCCCCGTGCCGACCGTGTCGCGGAGCCCTTCGGTCTCCGCGTCGTTCCGCGGCGCCAGGAAGAAGTCGTGAGAGAGCCTCGCAGCGTCCTCGTTGTAGCCGAACGCCGGCAGCACGGCGCCGGTCGCCGGCCCGCTCTCCACCGTCCACTCGAACGTCCGCAGGGTTGCTTCGAGACCGCTCGACCCTTCCGCCGTCTCCAGCCCCCTGTTGTGCCCGTCACGAATCGCCTCGCCCGTTCGACCGCGCACTTCGTCGACCAGACGCGCCGCCAAGTCCGCGAACTGCCCGGCGACATCGCCCCAGTTCTCCTTCAGCAGCGCGAATCCCACCCGTTCCAGCACGTCGATCGGAATTCCGGTCGCGGCGATTTCCGGACGCCAGCGATCCAACTCGTTGGCGATCACCTCCCGCACGAAACGGTTGGGCTCCTCGCCGTCCAGCCCGAGCATCGCACCGACGTTGGCGGGCGCGGCGAACAGCTCCTCCGTACGCTCCAGCAGCCGCCGGACGCCGTCGCCGAACGTCGACCGCACATGCGCCGTACGCGTCGCCAGATGGGCGACGACCGCCGCCGCGCCCTCAGCGTCAACCGGGTCTCCAGGCGACCCCGAGCGAATGTCGTTCAATGTCGACGAAATCCGGTCCTCGAGCGCCGTGATCGCATCATCCAGGCTCGGCCGCCCATCCGCCGACGGTTCCGAATAGAAGTAGTCCTCGGAGCCCGTCTTCTTGATCCGGCGGCACTCCGGCTCCCCCTCCCGCCCGAACCGCCAGATCCACTGCCGCCGCTTGGTACGAATCCCGAACGCCCGTTGCACGAAACTCGGGATGTAGTGCTGGTTCTTGCCGCTCATCAGTTCGACCGCTCTGCCGTCCTTGCTTGTCGCGACCCGTCCCCCCGCCGCGGTACATCCCCTACCCTTCCGGTCGACTCTTGGCAAGCTCACGCCGCGTCCCCGACCGTTGCTTAGTGTCTTCAAGCTCCGACTCGCCGAAAAAAAGCGGCCGCCATTTCGCCGGCGTCTCCCGGCCCACGCCACATTTGAACTGCTCGGCAAACTGTCTTGGCCATGCGTGCTCCGGCACAAGCTTCGGCGGGTCCTAATATCCCCTGTGCGGCATCGGAAGACGCTCGTCGGGCCAACAGACGTCGTCGCTCTTCACCACCCACACCTGCCAGAACACGGTATGCGGGTACACCAGAAAGACGTGGTCCGGCTCGACGTCGCAGCCTGCCAGCAAGCCG
This sequence comes from Gammaproteobacteria bacterium, assembly GCA_028821405.1. Taxonomy (GTDB): domain Bacteria; phylum Pseudomonadota; class Gammaproteobacteria; order Pseudomonadales; family Azotimanducaceae; genus VXYL01. The sequence goes on along the minus strand of JAPPGK010000042.1, from coordinate 1,327 downwards.
GCCAGATTGTCCGCCATGTACCGGTCGTAGTGGAACGGCAGGTCGATCGCCTCCAGGATCAGCACGGTCTGGACGTCTGGCGCGATCGCCTTGCAGCACGCCAGTTTCGGGCGCTTCTTCTCGAACGCCCGCCGTAGATCCTCCAGGAACGGGACCTCTTCCTCTTCCGGTGAGCCGACAAAGAGAGCGAGCGAACCGGCCTTCCTCGGCGGGAGGACCCCGTCGCTCGAGCGCGCCAGCGTGAACTCTCAGTCCCAGCCGTCCGACCGGCCAGCGACGTAGTCGCGTTCGTACACGCGGGGCGACCATCTGCGCCGCCCGGGTGCGCGGTCCTGCAGAACCGCCACTACGCCCGAGAACCAATCGCGAAGCACGCGCAGCCGGCGCTCGCCGCGTCGATCCCGCCCCGGGCGTGGGGCACCAAGCGGCAGGTAGAGCTCGTAGAAGGCGTCCCCCGGCAATGGCTCCGGAAACCACTCGTCAAGACAGGCGCCGATGTCCTGGTACGGCTTTGCCGCCTCGATGCGGCCGTCGAACGGCAGGATCAGATTCTGCATCGACTTCGTGGTCGACACCGCCCTGGCGCTGATCGATCGCAGCGTCCTGCCGGCTTCCCCCCCCAGCGAGATGCCGGACCGGGTGCGACTGACATCCAGCTGCGCGGTCCTCGCGCACTGGGAGGCTCTCACCGAAGCGGAGATCGCCTTCGGGGCCTGCAAGGACCGCAGGACGGCGACCCCACCTACGTCAGGCGCGAGTGCGTCGACGAGGTTCACGCTCCAAGCAAGCCGACTCAAAGCCCTTAGGACCCCGGTGAAACGCTCGAACGCCCTAGGACGAGCGTCCGCCGGCCGTTGCACGCGTGGCGCGGCCGCGCTGGCTTTCATGACGCCAGGCCGCCCACCACGAGCATGAACATCCCCATCCAGGCGACGATGCAGAGCGCCAGCCGTCCCGCCGGCGACTTGCCCATGACGCGGTCCGCGGGTCGGATCGGGGAGGGGAACGTGGCGATCCGCCGACGGGGCCCGTCCCAGACCTGGCGCGCCGTGATCGTGCGCAGGCGCGTGCGGAACCGGGCCGTCACCAGTTCCTGCCTTCCACCACCGCCTCGGACGCCGGCGGCGGGCGGTCGTCCCGGACCAGGTCGCCGGGAAACACCATCCCCGATACGCGACGCCCGTCGGCGAGCTCGGCACGGAACTCGTCCACCGTGCGCCCCTGCCACGTGCGGCTGCCGACCCAGGCGCGCGACCCGGTTGCGGACCGTCTTCTGTAGCGCGTCAATCAGGATGAGAAGTCCGCGACAATCAGGATGAGAGGAAGT
>JAPPGK010000022.1:14810-31079 GCA_028821405.1 Gammaproteobacteria bacterium | reverse complement strand
GGCGACGCTTGCGGCCACGCTGACGCGACGTTTGAGGGTTGACGGGACACTAGGCTACGCGGAATCTCGTAGGCGTCATGCCGCAACCCAACCTGACCGTGAACGAGATCCGCATCGTCGGCTGCCTCATGGAGAAGGCGGTCACGACACCGGAGCAGTTCCCGCTGACGCTGAATGCGCTCACCCTGGCCTGCAACCAGAAGTCGAGCCGTGACCCGGTTCTGTCGTTGGACCAGGACACGGTGCGACGTACGGCGCGTCTGCTCGAGGACAAGGGTCTCGTTACCCGGGAAGAGAACTTCCGAACCGGCGTCGCCAAGTACCGCCAGCGATTCTGCAACACGCCGTTCAGCGATCGGCAGTTCACCGGGGAGGAGTACGCCGTGATCTGTGTGCTGCTCTTGCGCGGACCGCAGACGCCGGGCGAACTTCGCACGCGCACGACGCGGATGACGGCGTTCGCCGACAACGAGGCCGTCTCGGCGACGCTCACGGGACTTTTGGATCCCGATCGTGAAGGGGGTGCCCTGGTAGCTCGGCTGCCGCGCGTGCCGGGACGACGCGACCATCAATACGCGCACCTGTTCGCCGGGGAAATCGAATCCGTCGAGGCGAAGGACCGACCGGCAGCCGCAACGACGCCACGGACTAGCCGGGTCGACGAACTCGAAGCCCGAGTACAGGCGCTCGAGGTGGAACTCGCGGCGCTAAGGCAAGAGTTGTTGGGATAACCTGAATCTCGACGCCGGCGCGACCATGGCGCGACGGCGTGGGACGTTGAGCCGTCCCTTGGGGCGGCCGGTGCGGCGACCCGTGTGGCCGCCAGCACCGCACCGGACTTCCCCTCGATCCCCAAGTCCGCCAAACTGACCGCCATGAACAAGCTTGAACTATTCATCGACGGCGAGTTCGTCGCGAGTCAGGGCGACGGCATCGCGGTCACGAATCCCGCCACCCAGGACGTGCTCTGCGAGGTGCCGTTCGCCACCCACGCCGAGGTGGACCGTGCGGTTCGGGGCGCGAAGGAGACCTTCCGGGCGTGGCGCGAGGTGCCGACCCCCGAGCGTGCCCGCTTGCTGTTCGCCTACCAGGACTTGCTGAAGAAGCACCAGGACGACATTGCCAGGGATCTGTGCAGCGACACCGGCAAGACCTGGGAGGATTCACGCGGCGAAGTGTGGCGTGGAATCGAGGTGGTCGAGCACGCCTGCAGCATCGCGTCGTTGATGATGGGCGAGACCGTGGAGAACGTGGCCCGGGGCATCGACACCTACAGCCTGGTTCAGCCGATCGGCGTTTGCGCCGGCATCACGCCTTTCAACTTCCCGGCCATGGTGCCGCTGTGGATGTACCCGCTGGCCATCGCCTGCGGCAACACGTTCGTCCTGAAACCCTCCGAGCAGGATCCGACGGTTCCCAACCGACTCATGGCGCTACTCAAGGAGGCCGGCGCCCCCGATGGCCTGGTTCAAGTGGTCCACGGCGGCAAGGACCAGGTGGACGCGTTGTTGACCCACCCGGATGTCCGTGCGGTGAGTTTCGTGGGATCCGCCCCGGTGGCGAAGGCCGTGTACGCCAAGGCGGCGGCCAACGGCAAGCGCGTTCAAGCGTTGGCGGGCGCCAAGAACCACCTGGTGGTCATGCCCGACGCCGACAAGGCGCAGGCCATCGCGAGCTTGGTGGGGGCGACCTGTGGCGCGGCGGGCCAGCGCTGTATGGCGATCAGCGCCGCGGTGCTTGTCGGCGCGGCCGCCGATTGGCTTCCCGACCTCGAAGCCGCCATGGCAGCGGTGCGCCCGGGGCCTTGGGACGACGAGACGGCGGGCTACGGACCCCAGATCACCCGCGCTGCCCAGCGGCGCATACTCGATGCCATCGAGACCGGCAAGGCCGAAGGGGCGGATTGCCTGCTCGACGGCGGCGAATGCGACGTGCCGGGCTATCCCCACGGCAACTGGGTCGGACCCACGCTGTTCGCGAACGTGACCCCGGACATGGCGATCTATTCCCAGGAGATATTCGGCCCGGTGCTGGTGACCTCGACGGTGTCGACGCTCGACGACGCCATCGATCTGGTCAACGCCAATCCGTACGGCAACGGGGTTTCGCTATTCACCTCGTCGGGTGGCGCGGCGCGGCGGTTTCAACGGGAGATCGAGGTCGGGCAGGTCGGCATCAACATCCCGATTCCGGTGCCGCTGCCGTTCTTTTCGTTCACCGGCTGGAAGGACTCGTTCTTCGGTGATCAGCACGCCTACGGCAAACAGGCGGTCAGGTTCTACACCGAGACCAAGACGGTTACTGCGCGCTGGTTCGACGAGGGGTCCGTCGCCGGTTCGAACATGACGATCAGGCTGAGATAGCCAGCCGGCACCCGTCGGCGAACACCGGCGAATCGTTCGAGCGAACGGCGGCGAGCACGGTGCTGCTGCCCACGGCCGCCACCGTGCCGATCTTCTTCGGGCCCGCCGTGACGTCGGCGCCGAGGGCGGGCCCGCCGCCGTCGAACCGGTAGCGTCGGAGTTGCTGCTTCACCTGCCCCCGGTGCTCGGCCCGCGCCACCACCTCTTGGCCGAGATAGCAGCCCTTGGCGAAACTTACCGCGCCGATGGCGGTGAGCCCGATCATCTGCGGCAGGAAGCTCCCGGCGATGGCCTCGGCGACCAATACGAAGCCGGCGTTGACGCAGGCTTCGGCGAACGCGGCATGGCCCTCGTCGGATGTACCCGGCGTCACGTGGTAGCCAACCGGCGACAGTTCGAGGGAGTCCGGGGACGGATCCCCGGACAAGCCCAAGCCGGTTTGGGCTTGGGTCAGCTTCGACTTCGCGAACAGCAGGTACTTGCCGAGTTCGCGGCTCAGGATGGCGGTGACGGTCGGATGGACGAACAAGCGTACGCGGTCCGACTCGCCGCCGACCCAGCCGCTGGCGATCACCCGGCCCTTCAGGTTGGTGAGCGCCATCGGTAGGGCACGGCCGGGTTCGAGTTGCTCCAGATCGGCCGTCAGGTAGCCCTGCAGGAAGGGGGCGGCGTCCGGCCCGGCAAAATCCAATTGTGCGAGATGTCTCACGTCGCGCGGCGGCAAAATCCTAATTCGACGCGGGGCATTTTCGCATGACTTGCCCTCGTCGCAGGACCATGATGTGGACATGCGCCCCGACGATGATCGCCAATACGACCGTGTGCTTTGGCGCAGCCGCCGAGGGATGCTCGAACTCGATCTGCTGCTTGTCGACTTCGCCCGCGTCCGCTATCCGCTCTTGGACTGCGCCGACCAGGAGGCCTATGGGGCCTTGCTGGAGCAGGACGACTGGACGATCTGGGAGTGGTTGCAGGGGCGGTCTGCGCCTTCGTCGTCGTTCGTGCGCATCGTCGACGCGATCGCCGACTTCGTCGCCGACAGTACCGCGAGGCGGGTGCCCGCCTGAGCGGTTCTGCTTCCCTCGAGAGCCGATGATGATCGACGGTCCTGGGGCAAGCGGGGATCGCGCTGCCGAGGGCGCACAACGGGCAACGGTGTCCGAGATCGATTGGACGCCGGGTTGGGAATGGCTGGCGTGTGTGCTGGCCATACACGTCATGGTGGCCCTGCCTTGGGCTGCCAAGGTCGATGTCAGGCTGCTGGCGGTCGCGGTGGTGACGTTCAGCCACTACGCATGGGTTTTCCGGCGGGGTGAACGTTGGCGGTTCGCCATCGTCGACGAACGTGTGGTGTTGTTCGAACCGCAACGGCGAGACGGCAGCCGGGTTCCCGCGGACCTCTTGGGTCCCCCTTGGATGACCGAGCGTTGGATCGTGGTGCGTACCCGCCGACGTACCCTGGTGCTTCGCGCAGGTCGCTACGACGCGGCGGTATTCGCCGCGTTGCGGCGGGCTCTCCTCGGCGGCGCGGCCAACGGCTGAATGACATCGAGCGGGTCCGCAGCCGGATAGAGGATGCTCGGGGTGGGATTCGCAGCGCCTCGCGGGTAGTCCAAGGTGTAGTGGAGACCGCGGCTTTCCTTGCGCATGGCGGCGGACCGGACGATCAGTTCGGCTACGTGAACGAGGTTGCGCAGTTCGATGAGGTCGGCGCTCAGGCGGTGGCGGGCGTAGTAGTCGTGGATTTCCTGGCGCAAGAGGTCGATGCGGCGCTGTGCCCGCTCCAATCGCTTGTTGGTGCGCACGATGCCCACGTAGTCCCACATGAAACGCCGGAGTTCCGTCCAGTTGTGGGCGAGCACCACCTGCTCGTCAGAGTCCGAAACCCGGCTCTCGTCCCAGTCCGGTGGGGTACTAGGCGTGTGCCCTTCGATTCGAAGCCGCCTGGCGATGTCTCGGGCGGCTGCCTGCGCGAACACCAGGCATTCGAGCAGCGAGTTGCTCGCCAGCCGGTTGGCGCCGTGCAGACCCGTGTAGGCGGTCTCCCCGACGGCGTAAAGGGCGGGGATGTCGGTGCGGCTGGCGAGGTCGACGACAACGCCGCCGCAGGTGTAGTGCGCCGCCGGCACCACCGGTATTGGCTCCCGCCGCATGTCGATGCCGAGGCCGAGGCAGCGGGACAGGATGGTCGGGAAATGCGTCTCGATGAAGTCCGATCGCTTATGGGAGATGTCCAGGTAGACGCATTGAGCGCCCAGGCGCTTCATCTCGTGGTCGATGGCCCGGGCGACGATGTCCCGGGATGCCAGTTCGCCGCGGGGATCGAACCGCTCCATGAAGCGGCTGCCGTCCGCCAGCAGCAGTTGGCCGCCTTCGCCGCGCACCGCTTCCGAGATCAGGAACGTCCCCTTGCCGGGTTGGCGTGCCGCCTCGGGGTGGTAGAGGCAGGTGGGATGGAACTGGTTGAATTCCATGTTGGCGACGCGGCAGCCCGCTCGCCATGCCATCGCGATGCCGTCGCCCGTGGCACCGTCGGGATTGCTGGTGTAGACGTAGACCTTGCTCGCGCCGCCGGTTGCCAGTACGACGAATCGTGCTTCGAACACCTCCACCGCGTTGGTCTGGTTGTCGTAGACGTAGGCCCCGACCACCCGGTTCGGCAATTCGCCGAGCTTGCGGCCGGTCATGATGTCGATGGCGACCCGGCCGCTCATGATGTCGATGTTGGGGTGTTCCACGGCTCGCTGGCTCAACGTCCGTGCGATCGCCGCACCGGTGGCGTCGGCCACGTGTAGGACGCGGCGGTGGGAATGGCCGCCTTCCCGGGTGAGATGAAGCGCCTCGCCTTGGCGGTCGAACTCGAGCCCCAGGGAGACGACGTGTTCGATGGCCGCCGGCGCACGGGTGACCGTGAAGCGCACGACCTCGGGGTTGCAGAGCCCGCTACCCGCCGCAACGGTGTCGGCGATATGGGCCTCGAAGCTGTCGTCGGGATTCGTGACCGCAGCCACGCCGCCCTGTGCCCAGTTGGTGGCGCCGCCGCTGACGGCATCCTTGGACACCACCGTCACGCGTGTCGTCTCGGCCAGGTGCAACGCGGCCGCCAAGCCGGCGGCACCGCTGCCGATGATCAGCACGTCGGTTCGATGTCGGCTCGCCACTCGTTGTCCGGGGGATTCGTGTCGGTTCAATGACATGCAAGTATACGCTTGCACCGTCGGCGCCAACCGGCTTTGCCGCTACCCGGGCAAGTATGAACGTTGGCATTCGCGTCCGTCCGTCCGCTCGGGGATAATGTGGGTGCGCATACCGAACGCGCCCGGGTGGACGCACGCCCGGCTGTGGGGCGCTCGAAAGGAACAACGGGTGAGCGCGGACACCGACAAAGAACTGGTCAGGAGAGTGCAACGGGGCGACCGCCGCGCGTTCGACCTGCTCTTCCTCCGTTACCAACACAAGATACAGGGTCTCGTGGCCCGCTACGTGCATGCCCAGGAGGAAGTGGAAGACGTCGTCCAGGAAGCCTTCATCAAGGCCTACCGGGCATTGCCGCGCTTCCGCGGCGAGAGCGCGTTCTATACGTGGCTTTACCGTATTGCGGTGAACACATCCAAGAACTACCTGGTTTCGCGTGCCCGACGTCCCCAAGGCGTTGACTTGGACGCGACCGACGGCGACGTGGGTGAGGTCGCGGAGGTGCTCAAGGACACCGAAGACCCCGAAAGCGCCTTGCGCCGGGACGAACTCCAGGCCGTCGTAGACCACGCGATCGGGGATCTGCCAGAAGATTTGCGGGCTGCGCTAACTCTTCGCGAGTTTGATGGTCTAAGCTATGAACAAATCGCGGTAGTTATGGATTGCCCGGTGGGCACGGTGCGGTCGCGCATATTCCGTGCTCGGGAGGCCGTCGACGAGCATATCCGTCCTTTGATGGACCAACGTCGGGCCTCGAGAAGGGGAAAATGACATGACCGAATCGACACGAGAGTCATTGCACGAAGCGCTGTCCGCCGCCGTTGACGGCGAGGCGGAGGAGCTTGAACTCCGCCGGGTGCTGAATGCCATCGAACGCGACCCGGAACTCCGTGCCAAGTGGGAGCGGCTGCACCTGATCGGCGACGTGATGCGCGGCGAGGCCACGCGCCTCGATCATCGTTCCGTGGCGGGGCTCGACGAACCGACGACGACCGGCGGCGAGCAAGCGGCCGTTGCGGGGCGGTCCGGCGGTCGCTGGGCGACGGGATTGGCCGCGGCGGCTGCGGTGATGATCGCGGTCACGTTCGTGGCGCTACAGGACCGGGAACCCCTGGAACAACCCGTGGTGGCGAAAGCGCCGTCGGACGAGGATCTGCGCCGTGCCCATGACTATTTCATGGCCCACCACAACTCGGTGGTCGGGCGTTCGCCGACGATGACCTACGTCAAGGTGCTGACGGTGCCGGACGGGAGCGTAGAAGGTCAGTGATGCCGCAGCCGGCGGTGTCCGCCTGTCGCCTGTGCGCCATCCTGCTGGCCGCGACCGTAGCCGGTGACCTTGCCGCAGCGGAACGCGCCGCCAACCCGACCCCGTCCGAATGGCTTCATGCCATGGACAGCGCGTTCCGCAATCTCAACTACGACGGCGAGTTCAGCTACTACGTCGCGAACCACTCGCGTGTGCGGATCCAGCGACGACAGGGCGACCGGGCGGTCAGCGTCACGATGGATGTCGCCCGCGACGACAAGGTCGCGACATTCCGAATCGTCCACATGGTCATCGATGGGGTGGAGCGCGAGCGGATCGTGCACTTGGGAGGCCCGCGACGCGAGATCCTGCGGACGGGCTCGCAAGTCTCCTACCTTCTGCCGCTTGGCGAGGAATCCTTCGCGGAGGACGCCCTGCCCGCCGGATCGCCGACCCGTCTTTTCATGCGCAGCCAGGATCTGGCGGCGAACTACCGATTCGACTTTAGTGGCCGTACCCAGGTGATGGGGCGGCCTGCCGTATGCATTCAAGTCAATCCCCTTGATCACAACCGGTACGGCTACCTGCTCTGGCTCGACGAGGAGACGGGCCTGTTGTTGCGCTCGGAGTTGCGGGACGCCTACGGCACGCACCTGGAGATGGTCCAATTCACCTCGCTGCGCCTCGGCGACTCGGTGAGCGCGAACTCGCTCGAGCCCGACCTGTCGGGAGTTCTGGTTCAACCCATCAGCCAGGGCGTCGCGGATCGTCCGCCACCCACCGTGCCGGACGACTGGACGGTCGGTTGGGTGCCGACCGGCTTCCGAATAACCGACGCGCGCGTCCACGACCAGGCCAGGGGTGGCGTTCACGTCATGTTCAACGACGGCTTGGCGACGTTCTCGCTATTCGTCGAACCCGCCCCCGAAACCTCGGCCGAAGGCTTGATCTCCCGTACCGGCGCCACCTTGGTGTTGTCGCACAACCTGGCCGGCGAGCGTGGCGGCCACCTGGTCACGGTGGTGGGCGAAGTGCCTCCGGAGACCGCGCAACGCATCGCGACCAGCGTCCGAGCGCGATAGTGTGTCTGCCGGCTAGCCGCCGCCTGGCAATGATCACGGCAATTCCCAAGACGGTACACTAGGTGAACCGATGGCTGACCCGCGTGGGTACCGTGCGAGGCGTCGGTGCCAACCGTGCGGTGGTGTTCCACCGCGTTCGTTGCGCCGATTGCGACGGACGCTGCGGCCTTTCGTTTGGTGGTGGCGAGGTGCCCCTTGATGCGGATTTGCCGGACGGGACGGTGGTGGAGGTCGTCGCTTCCGTTGGCGGGCTTGCTCGGCGGGCAATGGGCGTCTTCGGGTGGCCGCTTGGCGCGATCCTCGTCGCGGCCGCCGTTGCGGAGTGGCTGAGCGTTGGCGATGCCCTGGTGGTCGGCGTCATGCTCTCGACCGTCCTCGCAGTGGTTGGATTCCGGGCCGGGTATGCGAATCGGGATCAAACGACCAGACGATCTCCCGGGGCACCCGACACCGTGCGCGTGATCCTGGGGTGATGCCCCGCAAGCGCGGCGGGGTTGGCGAAGAGCGACGCTTACCGGGAGACCTGGCCCGACACTAGCCATGCCCGACATCGACCGAATCCGCAACTTCTCGATCATCGCCCACATCGACCACGGCAAGTCGACGCTGTCCGATCGGCTGATCCAACTGTGCGGTGGTCTCGCCGCTCGCGAGATGGCGGACCAGGTGCTCGACACGATGGACATCGAGCGTGAACGGGGCATTACCATCAAGGCGCAGTGCGTGACCCTGCGACACCGTGCCAAGGACGGCGAGGAGTACCACCTCAACCTCATCGACACGCCGGGCCACGTGGACTTCAGCTACGAGGTTTCGCGTTCACTCGCAGCCTGCGAGGGCGCCCTGCTGGTGGTGGACGCAGCACAGGGGGTCGAGGCCCAATCCGTGGCGAACTGCTACACCGCCATCGAGGAGGGTGTCGAAGTGCTGCCGGTACTGAACAAGATCGATCTAGTGCAGGCCGAACCGGCCCGGGTGTCGGTTGAGATCGAAGACATCATCGGCATCGCCGCGGAGGACGCGCTGGCGGTCAGCGCGAAGACCGGCGCCGGCGTGCCGGAACTGCTCGAGACCATCATCGAGGGGATTCCCCCGCCCAGCGGCGATCGAAATGCCCCGTTTCGTGCGTTGATCATCGACTCCTGGTTCGACAACTACCTGGGCATCGTGTCCCTTGTCCGGGTATTCGACGGTCGCATTGCGAAAGGCGACAGGATCTTGGCGAAGACCGTCGGCAAGGCGCACATCATCGACGAGATCGGCGTGTTCACGCCCAAACAGGATCCTCGTGCCGCCTTGGCGGCAGGCGAAGTGGGCTACGTGGTGGCGGGCATCAAGGACATACGAGGTGCGCCCGTCGGCGATACCCTGGTGGCGGCGAGCGGAGCGGATGTCGACGCGGTGCCCGGCTTCAAGACCGTCAAGCCGCAGGTCTACGCGGGCATGTTTCCGGTCAACGCCGACGACTTCGAGGGCTTCCGGGATGCGCTGGCCAAACTGACGTTGAACGATGCGTCGCTGTTCTACGAGCCGGAGACCTCCGACGCCTTGGGGTTCGGATTCCGGTGTGGCTTCTTGGGCATGCTGCACATGGAGATCGTGCAGGAACGCTTGGAACGCGAATACGGTCTGGACCTCATCACTTCGGCCCCAACCGTGGCCTACGAGGTTGCGACCCGGGGCGGGGATCTGTTGCGCATCGACAACCCGTCGGAGTTGCCCGATCCCGTTGCCATCGTCGAAATGCGCGAACCCATTGCACTGGTGAACATCCTCACGCCCCGTGAGCACATCGGTAGCGTGATAAACCTATGCGTTGGCCGCAGGGGTGTGCAGAAGAGCATGCGTTTCAGTGGCAACCAGGTCGCCATCGACTACGAGGTTCCGCTCGCCGAAGTGGTTCTCGACTTCTTCGACCGGCTGAAGTCGGTAAGCCGCGGGTTCGCCTCGTTGGACTATGGCTTTCTTCGATTCCAGGCCGCGCCATTGGTGCGCTTGGACATTCTCGTCAACGGGGAGCGCGTTGATGCCTTGGCTGCGATCGTCCACCGCGAACACGCCTCGGCGCGGGGCCGCGACCTCGTTCGCGCCATGAAGGAGGTCATCCCGCGCCAGATGTTCGACGTGGCGCTGCAGGCCGCCATCGGCGGCCAGATCATCGCCCGGGAAACCGTCAAGGCGTTGCGCAAGAACGTCACCGCGAAGTGCTACGGCGGGGACGTCACGCGCAAGAAGAAACTGCTCGAGAAGCAGAAGGAGGGCAAGAAGCGCATGAAACAGTTCGGGCGCGTGGAGATTCCGCAGGAAGCGTTTCTCGCGGCGTTGAAGATCTGATCCGGGAGTCCTTGAGGTGAAGACGAAGCCTGTGCCGCCCGAGGGGCGTCCGGTCGATGTCCTCGAGCGGCACCTCGGCTACACCTTCAAGGACCGCGGTTTGCTCCGTCGCGCGCTGACGCACCGGAGTGCAGGTGCCGACAACTGGGAGCGGCTCGAATTCCTCGGCGACGCGGTACTTGGGTTCGTCGTCTCCCGTCTGCTCTACGATCTGAACGAGGACGCTTCGGAGCAGCAGTTGACCGTGATGCGCGCGAACCTGGTGCAAAAGGAGACGTTGGCCAAGGTAGCTGCCGACACCGAACTTTCGAGGTTCATCAACCTTGGCAGTGTCGAGCGCAAGTCGGGGGTGGCGGAGCACGACGGGATTCGCGCGGACGCGCTCGAAGCGGTGCTGGGTGCGGTGACTTGCGACGGCGGACTGGCCGCCGCGACCGAGGTCGTCAAGCGGCTCTACGGACAACGATTGACCGAGACGCCGGGCATCGCCGAGAAGGATCCGAAGTCCCGGCTGCAGGAGATCGCGCAGGGCAGGCACCTCGAGCTGCCGAACTACACCGTGGTGTCGACGAGCGGGGAGCAGCACGCCCGGGTCTACCGGGTCGAATGCGCCGTTGACGGTCTCGGGGCCCGCGCCGAAGGGTCCGGTCGCAGCCTGCGGGAAGCCGAGAAACGCGCGGCGGCTGCCGTGCTTGCGGGGATCCCTCCCGATGTTCTGGCGCCCTCGCGCGGCCGTCCATGACCGAGACCCCGTCAGACGCCGGTTTGGGTACGTGCGAGACCCGCTGCGGCTACGTTGCCCTGGCTGGCCGTCCGAACGTGGGCAAATCGACCCTCATGAACCACCTGCTGGGGCGCAAACTGTCCATTACGTCCCGCAAGCCGCAGACCACTCGCCAGGCGTTGATCGGCGTGTTGACGCGCACCGACGCGCAGGTCGTCTTCGTGGACACGCCGGGCATTCACGTCGCGAGCGGCCGTGCCTTGAATCGCTACATGGTCGGCCAGGCCATTGGCTCCCTCGCCGGTGTCGAATTGGCGCTGATGCTCCTCGAGGCGAACGGTTGGCATGCCGGCGACGAGGTCGTTCTGAGGCGTATCGCCGAGGCGGGCGTGCCGTGCGTCTGCGTGATCAACAAGATCGACCGGCTGCAACCGAAGGAGCGCTTGCTGCCGCTCATGGACGAGGTGAGTCGGAAGCACGACTTCGAGGCGATCGTGCCCGTCTCCGCGTTGAAGAACCTTGCCCTCGACGACTTGCTTGGCGAGATCATCTGCCGGCTCCCGCATCGGCCCCACCTGTTTGCCGAAGGCGAGGTTACGGATCGGTCGTTGGCGTTCCTCGTGGCGGAAACCGTGCGCGAGAAGGCGATGCGCCGGCTCGGTGCGGAGCTCCCGCATCAGACTGCGGTGATGGTCGAGAGGATCGCCGTCGGCGAGCATTGCACCGAAGTGGATGCAGTACTATACGTCGAACGCGAAACGCAGAAGCGTATCGCCATCGGCAAAGGCGGCACGATGCTCAAGTCCATCGGCGAGGATGCACGCAAGGACATCGAGATTCTGCTCGGCGGCAAGGCCATGGTGCGCCTGTGGGTCAAGGTCGACCGACGCTGGAGCGGCCGTCCCGAGGCGCTGCAACGGTTCGGCTACCGTTGACCATGGTCCAACCGGCCGATCGCCAGCCAGCCTTTGTCCTGCACCGACGCGCCTATCGCGAGTCGAGTGCGCTCGTCGAACTGTTGACGCGCGATTTCGGGATCGTCGGCGCAGTCATGCGGGGCGTCAAACGCTCGCCGCGCCTCGCGCACGACGTGGAACCGTTCGGTCGGATCACCGTGAGCTGGCGTGGACGCGGCCAGCTCGTCACACTGCTGCGTGCGGAGGCGACAAGCCGGTACGCCTTGACGGGGGATGCGCTTTTCGCAGGGCTCTACATCAACGAGCTGTTGGTCAAGACCCTCTCTCGGGAGGAACCCGTCGAGGCCTTGTACCATGGCTACGACGCGGCAATCGAGGCGCTGGCGCGGATTGGCGTGGCACCGATGGCCGACACCGCCGGCACGGGCGATGACGAGACGCGCCAAGATGGCGCGCTGGAGCCGGTATTGCGTACTTTCGAACGACGACTCCTCGACGAACTCGGCTATGGGATCGCCTTCGATGTCGACATTTCCAACGGCCGGCCGATCGAACCCGGTCGCACGTACCGCGTCGTCGACGGCGAAGGATTCCGGGAGGTCGATGACGCACAGCGCTCGTCGCACACACGGCTTTTCGACGGCGGACAGATTGCTGCGATGAACGCCGGCGTATACCGGGACCCGGCCGTGCTGCAAGGAGCCAAGCACGTCCTCCGACGTGCGATCGCCCTTCGTTTGGGCGGTAGACCCCTAACGACAAGACGTCTGTTCTCGGCCGCACGGCGCTCGACGTCCGGGCGGGCCGACATGGCTCGATCGGCAAACTGACGGTACTTGGGAAGGGCGACGATGGTCAGCATCAGGGAACTTCCCCGCAACCCGGACGGCGAGCCGGATCTCGACGTCTGGTTGGACCATGCGTCGGGGTTCTCGTCCGAGAGCCGACGTACGGCGGGCGCGCTCTTGGACCGCATCACGGACGAAGCGGCGCGAAGGTCCGGCCTCGAACTGGTCGAACTCCTGATCGGACTGAAGATGGATGCCGTCACCGCCATGGCGGGAATGACGATGTTCGCCGCACAGCGTGGCGATATCGATCTCGAAGCGCTGCCGAGGGATGTGGGGACCCTGGTGGCGTCCGTTCTGAGACTTGCCTCTACCGGGGTTCTGGCGCACAACGACTCGGCGGTTCTTTCCAGCGAGTCGAAAAGTCAGGCCGACAACGTTCGCCATATGCTCATCGCCTTGATCGACGATCCGCGGGTGGCGGTCATCAAGCTGGCCGAGCGGGTCGTGGTGCTTCGGGAAGCCAAACAAGCCGACGACGACACCCGGCGGACACTCGCAACACAAGCAACGGAATTCTATACGCCGCTCGCCGGACGACTGGGTATCTGGCAACTGAAATGGACGCTGGAGGATCTCGCTTTCCGGTATCTCTTCCCGGAGGACTACCGGGAGGTCGCATCGAAACTCGACGGTCGACGGGAACAGCGCGAGCGTCAAATCGAGGCGATTCGCCAGGATCTGGAATTTCGGCTTGCCACGAGAGGGATCGAGGCCGAGGTGCACGGTCGCGCCAAGCACATCTACAGCATCTGGCGAAAGATGAGGGAAAAGTCGATCGACTTTTCGGAGGTCTACGATGTGCAGGCCGTGCGCGTGCTCGTCGAGGGCATCGACGCCTGCTACGGCGTCCTCGGCGTTGTCCATACGTCGTGGCCTCACATTCCAACGGAGTTCGACGACTACATCGCAAACCCGAAGGAGAACGGCTACCGTTCCATCCATACGGCTGTCATCGGGCCGGTCGGAAAGACCTTGGAGGTACAAATCCGAACCCGTGAAATGCACGACGAGGCGGAACTCGGCGTGTGTGCGCATTGGGCCTACAAGGACGGCGGCGAAGGTGCATTGGAGTCACGAAAGATGGACTGGTTGCGTAGCGTGCTCGAATGGCACGACGACCTTGGCGTCCGCGTCAACGGCGGGCAACTCAACCAGGACCGTGTTTTCGTGACCACGCCACGGGGGCACGTGCTTGACTTGTCGCCCAACGCGACGCCCGTGGACTTCGCCTACCGCGTCCACACGGAGATCGGGCATCGTTGTCGGGGTGCCAAGGTCGATGGTCGACGGGTGCCGCTCAATCGACGGCTTGTTACCGGCGAATGCGTGGAAATCGAGACCGGCAATACGGAAGAACCGCGTCGCGACTGGCTCAATCCCGCGTTGGGGTTTGTCAATACATCCCGGGCCCGTTCAAAGATCCAATCCTGGTTCAGGAACCAACTGGCCGAATCCAACATTGGCGCAGGTCGTGCATTGCTCGAGGAGAGCGCCGCACGGCTTGGCCTTTCGAGCGATTTCGGCGACCTAGCGAAACGCGCGGGATACGAGAGCGAAGACGCGCTTATGCTGGCGGTGGGTGTCGGTGACCAACTCGTGATCGACCTCGTCAAGCTCGTGTCCACTGGGCACGGCGAGAAAGTGCGGCCGGGTGAGCCCGACGCGAAGACGGGTACATTCCAGGGAATCGTCGTAAGGGGACGAGACCGGGACGGTTTGCTTCGCGATGTTGCGGCTGCAATCGCCGAGTTGTCGATCTCCGTGGTGGCGACGAACGCGCGCGCTGAAGTCCCGGGGGAAAGTGCGACCGTGTCGCTGGAACTCCACGTTGATGATCTCGCCCAACTTGCCAGCGCAATCGACAACATCCGACGCGTACCCGATGTCCACGACGTGAGGCGCGTCAGGACGCTCTAAGCCGTGAATCCTCGCTGCGGGGTACGGCTGGGAACGCGGCGTTTGCAGGAATAGACAATCCATGAAAATCATACTTCTCGGTCCGCCGGGGGCTGGCAAGGGTACCCAAGCGGCTTTCATCTGCGAGTCCCAGCGCATCGTGCAGATATCGACGGGTGAAATGCTCCGGGCCGCCGTGGCCGCAGCGACGCCGCTTGGAAGGAAAGTGAAAGCGGTGATGGACGCGGGCGAGCTTGTCGACGATCAGACCATCGTGGACTTGGTCAAGCAGCGTATCGGCATGCCCGATTGTCGGAACGGATTCCTTTTCGACGGCTTTCCGAGAACGGTTCCGCAAGCCGAGGCGGTGGTGGAGGCGGATATCGGCATCGATGAAGTCATCGAGATTGACGTTCCCGATGACGTGGTCGTGGAACGCCTGTCCGGTCGACGCATCCACGAAACGAGCGGTCGTACCTACCACGTCAAGTTCAACCCGCCAACAACGCCGGGCAGGGACGACGTTACGGGAGAAGCGCTCACACAGCGGGACGACGACAGGGAACAAACGATTCGCGAAAGGCTGCGGGTTTATCACGGGGAAACCCGGCCATTGACGCGTTTCTATCGAGACAGGACGTCGGAGTTGGGTGTTCGCTATACACGGATCGACGGTGCGAGAAGCGTTGAAGAAATCAAGCAAGCGATTTCCAGTGCCCTTGGAGGCAGACCGGATTAGGTGCCACATGCCGGTGTCGAACAATGCCGCGACGCTGGACATTTCATGTTGATGAAATTAGATTCCTCGTGACTTCCGGCACTTCAAGGAGAAGGTGCGATGGACGCGACGGCGAGAGGCGACGGGACGGAAACGGGCGCGCCCGCGAAAAAACGTCGCGGCAGGCCACCCAAGGCAGCCACACAAACAACCACGCCGAAGCGTCGCGGTAGACCGCCAAAAAAGAAAGTGGAGGCTGCTGCGCCCAAGCGTCGGGGCCGTCCCCCGAAGGCAAAGGTCGAGCAAGCGCCGCCGAAAAGGCGAGGTAGGCCACCGAAAGCGAAGGTCGAAGCTGCGGCGCCGAAACGGCGCGGTCGACCGCCGAAGGCGAAAGTCGAAGCTGCGGCGCCGAAACGGCGGGGTCGCCCGCCGAAGGCGAAGGTGGAAGCCGCCGCGCCCAAGCGCCGGGGCCGGCCGCCGAAGGCGAAAGTCGAAGCTGCGGCGCCGAAACGGCGGGGTCGCCCGCCGAAGGCGAAGGTGGAAGCCGCCGCGCCCAAGCGCCGGGGCCGGCCGCCGAAGGCGAAAGTCGAAGCTGCCGCGCCGAAACGGCGGGGACGCCCGCCGAAGGCGAAGGTGGAAGCCGCCGCGCCCAAGCGCCGGGGCCGGCCGCCGAAGGCGAAAGTCGAAGCTGCCGCGCCGAAACGGCGGGGACGCCCGCCGAAGGCGAAGGTGGAAGCCGCCGCGCCCAAGCGCCGGGGCCGGCCGCCGAAGGCGAAAGTCGAAGCTGCCGCGCCGAAACGGCGGGGACGCCCGCCGAAGGCGAAGGTGGAGGCCGCCGCGCCCAAGCGCCGGGGCCGGCCGCCGAAGGCGAAAGTCGAAGCTGCGGCGCCGAAACGGCGGGGACGCCCGCCGAAGGCGAAGGTGGAGGCCGCCGCGCCCA
>JAPPGK010000022.1:0-14710 GCA_028821405.1 Gammaproteobacteria bacterium | reverse complement strand
CGAAGGCGAAGGTGGAGGCCGCCGCGCCCAAGCGCCGGGGCCGGCCGCCGAAGGCCAAGGTGGCCCAGGCGGCACCCAAACGACGCGGTCGACCGCCCAAGAAAGCCGTGGCGGCAAACGGCAGGAAAAAGCAGGTATCGCCGGCCACCGCGCGCGCGGAGCGTGCGGCGGAACGCGCCGTCGCCCTATTGAAGAGTGAACGCCTGGTCTTGGCATCGGCGAACGAAGCCAACGTCGTGGCACGCACCAAGGCTCGCCAGACGCTCAGCAAGGCGGACAAGGCCGTCGCGAAACGCGCCCGGCAGAAAATCAAACGCGTACGGGTACGCGTTGACAAGGCCCGGGAAAAGGCGCGCGCGGCAAAGGCACGGGTCGCGGATCTTCAGTCCCGGGACCGGCTGAATGCGCGCATCCAGACGATCGAGGCGAATCTGGAACGGGCGAACGCCGCAGGGCAAGCCCGAATCGACGCCCGGGTCCAACGGCTGACGGCGACTTTCGCGAAGCGCAAGCGCGCAGAAGTCGTCCGGGCAGAAGCGCGCAAAGCGATGAAACGCGCTCGGATTGCGGAGAAGGCTATCGCCGAGTTGAAGAGCGGCAAGAAGAAAAAGCGCAAGCGCCGTCAGGGAAGCGCTCGCTCCTGATCGACCACTAGATGCGCACCTTCGTCGGGGAGCACCATTACCTCGACGAGTTCGCCGTCCTCGATATTGTGTCTGGCCTCGTTGACGACGATCAGGCAATTGGCACCGGCGAGCGTCGCGAGCCGATTGGAACCTTGGTCGCCCGTGGGTGCAACGGTTGGCCGATCATCGGTCGACCGTAGCGTGCCACGCAGGTATTCGCGACGTCCCGCTGTATGTTTGACCCCGCCTTCCAAGACCGCAGTCAAGGTCAATGGTGCCATCGGCTGCTGACCGCCGAGCCTATCGATCGTGGGCGCGACAAACAACAGGTAGGTCACGAGGGTAGAAACAGGATTGCCAGGAAGGCCAAAAAACAACGATTTGCCGACGGTCCCGATTGCCAGTGGCTTGCCCGGCTTCAAGGCGATATTCCAGAATTCCATACTTCCGACCCGTTCCACCGCTTCCTTGACGAAATCGGCATCGCCGACGGAAACTCCGCCACTCGTCAGGAGAAGGTCCATGTCCAGCGACGCGTCGCGGAGTGCATTGGCGATGACGTCCGGATCGTCGGGAAGACAACCCAGATCGAAAGTCTCCGCGGCTTTTTCCCGCAGCAGCGAAATGATCGCGAATCGATTGGAGTCGTATATCTGGCCGGGCTTGAGCGGGGTTCCGCGTTCGGCTAGTTCATCGCCGGTCGAGAACACGCCGACACGAATTCGGCGGGAAACGGTCACCTCCTCGATCCCGCATGCGGCGAACCAGGTGAGATGGAAATGCGAGAGGCGCGTTCCCGGGCGGCAAAGTACTGCACCTCGATGTACGTCATGCCCCCGCTGACGCACATGCTGGTTGCGGTGAATCGGCTCGGTCGTAGTGATGGTGTTTCCGTGCTTGGCGACATCTTCCTGCAACACGACGGCATTGGCGCCCTTGGGCATTACCGCTCCCGTGAACACCCGGATCGCCTTCCCGGGGGTGGACAGGGCATGCGTCGCCGGTCGGCCGGCCAAGCTTTCGTCTACGACTTCGAAGTGTGCAACACTGTCGAGATTCGTGGCGTCCACCGCGTAGCCGTCCATGGCGGAGCTATCGAACGGTGGCAGGTCGATCGGGGCTGTTACCGGATCCGCGGCGATGCGCCCCACGGCGTCGGCGATCACCAACCGTTCGGTTTCGCCTATGGGCCGAACGAGACCAACGAGTTTCTGAAATGCCAGGTCAACGTTTAGCATGGCCTTCATGGACGGTTCGGCTATCAAGTTGCTGGCAATCGACACCACGACCGAGACGTGTTCCGTGGCATTGGCTGCGAAGGGGCATTGGATCGAGGATACGCGCTTCGCCCCACGCCTGCACAATCGTCACGTTCTTGCCATGATCGACGGTCTGCTCGGCGCTGCGTCCATCGACCGCCGGTCCGTGGAACTCATCGCCTTCGGTGCCGGTCCCGGATCTTTTACGGGTGTGCGCATCGGTGCGGCCGTCGCACAGGGAATCGCACTGGCCATCGGTGCCCGGGTCATCCGCGTGCCGAGCTCGGCGGTCGCCGCCGAGGGTCTGCGACGAGCGACGACCCGCCGCGGACCCGTGACCTTGGCGCGGACGTCGCGGCCGGGGTGGTCCTATGTCGCCCGTTACGATCTGCTCGATGACCGGGTGCAGTGTTTAGCCTTCGATCAACTCGTCGCGGCGGACGACATGGAAGAGGGGTTTGTCGATGCGTCGCGCCGCACAATGAACGCGCGCATCGTCGGCGAACTTGCCCTCGAGGGTCCCGCAACAGCCGGTGGCCCCGCGGCGGCCGTACCGTTCTACGTTGAAGGCGATAGCCCTTGGCGAGCCGCGGACTGAGCCCCGATGCAGTTCCCCGACATCGGTCGCCGCATCCGTCAAGGGCGTCGTCTTGCCTTGGCCCGCGCTTGCGACGCACGCCCTGGCTTGCGGGTGCACGATGCCCTCGCAGGTTGGGGCACCGACGCCTTGGTGCTTGCCGCGTTGGGATGCCGCGTGCATTGCAGCGAACGCCATCGCGACGTGTACGCGATTCTCGATGAGCGTCTGCGTACCGAATCGACCCGACTGAAGTCCGGTCGACTGGGGTCGCCTCGACCGACACCGGGATCGAAACCGCAATCGCTGGGATCAATCGGCTGGGCGCAGGAAGATGCTCGCGACCGTTGGCGAGCCAGTGGCGACTTCGATGTCGTCTATCTCGACCCGATGTTCGGAGAACATCCAAAAACGGCGTTGCCGGGCCGGCCAATGCAGGTCCTCGCGAGACTCGTGGGCGAAATGGCCAGAGGGGAGATCGTCGACTTGATCGACGGCGCGCGTCGCGTGGCGTCGTTCCGCGTCGTCGTCAAACGTCGTGCGAATGCCGAACCCCTCGTAGCGCCCGATTGGCAGATTCGTGCCCGCAGCGTGCGATTCGATGTGTACCGACCGGTCGAGCCGACGGCATTTGTTCCGTAAGGGACGGGTTTGTCCCATCCCGGAGCCAGCGCCGATGTGGCGATCCGTCCCCTGCCGGAACGTCGCGAATCCTCATCGGTCGCCTGGGTCGCCGCCACGGAACTCCAACACTTGGCGAAGTTCCACCGCGACCACGCTGCGTCCTGCGCGCAAAATGTCCGGCACGCGTTCATCGAAGTGAAGTCGGCCCTCGTCGTCCGATGTGAGGACGGCGTTTTCGGTCAACTGCGTCAGGAACGCCGAGAACAGTCGAGCGTCGGCGAATTCTGGCGAGTCGAGTCTGTAGAGTTTCGAGAACCGCGCTGCCGTGGCGCGGCATTCGAGCAGCAGTTCGTCTTGGCCGAGGCCACCCGATCCCGCTCGACGAAGCAACGCGAGCGTTATGTAGAACCGTTCGAGCACCGGCATGACCGCATTGGCTAGCAGTCTCAATTGAAAGCTCGGCAGCGGGTCGGTGGGCACGGACAAGGCACCCCGCCGCAGCTCGATGACACCGGTGCTCTCAAGGTGTCGCAGCCAATCATTGAAAGCGCCTGAACCCGAGATCGAGAGTTCGCCCGCGATATAGGGGTATACGACATCGAAGATGCGCCGGACGACCGCGCGCCGGACGCCACGTCGGTTCATCACCAGGCAGGCGATCAGCGAAGGGGCCGCGATCGTGTGCAGCGCATTGTTCCGGTACCAGGTCATGAGGACCGCCGTCGCCGTGTCGTGGCCCAGGATGTCCCCTGCGTTATCGGCGAGTCTCTCGCGATCCATGAGGCCCAGAGCCTCGACGTGCCGGATCACCTCGTTCACCGAGGTGCCGGTGACGGCGTACCCATGGTTCTCCGCGTCCCGCTCGACGAGGTCGCGGCAGAGCTCGATCTGCGACTTGAGCGTCGACTCGTCGATGAATTGGCGCGGCATGGAGAGCGTCGAAAGCGCAACCAGATTCACCGCATTGACATAGGCGCTTGCGTTCACGCCGGCGAGTATTCGCCTCCCCAGGTTCCGAACCGATGCCGTTTCGCCGTCCTCGGCAAGAAACGTGGCGAGTTCGATGGGCCGACCGAACCGGACCTGCACGGTCCCGAAGGACTCACGTGTCAGCTTGAGGCTTCGGACCAGTCCGCGCACGGTCTCCCGGCGTTTGGACGCGCCGCGCAGTTCGTCGAGATAGGCGTTGGCTTCGATGACCTTCTCGTAGGCGAAGTAGACCGGTACGAAGGCGATCGGCCTTGGCAAGCCCCGGCGATGGGCGTCGAGGGTCATGCGCAGCATCCCCGTATGGGCCGGCAGCAAACGACCTGTGCGCGACCGCCCGCCCTCCACGAAGTACTCGACGGCGTGACCGCGCCTGAACACCTGGTAGAGGTACTCGGAGAAAACGGCGGTGTACACCGGGTCGCCCGCGAAATGGCGGCGCATGAAGAAAGCGCCGCCGCCACGCAGGATCCGACCCACGACGGGCAAATCGAGGTTGTCGCCGGCCGCGACGTGGGGAAGCATGAGGCCCCGGTGGAACAGGACGTATGACAGTAGAAGGTAGTCGAGGTGCGAGCGGTGGCACGGCGTGTAGATCAGCGTGTGGGACTCGGCAAGGTCTTCGAATCGTTCGATTCCCACGTCCCGAACGCCTTCGTAGATCCGGTGCCAGAACCAGGTGAGCAAACGATCGAGAAACCGGATGACCGGATAGGACATGTCCGACGCGATGCGGCGGGCGGCATTTTGAGCGGCGCGTTCGACACGCTTCTGCGGCGTGCCGCTGGCCACCGCCTCGTTGATCGCGGCAGTCACCTGGGCGCTCGAGAGAATCTGCCCGACGAGGGTTCGCCGGTGCGACAGGTCCGGGCCGAGGGCGGCCACCTTCTGGTTGCGGAACTTTGCCCGTAAGAGCCGAGCGGTGCGTCGCGTCGCGAGGCTTTCGCTTGCCGTGGCCCGAACGATCTCGCGCCAGGCCATGGGTTCGCCGAACTGGACGAAAATGTCGCGGCGGTTGAAGAGCAGGATCAGGAAGCGGCGCGCTCGGGAGGACACCGCCCATCCCTCGGCGAACAGGGATCGAAGCCAGGACTTGTCCTTGTTCGCGGCCCGACCCCAGAAGATCGACACCGGCACCAGCGACAGCGCGACGTCTTCGTCCTCCTGGAGCTTGGCTTCGAGACGACGCATCCGTTCGGACACCGTTCTCATGGTGTGCCGTCGACGCCACCCGCTTGGCCGGTTCAGGAAGAAAAACCGGCGCGCCTCGTCGAGTGAGTCGAGGGGTGCCAGTGGCGACGGCAGATTGTGTTGTGCAGCGACGAGTTCGAGGAGAACGATGTCGGAGAGCGAACGGTTTGCAAGGGCGTAGACGATGTCGGGGGTACTTTCGTCGCGACCATCCAGGCCCGCCGTGTTTACGGTGGGTCGTGCGAGCAGGCGAACGAAACGGCGGGCGACGGCGTAGTTGAGGCGTTTGAGCGAAGCCCGCACTGCTCAGTCGCGTTCGACCTCGAAGAGACTGTCCAGCTCCGGTGGTCGTGTCGTGTCCGCGCCTTGAACCGTATAGATGCTCCGATACCGCGTACGCGCCGCGAGTTGCGCCGCTTCTCCCGATTCCAGAATCGTCGGGCGCAGGAACATCAACAGGTAGCGTTTGACCTTGGTGTCTCTTGTCGAGCGGAAGGCTCGGCCGACGACCGGGACGTCCCCGAGAAGCGGAACCTTTCGCGTCGTGTTTACCGAATCGTCCTCGATGAGGCCGCCGAGCAGGATGATCTGCCGATCCTCCGCCAACACCGTGGTTTCCAGTTCGCGTTCATTGGTGACCACATCGGCCGCGGCCTCGAGCGCCACCTCCGCGACGTTGCCAACCTTGAGGTAGATGGCCATGCGGATTGACGAGTCGTCGTGGATGTGGGGAGTCACGCGGAGTTCGATCCCCACGTTCTCGCGGTTGATGGTCTGGAATGGATTGCTTGCGCCGTCCGTGGTCGTCGTGAATGATCCGGTTCGGAAGGGAATCTTCTGCCCGGCGAGGTTCTTTGCTTCCTGGTTGTCGAGGGTCAGCACACTTGGCGTCGACAGCAGGTTTGTCCGCGTATCGGTCTGCAACGCGTTGATGATGGCACCGAACGATATGCCGTCGCGATCAAGCTTCAGCGCGGCGAGCGTCGGCGACGTAGCAGCGCCCACGACGGCGGCGGGATCGATTGCGCCGTTGTCATCGATGCGGCTCAGCAGTGCCCCGACGATGCCGTTCAGGGTGGTTGTCACGATTGGCACGGAAGTGCCTCTCGCATCGACAGCGCCCCCTTCAACACCCCGGGATGCCACCGCATCGATGGAGACCTCTACGACTGCCGCTTCGATCAGCACCTGCGCCCGGCGCACGTCCAACTCCACGACGATGGCGAGCAGTTCCTTCATGGTCGCCGGATCGGCCCGGACGACCAACGCGTTCAGGGCCTCATCGGCTTGGATGCTGATCGTCAGGCCCTCGTCGTCCCTGGCGGTTACCAGTTGGCGCAACAACTCGGCCACGGCAACCGCGTCGGCGTGGTTGAGCCGGATGACTCTTGCGGTGCCGGTTGTCGTTTCCGCGACATCGAGCTTGTCGATGAGTCGGAGAACATCCGCGATGGGTTCCAGTTTCCCCTTGAGAATCAGCGCATTGTTGCGTTCGTTGGCCACGATCTGCACGGCCTGCGGCCCCTTGGCGCCACGACCGAGCTGATCGGGCGCGATCTCCTCCAGGATGGCGGCGACGGTACCCACCCAGGCGTATTCGAGCTCGCGATGCACGATCTCGTCCTCGTCGACCACGTCCGTCTGCTTGATCAGGGTCATCAGTCGCGAAATATTGCTTGCGAAGTCGGCGAGGACCAGGACGTTGGGTTCGTCGATGGCGGCGATATGGGCGGCCTGGGGCAATAGCGGCCGGACGGTCTTGACGACTTCGGATGCTTGGACGTGGGAAAGCGGAACGACGCGGGTGACAAGCTGGCTGGGTGCCGCGTCCAGCTGATCCACGACGTCGGTGCCGCTCTGTTTGACGGCGGTGTTCTGGATCACCTCGACCACGCCGTTGTTCTCGACGGCGCCTAGGTTGTGCACCTTGAGCACGGTGAGGAACAGTTCGAAGACACCGTCGGCGTCGAGTTCGGTGTTCGAGAAGACCGTGATCTTGTTGTTCTGGTGGCGGGGATCCAGGATGATCGTCTTGCCCGTCATCTCGGCGACCTGGTTGACGAACTCCTGGATCGGCATATCGGCGCCGTTGACCACCCAGGTGGTCTGCCCAAAAGCCGTCCCGGCCACCAGCGCGCAAATCGCGAGCGCCCCATAGCCGAAACGGGACGCGGGTGCCGGGGAATGCGCGGCTGAGTAGTAGGTGGTCATAGGATTCTCAAGACGTTGGCGAACGGGGAATCGTTGTCTTCTCGGTTTTCGACCACTAGTCCAAATCCAGCGACAGACTGAATTTGATGATCTGCTCGCCGCGCTGTAGTTGTATCTCCACGGCGCGGCCGGCGAGAATCCGCTCGAGCTGACGACGATCTTCTGCCGGATTGCCGACCGGCTTGCCGTTGAGGCTCAACAGCCTGTCCCCTCGCTCCAGTCCGGTATCGTTGTCGGCGAACGTGCCCAACGTGTAGCCACCGCGATCTGAGGTCGTGAGGCCCAACGCCTCGATGAACTTGCGCGGGTTCCGGTCGATCTCGTCGCGGTGTTTGGCGAGCGTCCGCTCGATGAGGCTCCGGGGGTTCCTTCCGTCGCTCGCCTTCTGGGCGCGTTGTGCGGGCGCAGAGCGATCCCCGGACCGCGCACGAGCCGATTGACCCCGCTGAGCCGACGTACCGGGGGTGATCATCTGGTCTTCCCGCTCAAAGCTCAAGTTTTCGCGGACACCCCCTCGGCTGATGACCACCCGATCCCGGTGCACTTCTTCGAGGCGGGCGTTGCCGGGCAGGCGATCGGCAATGGCGTAGAGGCGGGGGTTGTTGCCCCGTTGGGAGACCACCGCAGTGGATGCCTCGGCCATGTCCGACACGAAAACGCCGTGCAGGACCAACGAGAGCTTGGTCTCGCTCAAGGTCTCCGTCCTCGGTGCGATGTCGCTACCGGGTTCGCCGAACAGGTGCATCGCCACCACCCGGTCGATAGGAACCTCGAAATCGCTTGGTGCCGGTGCTTGGGGGGTTGTTTCCATTGGCAACGAATCCGGCCCCACGGTGAAGAATACGAACGCCCAATACAACGTCGCCAGGAAACCTAGGACGACCCCGAAGAGGGCGACAACGCTCGGAATCTTGTGGCTCAAGAACTTGTGGATGTCGACCACGAAAGAACGGCTAGCGTCGATTGTATCAACCCCCCGAAACGGGGACATTTCGCCCCACCCGGCCGCCTCGCCCGACCGGCTGGAAAAGCCGCTCGGAGACGGTGACGACAACGGCATCCTCGTCGCCGTCGTGACGCCAAGGGTTTCCCGCGAGCGCCGTCAGGCGTGCCGTCACACCGATATGCGCCCAGCCGTCGCCATCGAGGCGCACGCTAAGTAGGCGAGCGGCGTCCTCTACCGACACGACCTCAAGAACGGGTTCGCCGTCGACGCTGGCCAGCGTTGCCACCATGCCTGGCAATTCGACATCGTGCATCTGGCCGGACAATCGGTAAGTCGTTCGACCGCCGGTCCAGCGGAGTGTTCCTTCGGCGTTGATTTTCTGCGGGTCGCGACGAATGGCCAGTCCGCGGACTTCGAACGTGCCGTCGACTAAGATGTGGTATTGGGCGAGAAACCGGTTCACGGCCAAGGCCTCGATGTTGGCATCGCCGCCGAACTCGGTCGTGCCGGCGCCGAGGGCTGCGGTACCCCAGCCGTTGAAGTCTCGGTGCGCGACCCGCCAATCGGCTCTCAACTCCAAGCCAAGGAGTGCCCCTGGCCGGAATGACCAAGCCATCCGACCGAGATCGACCCCTCGATACCAGAGTTCCGCCTGTCCACTGAACAGCCGACCCTCGGTGCTGCCCACCATCAAGCCTTCGACCTGGTCGGTGGCGAGCCTGACCGCCCGGGCCGGCATCAATGCGATGCCCGCGAGCAGCAGAGCGGCCACGCCCAAGAACGCAGCGAGCACCTTGGCAATCCTGCTGAGCACGGGTCCAAACAGCTTCCAGGCGTGGATGTCCCAAACTAGACGGTGTGAGTACCTAGAACGTTCACTCGGGCTCTGCGGCGCGGACTCGTGCGCGAACCCTGCGGTCGCCCCCAACGCCGATTCCGGTTTCGTTTTTCGATTCGGGACGAGCCGCCCCAAGGGTGCCGACGTTTGTCTGGCGCCGGGCACTACGGCAGCAATACTCCCTTGATGATCTCCTCGTAGATGCGGCTCAAGGGTGCGAGGTCGGCGAGCGCCACGCGTTCGTTCACCTTGTGAATGGTCTCGTTCACCGGTCCGACTTCTACCACCTCCGCGCCGGTGGGCGCGATGAAACGGCCGTCCGACGTGCCCCCGGAGGTGGACGACTCGGCTTCGAGACCGGTGACCTTTGCGACCGCCTGTCGCACCGCGTCGATGAGCGTCCCGCCGCGGGTGATGAACGGCATGCCCGAAAGCACCCAGTCGAAAACGGTTTCGGCGCCCGCGGTCTCAAAGGCTCGAACCACCGCGGCCTTCAAGCCGGCAGGCGTTTGCCTGGGGTTGAATCGGAAGTTGAACGAGCAGGTGAGTTCGCCGGGGATGACGTTGGTGGCACCGGTCCCCGCATGGACATTGGATACCTGGAAGCTCGTTGGCGGGAAGTCCGCATCGCCGTCATCCCACGTCGTACCGGCGAGCATGCCCAGGGCCAGCGCGGCGGCGTGGATCGGGTTCATCGCCTGGTCCGGGTAGGCGACGTGGCCTTGGATTCCGTTCACCGTCGCCTTGCCGCCGAGGGAGCCTCGCCGGCCGATGCGGATGACATCGCCGAGGCGGGTCGTGGACGAGGGTTCGCCGACCACGCAATGGTCGATGCCGATCCCGCGCCGGCTCAGTTCGTGCACGACCCGTACCGTGCCGTCGACGGCATCGGCTTCTTCGTCGCTGGTGATCAGGAACCCCAGGCAACCGCGATGGTCGGGATTCTCGGCGACGAATCGTTCCGCCGCGACGACCATCGCCGCCAAGCTGGATTTCATGTCCGCGGTCCCGCGTCCGTAGAGGAAGCCGTCCCGAACGCTGGGTTCGAAGGGCGGTGACGACCACCCGTCTGGCGGTCCGCTGGGGACGACGTCGGTGTGCCCTGCGAACACCAACCGCGGCTCGGCCACGAGGGTGTCGCAAGACGGACCCGGATGAACGGCCCAGAAGTTGTCGACGACGCCGAACGGCATGCGCTCGACCACGAATCGGGCGTTCTCCAGGCGGTCGATGAGGATTTCCTGGCACCCCGCGTCGTCGGGGGAGACCGAGCGCCGCGCCACCATCGCTTCGGTAAGCGCCAAGACGTCGTCGGTGAGAGAGCTATCCGACGTCATGGGTCGTGGCGAAGTCGGCGGCGCCTGCGCGGCCGGCGTGGCCACGGGCGATTGCGGCATCCAGGGTTGAGCGGATTGTCTCGGTGATTGCGTGGATCAAGCCGGGATGGGTGATGGGATGTTGGCTTCGGTTGGTGATCTCGAACACATCCTCCACCCGTTCCCCGAGGGTCGTGATGCGGGCGCCGCGGACGTTGACGCCAAGTTCGTCGAACAGCCCCCCGAGGGTAGCGAGCAGCCCGGGCCGGTCGGAAGCCACAACGCGCAGGGTCGACGTTCGCGCGCCGGGTTGCGTGGCAAGATCGACTTCGGTCGGCATCACGAACAGCTTCCGCTGGCGTGACACGTGGCGGAGCGGTTGGTTGCCGCCGTTGCCTTGCACGGCGCGGGTGAGCGATGTCGCGAGCGCGGGACGTTTGTCGGCGGCGACGGGTGCACCATCGGCGTCCAGCACGATGTAGGAGTTGAAGCAGATTCCCGACGCGCCGGTCGCCACCCGCGCCGCGGCGACGTAGAGGTTGGCGGCGTCGATGGCGCGGACGCTGTCAGCGAACAGGCTGTCGCGGTCCCGGGCGTAGAGAAAAACTTCCGTCGCCCCCTCGGCGCTCGCCTCGTCGGCGACCTCGAGCACGGTCACGAGCGGCCCGGCATCGACATCGTGGCGGTCGATGGCGCGTGTGATCGCGACCACTTGGGCTGGCGTATGGTGTACGAAGAAGTCGTCCTCCGGGTGGTCCCATAGCGTCATGGCGCGAACGCTGTCGATGCCGTGACGTGCAAGCTCCGCGATGGCCGCCTCGCGACATGCGGCTGCGCGCTCGCCGAGGGCGTCGAGCCCCTCCTGTAGCTGGCGCCGGGTGTTGTGGTAGAGCTGTCCCAAAAGGGTTGCCCGCCAGCCGTTCCAGAGGGTGGGATTGGTGGCGTTGATGTCGGCGACGGTCAACGCGTAGAGGTAGTCGAGCCGCGTCTCGGTGCCGACCAGGCGCGCGAACTCGCGCACCACGTCGGGGTCTTGAATGTCCTGCCGCTGGGCGGTGGCGGACATCGACAGATGTGCCCGCACCAGCCACTCGACCAATGCGGTGTCTTCCTCCGGCAAGCGGTGTCGCCGACAGAAGCGTACGACGTCGGCGGCGCCCAAGTCGGAGTGGTCGCCGCCGCGTCCCTTGCCGATATCGTGGAAAAGGCCGGCGATGTAGAGCAGTTCGATTTTCGGCAGCCGGCGCGCCACGCGTGCGGCCAAGGGGAAGTTCTCGTGCGCGGATTCGTAGAACAGGCGCCGCATTTGGCGGATGACCATCATCGTGTGGGCATCCACCGTGTAGATGTGGAACAGGTCGTGCTGCATCTGGCCGACAACCTGGCCGAACTCCGGGATGTAGCGACCGAGCACGCCGTAGCGACGCATGCGCGTGAGTTGGCTGACGAGCGTGTACGGGGCGCGCAGGAGGTCCATGAAGTATGCGGTGACCTCGGGGTCGTTGCGGAACTCGTCGTTGATGAGGCCGAGGTGGTTGCGCACCGAGCGGATCGTGGATGCGCGTACGCCCGCGATGTCCTGACGGTTGGCCATGATCACGAACATCTCCATGATCGACGCGGGACGAGCCTCGAACACATTGTCGTGATTGGCTTCGATGTAGTGGTTGTGGATTCGGAAGCGGTCGTTGACGTGCTCGATCTTGGGCCGCTCGCCGGCACGCAGGATGGCCTCGTCGAAGTGTTGCAGCAGGATGTCGTTGACTTCCCGGAGCAGCAGCACCTGGCGGTAGTAGTCGTGCATGAACTGTTCGACGCCCAACTGCGCGTCCGTGTCGTGGTAGCCGAACCGCCTTGCCAAGTCCCGCTGGTAGTCGAACAGTAGCCGGTCTTCCTTGCGTTGGGCGATGAGGTGCAGGCCGAAGCGGACGCGCCATAGGAACCGGCGCCCCTCGTTCAACCACTGGGCCTCAAGCGTGGTCAGGAACCCGGCGTCCACCAATTCGTCGAGTTCCTGCGAACGGTGTTCATGCTGGGTGATCCACAGGATGGTCTGGATGTCGCGCAATCCGCCCGGCGCGCCCTTCAGGTTGGGTTCGAGGTCGTAGTCGACGTGGTCGTACTGGCTGTGGCGCGCACGCTGTTCGTCCTGCTTGGCCCGGAAGAAGCGCTTGCGCGGCCACATGGACTTGCGGGCCAGCAGCTTGTCGAGCTTCTCGGTAAGCAGATGCGAGCCGGCCAAGCGGCGGCGCTCCATCATCGTCGTGAAAACCACGACATCCCGGGCTGCCTCGCGTTTGCAGTCGGCAAGCGTCCGGACGCTGTGGCCGATGTCGAGCTTCAAATCCCACAGCAGCCGCACGAACGCCGCGATATCGTCCCGCACGGCATTGGGGCGTTTGGCGAGGATGAGGAGGTCGATGTCGGAATGGGGATGCAACTCGCCGCGTCCGTAGCCTCCCACGGCGAGCAACGCCAGGTTGTCGTTTCGTTCAAACCAGTGCTGCCAGATCTCGGCCAGGAACGCATCGATGAAGCGCGCCCTCGCCGCCACAAGCTCCTCGATGTCGGCGCCCGCCCAGAACCGCTCGGCGAGCGCTCGGTCGGCCTGCGCGATGCGCCGGCGCAGTTCCGCCGTGTCAAGCGGGCTATCCGGTGTGAGTATCTCGCTGGTCGGCTGCCCGGCGAGCTTCTCGGCTTCCTCCGGCGTGCCGTGGTCACCGGCGGACAATGCGCTCAGAACGCCTCCTCGGCGCGTCGGGTCAGGATCTCGGGGCCGTCGTCGGTGACCAGCACGGTGTGCTCCCATTGGGCCGACAGCTTGTGATCCTTGGTCACGACGGTCCATTGGTCGGGCAGAATCTTCACGTGCCGTTTGCCGGCATTGATCATCGGCTCGATGGTGAAGGTCATTCCGGGCCTGAGCATGACGCCGGTTCCACGCCGGCCGTAGTGCAGGATCTGCGGCTCGTCGTGGAACCGGCGACCGATCCCGTGCCCGCCGAATTCCCGGACCACCGAGAACCGGTTTGCGTGGGCATGAGTCTGGATGGCAAAGCCAATGTCGCCCACGCACGCGCCCGGGCGGATCTGCCGGATGCCCTCGTAGAGGCATTCCTGGGTGACATCCACCAAGCGCTTGGCAAGCACGCTCGGCTTGCCGACGAAGAACATCTTGCTGGTGTCGCCGTGGAAGCCGTCCTTGATGATCGTGACGTCGAGATTCATGACATCGCCACGTCTCAGGACCTTCCTGGGCGACGGAATGCCGTGGCACACGACATGGTTGACCGAGGTGCAGATGGACTTCGGGAACGGCGGCTGATCGCTGCCGAATGTGTAGTTCAGGGGTGCCGGAACGCAGTCCAGCTCGTCAACGATGAAGTCGTGGCAGATACGGTCGAGATCCTCCGTGGTCACCCCGGGCACGACGTGCTCGCCGATCATCTCCAGCACGCTCGCCGCCAGCCGGCCGGCAGTGCGCATCTTGCCCACTTCATCGGGCGTATGTGTATGTACGGGCATAGGGCCAAGTATGGGCCAAGGCGACCCCCGACGCACCTTGACTGCAAGCGCAGCGCGGTGCCGCGGCCAGGCGTGGTGGACGAGGCGTTTCAACACCCCTGGCCGCTTTTCTGCGGCGTTGCCCACCACCTTGTCGGCCACCGCTCCTTTGGTATTGCTGGGGAGCGGTGCCGTGGACGATGCGCAGGCAACTCCGTCGGGCGTTTCGTCCCGACCCGGCGGACGACCGGCACGATCCTTGGCGACCCCTCGCGCGGTGCGCTGGTTGACTTGGCGACCCCGCTCGGGCGCGCCGTGCGGAGTTGCCCACCCTGTCGCCCACCCCGCCTTCACCTCCTCGGGAACCGGCGCACGTGGGCGAACGTGGCCAACTCCGTCGGGCGTTTCGTCTCGACCCAAGGGACCACACGGGCACGATCCTTGGCGGACTGTCGCGCGGTGCGCTGGTTGTCGTGGCACCCCGCTCGGCAGCGTCGGGCGTCGTTCGCGTGGCCGA
Organism: Gammaproteobacteria bacterium; assembly: GCA_028821405.1. GTDB lineage: Bacteria > Pseudomonadota > Gammaproteobacteria > Pseudomonadales > Azotimanducaceae > VXYL01. The sequence goes on along the minus strand of JAPPGK010000022.1, from coordinate 114 downwards.
CGGGGGTGGCGCTGCCCTCGCCGGCCGACAACCTGCCGTTCCTACTTCGTCCGCTTCGCTCCCCGGATCCCGCGCCTCGTCGAGAATCCCGGCACCTCCGCCGGATCGACCAGC
>JAPPGK010000084.1:16743-31376 GCA_028821405.1 Gammaproteobacteria bacterium | reverse complement strand
ACATGGTCCGAGCCGCCCAGCAGGTCAAGTGAATCTCAAATGCGATTGCCCTGGGGATGGTCAATGTCGCACCTTCCTCTCGACCAGTCGGTGTTACGATTCGGGTTCAGAGCGTACGTGGAACCCCATGTCGGGTGTGCCGCGGCGTGTGGACCTGGGAGTGAAACACGATGAGCGCTGAACTGATCGCCGTGATTTCGGTCGGGGTGGCCTTGGCGGGACTGATGCTGCCCGGGCTGCGCGCCGTTCGCGTCGAAATGCATGACCTGCGGAACGATGTCGGCGATCTTCGCAAGCGGATGGCCCGGCTAGAGGGGCTGTTCGAAGGTTTCACCGGCCGGGTCAGGCCCGAGTCGTCCGCTTAGTCCAACCGAGTCACTACGATGGGCTACGTGGTCACCAAGGTCGAACTCAGCAACCCGCGTCAGCCGGAACTCCGGCCAATCGTCGTCGACGCCCGGGCCGACACCGGTTCGATGATGCTTTGCGTTCCTGACGAGGTCGCCCGGCGGCTCGATGTCGTACTCGAGTCCATGCGCAACGTCGAGGTCGCGGACGGCAGGCGAGCCTCGGTGCCCTACGTCGGCCCGATCCAAGTTCGGTTCGGAAACCGGACCTGTTTCGTCGGTGCCTTGGTGATGGGCAACGAGGTGCTCCTAGGCGCGGTGCCTATGGAGGACATGGACCTGGTGGTCAACCCCAAGCTCGGGACGGTGACGGTGAATCCCGCCAGCCCCGACACGCCCCTCTATCGAGCGTAGGGCGACCCTATCGGACACCGGGACGGGACAAACCCGTCCGCTACGTCACCGTGCCTGGCGCGTCACCCGGTTCGGATTCACTCCCGCAACGTTCGGAACAACGACACGATCATCGCTACCCCGATCACCAGCAACGGCAGCGACACCACCAGCACCGACGACTTGATCGCGTCCAGCCCGCCCAGGAACATCAGCGCAAGCGGCAGCACGGCCAGCGCGAATGCCCAGAACACCCGATGCCAACGGGCGGGATTCTGCCCGGCCTGCAACTGCCGCGTCGCCGAGGCGGAAATCGCGTAGGACGCCGAGTCGTAGGTCGTCGTCACGAAAATGAACGTCACCAGGATGAAGGCGATGAGCGGCAGCGGCTGCCACGGGATCGCGGCCATGACGCTCGCGATCGCCTGCTCCGCTTGCCCGGCGGCAACGAGTTCCCGCGCCGGCACGAGGCCCTCCAGGTCCATCCACATCGCCGTATTGCCGATCGTGATGTAGAACAGCGCGCAACCCAGCGTGCCGAAGCCGACCATCCCGAAGATCAGCTCCCGCAGGGTCCGCCCGCGGGAGATCCGGGTGACGAAGATGCCCATGTACGGACCGTAGGCGAGCCACCACGCCCAGTAGAAGATGCTCCAGTCCTCGACGAAGTTGGTCTTGAGCACCGGGTCGGTCCAGGTGTTGAGACGGATGAAGTCCTGAACCATCAGACCTAGGCTGTTGGTGCCGTGCTTCAACGCGAACAGCGTGGGACCCGTGAACAGCACGAAGAGCGCGAACGCACCGGCGACCGACATGTTGATGTCGCTCAAGACCTTGATGCCTTTGGTGAGGCCGCGGAACACGCTGTAAGCGAAGAGCGCCACCGCCAGCAGCACGACCGCGTACTCCAGCAAGGCCGTCTGCTCGATGCCGAACAGTTGGGCGACGCAGGCGGCCAGCATCGGCGTCGCGAGCCCAAGCGACGTTCCCGTGCCGCCGACCAGGGCGATGATGAAGATGAAGTCGACGATCCGTCCCAGCGGCCGGTTGGCGATGTCGTCGCCGAACAGGCCCGTGAGCGCCGTGGAGAGCCGGAGGTAGGGAATCTTGCGCTGATAGTACGGATAGGCGATCGCCACCGTCGGCAGGCAATACAGGCACCACGCCGACAACCCCCAGTGGAAGATGCCGTAGGTCGCGGCCCACTCCTGCGCTTCCGCCGAGCCGGGCTCGGCGCCGAACGGCGGCTGATCGAGATAGTACGCCCACTCGATGGTCGCCCAGTACATGATGCCGGCGCCGATGCCCGCGCAGAACAGCATCGACATCCAGGACAGATTGGAGAACTCCTTCGCCGCGTCGTCCCCCCCAAGACGACGACTACCCGTCTTGCGCAGCGCCACGACGGCGAGCACAACCGTCGAGACGACCACCATCCACTGGTAGACCAAGCCCATGTCGCCGGCGATCCACTTGTACATCGCGCCGACAACCGCGGAGGATCGTTCGGGTGCGAGCGCCATCGGAATGCAGACGGCGATAATCAGCCCGGCGCTGGCCGTGAACAGCACCCAGTCGACCCGCGGCTTCATATGCCCACCCGTTCCCCCTTCGGTGCCGCCATGTTAACGCGCGCACGGCCCCGGCGACCCACGTTGTAAACTCCGCGCTTTCCGGGAGGTGACGATGTCCGAAATCACGACCTACGAACTCATCGATCACGTCGCGGTGATCGTGATGAACGACGGCAAGGCAAACGCCTTCGGCCCGAACATGATCGCCGCGGTGAACGAGCAACTCGACCGCGCCGAGGCCGAAGCGAAGGCCGCCGTGCTGGCCGGTCGCCCGGGCCTTTTCTCCGGCGGCTTCGACTTGAGGGTCATTCGCGGCGACGACCCGGCAGCCTCGCGCGCCATGACCCTTGGCGGTGCCCGACTGATGATGCGCCTCTACGGCCACCCGCAGCCGCTGGTCATCGCCGCCACCGGACACGCCGTCGCCCTGGGTGCGTTCTGCCTACTGACGGGCGACTACCGCCTCGGCACCGACGGCGACTTCCGCATTCAACTGAACGAGACTGCCATCGGCATGAGCCTGCCGCCATTCGGACTCATGCTCGCCAAGGAACGGCTCTCCAAGCGCTACCTCAGTCGCGCCACCATCGCGGCCACGATGTTCTCGCCGGCGGAGGCCACGGACGCGGGCTTCCTGGATGAAGTGGTTGGGGCCGATGCGATCTTGGAAACAGCGCAGAAACGAGCCCGCGCGATGGTGGAACTCGACGGCGTCGCCTACGCGGCCGTCAAACAGTCGTTGCGGGGCCCGTCCATCTCCGACGTACTTGAAGGACTCGATGCGGGTCTGAGGACCGCCTGAACGGTCGGCTTTCTGTTTCGCCAGGGTCTGCCCGAGGGTCGTCCCCGAAGAGGATGGGCTCTCGCGTACAAGTCGGCGGTCCTGGTAAGCCTCCTTTCGTGCGTCCCGCTCGCTGCGGACGTCGTTCCCAATGGCGCCGACATCGACTTCGATGGCCGGATCTCCGAGAACCTCGACCACGCGCCCGTAGTTTAGGAAGTACCGCGATCCGTTCCTCGTACGTTTGAGGAAGCCGCAGTCGACCATGCGCCGCCGCAAGGTCACGTGGTCAATCGCCGCCCGCACGGAGTCGAGCCAGTCGGCCAAGGCCTCGTTTACCTCCCATTCGGCATACGGGCGACGCCGGGCCAGACCGCGGGTGGCAACGGCGAGGACGATGTGCAGATGATCGGGGTTCCTCGGAAAGCCCTCCAGGCGACCCGACTGAAGTAGCCGCCGGAACAACGCTTCGACGTGTTCGCGCGTCGTCATCCCGCTAGAGCCAGACGATGTGGGCCGCCGCAGCGGACCGAGTGGCCTAGTAGAACGCGAACAAGCGCATCTCGACGCTATGGCGTGGTGCTGCCCGAGGGTCCGGATCCGGCAATTCGAATGCCGTGTGCAACGTGTACCGCGCCCGACCGTCGGTCGCCGAGTCGTAGACCTTGAAGAAGATCGCCTCGTCCGGGGCCAGGTACGGGTAGTAGAAGAACCGGTGCTCCGGGTTATAAAGCGCCCGCCAGGTCTCGCCGACGCGACCCGGGGCCGTACGGGGCACCGGTACGAAGTCTGACTCCTCGACGGTGCGCGCATCGGCAATCGTGATCGGATCGGACTCGATCCGATGTCCGATCGGCCGCCATGCCTGCACGATCGCGAAGCGTCGGGCGAGCAACTCGTCGGCCTCGTCGGGAAGCAGATCCCGAATGCGCTTTCGCGCCGACCAGTGGGTGTAGTCGTTGTGAACACCCCTCGCCGGCGGTTTGATCCGTAGCTTGCGGCGCAGATCCGGATCGCCGTGCCGCACCGTGTGATCGAAGATGTGGATGCGCGCCGCCCCGGTGCAAAGCCTCGCGAGTTTTTCCATGGCCGGGTAGTACAGGCGCTTGACGCAATCGTCGTCGAGAAAGTCGATCATCGGCAACGGGCCGTTCATGAGCTCGAACCCATGCACGTCGAGCGTCAGCCGCTCCGGCCACGCCCGCGCATCGAAGATCGCCATCTCGTGCTTGGCCGTCCCGCTCCCGATGTTCCGTCCCGCCGCTTCGGGCGCGGCGACTTCGTAGTAGTACTTGTCGCCCTCGTCGGTGGCGTAGGCCAACGTGGCGCGGACGGCGTTCTCTTGGAGTGCGATGGCTGCTTCGGACATCAGCCGTTCTCTTGTTGCCGGGTCGCCGGGATTATAGGTCAATGACGTCGGGTTACTCCCGCGCAGCCGCGAACTGTGCGGCTATCCGCCCGGTGATCACCGCCCGTTTTTCGGCAGGCAGCTCCATTGAGTCGAGCCGTTCAAGCAGCGTGTCGCGGTCCACCATTCGGTGGCGGACCAACGCCTGGGTGAACCGATTGTCCTTGTCGCGACCGGCGATGTGCTTGGCGAGGGCTAGGTCTTCGGGGTCCAAACACCAGCCGACGGCACCGCGCGTATTCTCGTTGACCACCCTGACGAGACGCTGCTCCCACCCGGGCGGCAGTACCGACGTCTTCTCATCGACCCCATCGACGTAGTAGCCGAATGTCTCGTGGAACCTCGACTCCTCGCCGATGACCGCGTCAATGATCGCGGATCGGGACGGTTCGCCCCTGGGATAGATGTCTGCTTCGCAGGATTCGAGCAGTTCGGCAGGCGCGTCGGGGTACCTGCCCAGTACGGACTGGCTCCCCACGACGACGATATCTTCAACGTCGAGGATGGCGGCCGCGGCCCGAATGACGTGTTCAAGTTCCGAGCGTTTCATAGATGCGCAGCCGTTCGCGCTCGGGAAGAACGCCCGCGAAGGGGCTGCACTGCCGCAGCCGAATCGCGTGCTCCGATTTGGACCGCAGGACCGCGGCGATCTCGTGCCAGGGTCGCTCGAGGATCGCCCCCCATTCGATATACCCCCGTTCCATGTATCCCCGCTGCCTCTGCCAACGCTTGAGATTCGCTGTTGCGTTGCCGAGCAGCCGGGGGTTCGCGTCGATCCTGTCGGCGATGGCCATGTGGATGTGGCGGCGCCGCTCGTCCAGCAGGTCGTGACCGTTGGCCAGCCCGAGACGCCTCGCCCGCTCGGTCAGACCGGTGGGGGCCGCCGCAGGGAAGCGCTTGGTGCGGGGGTCGATTCCCTGCGCGAGCGCCCGGCGGTTCGCGAGCGCGGCGGCTCGTGCTTCGGCGAGCGTAACGATGGGAAAGGTGCCGAGCCCGATATTGGTCGGTTTGCCGTTCAAGCGGACCCTTTGCGACCAGGATTTCGAGATGCGACCCGCCCGTGTCCGCTTCACAAGCAGGGAAAGCCCGTGTCCGCCGCGTCCGTCGCCGTAACGCCCCGGTACCTTCAGCGATCGGACGAACACCACCGAGAGTCTCCTCGGTCGTTCCATGGGAACCACTTCCAGTATCACTTTTGGTGCAACGCTAGGTCGCGTCCCGGACCATGTCAAGGCGCTCGGGAAGGCGACCCGACGCACAGCGGAGCGAAGCGTCGGGCGGCACCGGGGTACTACGGTCACTCCTTAGGGCCATTCCGACGCCAAGGCCGAATCAGCCGCCCAGCGACATCGAGTAGCGCATCGAGCGCGTCGAGGCGTCGAATCCACGCGTTCGGAATGCCCTCCAGCCCCTTCCAGGCACCAAGGATCTGCCCCGTGATCGACGCCGTGGAGTCGCTGTCGCCCCCGTGGTTGCTGGCCATGCGGACGGCTTCGCGGAAATCCGCGGCAACCATGGCCGAATACAACCCGATGGCCAGCGCTTCCTCGGCAACCCAACCTTCGCCGAGTTGAACGACGGCTTCGTGGTGGTCGCCCCCGTGCGATGCCGCCAGCACCTCGGCATGGCGGACGGCCGCAACCGTCTCGTCGCACCCGGACCAGCGCTCTGCAAGGCCCACCGCATCGGCGAGGGCAGCGTCGAGGTCCTGTCCGCCGCAAAGACCGCTGACGATCGCGGCGAGGACACCAGCGCTCAGATACCCGGATGGATGGCCGTGCGTCTGCGCCGCGCAGCGGGCGGCGAGATCGAACGCTTGCGTCGGGGTCAGTTCGCCAATCAGACCGACCGGCGCGACACGCATGACGCCGCCACATCCCTTCGAGTCGTTGATCGGGTCCTCCGGCGTACCCGTCGCGCCTGCGGCACAGGCGCCCATGCATGTCGTACCTGGCGCTTGGGACTTGGCGAGGACGGTGGCGTACTTGCCCAGTCCATGCCGCATGTCGTTGGGCAGATTTCCGCCCGCTTGCAACCCGTACCAGGCCAACGTCGCATCGCGAACCGCATCGAGCATCCCGCCTTGATCGACGTGGCCGGCAAGCTCCAGGATCTGCAACAGTCCGTCTGCCGTGAACAGCGTCATCTGGGTGTCGTCGCTGACCTCCGCCTCGCCGGCGCGGGTGAACTCGGGATGGCGGATACCCTCGCTGCCGTAGCGTTCTTGGATTTCCCGGCGGGTCTTGAACTCGACCGCGTAGCCCAGCGCATCGCCGACGGCGCCGCCGAGCAGGCAGCCCAGGACGCGCTCGGCGTGGGCGTCGTCGGCCCGGCTTGGCCTGCACGCTCGGACGTAGGCCTCCTGCAACGGCGTTTCGACCGTTCCCGGGCGGGCCACGCGCACCGCACGCAACGCAGCGTCCGGTGCCGCGCCGAGTTCGATGGCCAAGCGCGCGGCGATCGTCCCGGTTCGACCCAGACCGCCGCGGCAGTGCAGCAGCACCCGCTCGCCCGATGCGAGCTTGCTGCGCAATACGTGGCCGGTATAGGTCCAGCCCCGTTCGAAGCGCTCGTCCGGAACCTGCATGTCCGGGATCGGAAGATGGTGCCAGTCGAGCTCGACCGCCTCCACGACGTTCCCGAGGTTCCCCACGCCAAGCTGGTCAAGTTCGAAGCCCTCCATGAGCGTCACGACGGCCGTGGCACCCCAATCCGCAACGAGGCGCATGTCGGCCGCCAGATTCCGTTCCCAATGTCCGCCGTAGTAGCTCGGCACCCGCTTGCCCGGACACAGGGTCATGCCGACGACGCCGGCGCCGCACGCCAGTTCATCGATTTCGAGCGGATGCGACATGCTTGATGTCCATTTGCGGCAGGTTCAGTCGGATCGGGGGCGGGAACGACTCTCCGTCTGGCAGACCTCGTAGCGCGTTGCGCGCCCGTTCCCTGTGCGCTGCAGGAGACCGTCGTCGCGCAAACCTGCCAGGATGCGTTGAATCTTCCGCTCGTCGTAGCCCGTCCGCTCGATCAGTTCGCGCGTCGTGATCTCGTCCCGCGTGGAGGCGACCTCCCACACGGTTTTGCTATCTCCGGTGAGACGCTCCGACGCTGAGGAACCCGCCAATTCCGAAGCCAATGCTGCGGCGTTCCGGTAGATCGTCAGCGACAGGTACGGCGGCACCCACTTGTATCGCGGCCGAGGCAGCCCGGCGGATTCCGCACCGTCGCGCAGGGACTTGAGCCCCAATCCCCGCTCTTCCGCCAGTTCCATGCGGGAGAAGACGTAGTGGAGAACGGGATTGCGACTCAACATCGGCGCGTTCAACGCACGCATCTGTTCCAACGTGATGGGCTCGACGGGTTCGCCTGGGCTCATGACGTTGATGGTGTCTTTGGTGGCAATCAATTGGCACTTGGCGCCCTTGATGGAATAGTCGCGGTGTATGAGCGCGTTGACCACCGCTTCCCTGACCATCTCCCAGAGCTTCTTGTTGACCTCCAGGCGTCGAGCGTCCGAACGGTCGATGGGGTTGGGCAATCTGTCCCGGAGCCATTGCATCGCCTGTTCCGGCGCGAACACTTGAGGACCATCGAAATCGCGAACCTCTTCCCGCCCGTCCTCAAGTTGGATGGTCCCAAGCAGACCGGCCTGGGGCAGGGCCGGCCGAGGCTCTCGACCGAACAGAAGCAATCCGAATCCCGTGGGCACCGCCCGCCCGTCGGCACTCTCTTCGAGTAGTCCGAGATGCAACAAACGGCGACGGAAGGCTGCGGACCCCGGTGGGTCGTCGATGTTGGCCGCCTTCCGGTATTGATCCAACGCCTCTGAAGAAAAATCCCGGAGATCGACCGACGCAATTGCGCGTTCCAGATTGGAGAGAGACGGGGTTTCGGCCGGCGCCCCTTCTTCCTCGGCCTCCGCCCGCGCCAGTGCCTGCGCGAGAAACGGCTTATTCGCCTCCCTGATCTCGCGTTGTAGGTCCAGGTCGAACATATGTACCGCGACGCCGTTCTCCTGCAGGTACCGAATGCCCCTGCGGTCCACGGTCGGGTCCGGATCCTCGATGCCCACCCAGACCTCCTTGATGCGCGCAAGGACAATCCGCTCCGCACAACTCAGCTTGGGATACTGACGAGCGCCGGGGGCGCACGGCTCCAAGGTGACGAACAAGACCGCGTTGTCCAGCTTCGCAGTCTGTTTCTTGCGTTCCAGCAGGGTGTACTCTGCGTGGTCGCCGTCGCGGAACTCGCCCCGATAGGCGGTCTCCACGTCGCCGTCAGACTCCCAAAGCACGGCACCCACCACGGGATCCGACTTGGCGTCGGCACGGGGTTCGGCAACCGAGCGTCGCATAACTTGGACGGCCCGTTCCATCAGTTCACGTGCATTGAGATTGGCTGTGTCAGCCACGGCCACTGCCTCCACAATCCTGACTGGAGGGGAATCGCGAGGGGAGCGGATTGCGTCGGGATTCTGTCGATTCGTCAATCATAGAGCTTGAATCCCGACATAGTTGGAGAGAATATGTCGGGATTCTCCCCGAATCGATCAAACCAATAACAAATTCCGACAGAGCGACGGGATTCGTGTCGGGATTCCGCGCTTGCTCTAGATTGAGGCGCCCGCAGCCATTCTTGCGCGAATCCAAAGCGAAAACGCGTTGGGCCAGGCAAACAAATCACCGCTGGTAGAACCCTTCCCGGTCTTCGCTCAACGGCTGTGGCTCGTACTCCCCCACATAGTCGAAGAAGTCAACCCGCAGCCGGGGTAGGTCGACCTTGATCCGCTCGATCAGCTTGGGTGTGGAAGCCCCCTCGAAGTCGTCGTACACCAGGAACGTCACCTTCCCGGATTGCAGATGCACCTTGATCAGGTCGACCGACCCGGCGTCCCCGAAAAGCTGCAAGGCGCATCCCACGTAGATCCGGATGAGCGGCAGGCACTCGCCCAGGACCGACTGGTGCAACGTCAGGTCGTGGTCGTCGTTCAGAACGCCGATGCCGAGTTCGTCGTGGCAGAACGCCGCCGCTTCCTCCAGCCGGGCACTATCGCCCGTCGCGAACAGCGCCCGTTTGCCGGCGTTCCGCGCCTTGGTGATGCTGCCGAAGAAGAACTGCACATCCCGTTGCAGCCGGTCGGGCAACTCGGTGTACGTTCGCCGTCGGCCGAAATGACCGAGCGCGAAGTAGACGAGCAGATCCTCCTGCCGGCCGATCGCCGCCGCCTCGAACTCCTCCGGATTGAAGAACCGGCCCACCCACTCGTGCACCCGCCGCCAGGAACCGACGAGCCGTATCAGCGACTGCGCCTCTGGACACTCCTCGGGCGCTGCGGGACGGCCGAGTTCGAGCGCTCGCAGCCAGTAGGCGTCGATCTGTTCCTTGTGGTCCTCGATCAACGACGCGACGGCCTCACTGCCGGGTTCGCGCCTCAGAAGCCGCCACTCCCGCCTGACCTGCTGCCGGGCGAGCAGGAACAGCTGCTCTTCCACGGCGTCCTTGAACACGAGGCAGATGCCCGCCGCGATGGGAATCGCGTTCGACCCGAGCGTCTTCTCCACGTAGGCGCGGAACTCGTCCTGCACGTAGTACTTCTGAAACGTGTTGCGTTGCGTCCTGACCCCGTCCTCAAAGGCGGCGAACTGCTCCCGCTTGCCCTGGTAGCCCAGCATGACGCTGACGATCAGAACCTTGTGCGCCAGCGCGAACGCCGCCTTGAGCGTTTCGGTTCTCTCGCCGGCATCCTCGATCACGTTCAACACGAAACCGAGGTTGACGATGTCTGCCGGCCGTCGTTCGACATCCGGGCGGAAGACCGGATCCCAGCCGGTCGCGGGCACCTTCATCTCGGCGAGCAGGCGCAGGTCGTCTCCCCGACCGCAGCCGTAGTCGAAGAGCGACCGGCTGCCGTCCAGGAAACCGAACCGAAGCAGGTGCTGCATCGGGGAAGACAGCGCCGAGCGACGTAGCGCGGTCCGTCGTCGCTCGATGGTGGAGGTCATACCCGTGTGGCGTTGGGTTGAACTGGTCGTGTTTAGTCTGTAGGTCCCTGTCGCCGCCGAAGAGCCCGCCAAACCACGACCAGCGCCACGACCACCAGCGCTGGGCCTATGATCGTGCCGCATTGCGTTAGCACATTCTTGGCAACCGAAGATGTGGATACGGTGATCGCGATTCCCACGAGTGTAAACAGGAACCCGCCGGTCACGACTAGCCAACGATCCTGCATTGCGGACAACTCCTCACGAACCACTTGACGGATTCGGTCTGTGAGGTTGGCCTGCGAGTCGCGTATACGCTCGACCTCCTTACCGGTCTTGGTATGCGCCGGCATAGAGCCCTTGTATCTCGACGTCGTTTAGAAGCTCTGCCATCTGCTGAACACCTCCCGAACGACTACATCTTAAACCCAACGGTGGGTCGGTGAATTGATCATTGACTACTCCGCAGGGGATCAACTCACTTCACAAAATACTCATATCACGGCTAGCCCCTGATCGCCGGCGGGTCGTACGCTGGATGGTTGACATCGCCAAAGCGAACCGGCTTCACGAGTTGAGCGAGCTGGAGGAACAGATCGGCGAGACATTGCCGGGAGCGCCCGAGTCGCCGGTGCCGCAGATTCGAACGCTCGCGCCTAGCGACTTTCGCCCGGACACCAACTCTCGACCTCCTCGAGGGTCAAGCCCAACGCCTCCAGCCTCGACCGCCAACCCTCCCGGGTGCCGATCGTCTTCACGCCTCGGAACGCCCCCACACCCTCGAGGCGTCGTGTCAACCGGGCCGCCTCCGGCACCAATGGATGGTCGGCCGGGAGGAGCAGTTCCTTGCGGTGCAGGATGGGCGGATTGCGGCGTGGGGAATAGTCGGTGAAGCGGCTCGCACCGTTGGCGAGGTCGCAGAAGAGCGACGTCCGAAGTGCTGGAAACGGCACCGAAAAGCACTCGTAGAGCAGGAAGCTGAGCCGCGAATACGAGAGCCTGACCACGTTGAAATCGCTGGGCGGCTTGAACCGTCCCCGCGTCTTCTGGAGGAACGCCCAGACCGCCGGCACCTGCGCGACCAGGTCGACATGGTAGTAGCTGAATCCGCCAACATGCTTGCCGCGACCGCTCGTCCGAAGACGTCGCTTCGCCACGCCGAGTCTTGCGCAGTCCAGGTTAGCACTCATCTACATATCCCCAGCGCGCGTGTCGTCCCGTACCGCCGCCTGGGAACTCTGACGGCAGCGGGCGGGAACGATGAACGCGTTGGTCACGAACGAAAGGTGCGATGTGTTCTCCCTACTCAAAGCGCCGCATTCGCGAACGATTGGATGAAGTGGATGCCGGGCACGACCTGGCGGCTAAGGCGGCGGTCGTTCGTGATGAACATGTCGACCCCGGCCACCGATGCACACGCGAGCTGAATCGCGTCAGGCGGCGCGATCGACCGGTCGCGGCGAATCTCCGCGAACGCCGCCGCGGCGGCGCGATCGAACGGCAACAAGGTCGCGGCGGCGGTGATCGACTGTTCGTAGTGCCGGGCCAGGGTTTCGTCACCCACCTCAACAGGTCTGACGAGAATCTCGCTCAGCGTCAGCGTTGACGTCAGCAGTTCGTCGCTGCGTTCGACCATGCGCTCGCGCAGCGCCACGACCTGGTCGGTCAGTACTCCCTTGTCCTCGAGCAGGTACACGAACAGGTTCGTGTCCCAGAATATCCGGCTCATTGCCAATCGGCCCGCTGTCGGCGAACGTAGGCATCGGCGGCTTCGCCGGCCCAGATCTCCTTGCCGAGCCCGCGTAGAGCCAAGACGGGATCGTCCGCTTGGCCGTTGGAATCCAAGTATTCCCGGTGATACCAGTCGATGAGATCGCGGTGTTGCACCGGGACCGAGTCGCGTACGGGCACGTCCTTGCCGTTCGAGCGCTCCCGGTGGCAGGGGTCACCGGGTCGAAACAGTCGCCGCCGGCGAGGCGCGGTCTCGACGAGCATGCGGTACCGACCCGGATTCGGCGGCTTGTTGGCGACGCAGTGCTGGTAGACGTGAACCTTGACGCCGGGCCGCAAGGGCTTGCCCGTCAGATCGGCCGACGTGGCCTCGGCCATGATCTCGTCGATGCCGAAGTCCGTTCGATCCGGATGCCGGCGGTGGAGGGATGCGGCGGCGAGCCAGACTTCGTCTGCGACTTTGACTTCTGAAACCATGTTCAATTCCATGAGATTGTTTAACTTGGTAATACAAACAAAATGAGTTAGACAAGCCTCGTCGTTTGTGTCAAGGACCGGTTGTCCGTGGCTGCGGGATCGATGAGGTCGTGCCCGGCCCGCAAGCGATCACAGCTGCCAATAGGCGTCGACACAGCCCAGCCCAACCACGACAACGTGGCCCCGACTATTCACTTCCTGGCGGATCACGCAATAGGTATGGCAAATGTCTTACCCGTCGGCGGGCGCATTTCTCACAGCCTTTGTAGCCGACATCCGGCAGTCGGCCTTGCTCGTGATCCTTAACCTTGCATGCCATGAGACAGGACCCGACGTTCAAGGACATCTTCGCCTATGGGTTCATGGTGGAGGAACTTCTGCGGTGGTTCGTGGCCGGTTTGCCTGGCGGACGAGAACTGGTCGAGGCGCTCGACTTCTCGAAACTGCTTCGCGTGCAGGAACAGTCGACGTCGGGTCCGTCCGCTCGAAAACGCTCCTACGCCAACGACATCGTCTGGCGGGTGCCCTTCCGGGACCGTCCGGCAGGCGAGTCCGAGTCCGGCTGGCTGCACCTGATCCTGATGATCGAAGTGCAGGGCACGGTGGACCATCTCATGGCGCTTCGCGTGCGCAACTACGTGGACAACCATCACATGGAGCTGTGGCGCGGCACACGATTCGGCACCCGGGATCGTCTCGCGCCGGTGCTGCCCATCGTGATCTACACGGGCAAGACGCGTTGGACTGCGGCGCGACGCGTGATCGATCTGGTCACCCCGTCTGCGCCCCTGCAAGCCGAGCCAGACCTGACATCGCGGACGAGCGAGCTAATCACCGGCGACGGCTACCTCACCCTTAACACGCTGCGGGTAGCGGTCAACGATCTTCCGCGCGACAATGCTGCAGCGTTGCTGGCCGGAATCTGCAACCCGACCATTGAAAGCCTGCCGGTGGACGCGGCGAAGTTGCGGAAGCTGCTCGGTGATCCGGACCTAAGGCCGCTCTTGGAGATCGTGCTGTTGTGGGCACAGCGAACGGCGCAGCTAATGAACTTCAATTTGGGGGCTGACGACATGGCGGTAGTGGACAGGCTGCACGAATCCGGCGAACTGGAGGACTACCTCGCGGCGCGGGGTCGGGCCTATCAGCAAAAGTACCGTGCCGAGGGCATCGAGCAAGGCATCGAACGAGGCATCGAACAAGGCATCGAGCAGGGCCTTGCCGCCGAGCGAGACCTGCTGCGTCGCCAAGCCGCACGCAAGTTCGATCCCCGCACGGCGGAGCGGCTTGCGGACCTGCTGGCCGACATCGCCGATTCCGAAGGACTCGCCGCTGTCGGTGATTTGATCATCGACTGCGCTGCGGGCGAAGAACTGATCGCGCGTCTTCGCGACAGTTCGCCCCACGGTTGATTGCGTCAGAACGTTGCACGTGGACTCTGAACACGCCTCGCCATGCGGTGGCACGCCGGCGAGCCGCCACCAGCGTACGGAATCTGCGGTTCAGGGTTGGGTAAAGGGCAGGATGAAGATGGAAGCGGCGATGTTCCACGATTCATTCGACGATCAGGCTCTCCGTCGTCGAGCCGGCCGAACAGATCGTCAGTTTCCTGGAGAAGGCACTCCTTGTGGATGGGGATCCTTGAGGCTTGCGAGTGATGGCAGAAGTCCGATCTCGTTGCCGTGATCGCGTTCCGCGCGCCTCAACTCGTAGAGCTTCTGCAGGTTGAGCCAGAACTCCCCGATGTTCCGAAGAACCGTCCCAGACGCAGCGCAGTGTCTCCCGTAACGGCACGCTGGCCGTTCAGGATCTGCGTGATCCGGTTCGCCGGCACTTCGATCCGCCGCGCCAGCTCCGCCGCGCTCATGCCGAGCGCTTCAAGGTCATCCCGCAGCGTCTCTCCCGGATGTATCGGTTCGCGCGTCATGTCCTGTTTCCTTT
>JAPPGK010000084.1:0-16643 GCA_028821405.1 Gammaproteobacteria bacterium | reverse complement strand
TCCCGCAGCGTCTCTCCCGGATGTATCGGTTCGCGCGTCATGTCCTGTTTCCTTTATCAGTGGTAGTCGACGATCTGCACTCTCGTCGGGCCGGGGCTTGTGTCCCGCCACTCGAAGCAGATTCGCCACTGGTCGTTGATGCGTATGCTCCATTGCCCTCTGCGATCTCCCTTCAACCTCTCCAAGCGGCTGCCCGGTCGCGCTAGGTCGCGCAACGCGGTCGCCGCGTCGACGTCGCCCGGGCGATGTGAGGGCGGACCTCGACATGGTATCGGGTCGACGTAGCACCCGGTTACAGCCGGACCCGACGTTCAAGGGCATCTTCGCCATGGATCCATGGTGGAGTAGCTTCTGCGTGGTTTGTGGCCGGGAACGGTCGAGACGCTCGTCTCTCGGAACCGCTTAGCGTGTAAGAGCCGGTCCACGTCAGGTCCGCCGGTCGGTGACGTCTACCCATTCACGACTGGCGGATCCCAAGGAGGCGGTCACGGTATGTTAGGCTCGCCGCGTCACAGGCACTTGACGGATGTCGGGCATGGCGCATGAACCCGTGCCAGCCCAGAAGGGCAGCGAGTTGGTCGATCAGGCGGCAGCAATCGCGCGGTCGGCAGAGTTGGATGAGGTAGCGCTGCAGCGGATTGCGGCGGAAGCGCGGCGCCTGATGGCCTCGAACGCGGTCGGGGCTCACATGGTGCTCGGCATTGTGGCCGCTATCCGGGGCGATGCGGCACTGGTGCGGAAACACTACGAGATTGCGCTTGGTCTGGATCGTAGCGCGGTGACCTGGTTCAACTTTTCGATGTCCTTGGCGGCAGTGGACGAGCATTCGGATGCCCTGGCGGTCGCCCTCAAGGGGCTGGAGCACCATCCGGACGATGCCGCGTTGACGGATCGCGCGGCAGATGCGGCGTTGGAATCGGGGCGGTTTTTGGAAGCAGAAAAGCTGTGCCGTCGGCGAGAACCCCTGAACGCAGAGGGTGCCTACCGGTGGCGCGACGAAGTGCGGCAGCTTTCCGCAGCAGCGCAGTCCGGGACCATGACCGAAGCAGGCGCGGCTGCCGTGATCGAGTTGATGACGAAGGTTCAGCGGGAAGCAGAAGCGAGCACGGTGGGCTTGGAGCTTCGGCGCGACCGTGCCGGTGCCTTCCTGTACGACCGTTATGTGCGTTGTTCGCCGAAGGTTGCATCGAACCTAAATTGGGCGCTAACGAGCGAGATCGTCGACCGCGAGGACTTGGACGCGGACCCGGGTCGGGCGTTTCTCGTAGGGTTCGTGGGCGTAGCGGATGCCCGTAACGCCTAAGGAGATCTTGACAGCCGCTTGGGTGCTGCTGCGAGGCGGTGGCGAAGTGGATTGGCGCAACGCCGCGAGCCGGGCGTACTACGCCGCTTACCATCGGTGCAGGCGTTTGGCGCATGACGAAGGCTTGGCGCTGGACCAAGTTGGTTCCGCGCACGCAGGAGTGGTTGATGCGCTCGGCCAGATGGGTAACGCCCGACCGCTTCGGGAATTGGCCGGAATGCTAGATCGGTGCCGCCTTCACGACGGGACGCCGACTACGAGATCGAGAAGGCATTTGCGCGTGATTTGGCCAACGCGGTCGTTGAGGATTGCGGGAACATTCTCACGAAGGCGGACGTTTTTGACGGTGGTAGGCGTGACTGCACCGGAGCCAAAGAACTGATCGGACGTCCACCGAACAGATCCACAACCCGCTGAATAGCTTGACGAAACCTGTAGGGGCGACCCTTGTGGTCGCCCGACCGGGCGCGCCGACCCTCCATGAACCAATCGGGGAAGCGAAGGCGGCGGGCCGGGATCGAGACATCAAGCGACGGTGAAAGGAAGTGAACAATGACTCGCACCAAGGAAGAGCTGACAAGGGCTTTCAAGCTCGACGAGTTCCCCAGGTCGGCGAAATACGACGTTGCTTGGACCCTCGACAACATGATGGGACCCAACGTCCTGTGGCTGACCGAGTACTTGAGCCAGGCGATGGACCTCAAGCCCGGGATGCGTGTCCTCGACCTCGGCTGCGGTAAGGCCATCAGTTCCATTTTCCTGGCCAAGGAGTTCGATGTGCAGGTATGGGCGACTGACCTCTGGGTTCCGGCGAGCGAAAACTGGGAGCGAGTCAAAGAAGCCGGTCTTGAAGATGGGGTATTTCCCATCCATGCGGAAGCCCACAGCCTGCCCTTCGCCGAGGCGTTCTTCGATGTCATCGTGAGCATGGACGCATACCACTACTTCGGAACCGATGACCTGTATCTCGGCAATCACCTCGCCCGGCTTGTTAAACCGGAAGGGCAAATCGGCATCGTCGTTCCGGGTCTGGTTCAGGAATGGTCGTCTGCAGATCCGCCCGAACACCTTAGACCACACTGGAACTGGGGCTTCTCAAGCTTCCACAGTCCAGGCTGGTGGCGTCGACATTGGGAACGGAGCGGCTTGGTGAGCGTGGAATCGGCGGAGCTGATGCCCGACGGCTGGAAACACTGGCTAACCGCCGACTTGCTGTGCACGGAGTGGCGAGGCGAAGAGGGTGACGCGGAGCTACTGCGCGCCGACGCCGGCAGGAATCTGGGGTTTGTGCGCCTTGTCGCGCGAAGAAAGCCAGACGACCAATCACTGCAGCACTGGAAGCCAAGCCCGACGAACTGACCGAGCTTCGGAGAGACTTCGCAGCGCTCTCAGCGGCAGTCCGGGACGGGATGGTTTCGAGCCTGCACGACAACCCCGCCCCCACCTTCGGGGTGATCGTGGACGCGTACATGGCGATCCGCGGCGACCTACGGGCCAAAGCCCTCAGGAACTGGACCACGACCTTGGGCTGCGTCACCTTCAATGGCGTGCGGATCAACAGGGTGACAGTCGATGATTTGAAGCAATCCCTGCTACCGCATTGGAGGGAGCCCGGAGCGTGGGACACAAGATGCTGTCCCGGATCAGGACGGTATTCGCCTACGCAGTCGCCAAGGGTTTGCTGACCGTCAGCCCGGCTGAGTCCGTGAAGCCATTGCTGCCGAAGTGCAAGGGCTCGAACGGCCATCACAAGAGCATCGCGCACAGCCGCCCAGGAGCGCTCCTGAGGGCCGTGGAGGCAGGGAGTAGAGAAGAGCATCAACCAAGCTCGCGTTGAGGCTTGTGGCACTCTCACGGCGGCGCGTAGCGGGGAAGTCCGGGGCTCGCACCTACGGGGACGATGGGGGACCCCTGTGCCGAGACGGGCGAACCGACCTAGGACCGGTGGGGTGGGCTAGGTGATCCATCTCGTTGCGATGTAAGGTCGGTCGTTTTGACGATTGGAGATCGGACCGTGTCTGACAAAGCAAGGTATGTGTGGCTTGGAGTCTTGTTCTTGGCCGTGTCGTGTGTGTCCCTGATCCTCTACTGGAACATCGCGTCCTTGGTGCCAAAGGCGATAGCCGAGTTACACGGAGTCAATAGCGCTTACGACGCCATCCGATGCTCTTGGCTGGCGTGGGTTTTCCATCCGCTTGTTGCGGCGTTGTTCTGCTGGCGGATAGTCAAGACGGTGGTGCTACAAGGTGCCCCGATCCCCGCCCTAATAGATTTTCGTTCGGGACGCGAGAACGGCGAAGCCGGTGGTCGTCCGGTCAGGGTGGGGTGGATTGGTAGGCTCGACACGACCGGCGAATTCTGGTTCGGCGTCGTGACGAAGTCGCATCCGGGCAGCGACAAGCTGATGCGTTCAAGGCTTGAGTTCCTGATGGTCGCGATTCCATTCTGGAGGACGCTGGTCGTGGGCGGTGGCCGCTTCTACTTCCGACTAATGGACCACGTCCAAAGGCACGCGGTTTTCGACAAGTGTGCGGGGCCGTACGAGTGGGGCAAGGCTTGGGAGACCCAACTTCCCGAGAAGGAACGCTCAGGCTAGGACTCTCTCATGGTCGCGTCATGGATCGACGCCAACACTTCCCTAGCCACCCTCCCTTGGGAGAGACGCTTTCTCTCGGGCGTGCTTGTCTCCGGGATACATACAGCGGCCCTCAGCGTGGCTCCGGTCGCCATCGACCAAGGGCCGAAACGAAGGTACGCATGCGGTTCAACACCTTGGGTCATCGTCCGCAGGGGTCTGCGTTGGTCCGCCAACTGATCGTTGTACTGGCTGGCCCACCTGCCGAGTGTGCCGATGCGGCGTTGGGGCACCCGTACCCGATCCACATCAAGCTGATGCCGCGGTCGGATTCCGTGCACGGCGACATGGAGCAAGGGCCTTGGGACGATGTGCAACACTCGTCCTCGGACTGATGGAGGGCGTTCGCAATGGGCTTCCGTGACAGCGAGAAGAGGCGGCTGGAACCCCTCAAGAAAGACCTCTTCACCGACGCAGCTTGCGAGCCAGGCCTCTACCGCGGCCGACGTCGTCCGTTCTGCCTGCACGAGCACCACTCGCACGAGAACCTCCACGAGTCGATTCGAGAAGACGCTTTGCGCTACTTCGCAGGACGCGGAATCCGCTGGCACGACGGAATCGACGGCGCACCGAGCAACCATCTGTGTTGCTCCCAGAGTTGCTGCGTCAACTTCTGGTTCCCGTTCATTCGCGCACCGCACGAGCTCGCATCGGTGCTGCACAAGATCGGCTGCGACGTGCCCGAGGTGCTCCCATTCACCGACGACGAACCGCTGGACGACGGCGCACCCCCCTACGTGGCATTTACGGTCTATGCGGGCTGGCCACTGTGGATCGTGGGCCGCATGTATCCGCCAAGAGAACCATCGAATAGGTAGGCCGGGCGGGTTCGATGCGGTCGCGCACGGATTCCGATCGAGCTTCCGTGACTACGCGGCGGAGCGGACGCACATCCCGCATGCGGTCATGGAGGCGGCGCTCGCGCACGTGGTCAGGAGCAAGGCCGCGGCGCAGAAGGTCGGTATGTTCGCGCGGCGCTTCTCGGCCTGTGGGTCGAGGCCGTCGGCGACGATGACGCCCCGCGCGATGAGTCGGACGACACGGAAGGCCTCCCTTTACTCGCCACCACTGTCTCGGCATAGTCGAGTTCTCCTGAATCACGACTCTGACGCGTCCAAGGCAGCCAATCTAGGGCCCAAGGAAGACGACCAACCGTATCGCTCTATTCCGCTCCAAGAACGGGCCGAAGTCCACAACCCCAATGACCGAGCCAGACGCGGCAACCGCCAATAGCCATTCTGCGTAGCCTCACATGAGATTGATTCGCGGCTGGGAGAACCAGTACACGCCGACCGCCACCGGCGGATTGCGCCTTAGCAGGGCCGTCGTTTACAGGGGTATAGGCGAGGAAGACGGATTGGGAGACCTGCGGGAAGGCGAGGTCCGAATCAGAACCGAAGGATTGGCCACAATGCATCCAGACGAGGATGATCCATTGCAGGGGCTGTTCGGCCACATCCCCGTTGATCCAAAGTGGAAGCAAGATCTACGTGATGTCTTGGCGAAGGCGCTGGACGACCCGAATCTGGAGATTAAGGAGGAGACCGAAGAAGGTCTCAAGATGCTGGAAAACACGAAAATCAACGACAGCGAGATTGGTAGCCCATACCTCTTCTGTCTTTCCCGCGAGCCCTTGACGAAGGCCGACTGGCAGAAACTCCGTGCCGCCCTTCCGGACAGATACGAGTACTGGACGGTCACCGACGACATCGATGCCCTGAAGTTCGAGATCGAATGCGGAATCAAACGGTGGCTAGCCCTGAATGACATAGCCCGTCACGAATTCCTGTGGCAGAGGGGATGGGTCGAGTATTCCTACGAATCTGCGCCACCACCAACCGAGCAACAGAGACTACCCTACATGTCCAGGTGGTTCCGAAAAAGGCGCCGCTACATGGATCAACAGGAGTATAGGGTCGCGTGGGATATCAGCACCCCGCAGGCAACCGAGATGCCCGACTCCATCGACATCGAGCTGACCAGGACGGGGTTGAGTTTGTTCAGACCCTGGCTCCCTCCGACATAGCCACCGCTCGCCTCACGCTGGGGCGGAGTCTGCTTCCGCTTGGTGCCGCTCTCTTACGTGAATCTCGCGTCACGACACGCGTGAGGACACCCGAGTACGCCTCTACCACGATACGAGCGAGGCATCTGGATTCAGTTTGACGGGGACCTGAAGTTCCATGGAAGCAGTTTGTTGTCGATCGGCTGTTAGGGGCTGCTACTCAGCCACCATCACCCGGTGAGCGAACGGCTTCGTTCGTTACTCGGCTGAAGGAACAGCCGGTTGCGTCTTCGCATCGCGCTGCGACCGCGCGCGCGACCGTTGCCGTGTGGAACATTCCGACATTGAAGGGAGCACGACCGGGCATCCGGTGCGCTGCTTCTATCCCGACAGCCCAAGCCTAGCCGAACTGCAGATCCGCCCTGGTCTCGCCGCCGTCGCCGAATCCCCGGAAACCGCGGGCACCCCGGTTCTGAAGATCGAAGGACTGAAGGCCTACTACCGGGCCAAGGATCGAGGTCTCGCGGGATTGGCGGGCAGGCACAGAAAAGGATTCGTCAAAGCGGTGGACGGTGTGAACCTGGCAGCGGACAGCAATTCCACGCTGGGCATTGTCGGCGAGTCGGGATGCGGCAAGACGACGCTCGCCAAGTGCATTGCCGGCCTGGTGCCGGCCAACGACGGGTCGATGGCATTCGGGGAAGCCGATGTCGCGAGAAGCGTCGAGGAGCGTCCGGTCACGACGCTGAAAGAACTGCAGATGATCTTCCCAGAACCCGGACTCGACGCTGAACCCCAAGCGAACGGCCGGCGAAGCGATTGCGCGCCCCCTGCAACTGTTCGGAACCGTCCCGCCGGGCGCGATCCGGAGCGAGGTGCTGCGCCTCCTCGAGGCGGTGAGGCTGGGCGAGGAATACTACGCCCGCCTGCCGACACAGCTCGGCGGCGGCGAGAAACAGCGTGTGGCGCTCGCCAGGGTATTCGCGGGCCGGCCCGCCCTCGTCCTTTGCGACGAACCGCTGTCGGCCCTGGACGTATCCGTCCAGGCGGCGATCATGAACCTGCTGCAGGAGTTTCAGCGGGAATACGGAACGACGATCCTGTTCATTTCCCATGACCCAAGCGCGGTCTATCAGCTATGCGACACCGTGGCCGTGATGTACCTGGGCCAGATCTGCGAGACGGGCCCGGTCGAGGCGCTGTTCGAGCCGCCCTATCACCCCTACACCGAGGCGTTGCTGTCCGCCGTGCCGATTCCGGACCCGGCGCTCACAGGCACCGGCATCCGGCTAACGGGCGCAGTCCCGAGCGCGCTCGACCCGCCGACAGGCTGCAGGTTCCACACCCGCTGTCCACGCAAGATCGGGCCGATATGCGAACAGGAGACCCCTCCCTGCCGCGGCGAAGCCGAGGGGCACCGAATCTGGTGCCACATCGATCTCGAAGAACTGCGAAGTGTGGAACCGGTGTTCAGCTCGCGTGGGTGATCCCTTGCGTGAAACCGCCCGTGGGCGTCCTCGCCTCGGGGTCGAGCTCCAAGAGGATGCGGTGCAGGCAGTCTTGGTCCGGCCCGCAGCCGATCCAGACGTCCGGGGGCGCGTCCGGCGACCAGCCCTGCAGCGCTACCCAGATACCGTTCGCCGTCTCCGACGTGCCGCAGCCTGCCGCGGAACAGGCACGGGAATCCCAGACATTCGTGCGCCCATGAGCCGGTCCCACTCGTCCCGTTCCGCCGCGTCGCGCACCAACCGGACCGACACCTCGGATAGCGCCCGAACGGGTTGCTAGGGGTTGCTGCCTTCTGTATGGTGCGCGTCCCCACGATAAAGGTGTAGGTTGAAATGGCAATCCCGGGTGAGGACGACAAGGGTCCAGTCGGGCCCACGGGAATCGTTAAGGAAAAGAAAGTCACTATCTGGGTCAATGGGGACTCTAGACAGGTTGAGGACGGTAGGGAATATACGTACGAGCAGGCTGTTAAGCTCAAGTTCCCTATTCTGAAACCGAACTTCGAGTACACGGTCATGGTGCACAACGCCGTTCGCCGTCCGGACGGTGACTTCGTTGCGGGAGACCCACCCGTGAAGGTCCAGGAGGGCACTACATTCGATGTCGATGAGACCGACAACACCTGAGCAGGTTGTTCTTCAAGAGCTAAGGGAATACGGCTACGACGCCACGCTCGATCCATCTTGGTTCAAGCCTCCCATCAAGGCCTTGGTGGCGCGCTACATTAATGTCATCTACTGGTCGAACCCCGATCATTGGATCGCGGTTAGGCATGTGCCGTACGTGAGGTACCAACGAAAGCGCAGCCCGGAGGTTGTCACCAATGGCACGCTGGTGATCGCTGTGGACACCGAAGACGGACGTGTAACGCGCCCGTTCCACTGGTCTCTATGGCGTGGCCACTACCCCCACACGAAAGACGGCAGGCCGCTTTCTCACTTGGAGATTCCTGACGGTGGCTTAAACCGCGATGTACGCCAGTCGTTGGCATCGCGGCAGATTATTGGTCTATCGCAAAAGCCGAAGCCCGACGGGAAGTACCCGAGCCACTTGGCGAAGGTAAGGAAGTATGTTTCATTCATCACGCCGCATGCTCAAGAGAAAGAAGCAAGCGTTTCGGCCACGTCGCCCAACGCTCGATGACCGAAGTTCTCCGGCCGCTGGCAAGCGAAACCGTCGCCATTGTTGGCGTTGGTGGGACCGGCTCCCACGTGTTGGACTTCGTGTGCAAGGCCAAGGTCAAGGAGATTCACATATTCGACGATGACGACTACGACGAAGAGACACCCCGAAGGTCCCCAGGCCCACCGGCGACTGGCGATGCACGCTACAAGGTGACACGCCACGCCGACCGCTACGCAGCCCTACACGATCTGATCGTCCCTCACCCCGAGCGCATAGGCGAGGACAACGCCGAACGGCTAACCCCGTTCGACACCGTATTCCTGTGCAGCGGAGGCAGCGGGCGGTTCAAGAGTAAGATCCTTGACGTCTGCATGCGCAGCGGGGCCTTGCTCATAGACGTGGGTATGGCGGCGTATGTCTCGGGGCGAGAGACCATCAACGCAATGGTCCGCGTTACCACGTTGACGAGAGAGAACCACGACCACGCAGGGCGCATTGGATTGCACGAGTCTGGAACCGATCCAGCGACAAGGAACTTACAGACAGTGGAGCTAAACGCCCTCAATGCCGCATTGGCAGTTATTCAGTGGAAGCAGTTCAGGGGCGTCTATAGAGACATAAAACATGAAATGCACTGCGTGTACGATGTACAGGCAAACTGCCTATCGAACAGGTATACGTCGCGTTCTCGCAATTAGTGGCTCGCACCATTCGATCTTGTTCTCTGTGATGAAGTAGTGCGAACGGCACGGCAGGTGGTTGTTGCCGATGGACTGCCTGATCGTCACGCTAGAGCCGTCAAAGATCATATATCGATAGCCGGGTCCTAGTCCCGCGTCAATCACAGACCCACACCCACAGGCGCAGAGGTGTCCCGTCCATCTGGCGTGCATCACGATGTAGAGCTTGCCGGGCTCGAATTCAGTCGGCCTGTGATCTAGGAAGACGGGGTCTAAGGTGTGTATCGGGGTCCGTCCCGTCCGCCTCTTCGAACGGACGGCCGAGCGTTGCCGGAAGAGCATGCTGTTGTCACCAGTCCCGTCCCCAAGCAGTGCTATAGCCCTTTGTGTCCCTCCCGTCAACCACATCATCGGATTCGTTGGTCTCGAGCCATGCGTGCCATCTAGAAGGTCCACATCGGAGAGGGATATGCGGAACTCGGTCTGCACGGTCACACCTAGCAGGAGGCGCTCGAGGCGTTCGAGGCCGAGTGCCCGCCGGGCGCTCGAACAATTGGGCGGCACACCGACGAAGATTCGGCTGATCCACGGCTACGGCGCCGAGGGGGAAGGTGGCGTGCTGCGTGATCGGCTACGGGCGTTCTGCGACGGTTTCGACGGCTGCTTGAAGCACACGCGCGGCGAGGACGTCGACGGCAACATGGGCATTGACCGACATCACCGTTCTGAGGTTCCCGCACGTCGGTTGGAGCGCCTAGGAGAGCGTGTCGTCGAATACTGTGTCAATGGCCGGACCAGAGCGAGATCGAAGGCAAGTTCCGGCCGTCGGGTTCGCCCATGGTGATGGACGCTGTGGCGATACAGCGGCGGCAGGGGCGTCTGCAGAAAAACACGCAATAAACGGGGACGAACGGTCTACGTGGCGCCGTGACCCGGTGCCGGCGGTGAACTGGTTTGGCAGGAACAAACCAAGTGCTACTCTCTCGCTCACATCGACCGCGAGGCGACCGTGCCGCCTGCTATCGCCAAACCCCAGACCGACACCATCATCTTCGGTTTCGACTCCGCGTGGTCTGACGAGAGTCCGGGTGCGATCTGCGCCCTAGCTTTCGATAGAGAGGGGAAGGTCACTCTGCGCACTCGTGGGATTCTTCTGGAGTGCCTGCGCGCACAGCTGCCCGCGAGCGGTCCGCCGAGCCGGCATGGGAAGCCAAGTTTTGGTGTCTGTGCCGCCTAGAGTCCATCACCATCGCTGATTGCCTCGCCGGACACCCGCCGTTCTCTACGACTTGCTCGACCGGCTTCGGAACCGCGTTGGCGGCGGGCAACCCACGGGCGTTGACGTCAAGACGTTGATGAGTGGCGACCTCGACGCCGGTTTCGGCGCAGCGCTTGGCGACCTGCCTTCCCGTCAACGTGGTAGCAAGTAATGAGAGCTTCGTCCTCGACCACGGCCGCACAACCGCGCAGTCGCTCAAGGGCTTGGATGCGGCGTTTGCATTCCTGGACCTCGCGATCAACATCGCGACCGCGTAGCAGGTGGAGCCCTGGACGAATCAGCTTTCCGGACTCCACGATGATGTCGACGTCCGCTCGCTGGATGCCGCGTTGGTCCATTCGCGTCTGGGCATAACGGGTTGGAGTGAGTTTCATTGGTCACCTCCATGGGCCTGGGCAGAGTCCGAACCACCTTCTGACTCGTCATCGACGAGGAGCTTCAGCTGGCTCACCATTCGCTGTCGCCCGTCCAGCCACTCCTTGGATGCGGGCGACAGCTTGTCTTCAAGCCACCTTTGACGTGCGTCGGCAGCGTCGCTGGCCGTCAGGTCATCGGGTATGTCGGCGAGGCCTGCGTCGCCCGAGTGGAGCGCATACATGGCGTCGCTTTCGAGTGGCGCGACCTTTGAGAGGTCCTCGCTGTAGATCCGGTATGCCGGCATGCCCGGACGAGCGCTGACGCGACCGTGGAACAAGGGGTCGAGATCGATGAGCTCCGTCTTCCCAAGATCGTCGGCGAGCTTGCAGAGGTAGTCGGCGAATGGGCTGGTGTGCCACTCATCGAATGCCTCCTCTTCATAGTCGGGTTCTAGGGGATCGACGAAGAGGTCTCCCTGCGCGATGGCCTGTTCTTCGGCATGGGTTTCTTCCGCAGCGTGCCGGGCGTGGGCAGCAAAGCCGTGCCGACTGGGTGCACCAAACTCGCCCAACTGGGAAATGGCCCCGCGAACCTTGGCCAGTTCGGCGCGTCGCCAGGCGAGGCTGCCCTCAGCGAGGAGCGCGAAAAAGAGTGGGGCCAGATTGAGTAGCTCGCCAACGGTGACGTCATAACGCTGCTCGATTAGCTCGTAGGCCAACCGAACCCCGGGCCCGAGTGCCGCCCCGACTCGAATCGGCCTAGGCTCGTCGGGCGCCGCCGGTTCGCCCGTAAGCTGCTCGGGTTCAACGCCGAGCGCTTTGGCCAGGGAGTTCAAAGTGTGTGTACGAACGTTTCGACTGGCCAGTCTCGGACTCTCGAGTCGCTGAATCTGCTTTTCCGAGACGGTGGACTTGGCCGCGAGGTCCCCGCGGGACATCTGACGCTCGTTTCTGAGATGGCGGAGGCGTTGTGGGATGATGTGCATTGAGCCACTCTCTCCTTGTTGGACATGAAGTTGACTATATATAGACCGACAATTGGACAAACAGTCATATGTTAGTCAATTAAAAGTCTATTGTTGGTTCTCAGCGCAAATCCGGATGGCGTTTATGGCCGAGAAGTGGTCAGAAGTGGGCTTTGGCTCCGACTGCCGGGCCTCCGCGGGACCGAATTGGACAAGCGATGGCCGTTTCGCACACGAAGGCGGAGGTTGCCTAGCCATCGCGTGGCCGTTCACATAGCCTGCCAACCACTGCGAGGACTAGCACGAGGAGCAACGCGAGTCCGAGGATCGGATAGGCGAACAGCAGGCTGAGTAGAGCAATGAGCGCAGGCAATACGAGCAGTACGCCCAGGACGAGGCCCCCGCAATACGCGGCTAGCAGCTTGACGAGATTTGCCATTCGTAGTGCCCTTTGTCGGGTTCACTTGGACGGGCCTTGCGTCCGTGTCTCAAGGGATCCGGATGTTCCAGCGTGGCTTCACGGCACGGATCAGCCGTGTCTCCAAGGCACTCGGGTCACGCACTTCGCGGCCCCAAACCTCTATGCGCCGACCGGCTCTCGCCGCTCCGAAGATCTCGTGGTTTATCCGACAGTTCGTGGCCTGCCCGCCCGTGAAGCAATTGGCCGGCGAAATCGCGCCGTAGCCCTGCACGCCCCATCGCTCAGCGAGGTTCTTTGCCTTGCCGACGTAGGTCGGCACGCCATCGACGGTAAGCGCGTAGACGCCGGATGCCGACGGCAATCCATCGGCGACGAACCGGCAGAAAGGGCCGCCACCGTGCGGGTTGAGTCGCTTGACGTCCGCTTTGACGTAGCGGGATTGGGGCATGAAGGCTCGTACGCGACCGCGGGCCGTTTTCTCGGGTGCGATACGCACAGGCGCCGAGAAACGGCACCCGTGAAGTGTCAACGTGTTGGCCATTTGGTATGTCTCCTTTCTCAAAGTGCCGCGTTCGCGAACGATTGGATGAAATGGATGCCGGGCACGACCTGGCGGCTAAGGCGGTGATCGTTCGTGATGAACATGTCGACCCCGGCCACCGACGCACAGGCGAGCTGGATCGCATCGGGCGGGGCGATCGACCGGTCTCGGCGGATCCCCGCGAACGCAGCCGCCGCGGCGCAGTCGAACGGCAGCACGGTCGCGGCGGCCGCGATCGACTGTTCGTAGCGGCGGGCGAGGGTTTCGTCGCCCACCTCAACAGGCCTCACGAGAATCTCGCTGAGCGTCAGCGTTGACGTCACCAGTTCGTCGTTGCGTTCGACCATGCGCTCGCGCAACGCCACGACCTGTTCGGTGAGTTCGCCCTTGTCCTCGAGCAGGTACACGAACAGGTTCGTGTCCCAGAATATCCGGCTCATTGCCAATCGGCCCGCTGGCGGCGAACGTAGGTATCGGCGTCTTCGCCGGCCCAGATCTCCTTGCCGAGTCCCCGGAGAGCTAGGACCGGATCGTCCGTTTGGCCGTTCGAGCCCGAATACTCCCGGTGGTACCAATCGATGAGATCGCGGTGTTGCACCGGGACGGCGTCGCGCGCGGGCACGTCCTTGCCGTGCGCGCGCTGTCGGTGGCATGGGTCACCGGGTCGAAAGAGGCGCCGTCGGCGGGGCGCGGTCTCGACGAGCATGCGGTACCGACCCGGATTGGGCGGCTTGGTGGCGACGCAGTGCTGGTAGACGTGAACCTTGACGCCGGGCCGCAGGGGCTTGCCGGTCAGATTGGCTGACGTGGCCTCGGCCAGGATCTCGTCGATCGCGAAGTCTGTTCGATCCGGATGCCGGCGGTGGAGGGATGCGGTGGCGAGCCAGACTTCATCGGCAACCTTGACCTTTTTCACCATGTTTGATTCCTTAAAAGATGTATAAAATGGTACTACCTACGCGTTGATGAAAACAGAGTTCGTTCCTGGTGTCAACACCCTCCGAGCCTAGGGACGAGTGAAGTTCGCGCCCGGCTTTGCGACCGATCAGTCAGTTAGGCGTCGATTTGACCTGTCAAGGCGCTGTTGTGCTGTGGAACAACGAGGATGTCGACGATGAGTCCGACTGTTCGTTTCTGTGTGTCACTAGACCAACTCAGCGGAAGGCGCCCCTTGACCGTCGCACCGCACACGGCGCCAACCATCGAGTCTCACTTCACGCCGCGCTATCGACGACCGCCGGTACCCGACGCGGGTGCACACCGAGGGAGGGCCACGTATGCTTTGCCAAGGCGAATTCGCTGCCGAGGTGCGCGATGGCGAGCCGGATTCAGAAGCTGCGCGAGCAGTGCGAACGACAGGTCGCGGACCGCGAGGGCGTGAACTACGCCCAGGCCCGGGCGACCTACGGAAAGAAGGTGGCGGACGCCAT
The DNA here is from genome assembly GCA_028821405.1 of Gammaproteobacteria bacterium. Taxonomy (GTDB): domain Bacteria; phylum Pseudomonadota; class Gammaproteobacteria; order Pseudomonadales; family Azotimanducaceae; genus VXYL01. The sequence goes on along the minus strand of JAPPGK010000084.1, from coordinate 2,394 downwards.
CTTCCATGAGCTTCAGCGCGAGGGTCACGACCGCGCGTAAATCACCCGGCGGGAGCACGCCCGCCTCGTCGAGTGGAGGGAAACCGGCGATCAGCGCGTTAACGGCATCGTCAACAACATCGTGGAAGGCACGCTGGAAGTCGAGGCCGCGTGACGGATGGCACGGTTGCCGGAGGTGGTGCCCGGGCAATGGCCGGTATTGCTGTGAGGAACTCGGTACGGCACCACAACGCTCTGGCGCAGCGTCGCTCGGCGTTCAGCGTGGACGAACAGGAGCGAGACTGCCTCAGTCGGCTCTGCCAATGCAGGCCTTCAGCGAGGGCATGATCGCCATGCTCGTTTGACGAGGGCTTCATTTCCGATCCAGGCATCGTCAACGACGCGCTGGATGCTCGACCGCACGTCGAGGCTGACGTCGAGGGCAGCGTCCTGGCTACTGTTCTGCACCGGCTTGTGAAGCAAAGGGTAACGGCCGAGATGCAGGCGGACGGCAGGAGCATGCAGGTTCGCATTCGACGGACGGACGCCGACGTTGAACTGGCGAGTGTCGTAAGGCCGATGCCGTCATCGCGGACCCATTCCGCGATTGCATCGCCGACGTTGCTCCATCGATACGGCACGGGGACCGTGTCGTTGGCGGAGCGCCGGACTGTCCCTACCTGGGAGTGCCGCATGTTTTGAAACTCGGCGGCACGGAGTAGCTGGATTATCGGTCGGAGGCGGCGGGAGGAGTTACTAGCTCTCCCCGGACGTCGATGACAAGCATGCGGGATATCCGCCTTTCAACGAGCCGCCGATGGTCGGCCTGACGAATCTCCTCAGCGTCGTCGGTGTCTGTCTCAAGACGGGCGCGATCCTCGTCCGACGTTTCGTCGACGCCCGTTTCATCGAACGGTGCTAGCGGCTCGTCGTTTAGGTCGTTGACAGTCGGAGGAAGTGATCGCGTGTCGGACGAGGCGCGGGCATCGTCAGGTTCGATCAGAGCAGAGCGGGACGCAGAGAACAGGAAACGGAGACCACTATATGGATCCTCTACTAGAGCGTCGTCGCGCCGAGCCAACGCACATATGGAGCGCTCGAAAAGGAAGTGCCACGGAAAACAGTGGTGTTCGATTTCGCGGAGCCTTCGGGTGGAAAGCGGCACCTTGGTGGCATCGACCAACAGGCAGCCCAATTGGTAGCTTCTAGATCCGTCGGGCGTGACGGTCTGAGCCCAGATCGATCGTTGGCGTTCGGTGCAATAGATGCAATAGAGGGGCTTCATGCGTTCGGCGAGTGCGGCATCGATCAGGAGTTGGCGCTGTTGTTTGCCGGAGGACGCGACTTGATGCTTGACTCTAAGGACGTCGTTACGTTGCAGCCGTTTGGCTTGCACGCGCATCTTCAATGTCCGCCGCCGTCCCACAATGTGCCACTCCCAGTCGGCGCCGTTGAGGGCTTCTTGGTGTTTGGAGAACATCTGGAGTCGAGTGCGCTGGGGATGTCGCCGGGCGATCTCGAGCAGGCTGGTTTCGGTGATGGTCTCTTCGCCGTAGCTCACCCGGACGCCGGGACGATGGGCGAAGTCGAGATTGTGCGAAGTCGCGTCGGCGAGTTCGAGAAGTGTCGTGACTACCGGTGGGTTCAAGCCGGGCCTCGGAGCGATGAAGGGGGGCGCAAGCGAAACGTGACGGAGCAGTAGTGTCAAGCAGAGACTTGGAGTCTCGGAGTTCGGTTGGCGAAAATCCGACCCACTCTCGAGCCGTATCAACCCACCAAGAACCGCAACACAGGGTTTCCGTAGCACATTGGGCGGGTTCTTCCGCACTCGTCTAGTTTGCGGGCGTAGGTGGAGCATCCGTTCCTTTACGTGGAGCGGCACTTCGGCTACGAAAGTGCGCTAGCGGGGGCTGGCGAAGAGTACGCAGCGGATCGCGTTGTCAATGTCAGCCGTTCCTGACAATCGGAAAATGGCGGGGCTTCGTGTCCGGTGGACGGTCTTGTTCCCGCGACGTCGGCCTAGGCGTCAGGCGATGCTGCAGAACAGCCACGCGCATTTGGCGTTGACTGCGCGGGCGGCGTAGAGGACGCTCATGCCATTGTCCAGTGCGCGGCAGCCGAGCCGCGTCAACGTTCCCGCCACGAACGCGTAGGTGCCATCCCGGTCCAGAGGCTGGAATCCACCGTCTCGTTCGCCTTCACGAAGGCAGCGACCTGCCCGTGGTCCGAATCCGTTCGGTCTCGAGTGTACGTTCATCTCCCGATGATCCCTGACACACCCAGTTAAGGCTCACTTTGCGTTGGAATCGCACGTCGTGTTCAGGTTCATGTCGCGTCTGAAAGGCTGGTGAAAAGGCCGGTAGCCCGCTGTCCAATGAGAAAGTGAGGGTGAAATCGACCGAACCGTGACGCGGT
>JAPPGK010000010.1 GCA_028821405.1 Gammaproteobacteria bacterium | reverse complement strand
TGGCTACGCCGCGCCGCCGCGAAATGACCTCATCTCACAATCGAGACGTGCACCCTTGTGATAATTGGATATATCAATGCGGCAGTGAACGCATGCCGAGCGAGGGAAACGCCTCGCTTTTTGGTTAAGCGCCGACGTGTTCCTGGGCGATGCTTCGGATCTTGCCGACCATGGCACGGAGCCCGTTTCCACGGGTCGCGCTCAGGTGGCCGATTAGGTCGAGTTCGTCGAACAACGCCTCGATGTCGAAGTCGAGGATCTGCCGGGGCGAGCGGCCGTCGAAGGCGGCTAGCACGATGGCGATCAGTCCGCGAACGATGTGGGCGTCGCTGTCGATTGTGAGGTGCAGGCGACTCCCATCGAAGCGCGGCAACAACCAGACCTGGCTCTGACAGCCAGGTACGAGGTTGTCCTCGGTCCGGTGCGCCTCGGGGAATGGCGAGAGCTCCTTGCCGATGTCGATGAGGTACGCGTACTTGTCCTGCCAGGCGTCAAAGAAGCCGAACGTCGAACGGATGTCGTCGAGGGCGAACGCCGCCTCGGCGGCCATTAGAAAAGCCCGAGTTCGAGTTGCGCCTCGTCGCTCATCATCTCCCGGGCCCAAGGCGGATCGAATACGAGGTTGACCCTCACCGTTTCGACGAAGGGCACGTTGCCAAGGCGCCGTTCGACATCGGAGACGAGAACCGGCCCCATGCCGCAGCCAGGCGAGGTCAGTGTCATTTCGATGTCGACGGCGTTGTCCTCGACCTTGCAGTCGTAGACCAAGCCCAGATCGACGATGTTCACCGGTATCTCGGGGTCATGCACCGAGCGCAGCGCCTGCCATACCTGCTCGCTCGACACCGCCCCGTCGGCGGGCGGCGCGAAGTCGAGTATCTCGGGCGCCAAACCCAGGGCGTCGACGTCCTCCGGTTCGACCCGGGCCATGTTCCCGTTGTAGACGATCGTGCAGGCACCGCCCAGGGTCTGGGTGAGCGTGACGAAAGAGCCTCCGGGAACCGTCAACGGCGTCCCCGTCGGCACCAAGCGGGCCTCTACGGTTCGCGAAAGCGGGATAACCCGGCGTTCCATTGGGCACTAGGTTTCGTTGGTGATCGAGAAACTCTCGCCGCAGCCGCACTCCGCGGTGGCGTTTGGATTCTTGAACGTCAGCGCGGAGTTCAACCCTTCGGTGACGTAGTCGATGACGGTGCCTTGGACCAATGCCCAGTCCTCGTCGTCCACGACCACGGTCAGGTCGTCGAACAGGAACGAGCGGCCGTTGGCCGGCCTGTCCGCCAGGTAGGACAACTCGTACATGTAACCGTTGCAGCCGCTCTCGGTGATGCCGAGCCTAAGCGCATCGGCCCCTTCGCGGGCCAACTGCCGTCGCACATGCACCTGTGCTGCGGGTGTCATGGATATTGTCGCCAACTCGGCAGGATCAAAGATCTCTGCACTCATCTGGACCTCCAATGCGTGACACGCTTCTGCTTCACAGCATCGACCTCGCCGTTCGAACGGCCTGACATAGCTTGTCCACGTCTTCGAGCGAATTATACAAGCTGAATGACGCCCGCACCGTACCGGGTATGCCGAGCGCATCCATCAGGGGCATGGCGCAGTGGTGGCCCGTTCGCACCGCAACTCCCTGCTGATCGAGCAAGGTGCCGACATCGTGAGGGTGCGTGCCGTCGAGCAGGAAAGAGATCACGGGGCCCTTGTTGCGCGCGGCGCCCACGACCTGCAATCCCCCCACCTGGTTCAACGACGCGCTTGCATGGGCGAGGAGCGACGCCTCGTGGGCCGCAACGGCCTTACCGTCCAGGCCATCAAGGTATTGGACGGCCGCAGCCAGGGCGATGGCACCGCTGATGTCGGGCGTTCCCGCCTCGAATTTGAAGGGCAGGGGGGCAAAGGTGGTCTCCTCGATACGCACCCGTTCGATCATTTCCCCGCCAGACTGCCAAGGCGGCATCGCCTCCAGCAGTTCCTCACGACCATAGAGCACGCCGATGCCCGTCGGGCCGTAGACCTTGTGGCCGGAAAACGCGTAGAAGTCGCAATCGAGCGCCTGCACGTCGATGTGGAAGTGCGCGATGGCCTGGGCACCGTCAACGACGACGGTGGCACCGGCCGCCTTTGCGGCGGGGATCAAAGTGGGTAGATCGTTCACCGTGCCAAGGGCGTTGGACACATGGGTGATGGCAACAATCCGAGGCTGTTCGTCGAGTTTGGCCTCGAAGTCGTCGTGATCGAGTTCCCCGGATGGCAACACGCGAACCGCCCTTAGCACCGCGCCGGTACGTTGGCAGAGTTGCTGCCAGGGCACGATGTTCGAGTGATGCTCCATTGCCGTTACCAACACCACATCGTCCGTGCCGACCGCGAGGGGTCCGTAGGCCGCGGCGACTAGGTTTATGGCCTCGGTGGTGCCCCGGGTCCAAAGCACCTCCTTCGACGAGCGCGCGTTGATGCATCGGGCGAGCGTCTCGCGGGCGTCCTCGAACGCCGCCGTGGCCTCGTCGGAGAGGCGATGGGCGCCGCGGTGCACGTTTGCGTTGGTGCATCGGTAGTATCGGGCAAGTGTGTCCAGGACCACCGCCGGCTTCTGGGTCGTGGCGGCGTTGTCGAGGTAGACGAGGTCGTCGCGGTTCCGAAGGAGTGGAAAGTCGCCGCGCCAGGCGGGATCGTTCATTGGATGACCCCCAAGCGTTGCGCGGCCTCGACGTCGTCGATGGCCTCCCGGAGGAAACCGCGAACGAACAGGGATCGGGCCCTGCGCTCGTCGATTCCCCGTGAACGGAAATAGTGCACGGCATCATCGTCGATGGCGCCGATGGTGGCCCCGTGACTGCATTTGACGTCGTTGGCGTAGATCGTGAGTTCCGGCTTCGCGTAGACCTCGGCGGTGTCGCTGGCGAGCAGGTTCTTGGTACTGAGCATCGCATCGCTGTGCTGGGCGCCCGGCGCGATCTCGATCCGGCCGTTGAGCACGGCGCGGGACCGGCCATCGGCAACGCCTCGATAGGTCTGGCGGCTCGTGCCGCCCGGCGCCGCGTGGCGAACGGCAACCTGGTTGTCCAAGTGCCGTGATCCGTCCAGTCGCCAGGCGCCCCGAATCTCCACCGCGGCGCCGTCGCCGGCTAGGGTGGCGAGGATGTCATTGCGCCGCAGATCTGCGCCGAGGGCGGTTTGGGCAAGGTCGTAGCGCGCATCGGCCTCGGTGCGAACGGCGACGAGGCTGCATTCGCGGCCGGACGATGCCGCTTGCTGTCGCCGGTGGGAGAGCCGTCCGCCGGGTTGGACCACCGCTTCGAGGAGTCGATGGGTATAGGTCGAAGGTTCCTCGATGACCTCGACCCGGGCGTCGGCCTCCACGATCACGAGAATGCGCTGATAGGCCGCGGGCAGATCGCCGATCCGTACCGGACCCGGAGCGGCGACGCCGGCGGGGATGCGAATGGCGACCCCGGCACCGAGTCGCAGCGCATTGAGGGCCGCCAGCGGGTGTGCGGCGAGGGAGAACGTCTCCTCGCCCCGTTGCGCCACCAGTTCGCACGCCCGCACGCTTTCGAAATCCACGGCCTCGACGCCCTCGGGGAGCTCGAGACGGGTTCTCTTCGCCGGGGTCTCGGCGCCGCTCAAGACCGCATCGTACCAGCGCGTGACGTTGGTGTGCCGCCACGCTTCGGCGCGCAGCTTGGGTAGGCCGCGCGCTTCGATGAGCTTCCGGTGGGGCGTTCGGTCGAGCCAGGGCGCGTATCCCGTCGTACCCAGTTCCAGCACCCGTTCGGCAAGACTGGCCCCGTCAGCCGTCAAGCCAGCCATAGCCCCGTTCCTCGAGTTGGAGTGCGACCGAACTGTCGCCGGAGTGAACGATGCGTCCGTCGGCCAGGACATGCACGCGTTCGGGTACGACATAGTTGAGGAGCCGCTGGTAGTGGGTGACAAGCACCACGGCATTGCCGTTGCCCCGAAACGCGTTGATACCATTGGCGACGACCTGCAGGGCGTCGATGTCGAGGCCCGAGTCGGTCTCGTCCAGCACCGCAAGCCGCGGTTCGAGAACAAGCATCTGCAGAATCTCGTTGCGTTTCTTTTCGCCCCCCGAGAACCCGTCGTTGACCCCCCGCTTCAGGAAGTCGGGATTGAGTTCGAGACGCGCCGCGCATGCCCGCGCGCGCTTGACGAAGTCGACCGCCGAGGGTGGGTCTTCGCCGCGTCCTGCCGCATGGGCATCCACCGCCGCCTTAAGGAACTCCATGTTGCTGACGCCGGGGATCTCGATCGGGTATTGGAAAGCGAGGAACAGACCGCGCAAGGACCGCTCTTCGGGGGACAGGGGCGTGATGTCCTCGCCATCGACGGTCACACTCCCCTCCGTGATGTCGTAGCCCGGGCGGCCGGCGAGCACGTTGGCGAGGGTACTCTTGCCGGAGCCGTTGGGGCCCATCACGGCGTGGACTTCGCCGGCGGCGACGGTGAGGTCGATCCCGGTGAGGATCGGTTGGCCGGCCACGTCGACATGGAGATTCTCGATATGGAGCAGGCTCATCCGACGGCGCCCTCGAGGCTGACTTCGAGCAGTTTCGCGGCTTCGACCGCGAACTCCATGGGCAGCGTCCGGAATACGTCCCGACAGAAGCCGTTGACGATCATCGCGACCGCCTTCTCGGGGTCGATGCCGCGCTGCTGACAGAGGAAGAGTTGCTCCTCGGAGACCCTTGACGTCGTCGCCTCGTGTTCGATGACGGCGGTCGGGAGCTTCGACTCGATGTACGGGAAGGTGTGTGCGCCGCAGCTGTCGCCGATCAGCAGCGAATCGCACTGCGTGTAGTTGCGGGCGCCCTTTGCACCCGGGTTCATTCGTACGCGGCCTCGGTAGCTGTTCTGGCTACGGCCCGCACTGATCCCCTTGGAGACGATAGTGCTCTTGGTACGCGGACCGATATGCGTCATCTTGGTGCCGGTGTCGGCTTGCTGGAGATTTCGGGTCAGCGCGACGGAATAGAACTCGCCCACCGAATCGGCGCCCCGAAGTATCACGCTGGGATATTTCCAGGTGATCGCGGAACCCGTCTCCACCTGCGTCCAACTGATCTTCGAGCGGTCGCCGAGGCAGGCGCCGCGCTTGGTGACGAAGTTGTAGATGCCGCCGTTGCCCTCGTCGTCGCCGGGATACCAGTTCTGTACTGTGGAGTACTTGATCTCGGCGTCCGTGAGGGCGACCAGTTCGACCACCGCCGCGTGCAACTGGTTGTCGTCGCGCATGGGTGCGGTACAACCCTCGAGATAGCTGACGTAGGCACCTTCGTCGGCGATGATCAAGGTGCGCTCGAACTGGCCGGTGTTCTTCTCGTTGATGCGGAAGATGGTCGACAGTTCCATCGGGCAGCGGGTGTTCTTCGGCACATAGACGAACGAGCCGTCGCTGAACACGGCCGAATTCAGGGCGGCGTAGAAGTTGTCGGGCTTCGGCACCACGCTGCCGAGGTACTTGCGCACCAGGTCGGGATGCTCCCGGATCGCCTCCGACATCGAACAAAAAATGACGCCGGCCTCGGCGAGTCTTTCCTTGAACGTCGTGGCGACGGATACGCTGTCGAATATCGCGTCCACGGCGACGTTGCTCGTGGTGTCGGCAGGTGCCTCGACCCCGGCCAGGGCGGCCCGTTCGTGCAGGGGGATTCCCAGCTTCTCATAGGTACGGAGCACTTCCGGATCGACCTCGTCCAAGGACGTGGGGGCAGTCCCTTTGGGTGCCGAGAAGTACGAGATGGACTGGAAGTCGATGTCCGGGAACTGGACGTGCGCCCAACGCGGCGTCGGCATCCGCTGCCAACGTCGGAGGGCATCGAGACGCCATTGCGTCATCCAGGACGGTTCATCCTTCTTCGCTGAAATGGCGCGCACGACCTGCTCGTCGAGTCCGGGCGGCAGGGTGTCGGCTTCGATCTCGGTGACGAAGCCGGCGGCGTATTCGTGACCGGTCGCCGCATGATCCTGGCCCACAAGATCGGCTAGTTCGTTGCTTTGCTCGGACATGGGTAACCAAACACAACTATCGCCAGCAATTGTAGCGAATACCCGAGTGTTTTACTCGGGTATTTCGCAGGACGATGGGACGGTGACGAGGGCGCGGGCGTGGTGACGTCTATTCGATGGGCTGCGTCACCCGCTCCAGAACGGTTTCCATCCGCTTGGCCAGAAGGCGGGCCTTGGAATTCAGGGAACGTCGGTAGAACAACCACACGATACCGAGTTCGATAACGGAGAAGATCAGGTATACGGGAACAACCCGTCCTCCATTCGCGAACCACTTCTCAACCGCGATGGGTATTGCCAGCGGCGCGATGAACAGGAACAGCAGGAGCAGGATGAGGAACGAGGCAAGGAACGAAGCCGCGGTGGCGTTGCGCATGCCCATGGACGTGGGTGACATGGGCCACGGCATCCGGATAGAGAACGAGTTGCCGAGCATGCAGCCGACCAGGTAGAGGACAAAAAGCTGAGCTATGTTGCCAAGAACATGGCTCCCCTGTAGGGGATGGACCCACTGGAGGATCGTGATCATGGCCGTTCCGACGATCACGGCGTAGGGGAGCAGGGCGAGGTTCTTGCCGAGTAGGAGTTCCCTCGCGGGCACGCCGGCGAGGACCACGGCGCGAAAACCGTTGCCGTCCTGTCCGAACAGGTTGGCGAACAGGTTGAACGCCATCATGATCATGAAGCCCATCATCCCCAGAACCGCGAATTGGGACGCCCAGTCGCCGCCTATGGTGTTCTGGAAAAGCAGGACGTAGAGCATGATCAAGAGCACCGGGCTGAAGAGGACCATCTTGCCCTGTGGCGCGCGAATCCACAGTCGTACGGCGACGCCGGCCACGGCGCGCGAATGGTCCGGGATGTGGCGTCCAAGCGCTTCGAGGATCCTCCCGGACGCCATCGTCCTGGGAGGGTTCGTGGATGCCGAGGTAACCGCGGGCACAACGCGCTTGCGATGGGGCTTGTCCTCGGACTCGCGCCGGCGAGACCGGCCTGCCGGCTCGCCGAGGATTGTGGCGGCAATGGTCTTCCTGTAGGAACGCCGAAGACTCAGAGCGGCGATCGCCCCCATACCGAAAACAGCCAAGACGCCGAGCCAGAGATGGTCCCCGACGCCCCAGGCACCGAGTGCGAGCCAGCCGACGGGCAGTGCCGCGTTGCCGATGATCGCCCACTGTTCCATCTGGGCTGCGTCCCACGCGCCGCTGTCGGCGTCGGGAAGGAACCGGTCGGTGAGAGCGGGCAGGTTCGCGAGAATGACGAATACGAGAACCGCGATCGCGACCACGGTACCGCGGCGGCGCTTGTTGGCGAATACACGTGCGAGCCAGCTTTGGAAATGATGGGTGACGCACATCACCATCGCGGCGAAAGCCATCGTCAACGGGAACAGGATCAACTGGCCCGCGCCCAATGCCGCCACGCTGGCGGCGCTCAATCCCAGCATGACGCCGAGGGAGACCAGCAGCGAGACCCGCATCTGGGCGCCCACGAAATTCATCAGGAACGCGCTCAGGGGCGAGACCGGCATGTGCAGCAGTTTCTCGATGACCAGGCTCTCCCCGCCCAACTGGAGTTGAACCAGGAGGCCCGCGATCCACAGGATAAGGAAGACCCCGATGACGCCGTCCCAGACGATCAGCCGACCCAATGGCTCGGTGCCGGGGAGAAAGGTGGTTCCAAGAAAGAACGCGAGGGCCAACGCGGCAACACTCGAACCAACACCGACCACGGTTACGAGGATGGCGACGCCGCCCAGTATCGGGCTCTGTCGTTCCCATCGGCGCCGGGAGAGTTTCCAGGCGAGTCGGAGAACGCCCCAGGCCAGGGATTTATCGAGGGCGCTCACGGGATGGGATGGATGAGGGCTACTCGCGGGTGCCGTCGGCGCTGTCGTCGAGCCAGCTGAGGTTTGCACTCACGTCGTACGTTGAGCCGACCTGCGCCAGGAATGTCTCCTCCAAGGTGCCCGACTGGCGGATCTCCGCCAAGGGTGCCTGGGTTACGAGGCGCCCGTGGTCGATGATCCCCACATCGGTGCACAATCGTTCGACGATCTCGAGCACGTGCGAGGTGATGAAGATTGTGGCGCCCTGTTCCGCGACGCCGGTCAGGAGGTTGCGGATGACCCGGGATGTGACGGCATCGACCCCCTCGAACGGTTCGTCGAGAAACAGCAGGACGGGGTTCGATATAAGCGCCGCCGCCAAGGCGAGCTTCTTCTTCATGCCGTGGGAGTAGTCGATCACCAGGCGTTTCTCTTCACCGGCATCGCTGCCGAGCTCGAGCAGGGCGAAGAGCTCGTCTATCCGACCCTGGATGATGTTGCGGTCTACTTGGTACATCCGGCCCACGAAAGCGAGGTTTTCGCGGCCGGTCAGCAAGTCGTAGAGGGCGAGATCCTCCGGGACCACGCCCACGCGGCGTTTGACGTCAATCGCCTGGGCTGGGTCGAGCGGGTTCCGGCCAAGCAGGTTGATCGAGCCGGAGGTGGGTGCCAGGAGGCCGGTGAGCATCTTGATGGTCGTGGACTTGCCGGCGCCGTTGCGGCCGAGGAACCCATAGAGGGTTCCCCGGGCAACGTGAAGATCGAGGTTGTCCACCGCCTTGAGTTCGCCGAAACGTCGGCAAAGCTGCGACGTTTCGACGGCGAGGTCTTCGACGGGTGCCATGGGATGATTGTACGTTCCACGGATCGATGGCGGGACCCCCGCGAAGCCAAATAACAGGGTTGCGCATTTCTGCAGGCCTGACCGGGCACCGCTCGCGACGAAGAACCCACTTTCTCATGCACCGACGACGCGGCTAACATTCATCCGCCTGCGCAAACCTGGAAGTACGCATGCCGGAACTCGAGCGCATCCCCGAGGAGCATATATACCGTGCATACGGAATCTACCTGCTGTCGTCCCAGCATCGGTTGATCCGGCGCCTGAAACGCATCTACGAACCTTCGATCCACGGCAACAAGGCCTGGCGGTCGAGTTTTCTGTTGATGGACTACCTGCTACACCATCCGATCCGGCAACGGGCACGCGTGATGGAACTGGGTTGCGGCTGGGGTCCGGGGGCGGTCTTCTGCGCGAAACGCTTCAACGCCAAGGTCACCGGCGTCGACCTCGACAGCAACGTATTCCCGTATCTCGAGGTCATCGCGGCGTTGAACGACGTCAAGGTCGCGTCGCTCGAGGGCAACTTCAACAATCTGAGCACCGATTGCCTAGGACGCGCGCAACTCGTCATCGGTTCGGACATCTGCTTTTGGGACAGCATGGTCGAGCCCTTGCTGGGCGTGGTAAGACGTGCCTTGGAAGGTGGGGTAAAGCGCTTCGTCGTTTCCGACCCGGGACGGCCGACGTTCTACGAACTCGCCGATCTGTGTTCGAAACAACCGTGGCAGGTGACGCTCAGGGAGTGGTATGCGGTGGAACCCTCGCGGACCACCGGTGAGATCCTGGAGATCCAACCCGGAAGGTGAACGGCAGGGTGGCGGTCAACTCGCTGCCGGGGACACCGACGGCAGGTCTGGATTGATGAACGTCTTGATCTGATCGGACATGTTCGCGCACGCCTTCTCGCGAACCCGGGCGATGACGGGTATGGGTACGATCACGGCGGGGACGAAGCTCGTGCCGGCGGCCTCCGAACTCAACGTGCCCACGGACATGCCCCGTTCGACGTCCCATACCGAGGCCTCGTAGTTCGAGCCGCTCTCCCAGGACAGAAAACCAAAGCATGCCGGTATGCCCCCGGAGAAGAACGTGCAGTTCAGGCTGCCGCTCTCATCGGAACGCTCGGTGGTCCCCTCGATCCAGACCAGGTAGCGGACGCCGATTTCGTCGATTCGCCGGGAGATAATCGGTCGGCCGATGACCGTCGCGAGGTCGTCCATGTTGAGCGGGGCTGTTCGCGGCTCGAACCAGGGAAACATGGCGTCCACGAACTCGCTTTCGCTGAGTATCGGCAAGGCGCGGCTACCCGTGTTCACGGAATCGCTAACGCAGGTCACGAAGTCGTCCTCGGTCTCGCCCTGGGTCTTGTGTTTCCGGGACAGGATGACGATGGACTCGCCGTGGTCGATCTGCGTCTCAGCTTGGCGTACGCCTTGTACGGTGGTCTGAACGCACCCGGAACATGCGAGGCCGGCAACCACGCAGAGAACCGGGCCAAGTGCGAAGCCAACACGCGGTGCCGTCATTGGGGTGCCCCTTCGTCGTTTTCGCCCGCGCCGATGGTGGCCAGCCAGTCCTGGACCTCCGCCTGGTCCCGGAACTGGACCGCGAGCACCGCGGCGGCGTCGCGAAGCGCCCACGTCGTCGCTTCGTGGAGCGCCGGCGTCTGTTTGCCGAGTTGGCCGAAATTGCGCTCGTTGGCCTTGCCGTAGCCCCGTAGTGGCCATTCGCCGAGGGCGTTTCCACCGGCGTCGAAGAGTGTGAGCTTGTAGCGGATCCAGACCTCGTAGAAGTCGCCGCCGGTCTGATCGGGGATGGCGAACTGCACGACCTCGATGGAGGGCGCAATGATCCCGTCGACCGCCAAGGAGGATCCGTCGTTTCCGATGAAGCGAATGGGCGTGTCGGGTTCGTCTTCCCCTTCCTCGTCATCCGCATCCGGGGCGACGGTCTGATCCGAGCGTGAATCCGCCGGGTCCTCGGCCCGTTGGACGTAGACGACATCCTCGAACATGGCATCGAATACGCGGGCGAAGACCGGCGTTTGGGAGGCGCCGATGTCGATTCGGTAGTCGCCGTATTCCGGCAATTCCTCCTCGTGGACATACGTCTTGAGGGTTTCGTCGATGTAGACGCCCATCGCAGCCGGGATCGGGTCGACCAGCGGTCGGGGGACGGTCGTGTCGACGGTGATAGAGGCGCCGCCCTTGCAGCCGCCGAGGAACACGGTCCCGAGGGCCACGACGAGTGCCAGTGCGCGACTGGCCGTCCTAAGCACAACTGCGGCGGCTTGGCGTCGATTCTCGACCATGAGTGCGTCGCTCCACCACGGTACGTGCAAGCCTACTGCAAAGTCGGCAGGCCCACAAAGGTCCCGTCGTTGCGTATGGTCAATTCGCGCATCAGTGCCGCGAAGCGGGCGCCGGATGCGCCTCCCATTTGGACCGGGAAGCCGACGCCATGGATTCGGACCCGTCGGCTGCCGTCTTCGACGATGCGATTGACGTGGTCGACGGTGTCGACGACCCGCTCGATCGACCTGCCCGAGAAGTCGTCGCCGAACACGTAGATGCTGATCTTGCGGTCGCGGGAGTAGTACGTGTTGATGGCCTGCTGAATGCCCTCGACGGGGCTCGAATTGGAGTTGGCGCTCCATCCCGCCAACCGGCGCAGCATGTCGCGCCGGCGGGCGACGGAATCTTCGATCCAACGGCCCGCGTACTCCGGGTACATGTAGTCGCCCATGTCGTTCATGATCTGGATGCCCCTGACCCGGGGATAGATGTCTAGGGCTTCGCGCACTTTCCGTTGCACGGCAGACCACGCGTAGGTGCGCATGCTTCCCGAGGTGTCGATCACGAAGATGATGTATTCGCTGTCCACCGTAACCCCGCCGATCGTGTTGCTGGCGCGCACGAAATCGACGCCTAGGAGCCGCTCCATCTCCGCCGTCAGCGATTGCTTGGCCCTCACCAACCGCTCCCTCTGCACGCGTTGGAACTCGGCATCCTCTTCGGTGGCCCGATGCCGGCCGAGTATGTCGTTGATGTCGCGCTCCACCTTCGCCAACTCGGCGAGTTCTCGGGTCAGCTGGCGCTCCTCGTCGGTAAGCTGGCGTTTGAGGATTCGGGTTTGGCCTTGGATCTCGTACAACTCCTCGCGTTTCTCCACCAGGTCTTCGCGGGTGATCATGCGTTCCTCGATCCGGATGGGCTCGACGGTCTTCACGATCATTAGGAGCAGGATGATGGCCCCGAACCCGCAACAAATGACGTCCAGGAACGACAGCCCGATCTCTTCGAGGTTGCGGCGACGGATCATGGCCAATCCTTAGACGGCGACATGTAGGTTCCCCCCGAGCGAGCCGCGAGGATCCAATACGCAGCCGATGCCTTCCAATCGCCTTCCATGGGAAACATGATCACGTTCACCGGAACGCCCTGGGGCAACACCCTGATGGCGTCGTTGAAGAGCGAGAGCCGCTGCCGGCCCCTGACCGTCGGGGAGCGCGGCTTCCTGTTGGCACGGGTGGGCAGGCCGTCCGTGACCAGGAACACGTTGTCGGGCAACGGGCGCATGGCGCCCATGACATCGAAAAGCCCTTCGAGGTTGGTGCCGCCGGATGGCGCCATCTCGTGGAGGGTATCGAGCGCCTTGTGGAGGAACGCAACGTCGGTAACCGGTTTCCACGCCGTCTCATCCAGCACGAATCTGGCCTCGTCGCTGTAGAGAATGATCTGGAAGTTGCTCTGCAGCGGAACCTGGGCAGCCAGCCATTCGACGGTCTCCCGCGCGCGTACCCACTTCGGTGCATTCAACTGCCGGTCCAGGGACATGTTGCGGCGGCGGATGACCTGCACGATGGTTTCGTCCAGCATGCTGGCCGAGGCGTCCAGGGCGATCAGGATGTGGGTACCGCCCACGAACAACCCGGTGAGGTATTGCCGGTCGCCTTCGCCCTTGATCTCCCGCAACCTATTGCCGCCGAGACGTTCCTCTTCCTCCTGCAGTCGCTTCACGTCCTGTTCCCGGGCATCGACATCGGAGGTAAGGTCTTCGAGGCTGTCGCGCTCCGCCGCCGTTTTCGCGTCGAGGTCCTGTAGGTCCTCGAGCCGCTGATCGCGATCGCGGGTCTTCGCGAGCAGTTGCTTGTTGGCGTCGGCAACCCGCTTGCGGGCATCCTCCAGCATCTCCTGAAGGTCCACCAGGTTCTTCTCGCCGGTGAGGATCTGATAGTCGAGGAGCCGTGACTCGGACAACAGGTCCGGATCGACGTCCTTCGCGACGTCGTCGATGCGATGGTTGATGATCAGGAAGACGAGCACCACCGCCCCGAACCCGCATGACATCACATCGAGAAAAGCCAACGAGAAGACGTTGAACCGCCGACCGGAACGGCTAGCCATCGCTTGGCCCGTCGATGACGGAAATTAGCTGGTAGGCCAGGCTGCCGCAGTCGATGGTGTCGCCCGCCGCGGCGGGATGTTCGAAGTCGATGGGCATGCCGTTCAATGTGACGGCGGCACCGGGGGCTGGAACCACCGAGACCCCGTTTTCGCCGAGCCTGACCTGGAAATCCGGCGATCCCGGCCGGAATGCCGGGTGTTCGCTGGCGGCGATTTCGTTGACCAGCGGCACCGCAACCGCCTCGCAGACGACATGGGTGGGCAACCGAGCCGATGGCCCGGGCGAAAACGTACCGGTCGCTGGCAAGGACGCGACGAGGCGCGTACCGGAGGATCCATCAGCGTCCTCCTGGTCGGGGAGTATGACGCCGGCGTGCTCCCGAACCGCGGAACTGATCGCGTCGGGCGGCAGCGGCAGGAGCCTGTGGCCGGCATCCTGCAGGAAACCGGCGAACCCCGGCAGACGGAGGGCCCGGTGGCTGACGGCGAGGGCGCCAGTCGTGCCCAGGGCGCGCGCGAACAACTCGTAGCGCGGCGTCGACTTCTGCGTCAGGGCGCGGCGGGAGACGCTCACCCGACGGGTCACGTCCTGGTGGTTGACTTCGATGGCGAGTTCCGCCGCGCCGTCATCGATACCGGTGAGCAGTTGGTCGAAGACCTGCTGTTCGGTGCCGGCGATGCGTAGCGGATCGAAGCGGGTGCCGTCGACGAATCGGTCGGCGACGACGTCTATCCATCCTTCCGCCAACGCCGCGAATCCCGCTGCCGGAATCTCGTCCACGGCGCTGCGACGAACCATCGGCCCTTCCTCGGTGTCGACCCTTTCAAGCTGGGCTACCGTGGCCCGATGCAGCGACACGTCGACCACGCGGCAGGAACCGTCCCAGGCATGCTGGCAGGCGGCCGCGACGGACGCGTCAAGAATGGCGCGCACGTCGAACCCGGCCTCGGCGGCGATGCCCAGGAGAATGGCGAACTGCTCGCTGGTCAGCGCGGAGGGTGCGACGATGACCACGGCGGGGCGCTTCTCGCCGCTCGCCGCCCGCAACTCCTGCAACTGCAGGTAGACGAGATCCGCCTGGTTGGCGACACCCCGGCCGTGGGGTGTGACCGGGTCCGCGTTCAGGCGTTGCCAGAACTCGTTGTGCGAATGCTGGGGATGCAGACGGGAGAGCTTGAGGGCCTCGTGGCCGAATACGGTGGCCTTCGGGGCCACGTTGGCCACGCCCGGCTGTCTGTAGAGTTCGTCGCCGTCCCGGGTCAGCGTGATTTCGGCGTCGTTGATGTCGAGCACGAGCATGTCAACGGACCTGCATGTGACGGATCAGGTAGTCGTCGCAATAGTGCTGGGTGTCGAGCACAAGGCGTTCCTGGATGAGCTGCAACTGATGCATCAGGAACATCACGAAGATGCTGATCACCAGGGCCACGAAGGTCGAGTTGAAAGCCACGCCCAAGCTCTCCGTGACCCCCGCAATGTCACCCTCGACGGCGCGGTAGGCTTGGCCCAGGGCGCTGCCGATGCCGCGCACGGTGCCGATGAAACCGATCGACGGGATCGCCCAGGCGATGTAGCGCACCATGGCCAGCTCGCTGTCGAGGCGGTCGGATTCGGTGTCGCAGACGGCGCGCACCGCATTGGATACGTCCTGGACGTTGCTGGTCGACGCGAATCGCTGCAGTGCGGCGAGCAACGCGCGGGGCAGCAGGTTGTTCCGGGTGGCCTCGGGCAGCGCCTGCAGCGGCCGGGAGTATTCGCGCGTGTCCTCCGGCAGGATACTCAAGCCTTCGGTGACCTCGACGAACGGGTTTTGCAGCATGCGGCGTTCGCGGAGGCAATTGCGCGCCTTGAGCCCCATGATCGCCATCGCCCAGAACATCAGGATGAAGCACGACTCCTGTTCGTAGTCCCGAATAACGACGTAGAGGGACCGGTCCGGCACGAAGTCCTGTTCGACTTGGGCGCGCTCCGCCTGATCCGCCAGGATTACGTCGGCGTTGGGCCGCACCACGGTCACGTAGACGAGGTGCACGATGATGATGGCGACCACGAGTGCGACGACTTGGTAGATGAAGTCGAAGGGGAGGGTTTTCTTCATGGCGAGTGTGCTCGAACGTCAGATGTCGACGGGAAACGGGACATCGATGTCCTCCGAGATGTCCTCGCTCGGCACGAAGACCTCCTCGGATTGGTCCTCGGCGGCGTCGGACTCGCCCGGCGACTCCTTGCCGGTCGCCGGCGTACCCTCGGGCGCATCGGCCGCGGGCTTCGTTGCCTCGTCGGTGGTTTCCGCATCGGGGGTGGTATCCGGAGTTTGGTCGCTATCGGCTGCGAATGCGATGCCCGGCAACGTCCACACGGGTTGGGCCAGGGTGAGAAGGTTGCCAGCGATCCAGCAAGACGCAAGCACAGCTACGACCGTGGCGTTTGTTCCATGGACGGTCATTCTGCAAACCTCGCGATCCTGAAGCCAACATCGGGCCGACCATCGATTCCGTAGTCGCGGCCGGACAACCGAAGGTCGCTGACTGTACCGTGCATCCAGCTTGCCCCGCGAATCACATGGTACTCGCCCTTTTCCGAGCCAAGGGGATCCACGGCGCGGGAACCGTTGGGAATCCCGTAGAAGTCGTGCACCCACTCGGCGACGTTGCCGCCGATGTCGTAGATGCCCTTTTGGTTCGGCGGGAACGTGCCAACGGGTGCGCTGGTGATGTAGTTGTCGTTGTAACCGAAGATGATCCGCCCAACGGTGTGGGTGGCCGATTGATCGGCGTAGTTGCCGTGTCTGTTGGGGGGCGGCAGCTGATCGCCCCAGGGAAAGCGCAGCGGTTTGGCACCCTCGACATGCCGTGCGGTCCACGCCCATTCGGCCTCCGTCGGCAGTCGGTAGCCAAGGGCGGTGGAGTCGAAGCCGGTGATCTTGCCGAACTCCTCGAGGTAGAACGGCTCGAGGCCGTCCTGCCCGGACAGCCAGTTGCAGTACAGCGCCGCCTCTTGCCAGGACACGCGAACGACTGGCTGCTCGTCGAGGTCGAGGTCCCGGGTCCCGAACTGGCCCGACGAATGCGCCGTGGCGAACACGCGAAACTGGCCGTTGGTGACTTCGTGCCGGGAGAGGTAGAACAGCCGCGTGAGGTCGACATCCCGAAGCACCTCGTTCGCACGGCGTCCCGGTTCCCGGCGCGAAGCGCCCATCCTGAGGGTGCCGGGACCCAACAGAACGAGCTCCTGACCTTGGCCCGTGCTGCGCACCTGCCTGAGGCGTTCCAGACGTGCCTCCTCCAGGGTGAGCAAGCGCACCTTGAGTTCCTGGGTGAACCCGGGTTGCGGCACGACGGTGTTCTGATAGCCGGCGTAGCCTTCCTTCCTGATTTCCACGAGGTGGGGTACGGCGGGAAGGGTGAAGACGCCGCGCGCGGCGCCCCGGAGTTCCTTGTCGATCCAAAGTTCGGCCCCATCGGGACGGCTTTCGACCGACAGTTCGCCGGTGAGCGCGGTCAGTGAGAGCTCGATCCTTCGACGTTGGCCGGATGCCAGCGAGACGGACATGTTCTTCGGTGCATAGCCCACCTTGAGTACGGTCACGTCGTGGGTCTTGCCCGCGTCGATACCGACTTCTAGGGGCGTTGTGCCGACGTAGACGCCCCCGACGGTTACGCCGGCACCGGCGGGCGATGACCGGACGAAGAGTAGGCCATCGGCCTTCTCAAGGACGACCGGTGGCAACGTGACGGATTGTTGTGCTTCCACGTAGACGATGTCTGTCCAATTCTTGTAGCCGGGCGCCGTCACGACGATGCGGTGCTCCCCGGCGGGTGTCGGGATCGGACCCGGCGTCACGACGTCCGAGGGCGTGTCATCGATGCGCACCTCCGCCCCCGACGGCGTCGTGGGGATGGTGACGTCCGCCCAATTGGGCAGCAATGCGAAGGTGACGGTCTGCGACTGCTCCCGGCCCTGCACGTCGAACTCCACGACGCCGTCCTGGTATCTCGGCTCGGTAATCCGCACCGTCTGGGGGCCCGCAGGGATCCGCAGCGTAACCGGTGCCGTACCCCGGAGGCCCTCGGGACCCACGACGACGACCGTCGCGCCCGGCGGGTCGATCTCGAAGGTCACCCGACCCGGCAGGCGCGTTAGGGCGAGCGGGACCGCCTGGTTCCGGTCGCTGCCGACCGCGATGCGTTGACTGAAGTCGACGAAGCCCTCGGCCCTGGCGCGGACGCGGTAGGCGCCCTCGCGCATTAGGTAGATGTCGCCGAGGCGAAACGCGAAGCCACCATCCACATCTAGACGGGCCGTTGACGGGGTCACCTCGAAACTGACGCTCTTGGCTGTGAAGATGAACCACAGGAACCACCCCACGGCGGCGAGGACGAGCGCCGCCGCGATTCGCCACGGGCTCAACCAGGGGCGACGTTTGGCGGTCGCGGTCGGGGTGGGTCGGAACCGAACGGCGGCGATCTCGTCGCCGTGGGCCGCAGGCTGGGTCTGATCGTTCACGGAAGTCCTGGGCGGGTTAGATCGGTTCCGTGCAACGAACGTCGACGGGTTCCGAATCGGGCTCGAGGATAATCTCGTCGCGTACGTCGCGATAGCCGTCGCGGCTGCCGACGATCACGTAGCGTCCGGGGCGCAGCATCAGTTCGTTGCGCAGGAAAGTTCCGACGGGGCCCACCTTTTGGATCATGATCTCCGTTTCATTATCGGAGTCGATGACCAGCGGGACGGGTACCGAACTGCGCTCGACGATCGCGCGCAGTTCGTGCACCTGGCCTCGGAAACGCGGACCCGCGCCGACGTCGGCGCCGGCGTCGGCGAGCACGCGTTTCGCACGCGAGAACTCGTGGTCGTCGGAGAGCACGCCCGGGTCGTTGATGAACTCCTGCATGGACTCGATCAACGTCACACGCTTGGCAATTCGGGCCTTGCCGTCGCGCGCAAAACGCAACGACCGGTCAATCGCCAGGACGGCGTCGTAGGTCGCGAGGGCATCGGTCCACCGGTCCTCGGACTCCTGGCTTTCGGCCTGCTCCCGCAACCGGTCGATCTCGGCGAGCAGCCTCGCCTGTTCCGCTTGCTGCAGGCCCGCGTGACCGTCCGGATCATTGGGATTGTCGTTGAGTACGCGCTTGAACGCGGCGATGGCCCCGTCATGGTCGCCGCGTTCCAAGGCGCTGAAGCCGTCGGAGAGGATTGCCCGGCGGCGCTCGACGGACTTGGCCCCTGCGATCTCGGAGGCCCTTTGGTCTAGGCCGGGGGTAGTCGGGTCGAGCGCACGCACCTGGTCGAGGTAATCGTCGGCGGCGACGAATTCGCCGCGCAAGACCGCGCGGTCGCTTTGGCGAAGCAGCTCGACGATTTCCGGCACGATCGCTGCGCGTTCCAGGCCGCGCTCGGCCGTGGGGTCGTTGGGCCGAACCGTGAGGCCGCGCCCGAACGCGCCAACCGCGGCGGCGTGGTCGAGCTTGGCCAACGCGGATTCCCCATCCTCGATGGCGGCGTCGTACAAAGCCTCGCCCTTTCCCACGAGGTCGGCCAGATCGGCAACGGCCGCGGCGTATTCGTCCAGGGACTCCTGGTAGCGTTCCTCCACGAACATCTGGTCGGCCGCCTTGGCGCGTGCGGTTATCCGCTCCAAATCCTCGGCGCCCCACGCGCTGACGTTCAGCTGTTCTTCGAGCTGGGTCTTCAGTTCGAAGAATTGGGCGAGTTTCGCTTGGGCTTCCTTGCGCGCGTGTGCCGAATCGGCAGCCTCGAAAGGCGCAATCACGTCGCCGGTGGTCCCGGGTTTGCGCGCGTCCGGTGCTTCGACGTCGTTCCGGGTCGGCGGCGTTGGTGCCTCGAGGCGTTGCGGCAGGTACAGGAACACGTACGCCGCCAATCCCCCCAATAGCAGCATTGTCACGCTGAAGCCGATGACGCGGGGCGCCGTACTGCGCCTGGTGCGGAGCTTGGGCTGGCGTCGTCGACGCGTACCGCGATCCGAGAGGGGTGCCTCGGCCGGTTGAATGTGAATTGGCTCGTCGGGCGTCGTCATCCTTGTGACACTGGCAAACGTTGAAGGCGATCGAGCAATCGGCGGGGCCGCTTGACGAATGCCCTACAGCGACTCCGGGGTTGGGGAAGCGCCCACGGCATCGTTGAGGGTCTCTTCGGCCGCCGCCAATGCCGCCGTGACCTCGGGGTCGGGGGGAGGTAGCCCCAATTCGCGGTAGTAGAGGGTTCTGAGGATACGGCGGAGTTCCTTGTATTGGGCTTGCACCGTGCCCTGGAGGCTGAAGGTTCGATTCTCGAGTTCGATGGTATGGGGCGAGATTTCGGCCTCAGCCGATACGCCCAGTTCGCGCAGCGCGTTGGCGTGGCCCCTGGCGCGGTCGAGGTCGCGCAGCGCGCCGATGGCCAAGGTCGCGCCGCCGATGACTGACACGGCGCCGGTATAGCGGGTCGTAGCCCTCTGTCGGGTCTGGCCCACCAGTCCTGCCGTGATCCCGACCACGCCGGCCACGGCCTTGCGACGCACCTTCTCCCGTTGGTTGCGGTAGGCGATCGCCTCTTTATACGTCGTGCTTCGCCAGCCTTGGTACGTCGGATACATGCGGGCGTGGAAGTCGTCGAAGTACTCGTCCAACGTGTCGATGAAGATGTACTCGCGCTCGCGCACCTTGCGGACCCGTTCGAGCATCGGGTCATCCTCCGCCGGGAGGCGTCGTATGTCGAATACCCCCGGGCTTGTCTGTTCGAGATAGTCGGCAAAGGCGTCCGGGGACATCTCCGCAGCGAATTTCATCTCCGCGGTGGTCCGGATTCGCCGCACTTCCTCGGGCGACAGCTCCTTGAGGTAGGCCACCATGTCGTCTGCCAGCCGGCGGTAGATCGACTGGAACGGGTCTATGTCCCGGGGGATGGTGTCCCCGTAGGCGTACTTGCTTGCGAGCGCCTCGTAGCTCGCCTGGAACCAGACCACGCCCCGGGCATCGTGTACCTGGGCGTCGAGGATCATGCGCTCGCCGTCGGAATGCACGATGGTTCCGGTGACCATCACATCGACGGCATGGGTCAGATCGGGTACGACACGCACCGCACCCCAGTTGCCCGTGGACTGGAGCAGGTTCTTCGTGACGTACGGCATGAAGTTCGCCTCGGCACGGCGCACCTCCGGAGCGATGTTCTGCGCAACCTGATCGTCGAACGCGATGGGGACGTTGGCGTCGAATACGTTGACACCCACGTCGAGGAGCATGTCCTCGGGGACGCTGCCGAGTTGCTCGGGTGGCGTCATGTCCACCACGCGCACCGTGTGAGAGGCGCAGCCGGCGGCAAGCAGGACGACCGAGCACGTCACGGTGCGCAGCAGCAGCGCGCCAACGCGGGCCCGTAGGGTCCGATGCGGGACGATCGGGCATGTGGAGGGGTTCGTCGTCGCTAGTTCGGCACAAGTCATGTGCGGTGGCTCATCTTGGGAATCCGTTCCTCGGCATCCGGGCTGCGATCACAGACCGGACTTGTACCGCCGGTATTCTTCCCACAGTTGCTCGCGCAACTTCGGGTCGGTCTCGGCCATGGCTGCCTCGCGCAACTGGCGGGCGACCACGTCGTCGTCCCTGGCATCGGGTTTGTCCGGCGGAATCGGAGTCGGGGCACGCGCGATCTCGGGTTCGGCTACCGGCGGGGCCGGAACAGTGGCGCCTTCTCCCTGGATGTCGCCGCCCGACGAGCCCGGACCCGGGGCAGCATCCACCGTCCCCATTCGCTCGTCGAGGATTTCACCATCCAGCTCGCCCAGTGCCCGCGCCAATGCGTCGACCTGGCTGTCGTCGCCCTCGTCCACACCGCCGGCGTTGACACCGCCGGAGTCGACGCCGGCATCACCTTCGCCCTCGCCGTCCTGGCCCGAGCCGGGTTCGGGGCCGCTGCCCTCGTTGCTAACCTCCCAGCCCGCATTCGGCCCCCCGGGTTCGCCGCCCTCGTCGCCGCCCGCGGGAAGACTACCTCCCGGGCCACCGCCCTGCTGCGATCCCGACCCGGAGGGCATGCCGCCGGGGTTGCCGCCCTGAGCGCCGCCGCCTTGCTGTGGTCCGGAACCGGATGGCGGCATGACACTGGGAAGGCCGCCTCCACCACCGCCGGAAGGCGAGGATCCCGACGGCAGCGAGCCGCCCGACGACGGCTGTCCACCCGACGGCAAGGACGGGATTGACGATGAGGGGATCGATGGCGGCGACGGCATCGACGATGGCGATGGTAGCGACGGCGAAGGAAGTGAAGGGCTCGGCAACGACGGTGTCGATTGGGGACTACCGCTGCTGGGCGTCCCGGGAAACGGGTTTGGTATGCCGGGTTGCCCAGGTTGCGGCAGCGGGACCTGACATCCGGCCAGGATCAAGCCGAAAGCAACCGCGAACACGCCGTAGGGGCGACCCTTACGGTCGCCCGGTAAACGCACGGCGTGGCGCTTTCGGGTCGGGCGGGGGCGCGCCCCGGCGGGTGCCTTGGCCCCGACCCTACGCGAACCCAATAGCTGTGGTCTCATCGCAATCTCCCTATGCCTGCCTCTACCGCGAGGCAGCGGCCGGCACAATCTGGTCGTTGCCGAAAGCCCGCGCCGGCGAGTGCGGCGCCTGTGCCGTGTCCGCGGGTTCCTTCGCTGGGATCTGGTCGTCGACGGGGAAGTCGTCGTCTGGGAAGTAAACGAACTCGTGGCTCACCCGGACGTCGTCCGTGGCGAGGGTCGTCTTGCCGTCAAAGGCGGGGCGGTAACGCGCGCGTCGCACGGCCCGCTTCACCTTGCTGTCCATCAGGTCCCGAGGTTCGGAGTGCAGGGTCGCGATGCCGCTCACGTCACCGGATTCGTCAACCCTGAAAGACAGTTCCACGACACCGTTCCGGGGACGCCCGGCCGGTACCCCATCGTCCTCCGGATTGCCTGGGAGAGGCAGATACAAGGGCGTCGGCGCATCGAACGTTTCCGCGAGCAAATCGGGATTCGACTCGAGCAGTTCCCAAGTGTGGCGGTACAGGGTGGTTGCCCGGT
The DNA here is from genome assembly GCA_028821405.1 of Gammaproteobacteria bacterium. Taxonomy (GTDB): domain Bacteria; phylum Pseudomonadota; class Gammaproteobacteria; order Pseudomonadales; family Azotimanducaceae; genus VXYL01. The sequence continues at coordinate 9,709 of JAPPGK010000010.1, read as the reverse complement.
CGTGCTTCTCGAACACCAGGTACCAGTCGGCGAGTTCGAGCACCGCCAAGGCGAGATCTTCAACGCTGGCGTCATCGCTTGCCTTCACCGTATTGACGACCTCGATAAGGGCGCGTTCCCCCTTCGCGAAGTTGTTGATCATCGGCATGGTGCCGTGACGAAAGGTGGGGTACTGACTCGAACTGGATTTCGATTCCCTCTGGTACGGTGGGAAGCGTTCGCTTCGATAGGTCGCCGCTACACCGCGCAGTGCCCGCAGCCGCTTCGGATCGTCGTCGGCCAAGGCTCCATCCGCCAAGCTCAAGGCGTGCGCATAAAGACTCCGGGCAGAAAAGATGTTGTAGTTGCCGAGGTACCAGTCGGCTAGCGAGAAGATCCCCGGAAGGAGCGAGGGATTGTCGCCGCCGAAGTTGCGCAACAGGATGTCGTAGGCATATTCGTGGCGGCGGTTTGCCCGTCGGACCTGGCCGTTCGCGGCGAGTACTACGGCCTCGCGGTAGACGATCTCCACCTGGCTCGGATGGTGCAACCCGCGATTCACGCGGGTGACGTGGACGGCGCGGTCATAGGCACCCAATGCGCCCTCGCGGTCGCCGACGCCTGCCAGCGCATCCCCGAGCACGACCAGCGGGCGGGCCAGTTCGATGTTGTAGCGGTTGGAACGGCGTTCGATCTTGTCGATCTCGAGCTCGACCAAGTTGATCGCGTCCAGATATTCGCCGATCTCCACGCGGCTCGCGGCCTCGTCGACCGGAGTTGCCGGTGGGTCCGATACCTCGACCGGTGATCCAACCGGGTCCCGCAGGCCGTCTGCCGCCTCGAATGTCGAAAGCGGCTGCGCGAACACCGACTGCGCAACCAGCACAACTATCGCCAGCAATGCCACAGCGGTCGGCTTGTCAGAAACATGGAGCATTTGGGTCGTTCGATTCAGCCTGATCGACGGAGTTCCTCAAAAATCGAGTGTCTGCGCGGACTGTAGCGCAGTCAAGGTGTTTTCGCGCGCGCAAAGACGCTATCAATTCAGTTTGCGTTCAGCTTTTGGCGGCGGGGCAGCGGCAGTCACGCTCTCTCGGGAGCGGTGAGCCAACGGGCGTCCGGGTGCAGAGGATTCGGGGTTTCGCTACCATCTCGCGCCTCCAATCCACGGATTGCGCTCGGTGTCGATGCACGCGACGGACCACGCCATCGACGCGGTTGGGCTCGAGTGTCCGGAACCGCTGATGATCCTGCGCAACAAGGTGCGCGGCATGGCCGTGGGGGAAACCGTGGCGGTCGTCGCGACGGACCCTTCGACGGTGCGGGATTTCACCAATTTCTGCCGTTTCATGGGCCACGAACTCGCGGAGTCCGCCAAGGAAGGGGACCGCTACCGGTTCATCATTCGTAAACGGGCCAAGGCGGATCGCCGCTAAGGGGCCGGATGACTGAACGTTGCGACGTCGTGGTGATCGGCGCCGGCGTCGTCGGACTCGCCGTCGGCCGAGAGTTCGCCCGCTTGGGTCGCGAAGTCTTGATCCTGGAACGGCACGAATTGATCGGGTCAGAGATCTCGAGCCGCAATTCGGAGGTGATCCACGCCGGCATCTACTACCCGACGGGGTCCGTCAAGGCTAGGACCTGTGTGCGCGGCAAGATGTTGCTCTATGCGCACTGCGAGGCCTACAAGGTGCCCCATAGGCGGATCGGCAAGGTCATCGTCGCAACCGACGCCGGGCAATTCGACACCCTCAAGGCGTATCAGCGACAAGCACGCATCAACGGCGTAGGCGAGTTGCCTTGGATGACGCGTCGCGAAATCCTCGCGCTGGAACCCGAGGTGGATGCGGTCGCGGGGGTGTACTCCGAGTCGACGGGTATCATCGACAGCCACGCGTTCATGCTGAGTCTGCTAGGCGACGTCGAGGCCGGTGGCGGGGCTATCGCCTACCTGACCGAGGTAACCGACCTCGCGCGTGTGGTCTCGGGGATTCGCGTTCGTTGCGGCGACTTCGATCTTGACGCGAACGTGGTCGTCAACGCCACCGGACTGGCCGCCCCGGCCATGGCGGAACGGCTCGGGGGCTCACACAAGGGCTACTACGCCAAGGGCCACTATTACACGCTATCCGGCAAGTGTCCGTTTGGCCGGCTCGTCTACCCGGTGGCCGAGCCGGGCGGCCTCGGTGTGCATGTCACCTTGGACATGTCTGGACAGGCGAGGTTCGGCCCCGACGTGGTCTGGCAGGAGACCGAGGACTACGGTTTCGACGGCGTGGATTTCGACGCCTTCGTGCGGGCCATCCGCCGCTACTACCCCGGACTCGACCCGACGCGCCTACATCCTGGCTACACGGGCATTCGTCCGAAACTTGCTCCCAGGGGCGAACCGGCATCGGATTTCGTGATCGAGGGTCCTCGAGAGAGCGGCGTACCGGGGCTCGTCAACCTGCTCGGTATCGAGTCGCCGGGACTAACGGCGTCCCTCGCGATCGCCGAGCGCGTGGCCGAACTGCTTGGCCCGAAATGACGCGGGACGTGCGGCCCGTGTCTCCCGCGCGAAACCGCGGCGTGCGGCCGGACACTACTGCCGGTAACTCGACAGAAAATCGGCGATCCTCGCGATGGCGTTCTGCAATTCCTCGACGCGGGGCAGGAAGACGAGCCGGAAGTGGTCGGGCGTGTCGATATTGAATGCGCTGCCCTGTACGACAAGGATCTGCTGTTTGCGGAGCAGGTCGAGCACGAACCGTTCGTCGTCGACAATATTGAACCGATCCCTGTCGAGCTTCGGAAAGACGTACAGCGCACCCCCGGGCTCGGCGCAACTGACGCCCTCGATCTCGTTCAGCATCGAGTGGGCGACACGGCGCTGCTCGTAGAGACTGCCGCCCGGCGCGACATACTCGCTGATGCTCTGGTACCCGCCCAAGGCGCCTTGGATCGCGTGCTGCGTGGGCACGTTGGCGCACAGCCGCATCGATGCCAGGATATCGAGGCCTTCCATGTAGTCCCGGGCGCGCTCGGTGGGGCCGCTGACAACCAGCCATCCGGTTCGGAAACCCGCTACCCGATACGCCTTGGACAGGCCGTTGAAGGTAACGGTCAGCACATCCTGTGAAAGCGCCGCCAAGGGGTGGTGCACGGACCCGTCGTAGACGATCTTCGAGTAGATCTCGTCGGCGAACTGGATTAGGTTGCGGCGTCGGGCCCAGTCGGTGATGGCTTGTAGCGTCTCTCGGGAGTAGACCGCGCCGGTGGGGTTGTTCGGGTTGATGACGACGATCCCGCGGGTTCGTTTGGTGGTCTTGGCGCGGATGTCGTCGAGGTCCGGCGCCCATCCCGCGCTCTCGTCGCATCGATAGTGGACCGGGACACCGCCCGACAGTTTGACCACGGCGGTCCACAACGGGTAGTCCGGCGCCGGGAGCAGCACTTCGTCGCCGTCGTTCAGCAGGGCCTGCATGCTCATGGCGATGAGTTCGCTGACCCCGTTGCCGATGATGATGTCATCGACATGGACATTGGCGATGCCCTGCCGCTGACAGTCCTGCATTACGGCCTTGCGGGCCGAATAGAGGCCCTTGGACTCGCAGTAGCCTTGCGAGACCGGCACGTTGTGGATTACGTCCCTCAGCAGCTCTTCGGGCGCCTCGAAGCCGAACGGCGCCGGATTGCCGATGTTGAGCTTCAGTATCCGATGGCCGGCTTCCTCGAGGCGGTTCGCCTCCGCCAGCACGGGTCCGCGGATCTCGTAGCAGACATCGGCGAGCTTGGTGGACTTGACGATGGCTTGGCGGCTCGGCCCAAAAGGCGTCATGACCGTAGGTTCGGGTTCGGTTGGTGGGGCCGGATCGCGGGCTGGGGCCTGGCTGGTTTTCATGGCGCTCGTCCTAAGCATAGAATCCGCAGGGGGCGGCAATGGTACAGGATTGGACAATGGACAAGGCGGTCGGTGCCGCTCAGGCGGAGCGGGAAAAGGTTGTCAAATCGGACGCGGCGTGGCGCGAACAATTGACCCGGGAGCAATACCAAGTGGCGCGTCGGGCTGGCACCGAGCGGGCTTTTTCGGGCGAGTATTGGGACACCAAGACCAAGGGCGTATACAACTGTCGTTGCTGCGGCGCGCCCTTGTTCGATTCCGAGACGAAATACGACTCCGGCACCGGGTGGCCGAGTTTCTACCAACCCATGGCCGAGGAAGCGGTGTCGACCAAGCGCGACCGGTCGTTTTTCATGGTCCGGACCGAAGTGCTTTGTTCCCGCTGTGACGCCCATCTGGGTCACGTGTTCCCGGATGGCCCGGCACCGACTGGACTGCGGTACTGCCTCAACTCGGCGTCCCTGGCGCTCAAGCCGGACGAATAGGGCGCGTCCGCCTTGCGGTCCCGGAACAAGACCGTGGGGGTGGGGATTGTCTCCGCCCGAACCGGCAGCTCGGCACCGTGGATTTCCCTGGCGAGCTCCTAGGAAACCTCTGTTCAAGTCCTCCCTAGACTTGAACAGTAGCGAAACAAATAGTTTCTCCCGCAAATTCAATGGCTTACGCCATCGAATTTGGCGGCACATCCCTGTCCCGCGCTAGGGAAGGTCTTGTTCAGGCCTTCCCTAGAAGCCGATGGCGGCACCCTCCTTGCGATGGTCCGAGGCCCCGCAGTACCCGCCGTCGGGCAGTCGGCAGATCAGCTGCGCGCCGCCGAACAACCGGTGGTCTGCGACCATGTCGACGGCATGTCCTCGGTCGGCGAGTTCCGCCGCCACACTCGGCTCGAAACCGTCTTCGAGGGCGATGCGGAATTCGGGTGTCACGTGCCAGCGCGGTGCATCGGAAGCGGCTTGGGGGTTCTCCCCATGGTCGAAGACGCGGGTCACCATCTGCACGTGTCCCTGGTGCTGCATGTGCCCCCCCATGACCCCGAAACTCATCGCGGGCGAGCCATCCTTGGTCACGAATCCGGGAATGATCGTGTGGTAGGGGCGCTTGCCGGGGCCAACGACGTTGGGGTGGCCCGGCGCAAGGACGAACCCGGCACCCCGATTCTGCAGGGCGATCCCGGTACCGGGGACGACAATCCCCGAGCCGAACCCCATGTAGTTCGACTGGATCATGGAAACCATGGTGCCATGGGCGTCGGCGGCCCCAAGATAGACGGTGTCCTGGCTCCCCGGAAGGGCGACTGGCGGCAAGGGCGAGGCTCGGCTGCCGATGCTGGCGGCCGCCTGTGCAACCGACTGCGGTGCCAGCAGGGACTCCGGCGTTAGCCGCATGGCAGCCGGATCGGCGAAGTGGTCGAACGCCGCACGAATCGCGATCTTCATCGCCTCGACCTGCAGATGCGTCCATTCCGCGGACCCGGGGGCGAGGCGGTTCGTGTTGAGGTGGCCGAGGATGCCCAACGCGATCTGGGCGGCCAATCCCTGGCCGTTGGGCGGGATCTCGGCAAGGGCCACGCCACGGTACGGCTGAATGATCGGGTCGACCCAAAGCGCCCGGTGCGCCGCGAGGTCGGCGCGTCGCAGTGCGCCGCCTCCGTTCTCCGCGGCCGCTTCGATTCGCGCCGCCAAGTCGCCGCGGTAGAAGGATTCGCCGGCACTCTCGGCGATGGATCGCAGCGTCTCCGCCAGGTCGGGGTTCACAAACACCTCCCCGGCACCAGGTGACCTTCCACCGGGTACGAAGTGTTCCAGGAAGCCGGGGAAGTCGCTGAACACATCTGCGGCGCGCGCCCAGACCGCGGCGGTTTCGTGGCCAACGTGGAAGCCGTCTCGGGCGTAGCCGATCGCGGCGTCGAACAACTCGGCAAGGGGCAGGGCACCAAATCGCCGCGACAGCGCCACCCAAGCGCTGACCGCCCCGGGCACCGTGACGGTGTCCCAACCCGTTCGGGGCATCGTCTCGTAGCGCCTGAACCGATCAGGCGTCCATGCCGCTGGCGAACGGCCCGAGGCATTCAATCCGACGAGGCGGCTACCGTCCCAGACGATCGCGAACGCATCGCTCCCCACCCCGTTGTTGCACGGTTCCACGACGGTAAGAGCGATCGCGGTGGCGACCGCGGCATCCACCGCGTTGCCGCCGCGGCGCAGCGCGTCGATGCCTGCGCTGGCCGCCAGCGGCTGCGACGTGGCCACCACGTTGCGCGCCAGCACGGGCGCCCTTCGCGAGGCATAGGGGAACGACCAGCCAAAACCCGCCTGGGTCATCTGCTCCTCTGGAGCAAATTCGCGGGCGAGTACTGGTCGGTCAATGGGCGCTTGCTGAGATCCCAGTCCAACTTCGTCGACAGACGCCTTGGATACGACGCGATGGGAACATCGTAGGGCGCCAGCGCTTTGCGCCACGCCCGGGCGTTGGCGTGCAGTTCCGCTTGGGTCGGAAGCGGGCCGTTGGTGGCGAGAATCACTCGATTGTTGCTAGTTCGTAGCTTGAAGTTGAAGAACTCTCCGAATACAGATCGATAAGTTGCTGATTCGTAGCCGTACAACCGAGAAGTAGCAAAGGTGTTGGCGGCAACGACACCGTCCGGCGTCAACAACCCTCGCACCTCCTCCAAGAACTCTGCGGTCATGAGGTGTTCGGGTATGTAGTCGCCGCTGTAGGCATCGAGGATGATCAGGTCGTATTGTCGGCCTCGCTGCAGCGCTCGCTTGGCGAACACCCGGGCATCGCGGATGTGCACGCGCATGCGCTCGGTTTCCTTGAAGTCGAAGAACTCCCGGGCGGCGTCGACCACGGCTTGGTCGATCTCCACGACATCGATTCGGACGTCGGACACGAGCTCCGCCAAGGCGGTGGGCAGCGTACCGCCACCGAGGCCGGCCACCAGTACCGCCTGCGGTTCCGGCGCCAACAGCAGGGCGGCCATCATCATGCGCGTGTAGCCGAACACCATTCGCTTGGGATGCCGCGGATTGATGCACGACTGGTTGCGCGAACCGTCTCGCACGCTGAATTGCATACACACGCGCGACGGCTCGGACACGATCATGATCGTGTGGTAGAGCGATTGTTCCTTGTGCAGTACTTGGCGATCTGCCGCCAGCGCCGTGCCGGTCAATCCGCAAAGGAGCAGGGCGACAAGCCCGGCGATGAACCGCTCATGCATCACGGTCGAGGCGGCGGCATCCGACGCCCAGGGCACCAAGTGCCAGCAATGTCCCGGCCAATACGCCCACGATCGTGTCCATCTCGAACCAAAGAACGAAATAGAAGCTGGTGGCCAGCGTACCCAGCGCGCTGCCGAGCGTCGAGACGAAATACAGGGTGCCGGCGACCTTGCCGGCTTCTTCTTTACGCCGCACCAAGAGCCGCACGGAATAGGGCGAGATGGCACCCAGGACCACCGTCGGTGCCACGAACAATGCGAGAGAGGCCGCCAAGCTCCCGTAGCGGGGATCTTCCACCTTGCTGAACACCCAGGTCATCACCGGTTCCGCAAGGTAGACCACGGGCACGAGAATGGCGGCTGCAATGAGGAATATGCACCCGAACTTGGCGAGCGACGGCGAATGCAGGCTCAACCAGCCGCCAAGGAGATAGCCGACCGAGAGCGACAGCATGAACACCGTAATGATGCTGCCCCACACATAGATGCTGCTTCCGAACCACGGTGCCAGGATGCGCCCACCCAGTAGTTCGAGCGACATGATGGAAAACCCGCCGCAGAAGGCGAGGGCGTTGATCAGCAGGAACCGGGGCCTCAACGAACAGCCGGTCGGCGTTTACCGGTTCCGCAGACTATCGGCCTTGCCAGTTGGGCGGTCGCTTCTCGGCAAAGGCGCGCGGTCCCTCGATGAAGTCCTCGCTGGACGAGAGTGTGGCCACCGACTCGTAGCGAACGGCCATCGACTCTTCCAGCGAACCCATGCTCATGCTCCGGTAGACGACATCCTTGCTCGCGCGGATCGACAACGGTGCGCACTCGAGGGTCATCTGCACCCAGCGGTGGGTCTCCTCCATAAGCTTGTCGTGGGGCACGACGGCATTGACGAATCCCAGGTCGTAGCCCTCCTGGGCGGGGACGTGACGACCGGTCAGGATCATCCCCAATGCACGCTTTACACCGATTTGGCGCGGAAGTCGCTGCAACCCCCCGGCCAAAGCCGCGAGCCCGACCTTGGGCTCCGGAAGCGCGAAAATGGCGTTCTCGGAGGCGATGATGATGTCGCATGCCAAGGCGATCTCGAACCCGCCGCCCATCGCGACGCCGTTGACCGCCGCGTAGACGGGCTTGGTGAGATCGAAGCGGGATGTCAGGCCGCCGAAACCCCGCGGGGTGGGCACGCGCACCCCACCTTCCGCCTGGTGGCGCAAATCATTGCCGGCGCTAAACCCCCGACCCTCACCCGTGATGATCGCAACCCACAGATCGGGATCAGCCGCGTAGTCGTCGAACACTTCGCCGAGCTCAGCGTTTGCCGGCGGGTGCAGGGCGTTCAGTCGCTCCGGTCGGTTGATGGTAACGGTCATGATGTGGTCGGACTTGTCGACCTTGCAGAATTCGGGCATCGGTTCTTCCTTACCGTTCGTTGCGATGGACGCCGTGCGGATCGTCCGCGTAGCTGGCACAGCGCCGAAGAGAGTCAAGTGTGTCCACAGTGCCGGATTGCCGTCAAGAACTGAACTTGCACTGAACGTGCACGGTGCGACTGTCGAGAACTCGGCGGATAGGACTTCACGTTGGGGATGGACCGGTGTGCGGACATATGGGTGGCGCTCGACGTCATCGAAGGTAGTCGGCCGGGTTCCCTGTCCGTACGCAGGTTGGCTGGATGGGGCACGCTTACAGCTCGCCGATTTGGGGGGGCTGGGTGGTTCGTCGGAGACGACCGCTCTGTCGCTCACCACGCCTTTCGCGCATCCGGACCGGCGTATGGACGAAGCGTGGACAACGCCGCTCGGCGTTTGTCCCGGCCCGGGAGACGACCGGCACGGTCCTTCGGCGCCCCCTCGCGCGGTGCGTTGGTTGACGTCGTGACTTTCGCTCGGCCGTGTCGGGCGGGTTTGCCGGCCCCGCCGCCCACCGGGCCTTCGTTCACCGGGGATCGGCGGGGGCGCCGGGCAGGAAGCGTGGACCGTCCGGCGTTCGTTCCCGATTCGCTGTTGAGGCGCGCCCGCAGGGGGGCAGGGCCTGGTCGCCGCTGCCCGAGGACACTTCAACGAGGCCGGGGGCGAGCAGAGGGACTGTCAGCCACGGTCCTTTGGCGTCCCTACCGCGATGCGCTGGTCGAACTGGTGGCTCTATCGGGCCACGTCGAGCGGAGTTGCCCACCCTGTCGCCCACCGCGCCTTCGCTTTCTTGGGCACGGGCACCTTGGACGAAGCGTGGACAACTCCGTCTGGCGTTTCATCCGGACCCAAGGGACCACGGGCACGATCCTTGGCGGACTGTCGCGCGGCCCGCGGGTTGTCGTGGCGACCCCGCTCGGGCGTCTCGGGCGAGGTTGCCCACCCTGTCGCCCACCCCGCCGTCGTATTCTCGGGGATCGGCACCCTGGACAAACGTGGACAAATCCGTCTGGCGTCGTTCCCTCGACCGACGCGGGGTGCGCTTCACTGGCCGCCGGCCGACAACCTCCCGTTCCTACTTCGTCCGCTTCGCTCCCCGGGCCCGCCGGCCCCTCGTCGAGAACCCCGGCACCTCCGCCGGATCGACCAGCCCGGTCAGCTGCCAACCCGTCGCCAGCAGCCACGTCCGCGGCGCCGCCACCTCGCACGCGCGGTCCATGT
>JAPPGK010000104.1 GCA_028821405.1 Gammaproteobacteria bacterium | reverse complement strand
TCGGCTTTCTCATCTTGATTGTCGCTGCGTTCTCACCTTGATTGTCGCGGAACAGTCTTCGCCGTCGCCGCGTCCGGCGCCCGCCTCGTAGGCGTCCGGCAGGACCACGAACGCGGCCCCGCCGACGTTGTGCAGCCAACCGCGCTCGGCGTTCACCGCGATGCTGCCGTCGCACCCCGGCACGCACCCAGTTCATCCACAGCCAGCCCTTGCCGCTGCCGCCGACCCTGGGCGGCCCGCCCGTCTCGTCGGCCGTCTCCGCGACCACCCCCCGGCGTCGGCGACCTCGGTCGGAGAGTCCACCGCAGGAGGCTCGGCGGCCCGGCCCGCGCCTCGCGTCGCCGGAACGCCGGAACGACCGCCGGCTCCGGCTCCTCCGGGGATCAGCATCGGCGGCCTACTGGTGGGACGAATGGCGGGACTATTTGAGACAACGGTTGAAAAACCGTTACATATCAAACACCTGAATGAGGTGTTCTGCTCCTACCTCTTCCGCCAGCTCACGCAGCATCATGACGGATCACGAAGGCTATTGGCGACTCAAAAATGGCTCAACGAAAGTTCGACTGGTCTACAACGTTAGGGATTTCGAAGGCTCTGGCTGCCCCGACATCTACGCATGGATGCTGGAGCGCACGCAAAACCTCCTTCGGTTTGGTGGTTTGGTGGCCGCACCGGCATGATCGTCCCGCCAAGCATTGGATTCAGCCGCGACTTCGATACCTGCCGCCAGCTCCTGTTCCAGGGCTACTCCCAGAACTGGTTTTCTTCGTTCGGCAGAATCCCCTCCGCCCTGTTCAGCTTCGACGTCCGTGTCCGAAATGTCATTCACTTGGCCCACAAAGGCGCTTGGCGCCATGTTCAAATGACTCCCCGGCTCCACCGCTGGTTCGACATTGCACGTCCCCACCTGTTTGATCAGATTCAATACACGGCGTTCCGTCCGGAGGTATGGGCGGGCCGTATTCCGAAGATCAACACCACGAGGATCGCCCAGACGTTCGCGAGGCTGTTCAGCTCGGCCTCGGCCCGGGTCGAGACGCAGACGGCCCGTCTTTCCACTAGGCATGTTCTCTACTTTAGGAAGACCGCGTACAATTGGCTCAATTTCTGTCGACGACACCCCCCCTCCTACGACCTGCGGGGCAAGGCCATTCCGCAGACGGAGTTCGGGCAGGTCTATTTCGACCACGAAGAGACGCTCCAGCTCGCGATGCTGCTCGCGAATGGCAAGCTGGTGCTCCTTTATTGGCTCATGGTCCCAGACGACTCCATGTGACCCGTTGGAACTTCACGGGCTTTCCAGATGGTTCGCCGCCCAGTCAAAGGCCAGTGGACGAGCTATTCCTCGCCTAGCTAGCGAACCAAAGGGGGGATACACCAAGGGGGGCAACGAAGACGGAATTGACTTCGTCCGGTCGGGCAGGCGCTTTGCACGGCCTCCATCATTCCGGGTAAGACACCGTTCTCCTTTTTCCCGAACGGACGCTGGAACTACGGATCCGTGGCTTGTCTGACCATCGGGTGAGTCACGCAACCGCGTCACAACCTGGGTGACCACTCCGCCTCGTTCAAACCTTCGACTAGGCGATCCCCAATGCACTGAGCAGCCGTGGATCCGCGTTGACGCACGTGCTTTCCACAAGCCGCGCCACCGGGTCTCGTCAGTTTCTGGAACGACCTCTGCATGGCTTCGAGGGTGATCTAGGACGTGATCCTCTCCACCTGGATCAAAGTGTGCACGTCGCTGACGTCGGCGTAACAGCCCCAATTAGCCGTCACCCCCACCCTGGGGGATCCCGAGCTACCTAATGGCCACAGCAAGGACGAATCGGTAGCCACCATAACCAGCCTCACGAGTGTTAGGCCCGGAAACCGAAAGTTGAAAGGCGTTCTCGATTGTGAATTCGGTAACCCGGTCCGTTAATCGGCACGAAACACCAGGTCCGTTCGTTTCATCGCCCGCTCAAGTCTTTCGAGGAAACCAGGAGGGTACCTTAGGTTGCCCTTTCGGGCCCGAGTAACAAAACCGCGCAGGGCACGAACCGAGAGGTCGGGCCACGCCTCGGTCTTGTACGCCGATAACCGCCCGCGGGGTCGTCGCAATGGAAACTCCGTCCGCTCGGCGACGAACCTACCGGACCCGGCGTTCCAAGCTGCGCCGGGCCAGGGGTCGTTTGGCTTCCAAGGTAGGTCGCCCGACGCGTCATACTCCCCCGCGGAGTTTAGGCGGTCGCCAATCCACTTGGCCACGGGCACGGATACTGCGTTACCGACTAGGCGCCACCGATATCGCGCTTCCCGGCCGCGCAAAGCCGACGACCAACCGGCGGCGAAGCCTTGAAGCCGTTCGGCTACTTCGATCGGCGGCGTGACGACACGGCCGTTCGGGAGCAGCACTGCCGGCGGACACGGGATGCCAAGGGACGAGCCGGCCTTGAGCGGCGGCGTTGCATCCGCCATGAGACCGCTGCCGGACCGCCCTTCGGTCCAGTAGAACGCAATCGGCCGACCGATGTCCGGAACTTCATGCGGTCGTGATGACGCGTTGTCCGCCAGCAGCACGCCGCGCGGATCGGCTGCGGTACGCGTTGCGACAATGAACACGCGCCGCCGACGCTGGGCGAGCCCGAAGGCGCGGGTGTCGACGACGCGATACGCCCAGCGATAGCCGAGGCGCTCCAAGGGACCGAGGATCCCCTCCATGGCAGCGCCGCGACCAAGATGGAGCATGAAGTAAACATTCTCGATCACGACCCAAGGGGCCGGATCCCGGCCCAAAAGCCTGAAAAGGTGATCGACGACGCCGCTCTTCGCTCCGTCGAGCCCGGTCTTGTCCCCCGCCATCGATAAGTTCTGGCAGGGAAACCCAGCGGCGACGACCTCGGTTCCCGGTGGCAGGTCCTCTAAGTCGACGACATCGCCATGACGGCGAACCCCAGGGAATCGGTGTGCAAGCACGGCTAACGCATGGGGGTCGTTGTCGCATAGTAGTATCGTCGAGTGACCAGCCGCCGCCAAGCCGGACTCGAAACCGCCGATGCCCGCAAAAAGCCCAACGACCCGCAATCTACGCCACTCCCAGCTCCCGAGAAAGATGTGGCACTAGTCCAATGCGCGGGATGCCCTGCGCCCCGTGCCAGCAGGAACGGGGAAGCAACATACAGCGAATCGGTCCACGCGCTCCATGCGCGTTGTGGAGTCTACACGAGGCCTGCGCTCGTGGCCGCCATACTCGACAAGGTGGGCTGGCGCGCCGCGGTCAACTTGTCGAATGCAACGTTGCTGGATCCCGCGGCGGGCGGCGGCGAGTTCGTGGTCCAGGCGGCCGAGCGTCTGGTCGCGTCGTTCAGGCGTCGCGGCATCGAGCCGAAGATGCGTCACATGCGGGCCCGGATCCTTGCGTTCGAGATCCACGCTCCGGCGTCAAGCCGCGCGCGGGCGCGGGTAGTCAGACGACTGGTGGCGATGGGCGTACATCGACGCACTGCGGCGGCTGCTTCGGCCGCGTGGATACGCACGGGGGACTACCTGCTACGGGACCGCCCATCGGACAGGTTCACCCATGTCGTGGGCAACCCCCCGTACGTGCGCTGGAATAAGATCCCTCCCCGGCTGCGGGCCATCTACGAGCAGCGGCTGCCCGTGCAAATCGCGCGGGGGGACCTCTACGTACCGTTCCTGGATCGTGCGCTCGACGAGCTCCGGCCCGGAGGCCAATGCGGTTTCGTGTGTTCCGATCGGTGGCGGTACACGGCTTACGGCGTCGGATTGCGCCGCAAATGGCTGCCTCTTCTGGACGTCCGCCACGACCAACGCGTGGACGCACGTGACGCGTTCAACAAGAAAGTGTCCGCGTACGCCACAGTACTGGTAGCAACCAAACGCTCTCGACCCAAAGCGTGGCGTGCTAGGGCGCCCCGCTGGCGCGGCAACAAGGGCAGGACGTTGCACGAACGCGGCTGCGAGATTCGCGTGGGACCGGCGTTGGGCGTGACCGCCGCATTTGTCATTCGCGGGTGCCACGCAGGTATCGAAACCGAACTGCTGGCCCCGTGGGTGGACAGTCACGAAATTCTGGAGGGTCACATCGCGTGGAAAGGCCGCTACGTGGTGTCGGTCTTCGACCCGGAGGGGCGGGTGGTCGACCTCCGGCTGTATCCCAAGCTTGAGCGACACCTTGCCCACTATCGGAAACGGCTGGAAGAACGGTACGTTGTGCGCCAAGGCGCGCCTTGGTACCGCACCATCGATCGACTGCGCCCGGTTGACTGGCAGCGACCCAAGCTCCTCGTCCCAGAGATCGCCAAGAAGCCGCGCATTGCCCTCGACCGGACCGGGCTGGTTCCGTCGCACGGCCTATACGCCATTTTCCCGCCCGAGCGCGATGTCGAAGCCGTCTACCAAGCGCTTAGCGACGGCGGACTGGCCTGCAGACTGGCGGGTATGACGCCCACTCTCAGAAACGGGTATGTCCGGTGCTACAAGAGATTCCTGAGCGCCGTACGGATTGAGTAGGCGTTCGCGGATCCACCGCCCGCGCCAGCAATATCGGTGCTTCGGAACGCCACCCCTACGTCCTTCCGAAACTAGGAGTTGGGATTGTGGTAAATACCTGGCTTTCAGTTTGAAACTGCCGGCCCATCGCACAACAAGCACCCGCCACGACTTCTACGACTGCAACGCGAACATTCCACGCAGCGCGTCCAGCAAGGCCTTGTTCTGTCGCATCTTCGGGTTCCTCTTCGCAGACCTGTCCATGTCGCGCAGACCGTCCATCCCATGGATCGAGGCCACGATGCATAGTAGGAGTTCGAGAGCGGACGCTGCCGCCAAGGGCCAAGTCGGATTCCCGACTGGAACGGGCAATGCACCCGTCACCACGTCCTTACGGCGACCCATGGCCCGACAAGGTTGGGAGTGGTAGTAGTTGTGGTTGTCGCCCTTCTCGGGCATTTCGAACCTGTAGGCTATGAACTGGGCAGAGTTCAACCACGTCCCAAGGTAGTACCAACACGAGCATCTCTTTCCGCGGAAGTCCCACCTGCACCACAATGCCGTCGGCGCGTTCTTTTGGTCCGACGGCGGTGCCACGTAGATCGCACATGTGCCAAAGTCGCCCTTGTCCGACCCCCACCGGAACTGCTGATCCAGTTCCATCAGCCCCAGTGGGCTGAATCTAGCCTCCGCCGTCTGTTTCGCACGCTTGGCGGCCCTAGACGCATTACGAGACCACGTCTCGCCGGTCCTTAGCAGTTCGCGCAGTACGTACCGGATCGCTCGCCGCTCCGAATCTGCGGACACTCCTCATTCTCCCAACGCGAAACGACGCTGGGGTCCGTAGCTGATGTCCGCCAGCTTGCTCACAAACCGAGCGTCAAAGGCATTGTGGTGGCCCGCGCGGAACTCCTTCGCCTCCTTGAGGAACCCGAACTGCGAGATGTCCTCCAAGAAGACGAACTCCGGTACGTTCGAATAGTCGAACTCGTAGCTCGCCCTCGCGAAGTCGTCGTCGGCTTCTAGTCTCTGTCGCCACACCGCTGGTCTCGTTAACATCTCCGCTGGTTCAAACCATGACTCCTCCGGTGTCCGCTTACGAATTTCCTCCCACCCGTGAATCGCCGCGTTCCATGCATCCAGTTCCCCAAGGTCGTCGCCAAGTAAGAACGGAAACCGCTCGATCAGGTGAGGCACATCGACCAGAGCGTCCTGTGCGGCCAATACCTCTCGCTCCAACCACTTGCCGATCCGGGCACCAACGAAAGGTGCCGCCAGTTCCCCATCGGACTCCGCCGCCGCGACGGCATCGCGGTCGCCCGCGACCGTCTCAAGGTAGGACCTGAAACTCACCTTGTGCAAATCGGCGAAGTTCCTGGCCGTTGGCCAAACACACTCGAACGCCGAGTCCGACAACCGTGCGACGTCCTCCTCGTGGAATCCCAATGCGTCGACAATCGGCTGATCCAGACGTTCGGCGACCCACTTGCTCCGTTGCTTTTGCGTCTCGACCGCCCCCGAGAGCGTCTGCCACGCCCACGGTCTGAACCCATGCCATGGAGGCCCCCGCCAGAGCCCCTCGCTGCCAAGAACATCAGCTTGCAAGTTCAGATCCGCGTAGCTCCATTGGTGTCCTCGCAATGCGAGATCGAACTGGACGTCGCGGAACTGATTCAACACGACTACCACGCCGCACGTCGAAAACGTACGCGCGAGCCTTGCCAGTCCTTCACCCGTATGCCGCGTCGCATTCTCGTCGATGTGGATCAGATCGTAGTCGAGCACCAGGACGTCCAAGCCGTCGAACAGACATTCCTCCTTTGATCTCGTTCGACTGCCCGTGCCTCTGGCCGCAGCGCGACGGGCGAGCAACTCTCGAGCCGCTTCTCCGGCGGCTGGGTTTCCGCGCTGGACCCCACCGGAAGAACCTGCAGGTCTACCACTCACACGGTATGTGTCCTTCGGCGCCACGGAAGCGACGGCTGCGACCCATTGATCCTCGCGATCCTTGTAGTCGTCGCAAATCAGTACGTCGTATGTCACTTGAACGACCTCCAAGACAATTGGAAGGTGGTACTCCAAGGAGGGGTCGGTTTCACGAACGTCACGCGCGCGTTCCGCTGTTCCGCGATCATCCTTACGATCGTCAACCCCAGCCCCGTCCCTCCTAGACCCAATGCCAGTCGCTCTTCCGAGATGCCGACTCGCCGGGCAAACGGGTCGAACAGGTCCTTCGCTTCCGTTAGATCCACGCCGCCGCCGTTGTCATGAATCCGTATCCAGCTGTTGCGCCCCGTTCGACCAACTTCGCACAGCGCCATTCCATCTTCGCAGTCTAACGTCGCGTTGGCCGCATTAACCAACACGTTCTGAAGAAGCGAATTCCATTCTGCGAACGTCGCCGGCGGGAGGTAAACGGACCTTGACGTCTCTATCGCCACCGTCATCCCAGGTATCAACGGCTCGACGTTCTCCACCACCTGTTCCAGCACTGCGCCGGCAGACAACACGTCGACCTCCTCCCTATCATCAACATTCAGCAACGGCGAGAACAGACGGCGCGATCGGTCCGTCCGATCCATCCAGTCCTGCAGGCCCTTTGTGAGCCTCCGAATCTTCGGAGCCTCTACTCCCTTTACCGCCTCTCCGAGCAGACCGAGAATCTCACGCGCTCGCCGCATCTCCTTCTTAGTGTCGTGCTCCAGCGCCAAGGCCACCATCCCGGCCGAGGCGAGCGGACCCAACATCGCACGCGTTGCCTCGTCCGCCACGCGGTCCTTGTCGATGATCTCCACGAGGCGCTCGACCTCCTCTTGCAGCGCGACCAGTGTGTCATCGCCCGGATGCGCCTTCCGCGCCTCCTGAACTAGCGACGCTATCCGTCCGAGCGCGTCCTTGGGCGCCTCCGTGGGTCGTTCGACCTGCGCGCGCGTCTGTTCGCGTAACCGCTGCCGCGTCGCGTAGTAGTCCAGCGACCACCGGACTACCCGGGCAAGCTCTAGGTAGGCCTTGTTGGCCACCAATCTGTCGCGAGTCACCTGGATCTTGAGGAACTCGCCCGTCCTCCTCTGCCCATCCGTGGCGTTCCTCGCCTCGCTCCCGGTATCGATATCCACCACGCCGAACAACCGGCCTTGCGTCGGCAAGTCGTAGAGCGCCCGACGGACTTGGAGCCGCTCTGGCAGTAGTGCCGATCTGCTCATGCGGTGCGAATGATCGTACTCGATCCCCAACCAATCCTGGTCCACGCCGTAGTACGGTAGCCGAAACCCTGCGTCGTACACCTTTACCCCGCCAAACTTCGCGAAGTAGTCGCGCGCCTCCTGCACGGCAATCCCCATGGCCTGCTTTCCCGCCAGCTTGAAGACTCTGATTTCCCATTTCGCCCGATTGACAAGCGGGCTCACGGAAAACCGCTCGGAGTATTGCTCCTCTCCTCCGAACGAGACGCGCACGTGCGCCTCGGTACGCTTTCCGCTCCGCCGGACCTCTCCCGTGATCATTGCCATGTAGTTCTTCAGCGCGGCCTGCATCTGCGCATCAAACGCATCCTGGACCTGCGGTAGCGTCGACCTGAGCTCAACCTCGAAGTTCTCACGGTCCTCCGTATCGTTGGAAAGGGCACCATACCGGCCGATTGGCGACTGGATCATCCACAGTTCCCGACCTAGGTCGCGTATCTCAACCTCTCCCCACTCCTGCTTGAGGCCCTTCATGACTACTCGCGTACCGAACCTCGCGCCACCCGCGAACACGCTCGATCTCGGCTCCACCCGATACCGTGCCTTCGCCTTCGTCAACTTCCCCGCATTAATTGCCTTGTCCCAGTCCACCGTCGCGAACAGCTGCCGCGACCGTCTGGTCCTGGCTACCGTGACGATCTCCAATCGACGGGCGAGGAACTGAGCGGCCAGGCGCCCCACCCCCTTCGACCCCGTGACGTTGCGCTTGAGCCTCCTGCTGCGCCCGCGGTTCCTCTCCTTGTGCCGAGTTCCGATCGTCATCCAATGCCTCAGGAACTCCGTCTCGCTCATGCCGTGTCCGTTGTCTGCGACCACAATCTCGTCGGGCCTGATCTCAATGTGGCAACGACTTGCGTCGGCGTCGTACGCGTTCTTGACAAGCTCTGCCAATGCGATATGTGCTTGGCCGACGAGCCTCTCGCCCAGTTCCCGGAGCAACGCCGAGTCCGCCTGGAACGTCGTCGTTTGCGTTTCTGCCACCCTTGCGTTCATGTCAGTCCGGCCTTGGCTCCGGGTACTACGAAACCTCCCGCCTCGGCGACTCCCCGCCTCTCCGTCGCAAGCGGGAGTCCCCATCGTCGTTTTGTTGCCCCGTGTTTTTCCCTCAAGCGGTCTCCTTTACCGTGGGTTACCGATATGGCGCGGCTCTCGGCCTTCCTTGAGGGCACCATCACTTCCCGTCTTTTGGAGAAGCTCGCCACCGACTCCATTCCTTGTTGCCGACCCACCGTGCCTCGTTCAAACCGCGCACAATCCTGTTGTCGCCAGCCGAGGCTACGCCAAACAACCCTCCCTGACGATACTGCCTTCGTAGTCTTCGTCGAACGGCTGTGCGGGATACCCTTGCTCCCAAATCGGCTACCCCCCTTCCTTCGACGCCGCGTCTCGTTGCTTCCTGCCGATTCTCCGCCACGACCATTCAAAGTGGGCCTATGGACGCGACCAATGCATCCGACAATCGTGCCAGAAGCACCCCGCCGTGGACAGCGCGAAGCATGGTCGCACAAGCGCGGTCTCTACCATTCGACATTCGACCATTGACCGCACGGAACCTAGGCCGGGATCGAAACCGCAGGCTACTCGATGCATACCGGACCAGACGCGTCGTTGTGCCTCTGGGTAATTGGTCAACTGGGGCCGCGTAGAGTTTCTCGACACTTGACTTCAACGCATGCACTCGGCCCGCCTCAGTCTTAAGTCACGTCGTACCCTCATGTTTTCCCCCTTGTAGCGCGCGCCGACAGACGGCGAACGGCAGGCGTCACGCTCTTCCGGTTTACGGCTCTCCTGAAGCCTGCGGCCCAGCACTTACCCGGCAACGCTTGTTGGTCGCCAGGGGGCAGCTCAGGAGGCCCATATCGAAGTACGGATCCCCCGCCGCTTCCCTTGCAGGCCGACGGTCGTCGCCGGGAAACGAAGCGGACGACGAGCGGTTGCAGCAGGAACTTGCTCTGCCTTGGGAAGTTCGACGCGGGTCGCGGGCCGCACCCGGGCATCCCGCGCCTCCGGCGTGGCAGCTTGGCCCAGCGCACGTTTCGCGGGTGCCCCGGATCAGTGCCTAATGTGCCTCAGGCTACGCGTAGGACGATCAGAGGTCATCACCTGACGGGACACGTGAAACCCGCCTTGCGTTCAGGCGCCCGTCTCTAGGGTTGGAGGCGACGACAAAGCGGACGTCATCGTTCGATTGGAGCTCCGAGAATGCGCCCCCTTCAACGTCGCTGGCATGAAAGAACAGATTATCACCGCCGACGGCGGGTCGGATGAATCCGTAGCCCTTGTCCACGACCAGATTCTCAACCACACCCATGCCGAAACCTGCGGCGCTGTTCGAGTGTGCATACGAATCAACCCCGGCGCTTGAGGTGTCGCTGAACCGGCGTTTGTCGTCCCGAATCCGGGACTCCGCGTGCGTTTCCGGTCCGTCGTGACCGACAGCAGATTCCTGTAGGGAATTCGGTTGGTTGGGCAACACGAACAGGTTATCAATGAGCGGGTCGGTCCTGCGGGCGCGGTCGTCGATGATCGTGTGCATCGCGACCGGGTAGGTAACCGCGTCTAGCAATACTTGGGATGTACGCGTCCGCTGGCCGCTGGCGACGTCTTGGAGATCCCACGCGGTCAGCATGATGCGTGTGCCGATGGCGCTCAGTTTCCGGACGAGTTGCAGGAAGTCGCCGTCCCCGGTGACCAAGACGACGACGTTGAGTTGCTTACGCAGAGCAAGCTCGTAGGCCTCAAGCGCCAGCCAGACATCGATTCCCTTCTCCCGCGTTGGTACAGCGGCGTTGTCGCCGTCTCCCGGTTGGGCCGGGGGCATTAGCAAGAAATGCGGGGTGACGCCGGCCCTGATCAACACGTCTTCGAACCTGCGTTCACGGAGTAGGGCGTCGTGTCGTTCGGCGGCTTCGGCGGGGAATCGACTACGGAAGTAGTGCGCCTCTACGATGTTGCAGAAGCGTGCGTCGGTATGTTCGTGGTTCGCCACTTCGTCACGGATGAACTCGTGAAGGCCAGTGATGGAAATTCGTGCGGCACGTTCGTGGTGGTAGCGGTAGTGGTCGCTCACACGGGCGAAAAAGCTGCCGTCATAGAAGATTCCAGTGCGGATCAATTCAGCCATGTCAGGTGCTCCTAGGGGGGTTGTTGAGTGGGGCTATCGTGGACAGGTGTTGAATACCACCGCGTTTGGAACTCTGCCCCGGGTTGAACCTTGTGTCCATTACGACGCATCGATAGCGACGCGTCTTGAATCTGTTACTGAGCCGTCCTAGCACGGGCCGGATCGTGGTCGGCTTGAGGAAGGCTGTCGTCTTAGACGCGCAGTTGGAATGATCGGCCACTGGAACGGTCAATCGCCCACGTCTCGCCAGAGTCGAAGATCGCTCCCGGGGACCACCGGGCCAGATCGATGAGCAGATGCACGACCGATAGTTCTTGCGCGTCGGATCTCCGGGCGTCTCGCGGGAACTCGCTCGAAAATGGGGGCGGCTTCCAACGCGTCGTCGAAACTACACATCGTGCGATCCCGTTTCGAGCGGACCCCGAATCGGATTGGGAGCGGCTTTCGGGTCCCCTTCGTCGCGCCAGCATGTCACAATACGGCCCCCGCGGCCGCAGAATGTGTCGCGGCCTAGGCGGATACGAAACTCGGCATCGCCGACGAAATCCAGCAGCTCGGGGATGCGCCCAGTGCTGAGACGGTGCTCCAACCTCGTGCGCGCGGCCTGAATGTCGACTTGCTCGAAGCGCTCAAGGTAGCGCAACAGCGCGTGATCGGTCACGAGGCTCGGCGATGTCGCCGACCGTACGGAGTTTGAGTTTGGGGGTTCCATTGCTGATCCATACATTTATGAGAAGAATTGATAAGAAAAACCATAGCTATGCCGGAGATTCTGCCACGGGTGCTGGCGATTTGGCAAGCTGCCGGGCCGTGTCCGGGCCATGTCCAGGTCCCATTCCGCATGAGCCTGAACGCGAAGTGCGATTCCAACGCAAAGTGACCGTAAAGCGGCCCCCGAACGGCCGATGACCCCCCAAGGACGGCTCCCAAGGCCCCGCGCGGCGCGCCTGCCAGGTCCCGGTACGGCAGCGCCCAGTAGCGGCGTTTCACCGCCGGCATGGACGGCAGAGCGCCGTGGATCCCCTCACCGACCTCGTCTGCACGTGGCGGTGCGCCATGGCCCACCCGAACATCGTCCTGCCCTGGCGCTCCCGCCGGGCCGTCTCCTGTAGGGTGCTCCAGATCGGCGTCAGCACCTTCAGGATCTCCTGCCGGCCGATGGCGTCCACAGGTAGTTCCGCGAGGACCGCGAATGCGCGGCACTCAAGGGGTCTGAAGCCAAGCCACGACGCCATGTGCTTTGCCGTTCCGCCACCGCGCCACCGCACCCGGTTCTCGTCGAACGTGCTTTGCGTCGCCTCGCGGCAGGTGGAAGTCACGGCCCGGGTTTCCGCCAGGGGATCCCGCCGTTGCGGACCAGGCACCGGTTCTCAAACGCCATGTCACGCGTGTCCGTTAATCCGACGACCGGGAGGCCCCAGGCCGAGGTACCGCCGCTGACCCTTGACGAGGATCCGCTAGATCCACTGCTTGCTGCCGCCGGCGCCGCGCGCAGGTAGAGCGTCGGGTCGGCCCAGTAGAATCCGGCCTCTTGGCGCGCCCTCGCCGCCGCGGGCTTGGCACCACGCAAACATCGCCCGCAGGTACTGCCGTGTGTTGCGCGCGACCTCCGGCCTCGCCGTCCAAATCGGCGACCAGGATCCGAAGCACGTCCACCGTCGTGATTCGGTCTACGTGCAACGTGCCGACTGCCGGGAACACGCACTCTCGAGACGCGAGTCCCGAATCGACGCCGTGTTTGCGTTTCGCCCCTTCGCCTGTCTGCCTTGAGAGTGCGGAGTATGGCCTCCTCGCGAACGCACGGTCGCCATCGCCCGCGCCGCGAGAGGATTCTCTTCCCGGCGGGCAAGGCGCCGCTCTACGTCGACCGGGCCGTCCAACGAACCAAGCAGCGACGCCAATCCCTACAACTAGATTAGTCGATGGATTTCGCCAGCGCGGGTTAACCCCCGGGGCTCACGTTGGGTGCTACCCGGCAACCTAAGTGGCCCATAGTCATCGTCATCAGCAAGCCACCCCTTCGGAAGGGCCACCAGGTCGCATGGTGGGACGAGTGGCGGGAATATTAGAGAGAACGATTGAAAAATCCCATGTATCAGATACTTGAAATCGATATTCTGCTCCTACCTCTGGAGGAGTCGGAACGACGCGGTGTACCACTCAACGACTGTCTCTCTGCAGAGCAACTAGACACCGCGCATGGCCGTTGTTGGTTGCTCGTTATGCCGCCCAAGCGCACGACCACCTAGCTACGGGTTCTTTCTCAAGTCCCGCAAGGTAGAGCCGCAATCTCATCGTTCGCCCAACACACCCTCTCGTACACGCAAGCACGACAGCAAACTCGACCGTCGAGGGGCGCTATCTGACACCTAGCCCACCGGCGGTCAACTACAACCTGATGCGCGCAATGATGTGCCTCTCCGTCGACGAAGAAGGCCCGCGTTTCTACCACACAAGGCGTATTCACTGCCCCCGGACCGATGCCATTTCCACTGTCTCTCGCCTTTCGCCATTCGTGGAACCGGCATGCCTCCACGCTGGGCCGCTCGCGCAAGAAGTGCGTCTTCTGGCCCGTTACGAACAACCATTCGTCGGGTGCCATCTTCAGTGGTTTCACAACCTTTCGGCCAACCCCCTCATCGAAGACGTTATCCCTCGGAAAACTACCGAACCGAGAGAGCTCACCGGGTTTCAATTCCCGCCCCATCTCGTCCGAACAACGATGCAGCAGAGCCGATGCGTGAGACGCGACGATCGTAAGATGATCTCGGAGTCTCCCGTTCGACTCCTCCGTACTACCCGGCAACTCGTCCGCCTTTTCGTCGATCACCGACACCGTGGTCCCGTCATCCCGTTCGAATACGATGGCCGCATAGACCAGAATCCTGGGTACTCGTGCAAACAGTTCCGACCCTGACACCTGATAGGTGACGTGCACTCCGTGGTACACGCTGTATTCGATATCGGGCGCTAGGTAGCTACCCAACTGGCCCACACGCAACGCGAACGGGATCTGGTCCGCCAACGACCATCGGCTCAGAAGCTCGAATATGCGGCGACCGTGCTTAACATAGTCCGCGACAGCGAACAGCTCAACGTGGGACGCGTCCACCCTCTTGCGGTCGACGAACGTCGCAATGGGTTGCGTAAACACAACCATCCAGTCGCCACTCGACAGGATCAGTCGGGAGACGTCATTCGCGCCGCTTGCATAGACTGCATTGGCGTAATCGCTCGCCTGCTCCAAGTGATCGTGCCAGAGCGTGTTTACCGGCGCTGTGTCCTTCTGCCCACCTGCCGAAACGTGTTGCAGCCCCGCCACAATGAGATCCGCCGAACTCGGGGTCGACTGCCCCGCCGTGCGCGCCGCAACCCAAGGCTGCCCCCAAGGCTTAGCTTCCAGCAACAACACGGGGGCAGGCGGTTGTTGAGTCTTCAACCCGACGTAGTCGATGAAATACCTGGAACCATCCTTCACGCGAGTCTCTTGGATTATGTCCCCGCCGATGCCCAGATCCCAGCCAAGCAGTGCAAGCAGCCTGTCGTGAAACCAGGCACGCGTCTCACGCTCATTTTTGGGGGCTTCGTCGAAACCGCTCCCAAACGGATCCACATTGGTGTAGGGGAGTTCACGAGTGACATCCTCAACCAACGCTCTCAAGCCGACTTGAAACCTGTTCACCTCGTCTTCGAGGTTCAATGGAACATTTCCGGCAGCCCGTACATCAGTCGCCGCGCAGAAGGCCAACCAACCTCGACAAATACCTCCAGACACCGGACGAGCAACTCTCTTCGCTCGTCGTCCTCAAAGACCCAGCGGTGGTCGGCTAGCAACGTGCCGACAATTCGGACAACGACGTCGGCTCCCATGGACTCGTATTTGAACCGGGCGCGCTCTCCCCCAGCGAGCAAACCATCGGCTAGCACATCGAACACCCCTTCTGGATCCAATGGCAGGAGAAACTCCAGCATCTCCACCAACTGATAGGTGCTATGGGGAATGGCGCAGGCTGCGATCATTCGCAGGGTGGGCGTGACCTCCTCGAAGAAAATCCCGAGCTCCGGCGGAGGACCGTCCTTGTCCTCGTTACCGGCCGCCCCAGTGCTGAAATAGAGCTCCGAACAGACCGAATCTATGATCCTAGCCAGCGAACGACTTGCCGACGCCTTGTCGGGGCTAGTCCCGATCGCATCAAGCCGCAGCTTCGCGTGTTGAACGATCCGACTCGCAACGCCGAGCGCCCTCGACCGCATTCGATGGTCGTCGTTTGTTCCGCCCCTGATTAGTCCCCACGTATAGGCCTCGCGCAAGGTCCCTGTCACATCCACCAATTTGCGTTCGTTCCCGACCGGATCCTCGATCCAACTGTCGAGCAATCTCTGCGCACCCACGCCTTCATACCTCACAGCAATGATCGCGACCTTTCTGGCAAGCGCCACTTCTACACCCTCGTCGCCTCCGGGGACGCGCGATAGACGTTTCGCCAACGCCAGCACAAGGCCTTCGACCCTTTGGGGCGATTCATGCAACAAACGCCCGAGCAAGTCCACGACGAGGAATTGGAGCACGCCCACATTCGTTTCACTCGCTGAGCGTTCTTCGACACGACGCCAAAACTTCGATCTATCTACGGCCCCCAAGCCCGTGAGATGGAGAGTTGCCTTCATTCGCACAGCCGGATGACGATCCGTCAGCAGCGCGTCCAAACATGGCAGCAAGTCGCGGAGCAAGTCTGGTCGCCGTTGAATCGTCCTCGGCACGAGTTCGCCCGCTACTACGCGGACAGCGGGAATCGACCACGACGGGGTCTTTGCGAATGCCTCATCCGTCTTCTCCCCAACAACGGGCGACGCCGACGCGCACGCGATCGTGACCAACTCGAGGAATCGCCTCGTGCCTTCGCAATCCTCGTTTGCCGGCAACGCCCCCTGTGCCACCAGCTTCAGGCAACCATCTACAATTGTCGACTCGGCTTCTTCCAACAGCCCCTGCCCAACCTCGCCCGCCTGGCCTACGGCGACTTGCACTTCCTCCAGCGCTTCGCACGCCGCCCGGAAGCCGCCCTCGAAAACTCCGCCGTCCTTCGAGGCGAGACCCAGAAGACTCCGCGCCGATTCTATGGCGGCGCCAACGCGTGCACGGGGCGGGTCATCCCTGTATCTCTCGCGCAAGTCCTCGGGGTCACTTGTACGCCCCCTCCACTCAGATTCCAGCCTGAAGGGACGCTGGTTCAGTGACGCAGTAATGCGATCATCGCCGGCCTCATCCATCCATTCGATCGCTTCAGCCGAGATCAACTGATCCACTCCAATCGTCGAGAACAACGTCAGCAAGACCTCGGATCGCGCCGCTTCCTCATCGGGGTATCGAGAGAAGTCGAAGGAAAATACCCGCCTTTCGAATGCCAAACGGGTGGCATCCGGTAACCTCGTAATTCCGGCAGCCAATACGTCGATCGCGTCCTTGCGAGTATCCCCGGCGAACAAAAACGGTTCTTCCATCGCGAACGGCAGCATCAGCTCGAGTAACCCATCGCCTCGCCTGGCTGCCGCCTGAAACACCCGTGACCAAATCACTCCCAATGACGCCGTCCTGAGCAGCCGGTTTGCGATTCGCAACGCGAGCGTCTCATTGCACGTCCTTAGGACCTTCGACAAGGTCACGATGAGGGCATCCCCGTCGTACCCGTAGGCATTGTCCGGGTCGTATGCCCAAACGAAACTGAGATCTTCTTGGAGCCGAACATCGAAGTCGCCAACCGTCCAACAATGCAGGCTTGCCGTAGCCGGGGGTGGGTGTTGCCGGGCGACGAATCGCTCCACCGCAACGCACACCGCTTCAGCTGCGGTGTCCGGAGTCGACGTCAGAAATTCCTCGAAGAACTCCGTCAAGTGGTAGCGAGCCATGTCGAAGTCCTGCTTCGCATTCGACATCAGCGGCAGTACTTCGCTCCCGCTCATCATCGTCGGCGAGTCGTCTGATACCTCGTGTGCGTATGTCTGCCCATACAACTCGAGTACGAAGTCGGCATCCACTGCGGCGATTGTCTTGACTCTGGAGCAGATCGCCGGAACTTCCATGAATCCGAAGCGGGCGAACCGGGCCGGGTCGAACGCCGATCCGAGCAATCGACGAGATTCCCTTGCATCGGTTGCATAGCTATCGGCCACAAAACCTATCGCGGTCTTCAGCCCGAACGTGGCGTCCGGGAAGCCTTGGTAGTGTTCCAACAAAGCGCGCGAAGCACGGCCAACCCCTTTGAACCACGTGCTTCCTGCGCTACCACGGATGAAGAGGTTCAGCAGTATGCTTATCTCCCCGGCGAGTTCACCTACCCAATTCGACAGCTCGCCGACCAACCACACCCACGGTTCCGGCGACCTCATCGGTTGGTCTTCGAACAGGACCGCGACCGATCGACACAGCTTCCCCAAGGCAGACGAGGTTACCTCCCGCTGCACACGCAGTTCGTCGATAAACCAACGCAAATCCGATGCTTCAGTCGGAAACTCGGCACCGACTCGCGCCGCGGCGCTCCGAATGACCGGGTCGATTGCCTCGTCCAACGCCACGGACCGAAACAGGCTCCAGAACGCGGATCTATCGAGCGACCGCTCCCACCGATCCGCCATCGCGAAGGTGAAGGCGGGCGCGAGCAGCAAGCCGCTCGATCTGGCCCGTCCCAGGTTTGCGGCCCCTCCCAACGACTCGCCAGATGCCATAAGGAACCGAGCCGCCGAATAGTCGAACAAGACGTGGTGCCGAAACTGGACGGACTCCATACCATCGCTTGCCAACATCCCATCCGAACAAAGCGCGTCTAGCCACTCCACATGTCCACCCACGTCCACGAGTGGTGCCCGCAGCGTCCCCTGTTTGAGAACGGCCTTCACAACTTCGAAGACGCAAAGTGCTCCTCCAATCCCATGCCGTTCGACCCGATGCTCCCAGAACAGTTGTAGCAGCTGTGTCTGCGAGGCGACCTCACGAAGCTGAGCACGGATTCCTTTTTCACTAAGCAGATCAGCAATCAACCTCGTGTTGAACGGGACGTGCGCCAGCTCTATCAACTTCGCGGGCGCATCCGCCAAAGCACCGGCCAGTCCTTCAGATTCCCTACAGATCGTGTCCAACTCGGCCTGCGACCAAGCTGGCACCTGAACGTGTCGCACCCTCGGAAGCGTTTGGTCCGCTAGTTCGCTACTTGGTGGATCGCCGCGGAACAGAGAACGGAATACGCGTCCTTGTTTCAGATCGTAGGATCTGATGGTGACTACGACGTTCCATCGCCCATCCAGCCTCAGCGTATGCGCGACCAAAGCGCGGAACGCCTCCTCGCCTCGGCCCCCGCGCGCCGCGTCTAACGCATCGATGATGAGCCAACCGGGCTTAGCCCCATCCCAGCCCTCGAGGACACTAAGGAGATCATGGGCCAACCCAAGCTGGCCACTTAATCCCTCAAGGGACTCGACAGAGTGCTGATCGACCGCCAGACTAATCACGTCGTAGGCCCGCGCTTCGAGTTCTCGCCCGAGTGCGTTCAATACTCCAGTCTTTCCCGTCCCAGCCTCGCCGGTGATGAGTAAGGACCCTGCCAGAGCGGCCTCGTTTATTACTGTCTGGCATTTGCGCTCGATGATGACCGGCGGCTCGCCGTTCACATCAATGCTCTCGTGCCGTTCGAGTTCCTTTCGAACTGATCTAGAGTTCGCCTTCAGCCTCTCGATATCCGCGCCGAAATCGCGCCGCAGTCCCAGCTCGATTCCTCTTGAGAAAAGCATGGCGCGCAACTCCGCTACGCCCCCTCCTGTTCGGTCGGACATCATGTCAGCGGTTGCCAACTCCAGGGCATTGGCCGCTGCAACGACGTCGGTCGTCCGTGGTATTGACGTTGCCAGAATTGCGGCAGTACGTGTTCTCGCCGCCGCGTCATCGAAGACATAGACCACCGTCAGCCGCGCGAGCAGTCCTACGAAAGCCAAATCAAACGCCTCGGTCGTAGACGAGCGCCACGCTTGCTCAACGCACGCCGCGAAGCACTTAGCGGCGCGCTTCTGTCGCCCAGACAGAGGCACACTTACGCCAACGGCTAGGTTCCTAAGCGCTGATGGCAAGTCAATCCGAATCGTCCGGGGCGCATATGTGCCCACGGCAAGCACCAAGCGATCAGTCTCTGGATTGAGCATCCGTTGCCATGATCTTGTCCCCCCCTCGTGACACGCCAGCCAATGTCGAACGAACTGTAGGATGCTGCTACCGAACCTGCTGTCGAGCACCGACGACAACGACAGACTGGTCTTTACCTGAACCGCGACGTAGCCGTTGGCGGACGTACCTACCAGAATGTCGTCCACCGGCGCCTCCGTCTCCAATCGTACGGATACCGGGATGCTCGGCCCCAAGCCGAGCGCTTCGTCCATTGGCCGCTGCGAAACAGCCATCGCACAGAAATACGCGCCGAGCCGCTGCTGGAACGCGAATCCCCGCACCGCGGCTGCGCCGCCTGCGTTCCCTGCTGTACCGCGACGTGTGGCGGTCATCCTTTTATGGCTCAGGCATTAGTCGACTGATGGGCATTGCAGGTGCCGACGCTCGATTGACCAACGTAGCGCTTTCGCTCTTACCGAGTCAACGACTCTGCTCCACCAGAACCCCGCCGAGCGGGGTCAAGCACGTTCGACCGCCGGGCCGCAGGAGACGTCGGGGTCACGGCACGGCGCATTCTTGCCGTTCTTCAATCGATTCATGGTCAACGGCCGCGTTGTTGCAATGCCGGAAGTTGATGATCCATTGAGCGCGTGGTCGATCCGGCTCTTGGGTCCGTCACTGGCTCGGCGGCGATCTGCCAAGGGCTCTTCTGCGACTGGAACCAGCACTTAGCCATGCAGATTCACGACCTCTGCGCTCGTGCCGGTGATGTAGCCTGCCCACTGCTCCATGAGCCGCCGCCGCTTGGCCAGCAGGTCCGACCTTGCGTAGGCCTGCTCTACCGCGTTGCCGACGGCATGGGCCAGCGATAGCTCCATGACCGCATGCTCGGCGTTGGTCCTCTCGGCAGCCCACGTGCGGAAACTCGTCCGGAACCCGTGCACCGTCGCCCGCTCCGCGAGCCCCACGTCCCGTAGGACCTTCGTCAGGGCCATGTCGCTCAACTGTCTGCCCGGCCGCGAGGGCGACGGGAACGCCAGTCCGCTGCCGTCGTCGAGCGTTCGCGCCTTTTCGAGCGCGTCGAGGGCCGCGCCGCTCAAGGGGACGCGGTGTTCCGAGCCGGCTTTCATGCGCTCGGGCGGGATCCGCCACTCCTGCGCGTCGAGGTCGATCTCGCCCCACGTCGCGCCGCGCGCCTCCCCGCTGCGCGCCGCCGTGAGAACCGTGAACCGGAAGCACAGCTTCGCGGCGTCCGACGCCCTTCCCGCCTTGACGGTCTCCAGCGCGGCGGCCACGTCCCGGTACGGCAGCGCCCGGTAGTGCCGCTTGACGGCGGGCATCGACGGCAGGGCGCCGTCGATCGCCTCCCCCGCCGCATTCGTGTGCACGTAGCCGTGCGCCATCGCCCAACCGAGCACCGTCCGGATGCGCTGCCGCACACGCCGGGCCGTCTCCTGCCGGGTGCTCCAGATCGGCGTCAGGACCTTGAGCACCTCCTCCCGCCCGATGGTATCGACCGGCAGCTCAGCGAGGACGGGATAGGCGTGGCGCTCAAGCGTCTGAAGCCACGACGCCGTGTGCTTGCCGTTCCGCCATCGCGCCCGGTTTGCCTCGAATGTTCGTCGCGTCGCATCTCGGAACGTCGGGGCTACAGCCCGGCGTTCCGCCAGGGGGTCCCCGCCGTTGCGGACCAGCCGGCGGTTCTCGAACGCCCGATCCCGGGCCTCGGTCAGACCGACGACCGGGAACGCCCCCAGGCCGATGTCCCGCCGCCGCCCCTTGATGACGATCCGCTGGATCCACTGCTTGCTGCCGCCCGGGGCGACGCGCAGGTAGAGCGTCGGGTCCGCCCGGTAGAGTCCCGGTTTTTTCGCCCCCCTCGCCGCGGCGGCGGTTAGGCTCCTCTTCGCCATGCAGGTTCCTCCTTGGACCGCTCCCTATGGCGCGAAACCAAATTTGCCCAACATCTTGCCCAACATAGACAACGGGATAGTGCGGGAACGATTGAGAACTGTCAACAGAGATATTCGATATCATTCTCCGGTATTTCAAGAAGTTGTAGACACCTTCTGGGAACGTACGGGAACGCCTGATAAGGGGTTTTGGTGGAGCCAGCCGGGATCGAACCGGCGACCTCTACAATGCCATTGTAGCGCTCTCCCAGCTGAGCTATGGCCCCACGCGAGAGAGGTGAGATGGTACGTGCGGGCACGTACCGCGATCAAGTTCCGGGATCGGTCAGATTGGCGTAGTCGCGCTCGAGCCGTTTCGCCTGTTTCTTCCCGGTGCCGCCGAGTACGGCGAGCGCATCCATGAGCCTTGATCGGACGACGTCCCTGCCGAGGTAGGCCATGGAGTCGAACAATGGCAGAGCCACGGTGCGACCGGCGACGGCGACGAACAGCGGCGCAAGGAAGTCGCGCACCTTGATCCCCATTGCGTCCGCGAGCGCCACGAGTGCGTCCCGGAGGGAATCGCGGTCCCATTCGGTGAGTCCGTCGAGCCGCCGCTTGGCATGATCGACCACGCGCTTGCAGTCATCGCGGTCAAGACGCTTGTGGACGAAGTCGCTCTCGTCGACTGCTGTGCGGTCGCCGAGCAGGTAGTCCACTTGCGGCAATAGGTCGGCAAGACGTTGGGTGCGCTCCTGCACCAACGGGACCAACGGGGTTAGATTCTCCCGGTTGACGGCCCAGTCCGCCACGCGATCCATGAATTGCCCCGGGTCCATGGCGCGGATGTATTGGCCGTTCATCCACGCCAGTTTCGTCAGGTCGAATACGGGTCCCCCGGTCGACAGCCTGTCGAGGTCGAACGCCGCGGTCATTTCCTCAACGCTGAAGATCTCCCCCTCATCGGGCATCGACCATCCCATCAACGCCAGGTAGTTGCAGAGCGCTTCCGGCAGGTACCCCGACCGGCGGTAATAGTCGAGCCCGGTTGGATTCCGGCGTTTGGACACCTTGCTCCCATCCGGGTTGCGAAGCAGCGGAAGGTGGTAGTGCGCCGGCGGCGACCAGCCGAGGCGGTCGTAGATGAGCTGATGCTTGGGCATCGAATTGAGCCACTCCTCGCCGCGCAGGATGTGGGTGATGCCCATCAGGTGGTCGTCCACCACGGCTGCCAGGTGATAGGTCGGAAATCCGTCCGACTTGACCAGTACCTGCATGTCGACCTGCCGCCAGGGAATCTCGATGTCGCCACGGATGCCGTCGGCGAATCGGCAGGTGCCGCTCTCCGGCACATCGAGTCGCACAACGTAAGCCTCGCCGTTGGCGGCACGGTCGCGGCTCTGTGTCGGCTCGAGACCCCGGCAAAGCCCGTCGTAGCGAGGGGTTTCGCGGTTCGCCTGCTGAGAACGACGCAGAGCGTCAAGGCGTTCCTTCGTGCAAAAGCAGCGGAAGGCACCGCCGGAAGCGACGAGTTCCTCGGCATGCTGCCGGTAGATTGCCAGGCGTTCGCTTTGCCGGTACGGGCCGAATTCTCCGCCCACATCGGGGCCCTCGTCCCAGTCAAGTCCCGCCCAACGCAACGCGTCCATGATCCCAGTTTCGAACGCGGGCGAACTGCGCTCCTGGTCGGTGTCTTCGATCCGCAGGACGAATCGGCCGCCTTGGCTGCGCGCGAGCACGAGGTTGAAAAGGGCCATGTAGGCCGTGCCGACATGCGGATCCCCGGTTGGGCTTGGGGCCACGCGGGTACGAACGCTCATGGAGCGAGTATAGCCGTGATGGTCCGGATCCCGACGGTTTGAGCGCGCGAGGGCAGCCGCCTACTGTTGGCGACCTCGGTCCCCGTGATCGGGCGGTCTAGTGCAGCCTGTAGGCCTGTCGCCGACGTGTGGTCGGCAGCGCCTGCAATACCCAGGCGTCAGGACATCGGAGCAATGCTCGGGCCAGTTTGTTGTTCAGCGTGTGGCCGGACATATAGCCGTCAAATGCCCCGATCACCGGCAATCCAAGCAGGTAAAGGTCACCGATCGCGTCGAGTAGCTTGTGCTTGACGAATTCGTCCTCGTAGCGAAGCCCCTCGGTGTTGACGATTTCGTCGTCGTCGATCCCCACGGCGTTGTCAAGACTGGATCCCAAGCATTTGCGGATCGCGCGTGCTTGGTCGAGCTCCCGCATCAGGCCGAATGAGCGAGCACCACATACTTCGTCGAGGTAGGAGGTCGACGCGAAGTCCACTTCGATGGTCTTCGGATAACGATTGAATACCGGATGGTCCGCAACGAACGTATACCCCGCACGGAAGCCATCGTAAGGTGAAAGCGTTGCCTTGGCTTCTCCTTGAGAAACAGACACTTCTCTCGTAATCCTAATGAACTTTCTAGGCGTCGCCAGATTTCGGATACCCGTGCCCTGGATGATCTCCACGAACGGTTGAGCACTACCGTCCATAATGGGTACTTCCTCGCTGGAAAGTTCCACCCGGGCGTTGTCGATGCCAAGGCCCCAGAGGGCCGACATGAGGTGTTCGACGGTGGCGATCTGAACACCACCCTCGCTAAGGCTAGTTGCCAAGGTCGTGTCGGAAACGTTCTCGGCCCGTGCTCTTACTGGCCTGCCCGGCTTGTCGAGGCGCTGAAACTCGATTCCGGTGTCGGCATCGGCAGGGCGAAGGGTCATGCGGACCGGACGTCCGCTATGAACACCAATTCCAATGGCATGGGCGGGGCCGTCGATTGTTCGTTGACACAGCATTGGCTCTCTCGCCTAAGTCCTTGAGTCATGCGGACTATACCCGCAAACGGCGCAAAAATGAAGAGAAAATGGAGGCAAGATGAACGCGCGGGGACGACCGTTGGATGACCCTTGCGGTCGCCCGTCAAACGGTACGGCACGGGGTGCCGATCGGACGGTGGCCCCCCGTGCGGGCCATGCCTGTTTTCCTGGTCGGTGCGCGAGGGGCGTTGCGTTCTAGGCTGACTGCTCCAGCATCGCAACCAAGTCCTCGAACTCTTCCCGATTCCCGTCGTTCAGGGACATCAGGTTCCGATGAGCGGCGAGCACCCTGCCGCGCAACTCCTCCGGCGACAGATCGGATGCGGGCAACTCGCCCAGTTGGCGTTCGTCCTCCAAGGGTTCCTCCACGATGTGGAAGATGTCGTCGAAGCCCATGGTCATGAGTAGCCGGGTAATGTCTCGTCGCGTCGAGATCAGCGTCGGAATGAACGCGCGGCGCTTTCGCGCTTGCGTAGAAAGGCGCGCCAGGACGCCGAGAGCCGTGCTGTCGATGCCTTCCGTAGCGGACAGGTCGACCACGACGGAACGAAACGCGCGATCTTGGAACATGCGGTCGAGGAACTCATCGACAGCAGCCCCGAGGCGCAGACGAACATCGCCCACCAACTTCATGAGGTAGGTGCCATCGCCATTGCCGATGAGAATCCTTCCGGAGGCCAAGGGCTAGTCCTCTTGAACGCGCTGAAACGATGTCATTGGGTCACTTCGGATGGTGTTTTCGCGACTAGCCGGGCGATCGGTTGCTAGGCCTCGCGGGCAATGACCAGGCAGGTCATGTCATCCGGACCGGGACTGCCGTTGGCGATTCCGACTCCGCGCCAAAGCGCTTCGATGTCCGGCGAATGGCTGGCGGCGGCATCGATTAGCCGCTGTTCCTTGGTGGCCAGGTCGCCCTCCTTCATCACGTCGAGTACCCCATCGGAGAAGGCGACGAGACTGTCGCCGGGCGCCAGGACAGTGGTACCTACCTCGTAGTCCACGTCATCGAAGAGGCCGACGGGCTTGCCGGGCTTCTCGACGAAACGCGTCTCCAAACGCTCGGCCTGTACCGCATGGATCACGTGGGGAAAGTGCCCCGCATTGGCAAACCGCACGGTGTCCGTATCGAGGTCGACGACACCGATGAGCATCGCCACGTGTTTGCCCAGGGCCTGGTCGAGCAGCTCGCGATTGAGCACGCCGAGGATCTCGCCCGGTTTGGTGAACATGCGGGGGTGGTACTCGCGGCGAATCCGGCGTGAGAAATTCTTGAGGATCACCGTCACGAAGGCGCTCGACGCGCCATGCCCCGAAACGTCGGCGATATAGAACACGAAGTGGCGATCAGCGATCCGAAAGTAGTCGACGAAGTCGCCGGACAGGATCATCGACGGCTCGACGCGATGCGCGAGCCGATACCCCTCGATGGCCATGGGCGACGGCGGCAGCATCCGCAGTTGAATGTAGCGCCCCGCGCGCTGATCCCGCTCCAGGTTGTCGAGCTGACCCGCAATCCGCAGGTCCGTGGGTCGAGCCCTTGCGAGATCGGTTTCGATGCGCTCGCCGAATTCGCCATCGCCGATGGGCGTGGTGACCACGTCGATGACCCCGTGCCGCATGGCCGAGAGCAAAGCTTGAGCATCGGGAAGCCCCGAATTGACGAGAACCACGGGTGCCGGCGGACGCCCTGTCCCCTGCACGGTGTCGGCAACCTCGGATGGCGAAGCGCACAGGATGAGATCAGCGGCCTCGAGCACCTTGGCGAACGCCCGGCTACCCCGACGGGCGTAGATGGCATCGAAGCCTAGACTGCTAAGACGAAGGATCAGCGACGAGGCGGATTCATCGTCGCCCATGACCGCAATGGCCATTGACGGTCTGATAGTGGCACTTGACGGGGGCGCACCCTACTCGCTTCCTCGTACGGAAACAAGCAGTTGAGACGTGTTTTTGCGGCTGTAATCTGAAATCGCTCTCAACGATCGCGCCGGCCCTCGTCGATCGACGGCGCGCCTACCGACGCACCACGATGTCGTGGCCATGGAGACCGTTGAGCGTTGCCATTCCCGTCTCGGCGACTCGCTGCGGCGATGCGTCGATCTCCCGGGCGATTACACGGAACGCGTCCCGGGTGGTGGATCCCTCATCGATCAGTTTCAGCAGCCGGATAGTGACGGCGTTGGATGCCATGAAACGCACGCGATCCTCCCGGTTGCGCCATCCGATCAGCCAGGTCGGGGTATCCGGCGGAGCAGTCGGCTGACAGTCGATCCCGATCTCGCGAACGGGATAGGCATAGCGCAGCGGCCATGCGAGGGGCGACAACGCGAGGTTGTCATCGGGTCCCACGGGTTCGTCGTCGAACTCGCAATCGGCGTCCGGGGCGAGATCCAGGGCCATCTCCACCCACTCGTAGTGGCACAACTCCAGGGCGAACGCGGGTATCGGGGGGCAATCCGTCGATGGGGCGGATCGTTTCATGCGCTCGTCGAGGTATTGCATGAACTCCTCGCAGATCTGGGAGAAGTACGGCGACTCGGCGCGGTGCTCGCGGATGAAGCCCCGCACCAGGCGGTGCCAGGAATCGTCGTCCGTGATCTCGCGGAACACCGGGAGGGTCTTGGCGATGAACGACTCGATGTTGTTGTAGAACAGTTGCGCGTAGATCCGCATGCGGCGTTGTTCGATGCCCCGGGGCATCGGATTGCGGTCGGGGTCCCGAATATAGGCGGCGAAACCGGACTGGACCTCTTGGAATGGAAGCACGTTCCCGCCCGTAGCCATCCGTCGTCGGGCCCTACGCCTGGATTCGACGGATAGTCTCGACTTCGTCCATCAGGCGCGAGAACGGTGGGAAGTTGAAATCGCGTTCCAGCAGCGTGGGCAGCGGCCCGTAGAGGTCGTATGCCGCCTCCAGCAATTCCCAGACGGGATCGATGACCTTCGCGGCGTGCGTGTCGATGCGCAGATCCTCCGCTTCCCGGTAGTGGCCCGCGACGTGGAAATAGGCCGCCCGGTCGCCGGGGAGACCGCGGAGGAAGGCCGACGGGTCGTACCCGAAGTTGACGCTGTTGACGTAGATGTTGTTCACGTCGAGCAACAGCAGGCAATCGGCCTCGTCCACCACGGCGTTGATGAACTCGAGTTCCGACATCCCCTCGTCGGATACCTGTGGTGCAGCGTAGTAGGAGACGTTTTCGATGCCGATCTGGCGTTCCAGGACGTCCTGAACGCGGCGAATCCGGTTCGCCACGTAGCGAACCGCGTCACCGGTGAAGGGAATGGGCATGAGGTCGTAGAGGTGCCCGGTGTCGCTGCACGCCGACAGGTGCTCGGTGTAGCACGCTATCTGGTGGTCGTCGAGGAACTGCTTGATCGCCGCCAGGAGATCCATGTCCAACGGAGATGGCCCACCAACCGACAGCGAAAGGCCGTGACAGACGAACGGGAACCGTTCGGTGTAGGCACGGAAACGACGACCGAACCGACCGCCGACGCCGATCCAGTTCTCCGGCGCCACTTCCATGAAGTCCACAACGGAGGCGACGAGTTCGGCGTTCTCGTCGAGTGTCTTCATGTATCCCCGGCGCAAGCCAAGGCCCGCGCCAACGATGTTGGCGGGCATGTCGACGATCCGTACGTCGGACGGCTTACCGGGCACCTAGTTTCCCAGGTTCTCCGGTGCGCGGATAACTAGGTCGTGTCCAGACCGGATGCCCGCCACGGCTGTTCGGGCACCCGGTGGACCCGGTGTTTAGGGCCGGCTACTCCTCGGACTCTTCTTCCTCGTCCGAGTCGCCGTCGTCGTCGCCGTCATCGCCGTCGCCGTCATCGCCGTCGTCGGAGTCGCCCTCTTCACCGCACTTGCCTTCGCCGCACTTGCCCTCGCCGTCGCCCTTCTTGTCCTCGCCACAGCCACCTTCCTTATGGCTTGTCTCGAGAATCACGCCGTCTTCGAGCAGGGTTGCCTCGAACGGGTCGGCTTCGTCGGCGATGGCGCTGGTAGCGAACGACGTAGCGAACGCTGCGCCAACGGCTACAGCAATCGGCTTCATCTTACGGTTCAACATCACTCTCTCCTTAATTCCTCTTGTGGATGGCCGGATTGGCCTGGTATCTGTGACCACCGCCGACCCAATCGGTTCCGCGAGTATACACATCGACCGACCGGACGCTACTGCGGCGCAGGTCGAATATGACCGCCGTTTTCAGGGTGCCCGGACCCATGCCGTCGCGGCATCGAATCGCTGTGCCAGGCGTTTGTCGGAGACCCTCTCCCGGGTGCCGAGCGCTTGGGCAAACACCGCAATGCGGTACTCCTCGACAAGAAACCGAAGCTCTTGGACGGCAGCCGACTCCGTGTCGTCGGCCTGCTCGGCAACAGCCGCCAGACGTCGTTCCCAGGCGGCGACCTTGGCGAGGCCGGCAAGGTCGCGCTGGACTCTGCCTTGCAGGCCGTCGATGCGGTAGGCCATCCCTTCCAGGTAGCGGGGCAGGTCCGGCAGATGCTGGCGGGGGGTCCTCCGGAGGAAATCCGGGCCGACCAGCTTTCCAAGCTGACGGGTCATGTCGTCGCGGCTTTGCGCGAATGCCGGCGAGGTCAGGCCATCGAGGTCTCGGGCGACGGCCGTGCGCTTGGCGAGAATGCTGCGTGCGTGCAGAACGACCTCGGAGAACGTTCCGCGCAGGGCCGCTTTGCCCGCCCTGGCGCAGGCGTCGAACTCGGGCTTCCCGCGCGGGAGGTCCTTTCCGTCGAAGTAGGCGAACCAAAACGCGGCCGCCACGAGATCATCCGCGTAGCCGGCCAGACTCCCCAGCGGGACGAAATGGATCATCATCTCGGCGTCGTGTTCCACCTCCCGTCGAAGCTCGCGCGCGGTTCGAGGTTCGCCCAGCATCGCGAGCCGGGTGTAGCCGTCGCGATTCAACGCCGCACGCCCATCCGGTGTGGCCTGGACCAGGAGATCGACGCCGTTGCCACGATCCACCAGCACGGGATACACCACGCTGCGCCCTGCGGATCCTTCGAGGACGAGGGAATCGGGGATGCCGGCGTCGGGGAACGCCGTCAGGTCTCGCTGCTCCACCGATTGGCGAAGATCGGACGTCAGGTTCTTTGCGACGTGGGCGCGATGCCGGGTTCGCAAGGCATCGACATCTCGATCTTGGTCCACGACTCTTTGGCGCACATCGCGCACTTGCACGTTCATGCGGAGATGCCCGGGCAAGTCGTGCATGCGCCAGGCGTCGGGCGGAATGGCGATGCCGTGACAGGTGCGTACGGCTTCCGACAGGGCATCGGCCAGGCGGCCTTGGCGGTACGACGCCGGCCGCCCGAGCCGTTCCTGCACGACTTGGATCGTCTGGCCCAGAGGCGCGAGCTTTCGGCGCAGGGATTTGGGCAATGCCCTTCCCAACGCGAGGCACTTTTCCCCGAAGAATCCCGGTACCAGCCAATCCAGGGCGTTGCGATCCAAACGCATCAGCACCCCGGAATCGACTTGGGCCGAGACGCCGTCGTCGGGTTAGCCCGGGGCGAACTTGTAGGTCAGGCGGATGTCCTCGTTGCCCGCCCGGAGCCGCATGGGGAATTCCCGGTCATCGACGGTGGCCGCCGAATCGCCGAGCAAGTCGGATTCAGTCATGTGGAGCTTGGCGAGGTCCTCGGCACTGGCGCTACGCACGAATGCGTTGAAGCTCGCGATCGAGCAGATCTCGTCCGGTAGCCGATCAAGGTAGAAGCGGGCCCGTTTGGACTCGGACGCCAGGAGACCGGCACGCCTGCCTTTGGCGCAACGCTCTTCGAGTTCCTCGATCAGTTGTCGGTTGTGGTTCATGAATGGCGCATGGATGCGGTCGTCGTCGTGCACGAGGGCGTTCTGGGCGAAGATCTCCATCGCGATGGCCGGATCCACCTCGACGGCACGTTTCGGCCGCTGCGCGACCAGGACCAATCCGTAGAGCGTGACTTGCTCGTTCACCATCGCTTCCCCCCGCCTGGCATCCCAGCGGGGTTCCGAGTAGCTGCGTTTGACCAGGTGGCCCGCCGCATGCTCGATCCACGAAGGCGTCGCCTCCGCCACGCAGCGGGCGTACGTGCGGCCGGTCACGCTGATCTCGGCCGCGACGACCCACTTCGGGGACGAGCGGCTCAAGGGCGACCCCGGAAACAGGCTGAACCGCATTCCCCGCGCACCTTCGTATTCGGTTCGGCGACGCGTGGCGGCACGTTTGCGGTCGGGTCGACCGCCAGGCTCGATCTTGCGGCCGACGAAACCCAGCGATCCCGTGAGCAACGCTCGGTGAATCGCGGCGCGTTTTGCCGGTTCGTCGTTGGCTCGCATGCCAAGTCCCCGGCACGCGAGCAGCAGTTGCCGATGCAGGGACCGCCATTCCCGGACCCGGCTCGGACTCAGGTATTGCTTTTGCAGCAATCGATGGAACGACGCCCGGGTGTGGTCCTGGCGCATCGCTTCGAGCCAGCGCCAGAGATTCACGTAGGCGAGGAAGTCGGAGGTCTTGTCCGCGAACGCAGCGTGGGCCTTGTCGGCCGCGTCGCGCCTGTCCAAGGGTCGAAGCCGCGGATCCTGGGACGCCAATGCGGAGACGATCATCAGGACTTCGGCCAAGCTTCCCCGCCGATGCGCCTCGATGAGCATCCGTGCGAGCCTCGGATCCACGGGAAGCCTTGCCATCGTGCGGCCGAGTTTCGTCAAGCGGTCTCCATCGAGGGCCTCGAGTTCGTGAAGCAACCCGATCGCGTCGCGTACCGCCCGCGGATTCGGCGGATCGATGAACGGGAACGACTCGATGTCCCCGAGGCGAAACGCCCGCATGGCAAGCACCACCGCAGCGAGGTTGGTGCGGGTGAGTTCAGGGTCGGTGTAGGCTGGGCGGGCTTCGAATTCGCTTTCGCTGCACAGCCGGAAGCAGACGCCGGGGGCGATCCGACCGCAACGTCCGGCCCGCTGCCTTGCACTTGCCTGCGAGATGGGCTCGATGGGCAGCTGCTGCAATTTGGCACGGTAGCTGTAGCGGCTGATACGTGCGGAACCGGGGTCGATCACGTAGCCGATGTTGGGGACCGTGAGGCTGGTTTCCGCCACGTTCGTCGCTAAGACGACGCGCTGTTTGCGACTGGGCTGGAACACTCGCTGCTGTTCCTTCTCGGGCAGCCGGGCGTACAGCGGCATGATCTCGAAGCGATCGTCGAACTCCCGTCGGAGCAGTTGGGACGTCTCGAAGATCTCTCGTTCACCGGACTGGAAAACGAGAACGTCTCGGGCGGTCGTGGCGTGGGCGCCTGAACCGATCTCCCGCAAGGCCTCGACGATGCCCCGCTCGGGATCGTCCGTCGGTC
Organism: Gammaproteobacteria bacterium; assembly: GCA_028821405.1. Classification (GTDB taxonomy): domain Bacteria; phylum Pseudomonadota; class Gammaproteobacteria; order Pseudomonadales; family Azotimanducaceae; genus VXYL01. The sequence goes on along the minus strand of JAPPGK010000104.1, from coordinate 782 downwards.
GATAGCGGGTTTCCACCGGGTAGCCCCGGCCCGACACTTCCACCACCGGCGCCCCGCCGAAGTGCTTCGCGAACGCCTCGACGTCGATCGTGGCGCTGGTGATGACCACCTTGAGGTCGTCCCGGTGTTCCAGGAGCCGGCGCAGATACCCCAGCAGAAAGTCGACGTTGAGGCTGCGCTCGTGGGCCTCGTCGACAATGATGCCCTCGTAGCGCGTGAGCTTGCGGTCGCGCTGGATGTCGTTCAGGAGCAGACCGTCCGTCATCACCTTGACCACGGTGGCGGGCGATGTGCGGTCGCTGAATCGCACGGCGAACCCCACCTCTGCACCCAGTTCGACGCCGAGTTCGGTGGCAATCCGTGCCGCCACGGTCCGCGCCGCCAAGCGACGCGGCTGGGTATGGGCGATCATCCCCCGCTTCCCCCACCCGGCGGCCAGGCACGCTTTCGGAAGTTGCGTCGTCTTCCCGGACCCGGTCTCGCCGGCCACGATGACGACGCGGTGGTCGCGCAGGCACGCGACGATGTCGCCTATCCGCGAGGTGATCGGCAGCTCGTCGGGAAAGTCGAGCGCCGCGCGGCCACCAATGGACAGTGGCGATGTCAATGGCAATTGCGCCATCCCGACGAGCGTAGGCCACCAGAGGCCGTTGATCAAAGCGAGCCCGGTTTGCCCATTTCCGAGCCCCCCGGAATTCCGGACACACATCATTCCGTCCCACAGGGGCCCGGGCCGATGTCCCACGGGCCGCGACCGCTTTTTCCTACGGTCGCCATGGCGA
>JAPPGK010000102.1 GCA_028821405.1 Gammaproteobacteria bacterium | reverse complement strand
CGATCTGCTCGGAGTCGCTGATGTCGTCGGGCAGGTGGTCGTTGACCTCCGAGTAAGTCAGGAAGCCCTGTTCCTTGCCCTTGGCAATCAGTTCCTTGAGCCGGGACTGCTGCTGTTCCGTTTCTGTGGCCATATCACCTCGTAAAGTGGTTGGATTGGGCTCTTTGGGGGACCGGCCGACGGGGGCCGAAAAAACAGCGCATCATAACACCTGTTGGGCCTTCGCGTCCGATCTTCGTTTCGCGTCCTCGACGGTGTCGGTTTCGCGCGCTTTGCGCGTCAACGCCGCGCCTTCCCGCGTAGCGACGTACCTTCGTGCACGCGCTTCCAAGTCCGGGGCTAGCGCTTCCTTGGTCAATACCGGCTCTTCCTCCGCCAAGGCCACCAATACGTCGTAGCCCTCACGACCCACGAAACAGCCGACCAGGGTGCCCGTGTCCATGCCCGGTTCCTGCGCAACGTGTCGTACCACGTCGGCCAACAGGCTAGCGTCGTCGGGGTCGGCGAGTTCCGCTCGTACGTTCGGATCCAAGTCATCCATGAGTTGCGGGTATTGGACTACGTAGTGGAGCAGTCGTTTATTCCCCACCTCTTGCTGATCGGCCCTGCGCCGACCCTCGAACGACCGTTGGTCATCGTCCGGCCCCCACGTCGCCCCCACCGATCGGGCGAAGACGGACGCGTCGATCCTCGCCCGAGCGGCGAGGTCGTTGACGAGCACTTCCTGCAAGGATCCCGACGGCAGCCGTCGGATATGGGGGGTGGCCAGTTCCGCGAGCAACGCGCGTCCGTCGGCCTGGTCGAGATCAATCCCTTCCTGTAGGTGATCGAGGAAGTACTCGCCCACGGGAACCGCGCCGCCGATCAGCGAGCGGAAGTGCTCTTGCCCCCGGTTGCGGATGATCGTGTCCGGATCGTCCCCCTCGGGAAGGAACACGAACTTGAGCTGACGGGTCTCTGACAACACCGGGAACGCCGCGTCCACCGCCTTCCAAGCCGCCCCCCGGCCGGCGTCGTCGCCGTCGAAACAGCACACGACGAGATTCACGTGCCGATACAGCGTCTCGAAGTGGGTCTGGCCAATCGCCGTGCCCAGGGTAGCGACGGCGTTGTTGACACCGTGCTGTGCCAGGGCCACAACATCCATGTAACCCTCCACGACGACAACGCTTTGCAGGCCGCGCCGGGCCCGTCGTGCCTCGTAGAGGCCGTAGAGTTCCCGCCCCTTGCGGAACACTTCCGTTTCGGGCGAATTGATGTACTTCGGCTGGCCATCGCCGTACACCCGACCGCCGAAGCCGATGACGCGACCCCGGGTATTGCGGATGGGGAACACGATGCGCTCCCTGAACCGGTCGTATACGCGACCTCGGCCACCCTCCTGGCGGACGAGCAGGCCCGCGTCGATCAGCTTCTGCTCGTCGAAGGAAGCCAGCGCCGTTTTCAGCCCATCCCACCCTGCCGGTGCCAACCCGATCCCGAAGTCGCGGGCGACTTCACCCGAGAGGCCGCGTTCCTTGAGGTACGAAACTGCCGCTGCCGCGTCGTCACCACGCAGCCAACGCTGGAACTGGCGCGCCGCGGCCTGCAGCACATCGTAGAGCTCGGTATCCGGCTTGGGCCCGCGACTCGCCTCCCGAGGCACCTCCATCCCCACCATGGATGCCAAGGTCTCGATGGCCTCCGGGAAGGTCAGGCTGTCGTATTCCATCAGGAAGCCGATCGCCGTGCCGTGTGCCTCGCATCCAAAGCAGTGAAAGGACTGCCGATCCTCGTTGACGTTGAACGACGGCGTCTTCTCGTCGTGGAACGGGCACAAGCCCTTGTGGTTGCGGCCGGATTTCTTGAGTTGGACGCGTGATCCAATCACGTCGACGATGTCGACCCGACCCAGCAGGTCGTTGATGAACGTTTCAGGAATACGGCCTGCCATTGCCGGCTAGGATAGTCCTCCCCAGGGAAGAAACGCTACAGGACGCGACCTTTTTCGCGGCTCGCCGGAACCTGGAAACCCAAAAAGCTACTCAGCCTTGTAGGGCGGTCCGAACCACTTGGCTGACGGCACGCATGTCGGCACGCCCGGTCAACTCGCCTTTCAACGCGCCCATGACGCGACCCATGTCCTTCATGCCAGCCGCGCCGGTTGCCTCGATGGCGGCCGCAACGGCCTGCTCGATTTCGGTAGCCGACATCGCCTGGGGCAGGAACTCCTCGATTACGTCGATCTCGAATCGCTCGATGGCCGCGAGGTCTTCCCGACCGGCCTTCTCATACTGGCCCTGGGAATCGCGCCGCTGCTTCTGCATCCGTGCCAGAACGGCAAGCACATCGGCGTCGGCAAGGGTCTTGCGAGAATCGATGGCCGCTTGTTTGAGCTCGGCGTTGACAAGGCGGAGCGCTTTGACGCGTTCCCTGTCCCGGGCGCGCATCGCGTCCTTTGTGGCAGCAAAGATGCGGTCTGCTAGATCGCTCATGGCAACAATCGTCCGACTACTTTGTTGCTGAAGGTTGAGCCTCGCGGCCGGTTTGAAGACCGCGGCAATCGCCTCCCGTATGTCCCGTAGGCGGTGTGGCGCCTAGAACGCCTTCTCGAAGCGGCGCGCCTCGCGCTGCAGCTTCTTGATGTGACGCTTAACAGCCGCCGCAGCCTTGCGTTTGCGAACGGCGGTGGGCTTTTCATAGTAGGTGCGACGACGCACCTCCGACAACACGCCGGCCTTCTCGCAAGAGCGCTTGAAGCGGCGCAACGCCACGTCGAAGGGCTCGTTCTCTCTGACTTTTACGGATGGCATGGATAGCCCGCTGCGAACCGGACGCGCATTCTACTCACCGCGCCGGTGGTTGCCAACCAACCTCGTTCCCGCCATTTCGCGCCCAACTCGTTCCCGCCATTTCCCGCCAAACTCGTTCCCGCCAACCGTTCGCGCCGAATGTGGTTCGCAAGGCTGTTCGCCGGGGTGGAGTTGCCACGCTGTCGCCCACCCCGCCGTCGTATTCTTGGGGATCGGCGCCCTGGACAAACGTGGACAAATCCGTCTGGCGTCGTTCCCTCGGCCGACGCGGGTGGCGCTCTCCGCTGGCCGCCGCCGACAACCTGCCGTTCCTACTTCGTCCGCTTCGTTCCCCGGATCCCGCGCCTCGTCGAGAATCCCGGCACCTCCGCCGGATCGACCAGC
>JAPPGK010000120.1 GCA_028821405.1 Gammaproteobacteria bacterium | reverse complement strand
ACAATCGCCACGGTCGCAGGCTCCCTTTGGCGTTTGTTCCATGCAAGGGGCGGGGCGGTCCCCCGAACCACCGGGATTGCCGCATGTCCAACGCTTTCGTATTCTGCCGCCCCCACACGCTGCGATGGCAATGGCTGCCGCACCGACTCAATGAATAAGGAGGTCCGATGCGACCACTTCTTGTCGTGATGCTTCTGTTTGGCTATTCGGCAATCGGCCAGGAGTTCGAACCGCCGGGCCGCGAACACTCGATTCCGCTGTTCATGGCGCACGGCAATCCAGAGCAACGGCAGGGTTTCATCCGGATCGTCAACCACTCGGACGAAGCAGGGACGGTCGAGATCCATGGCGTGGACGACGCCGGGACGAGCCACGGACCTGCTGAGTTGTCGATCGGCGCCCTAGAGACGAAACACCTGAACTCCGAGGACCTGGAGCACGGCAACGAGGGCAAGGGTCTAACGGGCTCGCTGGGCGACGGCGAGGGCGATTGGCGGCTCCTGCTCGACGGCGGTGGTCTGGACATCGAGCCCCTGGTCTACATCCGCACCCTGCACGACGGTTTCCTGACCAGCATGCACGACGTGGTGACCGAGGCGCTGTCAAGTCACCGGGTGCCGATCTTCAACCCGGGCAGCAACAGGAACCAGGAGAGTTCACTGCGTCTGATCAACCCGGGCGAGGTCGACGCGAATGTCACGGTCACGGGTCGAGACGACGCTGGGTCGCAGAACGGGTCGGGCGGATTCAGCCTCACGATTCCCGCAGGCGGCGCGCAGACCGTCCAGTCGTCTGAGTTGGAGGCGGGAAACTCCGAGTCCGATGGTATCGGCGATGGCACCGGCAAGTGGTCCCTCGACATTCAATCGGATGTGCCCATCGAGGTCGTGAACCTGATGAGCACGGTCTCCGGCCACCTGACGAATCTCTCCGGCACGAATCCGGACTACCGGGGACCCGTGGGAATGTGGCGGGTCTCTTTCGAAGACGGGCAGGGTGGCGATGGCTTCATCGTGCTGCTGCCGGACAGCCGCATGTACGCCTGGCTTCCGGAGACGGAGGACGTCGCGCGGGTCGCCCGGGCTACGTTCTGGAGCACTGCGGAAGGTGTCTCGGGCGCGGGTGACCTCTACGAATCGGGCGTGGTCGAGCAGGTGGGTCTGGACGTGAGAGGCGAGCGCGATGGCTTCGAGTTCACGGCGGAGTATCGGTCCGGCGACTGGATCCGGGGCCAATACACCCGGGCCGGCGAGGCCAGCCGACCCTTCCGCGGTTGGGCGTTCACCGGTTTCGAACGTGGCGGCGCAACCGAGGAGATCGCGGGATTGTGGAGCCCGGAAGAGGATGACGCGGACTTGGACGGGGAATTCGAACCGGACCCCGACGGCGCGGTCACCTTCTCCTTCCCCGCCGGAGGTTTCACCTGCAGCGTCAACGGTGCATTCGACACGATCAACCCCGCGTTCGCCGTCTACGAGGCCGACGTGACCGTCTCTTGCTCCCTTCTGGTACTCCCGTCGAGCGTCGTCGACCTGATCCTGGCGGTCATGGATACCGCGGACGATCCCGGGAGCGGAACCCGGGCCGTGGTGCTGGCGATCGTCCACGACCAACGGGAGATCGGCATCGGGTCGCTGTTCACGCTGGAACGCCAATAGGCGGCGCCTATTCCCGGACGACGAGCGCTTCGCCGATCCGCGCCGCTTCGATCTGGAGTTCGCAGTAGGGGAAGGACACCCACTCCTTGCGCGCGTACAGTTCAGTCTGGTCGGCGAAGTGGGGCGACTCGGGGTCGCCGGACTGGGATGAAAGGAGAATGGTCTCGGCGCGTGGGCATTCGTCGTCCCAGGTGACGGCCTGGATGTAGCTGTTGCCGCTGCGAGGGCGATAGCCGCCGGCGCGCAGGCTCGGCGAGATGTGGCCGTACACGCCGGCGTCCGCATGGCCGCCGTGTATCGGAATGTCGACGCCGTTGCGCGTCACGAACTGCACGTCGCCCCAGGGCGCATCAAGCGCGACGCCCGCGTTTTCCAGGCGCCGAACGGACTCGCTCAACGACTCCACGACGAGCTTGCGGTTGCTGAGCCGGGAGCGGTCGATGCCACGGGGCGTGTTCAGCGGGTCGTCCGGGTCGAAATCCACGGCCCAGAAGCTCGACGATTCGATCAGCACGTGGAAGTCGCTGCCAAGCTCGCGATGGATCTCCCGCCAGAACTCGGTGAACACCTGGGCGCCCCGGCTGCCGACGTCGACCCTTCGGTCCCAGTCGGCGAGGACCTCGCAGGCCCGGGTCGCGCGTTCCTCGTCGGCATCGCTGCCATCGAGTCCCGCGCAGAACGCCAGCACGTCGTCGAGGACGATCTCGGCACCGTAGACGCGGTTGCGATACATGAACGCCTTCAACGTGTCGAGCGTGAACCCGCCGCGGGCATCCAAGCCGTCCGTCGCGCGGCGCCGTTCCTGGACCATGAGGTGGCCGATGCGGGTGCGCAGGCTCTGCTGGGTGTTCTCGCGGCCCAGCCAGCCGAAGATCGGCGAGAATCCGGTGAGCGGGTTGTCGGCGTTGCTGAGCCAATAGCTGTCGTTGCCGTTGCCGACGTAGTCCGTGGTGACGAGGGTCGGTCGGGCTTCGTAGCCGAAGAGGCCGGCGCCTGGCGGGCTGTCCGCATCCTCGCCCCATTCGCACGCGGCGGAACTGCCGTCCAGGGTGATCAGGGCGTTGTTGGAGAGGGCCGCGAGCACGCGGCCGAGCTCGGTCGCGCAGTCCTCGCGCTGTGTGTCAGTGACGTGGGGGACGGCGGCGACCTCGCCGTAGAAGGCATCGCCGTGCCGGTCGGCGGCGAGGGTGTGGAATATGGGGACGCCGATGTCCTTCAGCGCGTCGGTAAACGCCTCGATGTTTCCCGCCTGACCCATGGCGAGGTACTGGTCGACCGCCATCGTGCTGCGCAGCGCGTTGGCGTCCCGGAATGTGAACACGTTGCCGTTGAACATTGGCCAACCCGCCAGTACCGAACTCAGCACGCCCAGGTCCACGATGGGGCCGTAGTGGGACCGGTAGAAGGTGTGCGTTCGGGTCTCGCTGGAGCCGTCGTCGAGCTTGACCTCGATTTGGACGTTGTGGGCGGTAATGTCGCGCCACTCGTCCTCGTAGCGATACTGAAGCGGGTCGTCGGGGTTCAGCTGCAGTTCGTAGAGCGTGAACCGGGTTGCGAAGGACGTCGTGTGGGTCCATGCCAGGTCGCCGTTGAAGCCGATGCCGACCCAGGGGATGCCGTGCAACGCGGCGCCGGCCACGTCGTATTCGCCGGGGATCGTAAGATGCAGTTGATGGAACGCCCCCGGTCCTTCCCAACCCCGATGGGGATTGCCCAATAGGAGCCCCCGGCCAGTCTGGCTCAGGTCGCGACCGATGGCCAAGGCATTGCTGCCGCTGTCCGGCCGGCCGAAGCGGTGCGCGGCATGCCGCAGGTCCCGTTTCAAGGCGTCCATCTCGGCACTACCCATGCCGGTCGATGCGGATTCGTCCGGCCCGGTGGGTGCGAAGATGCCCCGCCGCACGGTGCTCTGGTCGGAGCTCCCGTTCAGCACCACGCGCGAGATCAGCATCCAGATGTCCACGGCATCGATCTCGTAGACCCAATCCGCATCCCGGCACCCGACGTCGCCCGCCGCCAGGTTGGCCGCTCCGGTCTCCCGCAGGTAGCGGTTCATCCCGGCGGCGAAGCCCTCCGTCAGTTGGAAGGCGTTGGATCCACGGTCCAGGTAGTCCGCGGCGAACGCCTCCTTGGTGCCGAACAGGAACCGCAGCACGAAGTCGGCCGTGAGGTCGCCCCCGCCTTCGCCAAGGAACTCTGCGGACCGGCTCGTCGCGAACACGATGGCGCGCATCGCGACACAGAAGTTGTCCTTTGCGTAGGCATACCCGTAGCCGTAGCCGAGGCTGCCCCAGTCGTCGGCCTTTATGTGCGGGATGCCGTAGGCGGTGCGCCGAATCTCGGCTTGATAGCGTGGCTCGGGGTCCGGCGGGGAGTTCGAGGAACATGCGCACGGGAACAGTGAGAGGCAGATCGCCAGGGGTCTCGTCCAACGCCTTGGGACCACCGCCTTCGCGGCGTCGCGGCGCGCCCACGGCGCGCAGCCAAGCAGCCGGCTCGGCCCTGTGTTCTGCGCGGGCGACCGCAAGGGCCGTCCCTACGAGGCGACCGTAGTTTGCAGTTCCACGAATTCGCGGTAGCGCCCGCCCTCCTTGGCGAGTAGCTCCGCGTGGCCGCCTTGCTCGACGACGCGACCCTCCTCCAGGAACACGATCTTGTCGGCATTGGCGATGGTGGACAGGCGGTGGGCGATGATGATGACCAGCCGGTCCTTGGCGGCTTCGTGGAGCGACTGAACGAGGTATTCCTCGGTCTCGGGGTCGAGGGCCGAGGTGGGTTCGTCGAGGATCAGGATCCTGGAGTCGCGGAGCAACCCGCGGGCAATGGCGATGCGCTGCTTTTGGCCCACCGAGATCTTGCTGCTGGTGACGGTGCCGAGTTCGGTCTGATAGCCCTCCGGCAACGACATGATGAAGTCGTGGATGCCGGCGATCTTCGCCACGCGCTCGACTTGTGCCTGATGGGCGTCGGGCTTGCCGTAACGGATGTTGTCGAGGATGGAATCCCGGAACAGTTGCGTTTCCTGGAACACGTAGGTGACCTGACCCCGCAGGCTGTCGAGGGTTAGATCGTTGACCGGGCGACCGTCGATGCACACCTCGCCTTCCGTGGCCTCGTGAAAACGGGGGATGAGGTAGGCGAGACTGGTCTTGCCCGCGCCGGTGGGCCCGACGAAGGCGACGATCTCGCCCACGTTGGCATCCAAGTCGACGCCTTCGAGCGCCCGCCGGCCGTCCGGGTAGACGAGGCCGGCATTGCGCATCGTGACGCCCTCCCGTATGGGAGGCAGCGTCTCGCGCCCAAGGTCGTCCTCCGGCGGCAGGTCCATCATCGCGAACACCCGCCGCATGGCCGCCACGTTGTCCTGGAAACGGATCCAGATCCAGGCAAGTTCCTGGGCGCGGCCGCGGAGTTGGCCGATCATGCCGAGCAGTACGCCGAAGTCGCCGACCGAGAGTTGACCGTCGAACACCATGAACAGGACGTAGCAGAAGAAGAACAGCTCGATGATCTGGTTGAACGCGCCGTTGACCCAGAAGATGGACATCCAGACCAGCGACTGGAACCGGTGGCGCTTGAACGACTCGGCGCTGTCGTCGCCGAACCTCCCCCGTTCCTTCTTGTTGCCGCCGAGGCTCTGCACGGCGAGCACGTTGTCCATGCCCTCCTCGATGGTGCTGGTGGTCAGGGCGCCGGCGGCCCGGGCGGCCTGGCCCCGTCGGCGCACGATGGGGGCGAACAGGGACGAGACGCAGAACCACAGCGGCAGGATGACCACCGTCATCCAGAGCAGTTCGGGCACGGTGGGGTAGGCGCTCATCATCGTCCAGGCGGCGGCGATGAACAACGTGATCGTCATTACCGGGGTGTGCACGATCTGGTAGAAGATCTCGTTGATCTGCGGCGTGTCGTAAAGCACCCGGTAGATGGAGTCGCCGATGCGTTGGTCCTCCAGGCGCGTCATGGACAATCCCGTGATGCGGCTGAAGACGTGGGATCGAACGGTGTGGTTGAGCGCCTGGGTCAGACGCATGTTCATGGTGAACTCGACGTAGCCGTAGAAGGCGCCCAGACTGCTGTGGCCGCCGTGCATGGCATTCTCGGTGCTGGTCGCGTAGTCGCGTCCTTCCATCAATCCGGCCTCGACCTCGTCGCGGTAGCCGGGGTAGGCGCCCATGGTGAGCATCAGGCCAACGCCCACGATGGCGAGGAAAATCATGATCTCGAATGCCGAGTAGCCCTGCAGTATGTCCAGGACCGGCATCATGTACGCGGGATACTGCTCGGCTTCTTCGATGGGCTCGCCCAGAACGACGTGATCGATCAGGATCTTGCCGAACCAGGTCAGGACGAAGATCGGCAGCGCCCGGCCCACCCAGGTCATGGCGAGCTTGATGATCGAACGCCCGACGAAGTAGCGCAGGTAGCTGGCCGCACGCAGGATGATGCGTGCCGACTCCCGGAAGGTGATCGCCGTGCGGGTGTCGATCAGGCTCGCCCGGACCTCCAGGTCGCGTTCCTGTTCACGGAGGGACCGTCTGCGACGCGGCGTGTCTGCGGGATCGGACATGGCTAGCGGTGACCAGGCCCGGCGAGTGATGATGGCACACCGGCGTCGATCGTCGATTCGAGTGAGAGCCTTGTGCCGCGTTCAAGCATTATTGGACGGTTCCCGTCAGGTGGGATTCGGCCTCGACGAAGGCTCGGTAGCGGCCGCCTTCAATCTCCATCAGTGCGTTGTGGTTCCCGCTCTCGACGATGTGTCCACCGTCGAGGTAGAGGATGTTGTCGGCTCGCCGGATGGTGGATATGCGGTGCGTGATGAGGAAGATCGCGCGCCCGCGCCCCCATTGGGCCAGGTTCGTCATCACCCGGTGCTCGGTGGCCGCATCCAGCGCGGCGGTGGGCTCGTCGAGCACGAGGATGGGCGTGTCGCGCACCACCGCGCGGGCGATGGACAGCCGCTGGCGCTGGCCCGTGGACAGCTTGCCGCCGCGGTCGGACAGCACGGTGTCGAGCCCCCGCGGCAAGCCGTTGACGTAGTCGTCCATGCATGCCACCCGCACCGCTTCGTGTATCGCCGCATCGTCGGCGCCGGGCGCGACGTAGCGGATGTTGTCGCGCACCGACATGGCGAACAGCACGTTCTCCTGCAGGGCAATGGCGATGTTGCCGCGCAGGGTTTCGACCTGGTAGTCGCGTATGTCGCGACCGTCCACCGAAATCGCGCCGCCATCGACATCGTAGAGGCGCAGCAGCAGCGTCATGAGGGTGCTCTTGCCGGACCCCGTGGGACCGATGATCGCGGTGATGGTCCCGGCCTCGGCGGCGAAGCTCACATTGTCGAGTACCGGTCGCCCCGGTTCGTATGCGAAGCGGACACTGTCGAACCGGATCTCGCGCTCGAACCGCTCCATCGGCACGGCGTCGCCGCGGTCCTTTACATCGGGTTCGATGTCCAGGATGTCGAAGACCCGGCGCAGGCCCATGGCCATGTCCTGGGCCGACATCCAGCCGCGCAGCACCCCGCGGATGTCGCCGCTCGACTCCCGGAACTGGGCTTCCCCCCAACGAAACGTGGCCAGGTTCCAGACCACGTAGCTGAGGCCCAAGAGGCCGATCAGCTGGGCGGCGAAGGCGGGATCGCCGCGGTTTGCCCACAGGGCCATGGCGAACTCGCCGCCGATGAAGAAGGTGGCGGCCAGCGTGTACATCACGATCGTGACGACGGCGATCAGGTTGCGGACCCGGTAGGCCGCGTTGAACGCCACGACCGCGTCCTGCTCGAAGCGGCCCTGGGCGCGCTTCCTCGTCCCGAACGCCTTGATGAGCTTGATGGCGCCGAAGGTCTCCTGGATGGTGGCGGTGACGTCGGAAGCCGCGGCGCGATAGGCCAACGCCCGCACCCGCATCCGGGGCATGGCCCAATACGACCAGATGAAAGCGGGTATCAGCAGGGTGGCCGCCATCAGGCCCAGCCAGGGACTCAGCAGGGTGACGAGCAGCACGCAGGTCAGATAGCTGCCGGAGGCCAGCGTCAAGCCGATCAGGTGGCCGATCACCGAGGTCACCATGGCGCTGTCCTGGTAGATGCGGAAGATCGAGTCGCCGGTGCGGTGGCCGCTGTGGTAGCTCATCGACAGCTGGTGCCAGCGTTCCACCAACGCGATGCGCAGATCCTGGTTGATCTGCTGCATGATCCACAGGTTGTAGTAGGGATTGATGAAGTTGTTGAGCGGCGACTGCGTCACCCAGATAAGCAGCTCGATCTTGACGTAGAGCCACATCAGTTCGACCTTCTGCTCCCGGGTCAACTCCTCGACGGACGTGTACGCCCACTCGGGCACGCCGAAGAAGGCGGCGATTTTCTGCAGCGAGGGCGCCAGTGGTTCCCCCTGGAGGAGGTTCTGATTGACCAGATCGCCGAGGATCAGTCCCAGCGCCAGACCAAGGAAACGCTGGCCGAAGTTGATGGCGTAGAAGTAGACCAGGTGGGTTGCCGCCCGCACCCGGAACTCCAAGCGCCTTGCGCCGTTGTGGCGGATGCGGAACTGCACGGTCCACCCGAAGATGCATGCAGCGATGACCGCGGTGCCGTAGAGCTTGGGCGGCCAGCCGTCCATGAAAAAGCCGGAGAAGGTCACCACGCCGATGCCCGAGAGGATGACGGCGGTGATGGACACGGCCTGCCATCGGCCCGGGGGCGAGAACGCCAGTCCGAACATCGACGCCGCGATGGCGGCCGTGGGGATGTACATGAGAAACCACGGCCACTCCAGGGTCGCAGGCACGAAACCGGTCATCGGGCCCGCGAGCGCGACCGCGGCCACCAGGAACGGTGCGTAGGCGAAGCTGTAGCCTTCGCTGGCGAGCACTTCGGCCGTAGTGGTGCCGATGCCCTTGCCGGGAACCCACCAGCGGCCAAGGAAGTAGTAGCGGATGTAGGGCCAGGATCGGAGGAAGAGATAGAGGACGTCGCGGAAACCGCTCTTGTCCTGCTCGACGCTGGGATCCCGATCGGGGGGAAGGTAGCCGGGGCCGAACATCGGCATCGCCCGCGAGCGGGCCCGGTTCTCGGCTATGTCTTGTGCGATGTCGCCCACATCCCTCACCCCTTGGGCAAGCGCAACACCAATCGTCGGTTGCGTCAAGGACCGTCTTGTGGCCGTTTCGGCGCTCCACGTCGACGGTATTCGTACAGGTTGTTGCGACGTGTCGACCGGCGGGGCAGCGCAAGGTGTTGTTTTCTCGGCAACAACGGCGAGGTTATGTCTAAATCACTATTTTTGTTGGATTTTGTTGCCTGCCGATGGATCGCGCGGTACGCTATTCCTATGAACTTGGCAGCAGTAGGTCAAGCAACGATGGCTGACGGCGAGTCAACGGATCGGGAACCCACACTCGACGCGCGCATGGCGAGTGTGCGGGGCGACATCGGCCACCTGTCGCGTCGCGTCGACCGGGTGGAGAGCGCGATTGAGCAGACCCGCGGCGAACTGAAGGCGGACATTCAGCGAGTCGAGCAGGGCCTGAAATCCGACATGCAGGAACTGAAGTCCGACATGCATCGAATGGAAAAGAACCTGAAATCCGACATGCATCGGATGGAAGAGGATCTGAAGGCCGACATGCATGGGATGAAGGAGGAACTGAAGTCCGACATGAATGGGATGAAGGCCGACATGCATGGGATGAAGGAGGAACTGAAGTCCGACATGCATCGGAATGTTGAGGACGTCAAGGAAATGTTTCGCGACCTGAAGGCCGGGAACAACGAGGTCCGTACCGAGTTAAGAGCCGAGTTGGGCCACGATAGGCGGGTCCTCTACGCCCTCTGCGGCACCGCCATCGTGTCGATGATCGCGCTGCTTGCCAAGGGAGTCCTCTATTGAGGCTCGGTTGACTCCCGTTCCGCTCCGCCCTGGCGAAGCACGTAGGAGCGACCGGCGGGGAGGTTCGCCCACGTCTCCCGAGCGCCGCTTGGCCAGCGCACGGTCAATTCGTCTACGTATGTCGATGTACCCAGCCCGAAGGTGACGGGCAGCTCGACATGAGACAGGTAGCTTCGGGCCGGATTTACGACCCGGACCTGCCGAAGGCCGGCAACTTCAGCCGTCACGACGGCGCCGAGAGAATGCGGGTTCGGCGATTGCGAGGCGAGTCTTAGGCGTATCCAGTTGTGGCCGAGTGCCTGGTCGTTGCGGAACAGCACCGCTGGTCCGCCGACTTGGGTGAGGACAACGTCGAGGTCGCCGTCGAGGTCGATGTCCGCGTAGGCTGCGCCGCGACCCACAATGGGTTTGTCGAGGTCGCCGGTTTGGTCCAGCAACGCGTAGCGGCGCGGGCAGTCGACCCCGCAATCCCAGAACAAGTGCGTGGGCTGAGAATAGGTTTGGCTGGCCTGCACGCGCTGGATTTCGGGTTCGACGTGGCCGTTCGACGCCAGCACGTCCAGGCGTCCATCAAGGTCGGCGTCGAAGAAGAACACGCCGAAGGTCAACGCGCGACGACTCGGTGCCCCCACGCCGGAGACGATGGCGTCATCACTGAAGAGCCGTTCGCCGGGTCGTGAAACGTAGAAGGAAGACATCTCGTTGGCGAAGTTCCCGATGACCACCGCGAGCTTGCCGTCGTTGTCGAACCGGGCGGCATCGACGCCCATCGCGCCGGTGGCGGCACCGCCGCTGTCGAAGGCGAGTCCCATGTCCACCCCGGCTTCGCGGAACTTGCCCTCGCCTTGGTTCAGGAACAGGAAGTTGCGCACGGTGTCGTTGGCCACGACGAAATCGACGCGATGGTCGCCGTCCACGTCCGCCGGCAACACGGCCAGCGCCTTGCCCACCGGTTGACCGGTGGCGGGGTTGGCGACGACGATGCCGGCTGCCGCGGAAACATCGACGAACTTCCCGTCGTCGTTCCGGTAGAGGTACGAGTCGCTACCCGGGAAGTCGGTCGGTGGTCCGTAGGCACGACCGATGCCCGTCAGGCGGTAGTCGACCTCCCGGTCGATTTCGGGTGACCAGGCGACGTAGTTGCACACGAAGAGGTCGAGGTCGCCGTCGTCGTCGATATCGGCGAAAGCCGCGCTGGTGCTCCACGCCGTGGGGCTTCCGCCGACGCCGGCTTCGACCGTCACGTCCGCGAAGCGCTGGCCGCCCAGGTTCCGAAACAGCCTGTTCTCGCCCACGGCCGTGACAAAGATGTCGACGAATCCGTCGCCGTCGTAGTCACCGACGGCAACACCCATCCCATAGAGCACGGCGTCCAGGGCGGCGGTCTCGGTGACGTCCTCGAACGAGCCGTCGCCGCGATTCCGGTAGAGCCTTGAGGTGGACGGTGTGGCGGGTGCCGGACGCCACGGCCACGTCGCCGAATTGACGAACAGCAGATCCTGGTCGTCGTCGTTGTCGTAGTCGAGGAACGCGACGCCGCCGCCCATGGTTTCGGGCAGCAGGCGTTCACCGTACGCGCCGTCTTCGTGGACGAAGTCGATGCCGGCCTCGCGGGTAATGTCGGTGAACCGCAGTGCCGGCAGGGCCGAGACGGTGGTCTCGGGCAGGTTCGGTCCCGCGGGTCGATGTTCGGCGGGCGGAACCACGGCAGGCTCGCGCGTGATCAGGGAGAAGACCGCGACCGCGCCTGTGGCGACTACGCCCGCGACGACGAGCGAGGTGCGTAGCGCGCGTCGTATTCGCTGCTCGCCGTCGGGACGCTCGGCATCTCCGGATTGCTCGGTCACGGTGGCCGCTCTTCAAGACCGAATGTGCCCGGGCGCTGCAGGTCGTAGACCACGACGGCTTCGGCGGCATGATTCGCCGCCGGGTCTTGGCGGCGCGCGGCGGCGATGGCCCGGTCCTTGGCATTGTCGTCGGGACGGTAGGTGTTGTGCAGGCGCCGATGACGTGCCTCCGTTTCGGGGTCTCCGAGCCGGGCCGCCACCTGCGCCATTCCGTAGTGGGCGGCGACGTTCTCGGGATCGATGGCAAGCGCCTGGCGGTAGCGGTCGGCTGCGGCCTCGAGCCATTGGCGCTCGTCCTCGGGCGAGACGGACAACTTGGCGCGTTCGAACAGGGTTCGCCCGAAGGTGTTCAGCATTCGGTAGTCCCGCGAGAAGTCGAAGCCTCGTCGCCGGGCTTCCTCGAAGCGGGTCTCGGCCAACGCCGTGAAGCCGTCGATGGCGGCGTCGAACTCGCCGTTCTGGAGGTCGACCAAGGCGCCGAACCACGCCACGGACCAGGGATAGGCGCCATTCGCCGCCGCGCGGCGCAGCGCATCGGCGGCCTCGTCGAGGCGCCCCTCGCGGATCAGCACCCGGGCGAGGTTCAGATCCCCTTCGGCCCGGCCCAAGTCCGCGACCTGCTGGAACGCCGCCTCGGCTTGGCGCAGGGCGCCCCGGTCCGGCTTGGCCAGAAGGCCGATGCCGTAGTCGTTCCAGCGCTGCCAGATGGGAATGTCCGGGGCGCGGTGCTGTGCTGCCCCCGCGACGGGAAACGCGACCTCGTCGCTCGCGATGGTGATGATCGGCAGGGTGTTTCCGGCGAACGCCTCGCCCTGGAAGTGGCGCATGTAGATCGTGTCGAACTTCCGGTAGTGGAGCCGCGCCGCGACGACGAGCGGTACGTCGAGGTCCTCGGGTACCGTCAAGCGGTAATGCGCAACGCTTGCCGACCCCGGCGGGATCTGGTGATTGTAGAGCGGCGTGAAGATGTCCTCGGCATTGCGCCGGTCGATGCGGTTGCCGTCGCGGTCGAGGACGTAGGCGTTGACGAAGTGCGAATACGGGTCGACGGCCCCGTCGTCGGGGTTCCGGCCGCCGCTGATGCCGATCAGCCGATCGCCGCTCGTCGCGGTGACCTCGAGCCAGACCTCGTTCGAATCCGCAGTCCCCTGCGTGAAGGTGTGACCGAGGGTCAGCGTTCGGAGCACCACTTCGACGAGGTACTCGCCGCCCGGCAACAGGGCCGGAACGTCGGGACGCAGGGGCGCGGTCAAGGGCGCATCGATGGCAGCGCCCGAGCGGATGCCGAAGATGTCCACCCGCAGGCTACCCTCGAGAAACTCCCGGTGGGCTTCGTTGACCGAGTCGGGGAAGGCGAGCAGGTGCGCGAGCGCGGTGTTGGCCGCGGGGAAGTGATGCCCGTGCACCGTCAACGCGCCGCTATCGTCGTTGCGTTTCGCGGCGAAGTCGTCGGATTCGAGAAGCGGCATGTGGCAGCGGTTGCAGTTCTCCTCCGCCTGGGGCGGGTAGTAGAAGCTCGTGACACCGTGCCCCGAGACGCCGCTTAGGAGGAACGCATCGTAGTGGTTCTGGCCGCGCAGCCACTTGTAGTGGTTGAGCGCCACGGGCAGGTGCACCTTGTGGCACGTACCGCAGAACTCCGCCGACTTGTGCAGGGGCTTCAGGAAGGTGCGCTTGTGCAGCGCCGGTTTCGCCCTGATGAGAAAGTCGTTCAGCCAGGTGGCGACGGGATCTGCCGAACGTGAAAAGGGATAGCGCTCGGGCACGCCGATGACGAAGTCGGCGTTGCCGCGCACGCTGCCGATGGCCTCGATCGCATGGCAACTTACACAGGTGATCCCGGCATGCGCCGTGGGGTCGTGGACATCGTCGAATTCCGGGTCGTCGAAACGGCCGCTGAACAGCGGTACGGGGTCGTGGCACCCGGCGCAGAAACGGGCGGCATGGACGTTGCCGTCCCGGGCAAGCACGGCGTTGCGGGTGTTCCTCACCGAGAACAGGTACGCCGGGTTGTTGAACGACGCGAAACGGTGCGCGCTGAACTGCCATTGCGCGTGGGCGTCCGGGTGGCAGCGCGCGCATTCGTCGTCGCGCATCAATTCCTCGGGAACGATGTGGCCGCCGGTGGACGTACGGGCCAAGGCGGGCAGGAAGTCCACGTCGCCCTCGGCGACCGGGTGACGGGGCTCGACAAGCCAGATGCTCAAGATTCCGACCCCGATGGCGATCACGCCGATGCCGACCCCGGCCGACCACCGGATGGGACGCCCCGCCAGGCGATGCAGCACGAACAACCAGCCGATGACGAGCGGCGCGGCGACGTGTGCCCAGTACGCCAGCGATCGCCAGGCGGGGTCGCGCAACTCGATCAGCGGAATACCGCGGGTCAGGCCGAACCCCGTGGCGAGCAGCAGGATGACGCAGGCGAAGAGCGCCACCCCCAAGCGCACCGCCAGGCGGTTGGGCCGGCCGATGGCACGGCGCAGGTGCATGACGCCGTAGACCACAACGGGGACGGTGATCGCGAGGCCGAGCAACAGGTGGCCGAGGAACATCGAAAGATAGACCGCGTCCTCCAGGCTCTCGCCGGTCAGCCACTCGCGGTAGGTGATCGCACCCAGGTAGGCGGAGTTGACCACCAGCAGCGCGAACACGACCAGCACGAACACCAGGAGCTTGCGCATTCCGGGTCCGACAACCGGGATCGCCATGCGCTTGGTGCCGTTGTTCATTCGAGTGAATTCATGGGCGGGGGGTTGGTTTGCACGCCGAGAACGACGGTCCGGCATGGGCTCGTATCATACGCTCCATGAACCAAATCCGTCCCTTGTTGCCTGGCGGTCGGTGCCGCCTCGACCACGAAGTGTTCGCTCGCATGGAATCAACACCAGGGCGGCCCCTAGCAGTCGCCCGGATTCGCGACGCCGCGGCGTCAAGGCGACGGTCGGCGCGGGACGGGGCGAGCCCGTCCTCGACGGGTTCGTCCACACCTCGTACGGATTCCCTGCGAATACGTTGTCGTAGATACGGTGCGGTTCTCCTCATGTCGGTCGTCGCGCTGGGGTACGCCGAGCCACGCTTCGTGGATGTCGGCGGGCGAGCCGGCCTCGATTTCACCCATGTGAACGGCATGGCCGGGGAGCTGTGGCTCGCGGAAATCATGGGCGCGGGTGCCGCCGCTTTCGACTTCGACGACGATGGCCGCGTCGACATCTGGCTCGTGCAAGGCGGACCGCTCGACGACCGTTCCGGGAACCTTCCCTGCGACCGGCTCTACCGAAACGTATCCACTCCCCGCGAGTTGAAGTTCGAGGACGTCACCGCACAGGCCGGCGTCTGTGCCAGCGGCTACGGCATGGGGGTCGCCACCGCCGATGTCGACAACGACGGCGACCTCGACGTATTCGTCGCCAATCACGGCGCCAACCAACTGTTCGAGAACCTGGGTGACGGCCGGTTCCGCGACGCGACGGCGGATGGCGGTCTGGTCGACGACGACTGGTCGGTCAGCGCCTCTTTCGCCGACGTCGACGGCGATCGCCTGCCCGACCTGTACGTGGCCAACTACGTCGACTGGACGGTGGCTGGCCACAAGGTCTGCCGCGACGGTGCCGGAGCACCGAGCTACTGCTCGCCGGAGGTCTACACGCCGTCGGTGGATCGTCTCTACCGAAACCTGGGCGGGTTCAAGTTCGTCGAAATCGGGATGGAAGCTGGAATCGGCAAGGTCCGGGGCGCCGGCTTGGGCGTGATCGCGGACGACTTCGACGGCGACCGGGACATCGACTTCTATGTCGCCAACGATATGAACGAGAACCGGCTTTGGGTGAACCAGGGAGGGCGGCGTTTCGTCGACAACGCCCTGTTGGCAGGCGTCGCGGTCAACGGCGACGGCAACGTCGAGGCGAGCATGGGCATCGATGCCGAGGACTTCGACCTGGACTGCGACATCGACATCTTCGTCACCCACCTGGCCGCGCAGACCAATACGCTCTACGCCAACGAAGGCGATGGCTGGTTCGCCGACCGCACGAATGCCCACGGCGTCGCGGCGGCGAGCATTCCGTTCACCGGCTTTGGCACCGGCTGGTTCGACGTCGACAACGACGGCGACCTCGACCTGTTCGTGGCCAACGGGGCCGTCACGGCGATCACCGGCCAGGAAACCGGGCCGTTGGGTTTGCCGCTACGTCAGCGCAACCAGTTCTGGCGCAACGACGCCGATCGCTATGCGGAGGTTCTCCTTCCGGCGTTCGAACGCGAGGAGGTCAGCCGGGGCACCGCGTTCGCCGACTTCGACAACGATGGCGATCTGGATCTGCTGGTTACCAACAACCGCGGGCCTGCGCGGCTCTACCGGAACGACACGGACGGTGGCCACTGGATCGGCCTTGAGTTGGTGGGCGACGCGGCCCCTGGAAGCCGCGTGTGGCTGGACCCAGTCGGCTGCGGCGCGCGGCGGGTGTCCACGGACGGCAGCTACGCCTCGGCCAACGATCCGCGCGTCTTGTTCGGACTCGGCACCGATCCATCGGCGCGCCGGGTGCGCGTACGTTGGTCCGACGGCGAGGAGGGAACCTACGGCCCCCTTGCCGTCGACCGCTACCACACGTTGGCAAGGCAACCGCCGGACAACGAACCGTAGGGGCGCTTGCCCGATCCCGCAACCCCGGGCGCCGATCCACGAGCGCTCGCGCATGGTCCCGCGACGCTATTCAGCGGTCGACGGCCGTGCCCGTCCCCTGCCGGAGAACCGCCGTCTGCCCGGCCTGGAAGTCGCCGAACGATTCCACCGCGGGATGCCCTTTCCCGGTCGACGGCCAAACCACCCTCACGTCCACCACCTGCGTAACGTTGCCAAGTCCGAAGTGAACCCGGGGATCGTTGGACGACAGATAGCTCCCCTCGGGCCTGACGTCGCGGTAGATGCGCTTGCCGTCGACGACGGCGGACACGGTGGCACCGTGGGCGTCGCGGCCCGGTTCCCCGAGCACGGCGCGGAACCGCACGTAGTCACCGCGCGCAGGCGCCCGGTTCATCAGCAGGTAGGCAGGACCGTCGCGGTTGGCAATGAGCAAGTCCAGGCCCCCATCGCCGTCGACATCCCCCACGGCCAACCCGCGGCTCGTGTGCACCAGGGCCGGCACGACCGCGCCGCGGGGCACGACCTCTTCGAACCGTCCCTCGGGCGTGCCTCGGAACAGCACGTTGGGCTCGTCGAAATCCAGTTGGGTGGGTTGTTCGTCGCGGGTCTCGGTGCCGACCATGCCGTTGGCCTCGTAGAGATCCAGGTGGCCGTCGTTGTCGAAGTCGGTGAGCGCGATACCCCACCGCGTATAGCGTCCCGTTGTCCCGAGCCCAAGTTCCGCCGTGGCATCGCGAAAAAAGCCACCTTCGTTGCGGAAGAACGAGTCCGTCTGGCCTTGCAGGTTGACGACCATGAAGTCGGGGTCGCCGTCGTGGTCGATGTCGGCGGCGGCGATGCCCATGCCGGCCTTGGCGACGCCGTGCTCGTCCACGGCGCTTCCCCATAGGTTGCCGCGTTCCTCGAAGGCGAGGTCGCCCCGGTTCAGCCACAAGTGATCGACGGTCATGTCGTTCGCCACCGCGAAGTCGATCAGCCCGTCGGCATTGAAGTCGGCGGCGACGACGCCGAAGCCGTTGCCGAAGGCGCGGTCCATGCCGGACTCGGCCGTCCAGTCTGTGAACGTGCCGTCGCCGTCGTTCCGGTACAACCGGTCCCCGGCGGGGGAGTTGTAGGCGAGCGGCGGGCAGTAGGTCAGCAGACTACCGAGGTAGCAGTCCATCTCCGTAGCGCGTGACCAGTTGATGTAGTTGGCGTGAACGAGGTCGAGATCCCCGTCGCCGTCGAAATCCAGAAAGGCGGCGGACGTTCCCCAGCCGGCGTTCGCGACGCCGGCGGCGACCGACACATCCTCGAAGACCGCATCGCCGTTGTTGCGCAGCAGCACGTTGGGACCGACGTTGGTGACAAACAGGTCCACATCACCGTCGTTGTCGTAGTCGCCGGCCGCCACGCCCATGCCGTAACCCGGGTCGTCGGCCCCGTGGCCATCGGGCGCTTCGACGAAGTGGCCGGTGCCGTCGTTCAGGAACAGTCGGTTTCCGCTTCGGGCGACGGTCGCATCGTCCCAGAGGCTGCCGGCCTGGACGAGATAGGCGTCGAGGTCGCCATCGCCGTCGAGGTCGGCCAAGGCGGTACCGCTGCCGGTGATCTCGGGGAGGAGCGGTCGCCCGTTGAAACCGGAACGATGTATGAAGCCGATGCCCCGTGGCCCGGCCTCCTCGACGAACCAAGGTGCCGATCCCTCGTCCTCTTGCGCACAGCCGATGAGCAGGATTGTCCAAAGCACGGACCAGACCGCGGGACGTGTGAAGCTGCGGGGAGCGATCACGGTCCTGCGGTGTCGGGAGCGTTGGCTGTCGGGTTCGCCTGGCGGGCGAGGCGTTCCTTGGCGGCCGCGACTTCCCGTGGCCGAGTGCCGATTTTCTCGGCCCACAGCAGCGCTTTTTCCGCATCAACAAGGGCGCCGAGTTCGGCGAGGCAGATGCCGAGGTAGATGTAGGCGTCCGCGAGGGATTCGTCGAGGGCCACGGCGCGCTCGAAGTACCCAATGGCTTCCGGCCAGTTCTCCCGGGCGCCCTCGATGGATCCCGCGACATGGAGCACGATCTCGGGTTTGTCGATCCCGTAGCGGATGGCTTCCTCGAAGGCCGCGAGTGCGTCGTCGTATTCGCCCTTGTCCATCAGGATCCGACCGAGACGCTCGTGTACCCATGCCTGGGCCGGATTCAAACGGAGGGAAGCCTCAAGGCTCTGACGTGCGCCAGCGACGTCGCCGGTCTCGGCGAGGACCGTGGCCATGACGTTGTGGAACGGGGCGTGTTCGGCATCGAGGCTGAAGGCGTGCCGCAATACGTCGTGGGCCTGGGATGTCCGGCCGGTGTGCGCGTAGGCGATGGCGAGATTGCCGAGCAGGGCCTTGTCGTCGGGAAACCGAACCCGAAGCCCTACCAGGATCGAAACGGCTGTCTCGTAGTCCTTGCCCTTCATGGCCTCCTCGGCCAACGCCAGCAGACCACCGAGGCTCATGATGTAGCGCGATTTCTCGGCGAGACGGGGATCCGCCCAGCGCAACGGTTCGGTGTCCTTGCCCCGCGCCATCGCGATGCGGGCGTCGTCCGTTCGACCGAGGGCTTGGTAGGCGCGGCCCAGCAACCGGAATAGCTGGGGATGCGCCTCGGCACGCTTCACGCTCTCGAGCAGAGCCAGTGCATCGTCGGGTCGTGCCTGGCGCAAAGCCAGCTGCGCGAGCCCGACGAGGGCATGCACTTCCTCGCCGAGGTCCCGGGCACGGCGGTACGCCGCCGCAGCCCCGTCGTCTTCACCGAGATCGCGCAGGAGGGCCGCTTTCCACAACCACGCGGGGGCGTAGTCGGCATCCAGGGCCAGCGCCTGGTCGAGAGGTTTGAGCGCCGCTTCGGGGTCGCCCCGGGCGGCCGTCAGCTGGGCACGGAAGTAGGGCCAGCGGAATTCTTGGCGGTCGAGCGCTTCGGCTTGCCGATAGGCGACCACGGCGTCGTCGTCGAAGTCGTTCATCTCGTAGGCCATTGCCAGCCGCCCGCGCGCTTCGGCGTCCTCGGGGTTATCGAACGCGGCATCGAAAAGGCCGTCGAGAAACCGACCCAGTTCGGGGTCGGCGGCGTCCGCCACGATCCGTGGCGGTTGATCGACGCCGGGAGAGCAGGACGCACTCAACGAGAGGAGGACCAGGCACAAGACTCGACGGGTGGCGTGAACAACAGGACCCATGTAGCAGGGCTCGTCAACGGCTGACAGTGTCTCTTCGAACACGACCGTCTTCGAGAGAGGTACGGCTATGGGGGCGTTTCGGCTTCCTGCGCGGGCAGGCCCCGCCGCGACTGGATGTACGCCCGTATCCGCTCTTCGTTTTCTCGGATCAGGCGTCGGCGCTCGTCGCCATCCATGTATTCGTCGAGAGGCTCCCGAACCGTGTCGGGCAGATCCTGCTCGAAATAGCAGGTGAGCTGCTTGACGAAGGTTCGCAGGGGACGGTGCAACTCGCACACCACGCCCGTGGCGTTCTCGCCGTACTTGCCTCGGTATTCCTCCACAACCTCCTCGAAGCTGTCGACGTACTTGTCTGGGATGCGTTTCCAGATGTCGTTGAAGTAGTTGCGTATGGGCGGCGAGGTGTTTCCGGCGGAAGCGACGCCAAGCCAGCCGATGGCTTCCACCGGATCCTGTTCGACGTTGCCGAGACCGCGTAGGTAGATATGCCCCACCCGCGCCTGCGCGTTCTTGAATCCCTTGCGTGCGGTCTTCAGAAGCAGCGGAAACGCTTCGTCGATCTCGTTCCTGGAATAGAGGTCCCGGGCTCTGGCGAGCTCCCGGTAGATGCGCATCCGTTCTTCGAGGGTCAGCGGTCTCCGCTCGCCAATGACCTTGATCTCGTCTTCGATCAACGCTTCGTCGCCCTGTGCCTCGCTTGCGGCGTTGGTTTCGGTCAATGCGGCCCGTTCCGGCGTGGCGGCCGCATGAAGCCCTGTCAACACCGCCACGACCATCCACGCGACGGTCGAGCGCCAGCCAGGCACCGGACCCGGCGATGGGGCGCTACGGCATGTTCCATGGAGGTCCGCAGGATCACCCTCGTTCATAGCGAATTCCCCAAAGCACCGCTTGCGAGTCTACTCGCTTTGGCCAGTCGCCGCCCGCAAACACCTTGTCAACGCGGGCCTAGTGAGTAACGGGTCCACCGCGAAAACGGACGTTGTAGCGGTTGTGGAGCGCGTCTCGTCGCGCCAGGTTCTCACGATCCATGACGGCGGGAACGGGCATCGGTTCGAGCGTGTCGCCATCGAGCGTATAGAGGTCCATGTCCTTGGCCCAACCCTCGAACTCGATGGCGAAGAACCGCTTGTGGCCCGGCGCCGGCGGCGGTGGTGCCGCGAATTCGAGATGGACCTCCTCACCGCTGCCGATGATGGCCAACGCACCGTCGAGGCGATCCACGAGTTCCCTCGCCTCGCCGAAAACCGTGTAGGACCCGCGGGGCGTCTTGGCGTCCCAATACGGAGGACGTACCGCGTAGTCGTAGTAAGGCAGCCTTTGGGGGCCCGTGGTGCGTTGCGCGAAGCCGCTGCGTGCGATGCGGGCGGTGACCGGTTCCAGGACAACCGCCGCCGCGTCAACGCTCTCCTCGAAGCCTATGCGCAACCGGTCCCAGTAGATTTCCATGTTCGAGGACAGGCGCAGCGCATCGGTGCCGTGCGGCAAATCAGGCAGCCGCAACGCCATGGTTCGCGGCATACCCGCCGGGTAGCCGAACTCCGGAATCACGGTTTGCCAAACGCCGTCGGCTCGTGCCTCCAGGGTGGCGGGTCGGTATCGCATGCCGGCCTGCCAGGCCGCGAACGACGTCTGCGAGTAGGGGTACTCGATCCAACCATCCGCGATCAGGACGGCGCCCTTGCCCTCAATCGGTGCGGCGAACTCGAGCGTCAGAACCTGATCGTCGGCGAGGAGACCGATGAACCGATGATCGAGTGCACCGGGGGGCGGCGCGCGATGGTCCTTGTCGGCGGCGAGGGTGGTCACGTCGTCGCCTGCTGCATTGGTGACGCGGCTTGGTTGCAACACTCGGCGGAAGAAGATCGGCTGGCCCGTGGCCGGCGGGCCGCCTACGGCGAGGCGCTCGTCGAGCACAACCTGCCACCCGCGCGGGAGGTCGTAGACCGTGAGGGACGCCGCGTCCAGGTAGGCGGCTTCCTCCATGGGCTCGGCGAGCTTGATCAGGTAGCGGCCGTCGCGCGCCTTCAGGTCGTCGGGGCCGAGCAGGAAACGCTCCTTGGGCCGTGGCGGCGCGTATCGCCCCGGCGCTTCCAGGTAGCCGATGGCCGCGCCGCCGAGCACATCGCTGACGAATTCGAAGGCGTGGCCGTTCCAGGCGAACAGCACAGGGCAACTCGCCAGCTGTCGTTGGACTTCGGCGATGGCGTAGCGTTCCCCCGCACAGAGTTCGAGTTCGGTTTGCGACACGCCATCGGACCATTCGAGGGCGACGAAACCGGCCACGCCGTGACCCGCGAGGCCGAAGCTCAGCGGTTGCAGGCTCTGGCCAGGGCCCGAGTGGGAATCGATGGCGTCCTGAACACTCCAACGACCGCCATGGCGGAGTTTGACCAGCGTGCCGATCCCGGAGGCGTTGGAGCGCATCTGATCCGCTTCGCTGCGCCCCTTTGGGGACACGAAGACGTACGTGTGCCTGCCCGCGCCAGCAGGCCACAGCGTGAGGCCGCGAGCACTCGCGGTGATCAGCTCCGGCCCTTTGGCGGGGTCCAGATTGACCGCGCGGGCGCTGGACAAGCCGTTGATGGCTTGCGCCCAGACCTGCGCGCCGGTTGATGGATCGATGATCGCCACGCTATTGCGCCGGGTGCGGAGAAGTTCGAGATCGCCGTCGCCATCGAAGTCGGCGACGTCGAGAGTGGCGAAATCAACCGGGCCGTTTCCCGCCACGAACATTTGCGCTCCCGACCACGCGGCGCCGTCGTATTTCCATCGCAACACGTTGCCGTCGGACACGACGGCGTAGATCTCGCGGTTGCCGTCGCCATCGGTATCGGCGGCGGCGATGGCGACGAGGTTCGAGTTCCTTAGGTCGTCGAGTCCGGGAAAAGGTTGGTAGCGCCAGGTGCGGTCGTTCTGCCAGATGTCGTGCGGCGGGGTGCGGTTGAGGATGACGATGTCGAGGTCGCGGTCGTTGTCGAGGTCCGCCACCAGCGCTTGCCGGCCGTCGCCGCCATCGAGACCGACGTCGGCGGCAAGGGGTGTGAACGTGCCATCGCGATTGTTGTTGTACAGCTCGGTGCCTTCCGGCCCCGTGGCGAGGACATCCAGGTCGCCGTCGTTGTCCGCGTCGACGAGGGCGCCCGCCGCGCAGGGCAGGGATCCCAACGCGGGCACCGGATGCCAGGCGTCCTGGGGGTCTTGCCGCCAGGGGCGCGGGCCTTCGTGAGTACACAGGACCGCGTCGAGATTGCCGTCGTCGTCGAGATCGCCCCATAGGATCGATGTTACCGGCCCCGCCTGCGCGAACGGCTGCGCGGAATCCGGTCGGTAGTCGTCGCCCCTCCCCTTGAGCACAAGGGGGGCGCTCGCGCCGGTCAACACCAGCTCCAATGTCTCGTCGCCATCGAGGTCGGCGATCGTGAGCGTCGTCGCCGGTTCGGGAGATAGCGTTCGGGGCGAATCGAACAGGGGTCCGTCGGGAGGTGCGGCAGGCGGAACCGCATCCGGCGTCGTGGCCAGAACAGCCGCCTTGGGGCCCATTTCCTTGTAGTTGAACCCGGCAAGCCGCGACGCGGGATTCGACTCCAGCCGCTCATAGTCCTCGAACAGCCCCTCGGCGTCCTCGCTCTGGCCCAGCCGCCGGAACGCCTGCGATCCCGCCCAATAGGCACTGCGCAGGTAGGCGTCGAGTTCGATGGCCCTCGAGAACCACCGCGCGGCAGCATCGTAGTTTCCCTGCTGAAGGAAGGACTGTCCCAGGAAATAGGTGGCGTAGGCGTCCTGGGAATCCAACTCGACGACCCGTCGAAAACCCGCCTCCGCGCCCATGGCATTCCCGAGGTATAGCTGGACGATGGCGGTCGTGTAGAGGGCGCGCAGGTGGTCGGGGTCGTCGGCCAGTACCCGGGCCAGGATGTCCAGGGTACGTTGTTCGTCGCCCTCGTCTTGCCGGTTCAGCGTGGCGATGGCGTGATTGACCCGTGCGTCCAGCCATCCGGGTGCGTCTTCGACGGCTTGGCCGAACAGGCTTTCGGCCTCGGCGTATTCGTAGCGTCCCATGCGGGCTGCACCCGCATCGTTGAGCTTGATGGCATCGGCGCCGCAACCGGCGATCATCGCCGCAGCGGCCGCCAGCGCAAGTCGTCGCATGCTGCCTCTCGAGCGCCGTGCTTGCCTGTCGGGGATCATCGTTTCAAGTCTGCCCACGAAGCCGGCCACCTTCAGCGGCGGGTCACTGCCCTTGATCGTCTAAGTGTATAACGCCGCCCACTGTGTCCAAGAGGTTGGCTGCGCCTCGAACACGCCGGTACGAGCCCAAAACAAGGCGCCCAAGCGCAACCTGCCTGACCGAGACGCGGGACGAGCTCAAGTCGGACATTGCCCGGCTGGACGGCCGCATCACCGAGACGCGGGACGAGCTTCGGTTGGACATCGCCAGGGTCGAAGGCAGGATCATCGAGACCAAGAAGGACTACCAGCAGGGGGTGGAAGTCCTGCTGGCTGCCGTGAGCTACAACAAGACCGCTGTCTAGGTGATGTGCCGCACGGTCATCGTAGGGATCATGGCGGCGCTCCTGAAAGGCACTTTCTTCTGAGCCCGCTTTTTGAGCCCGCTCACGGCGGGCCACCAGAGAGCACCTGCGTCGGCGGATGGTCGCCGAAAGTTGTCGGGCAAATGACGCCCGCCCGTTTCGCGGCGGGGGAATCCGATCGGCTGCCAACCCCAATAAACCCAGTTGGGCAGGCCGGGACGCGGCGCGGCTGCCGTTCGCGCTTGGGGTCTCTCGGACAGATGTTACAGAATGTGTCGAAACGGTGTTGACTCGCCCTGTTGAGAGGCATATCTTCGGCCAATGGTGGCTACCGAACCGGGAGGCCCGGTGGCCTGTGGGGATCAAGATGCAACATCTCGAGGGGTGTCTAATGAGATATAGAAGATCGGTATTGACCGGGTCGGCGCTTGCGCTGCTCTTCAGTTTCGGTATGGCCTGGGCACAGGACGCCGATGACCAAGTGGAGGAAGAAGAGGAGACGGAAGAAGAAGCGGACGCCGAGGGGGATGTCGAGGAGGTCTTGGTTACGGGATCCTTCATACGACGCGACAACTTCGATCTACCATCGCCGACGGCAGTACTCACCGATGTGGATTTGGAGCTCGCAGGGACACCCGACCTCGGGGACATCATCTACGACCAGACCTTCCAGGTCGGCGTAAACGCCTACTCGGCACCCTTCGAGTTCGGCGGCGGCGACGACCAGAACTGGCAGCAGGGCGGGGAAGTCTGGGCGAACCTTCGCGGTCTCGGAACACGGGCCACCATGACCATGATGGATGGCCACCGGGTTCCGGCGAACGTCACCGGCTATAGCTGGTGGACACGCCGGGCGGGCACCGATCTGACCAACCTATACCCCGGCATCGCCATCGGTCGCGTGGACACGATTCTCGACGGCGCCTCGGCGTTGTACGGCTCGGAGGCGGTGTCCGGTGTGATCAACCTGGTGCCGCGGAAGTCCTTCGACGGCCTCATGGTCAACCAGGAGTACGAGCAGCCGATCACGAACGGCGCGCCGTCCAAGCGGTTCAGCCTCCTCGCCGGCGCCCAAGGCGAACGGACAAGTGCGATCTTCGCCTTGGAGATTCGCGACCAGGAGCGCATGAAGCTCGTGGATCGCCCGGAGTACGTCATCGCTTCGGCCAACTGGACCGGCCAGAACCTGCCGCCCTACAACGAGATGGGCCGCGGCAATCCGGGCGACTGGCAGGTGCCGGTTCGCGGCGCCAACGGCGAACTCGTGCCGTGGCGTGGCGATGCCTGGTATCAGCACAATGCCGTTTGGCACCGGGAGTCGAGCTGGATCGATCACGGCGACAACCAAGGGCGGGTTGCCGTACAGCGTCGAGCCGATCCGGGTTGCGGCTTCCCCTTCGGTGCCGGCCACGACGACTACGGCGGCATGCGCGAACCGCTCGACGCCAGCGGCGACGACCCCAACAAGACGGTCTCCAACGACGACCATATCAGCGGCCTGGGCTATGGCGATTTCAACCGGTTCGGGAGCTTCTACAACGGCTTCATGACCGCAGGCACCGGCGCGGGCCCGGACTGGCGGGGCCATCGGGGCATCTCATGGTGGGAGGGATCCGAAGGCGACGAGCCGGGCAACCGCGACGATTGCCGTCAGGTGATCGCCGACTACCAGGACATCCGCGAACGGCGCGACCAGCAGCAGGGCATGGGCTACTTCGAGCACAGCCTGAACGACTATCTGAAGGTCAAGGGCGAAATCGTCGTCTCCGGTATGGACTACGACACCCGCGACGTGGTCGGCAACATCGACGAATGGGACCGCCGCAACCGCTACGGCAGGAACACGGCCATCGCCATCGGTTCGAACCCCGGCAACCCGTTCCGGGCCTTCGCCGACGGTTCCAGCGCATTGGGCTTCAACAACGGGGCGTGTTTCCCTCTGATCTTTGATGGGGCGACCCGAGAGGCGGTCATGGCCGGGTTTGCGACCGGGTCTCTTGTTTCCTCGCAGAACTGCAACCGCAGGAACGAACTCGACTACGTCGACGAGAACGGCAACGGCGTCTACGACTACCTGCAGGAGCCGGGCGAGTACCTGCTCTTCGCCCAGGATTCGGACGGCAACGGGATTCCGGACCGGGATGCCGACGGCGACGGTCTTGCCGACTGCACCGGATCGGGCGCATCGCTCGACTGTTCGGGCTTCGAGCGCAATCCCGAGTACCGCGTCGTGCTGCTGCCCATCGATACCGACTCCGACGGCGACGGCATTCCCGACCGGTTCGACCCCGACATGGTCGGCAACGGGGGCGTGCGGCTATTCGAGGACGTGAGGATGGAGGAAATGTCCATCGCGCCGAAGCAGCCCCACGGCAACACGATCTCCTGGATCAACGACGACATGTCCTACAGCCGCCGCCGGCAGATCGACAACCTGCGGATCCGCCTAGGGACCGAATTCAACATCCCGGAGACCGAGTGGTACCTGGACTTCGACTGGATCTGGGCGACCAGCAAACGCGAAGAGGACTATGCCGAGCCGGTATCGCACTGGACCGTCGCCTCGATGCGCTGCCAGGGCGGCCAGTTCGGCGACCAGTGCTGGAACCCGTTCAGCACGGCCTGGCTCGATTCCACCGAGGACGGCCAGATCCTGCCGGCGTGGCGGGACCCCGACGATCCGGCGGCCAACACGACCCTCGAGCATCGGAATGCGGGTGTGTTGCTCCGCCACGACCAGCGCAACCTCGGCATGAACATCATCGATGCCACGGTGAGCAACACGCGGCTGTTCGACCTCTGGTACAACGACAGTCCCGTTGGCTTGGCGGCAGGCATCCACTATCGGCTCGAGTCCGAGGAATACCGCCCCAACCAGTTCGGTGCCTCGGCACTGGGCTCGGCACGCGCCGACTTCCAGTACACGGAGGAGGAGACCCGCGCGGTCTACATGGAACTGCAGTTGCCGTTGATCAACAGTCCCAGGTGGGGCGACATGGAGGTCCAGATCGCGGGCCGCTACGCCGAGTTCGAGGGACGAGGCTCGATTATCTCGGGCGGCGATAGCGCGCAATTCGATACGACGATCCCCAAGGTGGCGATCCGCTACGCGCCGACGGAGTGGCTGGCGGTGCGTGCAAGCCTTACCCAGGGATTCGTCCTGCCCGGGATGTTCCAGCTCTTCCAGACCACTTCCAACCCGAATTCCCGTTCCACGGTGCGCGACTACATCTGTGACCTGATGCCGGAGCTGCCCGATTGCGGCGGTGCGTCGGGTGGTGCCATCACCAACGTGCTGACGCCATCCACCCGTAACGCGAGCCTCGGGGCGGAGGAGTCCGACCTCTGGAATGCGGGCGTCTCGCTGCGCTTCATGGACGGGGACCTTTCCTTCGACGTCGACTACACGACCGTCGAGTTCGAAGGCCGTGTCGAGCGCTTGGGGGCTGGCGCCAATGTCAACCACAACGAGATCGAGTTCCGGCCGTTCATGCAGGCAGCCTGTCCCAACTCGTTGCTGAACTACGACAACGTGAGCGCGCTCGGCCCCGATGCCACCATGATCACCCCGGCGGAGTTCCTCATGAACGGTTCGCCCGATTGGGAGGGCACGGTCGAACAGGAACTCCAGTGTCGTCGCCAAGCGGCGATCGATTGGGTCGCGAACCACGAAAGGGGTCTTGGCGGGGCCGTCCTGGTCCGTGGGCCCGGCCCGGGAGCGGAGACCGACAACATCCGGCTCCTGGAGGCGGGCAACCCGTGGTTGAACCAGGGTTCGCAGATCACCGACACGATCATCTACGCAGGGCGTTTCCGATTCGACTCGGACGAGATTCCCTTCATCGGCGGTGACTACGGCACCTTCGAGACCAGGCTGAGCGCGACGCAGATGCTCGAACTGAGCCTGCTGCGGTATGCGGAGGGCAGCGGACATCGCTTCGAGGCAATCCGCGTTGACGGCGTCGGCAACCGCAACAACGCCAACTGGAGTGCGGGCGTTCTCGGTGGCGAGTTGTTCTGGCCATTGCCGCCGACGCCGGAGTGGCGGGTCAATCTGGGTCTGCGCTGGCTCTATGCCAACCACACCATGCAGCTATCGGTCCGCTGGCACGATTCGTTGACGGACATCTCGGCGTCGTGGGACGAGATCGAGGATATCCCCGGGGCAATCGACCGGGGCGGGACGCACAACGGGCGACCGATCGCGGATTGGACGGAGTCGGATTCCTGCACCGACCAGGACCGCAACCCGTACTGCAAGATCGACTCCAGGCACTATTGGGACATCAGCTACACCTACAACCGTCCCGACTTCATGGGCTTCGGGTACGTGTCGTTGAACGTTGCCATGCGCAACCTATTCGATACCTATCCCGACCCGATGCCGACGGGTGTTGGCCACGAGACCTACGTGGACAACATCATGGGCCGTATCGGCTTCGCCCGACTCACCCTGGGCTTCTAGTCTCAGGATGAGCGAAGTTGAAGCCCGGCGACGGCTCTGCCGTGGCCGGGCTTTTTCTTGCCCCGTTCGAACGGGGTTGCGTGGTATGCGAGCGTGTAGGCGACGCCCTTGCGGCGTCCCGCGCCGATCAGCCGGGTGGTGTGTGCTAGCCCGAACCGGCTTGAGGTCGCTACGGTTCCACGCGACAGCCGCGCTAGCTCTGGCCCTCGCTCTCGGCACACCTGCCTTGGCGGACGAACAGGACTGTTTGAAGCTGCCCAAGGCCGAGCAGCCATTCTGCTTGATGATGCTGAGTTGCGCGGCCATCGATGACGAGGAGCGCCGGAAGGAGTGCTACGACGGCGTGATCGCCCGCTATCAGGGCGACGAGTCCGATGAGGATCTGCCATCGGATGTCGAAGAGGCGGGGCAGGCGGAGGCGCCGGTAGAGCAGGCAGAACCGGCGCCACTCGCGGAAGCGGCACGTTTGGCCGAACCCGCACCCTTGGCCGAGCCCGCACCGCTGGTCGAACCGGCACCCTTGGCCGAGCCGGCACCCTTGGCCGAACCGGCACCCTTGGCCGAACCGGCACCG
Source organism: Gammaproteobacteria bacterium (assembly GCA_028821405.1). Taxonomy (GTDB): domain Bacteria; phylum Pseudomonadota; class Gammaproteobacteria; order Pseudomonadales; family Azotimanducaceae; genus VXYL01. The sequence continues at coordinate 3,919 of JAPPGK010000120.1, read as the reverse complement.
TCGGCCGAGCCGGCGGCGCCCGATGCCGAACGCCCGTGGTGGCGGCGAGTGTTGCGCGTGCCTCGGTTGGGCCGGGGCAATGAGCCTGTCGTCGCCGTGCCGAAGGCCGAACCTGCTGGCGCGGTGCCGAAAGCTGACCACCCCGTGGCCGAGCCGAAGGTTCCTGAAATCACCGAGCGCAGCTTGGAGAGCACGGTCTTGGAAATCCCCAAGCGATTCACGGCCCAAGTTACCGGTGTGCGCAAGCTGATGTACGACCGGCAACTCGTCGTCTTGGACGGCAAGCTGCTCTTTGAGACCGAGCGCGCTTCCCATAGCCGGCTCGAGCGTGGCGACTCTGTCAAGGTCGTACGCACCTCGGCGTTTCTGGGCGAGCGCTACAGCATCGGAAGCTCGTCGGGCGGGTCCGTTCGAGCCTCGCGTCTGCGCTGCGAAAGCGCTGAACTCGGTGCCGAGAACCGGCGAAAGTGCGACGCGCTGCTTGACTGATCGCCTCGGACCGAAGGCATTAGGACGGCCAATGGACCGCCGGTTGTTTGCGTTCCAATGGGCGGTTGTTGCCTTCGCTTCCTGCTCCCTTTTGTTGATCCTGGGGTGTGACCGGCCATCAGTGGATCGGCTGGCACCGGTCGCGCTCGACGATGCGGACCCTGACATCGTGGCGGGGATATCAGAGCTCCTGGCATCGGTTCGCGCCGCGCCGCAATCGGGTGAACTTCGCGGTCGTTTGGCGATGGCCTACGAGATGAACGGCTTTCCGGATGCGGCGCTGGCCACCTACGAGCAAGCTGCAGGTCTCGATCCCGAGGAGTTCTCCTGGCCGTACTTTCGCGCGCTGTTGCTCGGCAAGAATGGCGATCTTCCGGCGGCGCTGGCGAGCCTGGAGCAATCGATTGCCATCGACCAGGACTACGTGCCGGCGTGGCTGTGGCAGGGCAAATGGTCGCTAGACAGCGGTGACGAGAAGACGGCGGAGACCGCCTATCGGCGTGCGCAAGACTTGGGGGCGGGTTCGCCCGCGATCGCCGGCTTGGCGCAGCTCCGGTTGCGCCAAGGTCGACCGAGCCAAGCGGTGGCACTGCTGGAGGCGGTGAACCCGGAGTACAGTCACCCGCAACTTCACCGGATGTTGGGCGAAGCCTATCGGAACCTCGGCCGCGACGACGACGCGCGAATTGCCTTTGCGCGCGGCAAGCTCGCACAAGCCCTGGAATGGTTCGATCCTCGGCAACACCAGAAAACCGACTACGTGTGGGGCTTCAAGAACCAGATGGCGCTTGCCGGCGAGCTTCTCGTTGCCGGCCAGATCGAGGACGCATTGGCGTTGCTCCATGATTGGGAGGAGCGGCACCCGGCTGACCCCGCCCTGTTGACCAATCTCGGCTGGGCCTACCTGAATCTCGACGACTTGGACCGTGCCCACGAGATTCTCTTGCGGGGCGTGGCGGCACATTCGTCCACGCATTCCTCGGGCTACCATTTCCACTTCCATATCGGACGCCTGTACGTCCGCTGGCGTGAAGACGACAAGGCCCTGTTCCACTTGGACAAAGCTGCCGAGCTGAATCCCACACAACCGTACCCGCACGAGGAACGAGGCAAGGTCCTGCTGCGTCAGGGGCGAACGGATGAGGGTCTCGACGCATTGGACGTGGCGCTGGCGAAAGGCATCCCGAACCCCGCGAGCGTGCTCGATGCCGCGGGCATGGCGGAAGCGGCGCGGGGGCGATGGACCGAAGCCATCGAACGGTTTCGCCAAGCGACCGAGGCCGATCCCGCCTTCACCGAGGCCTACGTACACCTCGCCCGCAGTCTTGGCCAGGTCGAGCGGTTCGACGAGGCCCGCAAGGCGCTCGATTGGGCGGCGCGTTTGGGAACGCATCCGGGGGCCGTGGCGTCGGCGCGGGATATTTTGGCAAGCGCCGAGTCCTTAAGGGTTGATGATCAGCCACCCGGCGGTGCTTGAGTCCTGTTCCGGATTCCGTCGATGAACCGCCCTTTGGCGGTACTCGGGGTGTGCGTGTTGTGCGCGGGTTGTTCCGGGCCAACCGGGCGCGGCCAGGAGGGTGTCTGGTTCCAGGAAGCGGCGGCGGTGCGGGGTATCGACTTCCGCCATCGATCCGGTTTCGAAGGGCGGCACCTGATGCCGGAGATCATGGGCGGGGGCGTGGCGCTGTCGGATGTCGACGGGGACGGCGACCTGGATCTCTACCTGGTCCAGAGCGGTAGTCTGCATATGGATGAAGCCCCGGAAACCATCGACCGGTCGAACCGCCTCTACTTCAACGAAGCGGGCACGTTCGAGGTTCGAGATGGGCATGGTGCCGGGGATCGCGGCTACGGTCTCGGTGTGGCCGCGGGCGACTACGACAACGATGGCGACGTGGACCTGTACGTGACCAACTACGGTCCGAACGTCCTGTTGCAGAACGATGGCCGTGGGAACTTCGAAGACGTGACCCAGGCTTCGGGGGTGGGCGATCCGGGTTACAGCACGGCGGCGACCTTCGCGGATCTCGATGCCGACGACGATCTCGACCTGTTCGTCGTCAACTACATCCACTGGAATGTGGCCGTGGAACGCGACTGCTTCATGGCGGGTGTTCTTACCTATTGCCCGCCAACGAACTACAACGCACCGATGCGCGACCGGTTGTATCGCAACAATGGCGATGGCACGTTCACGGACGTGACCGCCGAAGCCGGATTGAACGCCGCGTTCGGGACGGGTCTTGGCGTGTCGAGCGCCGATTTCGACGGCGACGGGTCGACCGATCTGTTCGTTGCCAACGACATGATGGTCAACCAGCTGTGGCTCAACCGGGGCGGCCTGCGCTTTGTGGATGAAGCCGCTTTTCGTGGTGTCGCCGTGGACTCGCATGGACTCGCCAAGGCCGGTATGGGCGTCGCTGCGGCGGATGCGGACGACGATGGGGACACGGACCTCCTGGTCGTGAACTTGGCGGCACAGACCGATTCCTACTATCGCAACGAGGGCGCCTGGTTTGTCGATGCCACGGAAGCGGTCGGCCTTGCGACAACAAGCCGCCGATACACGAGGTTTGGCGTCGTATTGGCGGACTTCGACAATGACGGCCGACTCGACGTCTACGAGGCCAACGGCGGTGTCGCGCCGAGCGAGACCAAGCACGAAGGGGACGAGTTCGCGGAACCCAACACGCTCTTGCGGGGCACGTCGGACGGTCGCTTCGAGGAGATCCTGCCCGCCGGTGGTACGACGGCGACGCTGATCCACACCAGTCGCGGTCTCGCCGTGGGCGACATTGACGACGACGGCGGATTGGACCTCGTCGTCGGCAATCGCGACGCGCCACCATATCTGTTGATGAACCGCGTGCCGAATCGGGGCAACTGGATCCGTTTCCGCGTGCGGACGACCACGGGCCGCGATGCCCACGGTGCCACCGTCTCGGCCAATGTCGGCCCCCGGCGACAGCATCGACGCGTGGCGCCGGAGGGCAGCTACGTGGCGTCGAGCGATCCGCGGGTCCACTTCGGGTTGGCAGGCGAGACAGGCGTCAGTGATGTGGCTGTCCGTTGGGCCACCGGCGAGACCGAATCATTCGGCGACTTCGAAGCGGGTCGCACGCACGACATCGTCCAAGGCGGCGGCACGCCATAAGCGGTCAAGTCCTTGACGTCCACCCTAGGTGCCCGTTGAGTGCTGCATTGGTTCGTCGCTTTTTGCACGTTAGAGCGCACTGGCGGTATGCTCGGATGGAGCCTCGAAGGCAGTCGGGATTGCAATTGAGAGGAGGGGGAATCATGAGGCGTACGGTACTCGCCGCCATCGTGGGCGGTATTGCGAGTCTGGTTTGCGGTGCGGCGCTCGGGCAGGTGGATGACGCGCACGTCGCCGCGTTCTTCGGACAGGCACCCAACGAGAGCCCGGTTCTCG
>JAPPGK010000057.1 GCA_028821405.1 Gammaproteobacteria bacterium | reverse complement strand
GGACCGGGCCGCCTGAACCTCGAATCAATGGGTTAACTGATGTTCCATGCAAGGGCGCCCCTCGCGTTCACAGGCGTTGACGGCAGACATAATATGTCCTAAGGTCTTCGTTCGATATTTGCCCCGCGGCGACGCGATTTGCTCAAATACCGATCGACTTGTTAAGCCCCCGGCGTGTCAGCCGTCTGGCATAGAAGGGTCCCCCCAATCCAAGCCAAGGAACCGCGACGATGGCCGAAACCGTAGTGCCGCCGAATATCGGCGATGATCCCGTAATCGAGGCTAGCGGCCTCGGTCACACCTACAAGGGTGGGCACACCGCGCTCGATGAGGTCAACCTGGCCCTCGGTACCGGGCTTTTCGGATTGCTCGGGCCCAACGGTGCCGGGAAGAGCACCCTGATGCGAATCATCTGCACGTTGCTGGTGCCGACGAAGGGCACGGCCACGGTCTATGGCTATGACGTCACCCGGAAACGACGCGAGGTCCGGGAACTGATCGGCTACCTGCCCCAGGAATTCGGCGCCTGGCGCCACCACCGCGCCGAAGAGGTGCTCGATACCCTGGCGCGCCTGTCGGGACTCTCGAACCGCAAGGAGCGCCGGCGCCGGGTGGCCGAGACGCTGGAGATGGTCGGTCTCGACGGGGTTGCCGACCGCAAGGTCAAGAAACTCTCGGGCGGCATGGTGCGGCGTCTCGGGGTCGCCCAGGCGCTGGTTCACGAGCCCCAGGTATTGATCGTCGACGAGCCGACCGTGGGCCTCGACCCCGAGGAGCGGATGCGTTTCCGGCAACTCATGAACCAACTGGGCCGGGACCGCACGATCCTGCTCTCCACGCACATCGTGGCGGACCTGGGCGGGGGCTGCCGGGAGATGGCACTGCTGGATGGCGGCCGTATCGAGTACCAGGGACCGCCGGAAGATCTGCTCCAGCGAGCGGTTGGTCGCGTCTTCGAAGTCACCGCGGACGCGGCCGCCGCCGAGCGGATCGAGGGCGATTACGAGATCGTCTCCCGGGCCGTGACTGGCACGGCGGTTACGCTGCGGGGTGTGACCGCCAACGGCATGCCCGACGCTGCGAGTCCCGTCGAGACGCCGACCCTGGAGGAGGCCTATCTCGCGTTCATGGCGGCCCGCGGCCGCTCCGAAGCGGCCAGGCAGGACGACGAAGTGGCGGCGGAAGGCAGCACGGGCGGGGAGGGCGCAGCCTGATCTCTCCCAAGGCTCCTCGACAACGAGCGGGATAGGCTGGCGGTCGTGCGGGTCTCGTCTTGCGCCGCAGTCTGGGCGGTTGCCCTCGCGGAGATGCGCTCGGCTCGGCGCCAGGTTCGCACGTGGGGATTCAGCCTGCTGGCGGTCGGCGTTTCCTTCTTGTTCTTCGTAGGCAGCGGAGTGCAGCACGCGCTGGACAGTCGGATGTCGCCGGTCTCCGAGTTTCCCGCGCCGCGTTTCGTCATATCCATCGTGGGCATGCCGCTGGTCCTGGTATTCCTCTTCGGATTGATCTTCCTGGCTTTCGACGTACGGGGTCGAGACCAGCGCGAGCGCATGGTGGAGGTTCTCGATACCCGACCCGTATCCAACGTGGAGTTGCTTCTCGGAAGGCTGCTCGGCCTGGTGGTCACGGCGTGCATCCCCGCGCTTGTCCTCGTTTTCCTCGTACAGACCTTCGGCATCGTCGGCGGCGCCGTCGGGGCACCGACCGAACCGGTGCAGCCCGCGTCGCTCGCGACGTTCCTGTTCGTCGACGCACTTCCCATGTTCCTTGCGTGGGGAGCCCTGGTGATCCTGCTGGCGGTGTTGTTGCGCAACCGGCTACTCGTTGCCGTGTCGGCGTTCGGTGTGTTGGGGATCTGGATGTTGTGGTCACAATCCCAACCGCTCTACCTGGCCCATTTGGCGGGTCCGACCCAGTACGGAGACCTGGTTTCGGATCTCCTGCCCCGGGTGGCCGATGCCGCGACCGTCCTGCATCGGCTCGCCCTGGTCGTGCTGGCGGTTGGCGTCGTGTTCGCCGCGGCGGCGCTTCACCCGCGCTTGGACAGCCGCCGCTCCTCGCCCCGGTTCGCGGTGTCTGCGGCGCTCGTCGGAGTCGGTGCGGCGGCCATGACCGGCCTTTTCCTCCATGCGCGTGAGGGTGTGGAGGCCCGCGATCATTGGCTTGCCGTCCACGAGGCGGCCGTCGCGAAGGGCGGTGCCGATATCGAGCATATCGCCGGCACCGTCCACGTGGCACCGGGAAGGCTACTCACCATCGACATCAGCATGCGCCTCGCGGCCAGGCCCAGATCCCGGGAAGACCGCGAGCTGGTCATGAGCTTCAACCCGGGGATGGCGGTCGAGAGCTTGAAGATCAGCGGGGTGCCGACACCGTTCCTACACGAGGATGGCCTGCTCCGCATCGAAACGCCGCCGACTCATGGCAGTTTCGAACTGGATATGCTGGCGACGGGGGTGCCGGACCCGTCCTTCGCCTACCTCGACAGTGCCTTCGACCTTGGCGCGGACAGCACGGGTCGGCGCAACGCGACGCTATACCTCGGCCGGGACGCCTCGATCTACGATGCCGACTACGTGGCGCTGATGCCCGGTGTGCATTGGTTGCCGAGCCCCGGCGCCAATGTCGGCAGGGAAGACCCGGGGCGCGTTGCGCGAGACTTCTACACAGTGGACCTGACGGTGGAAGCGCCGCCCGGTTGGCTGGTGGCAGGGCCGGGACTGCGCCGGGCCGTAGGCGCGGGCGAGTTTCGTTTCAATCCGACCTCGCCGGTGCCGGCCGTGGCGCTGATCGCGTCGAGGTTCGAACGACGGGCCATTGCCGTGGCCGGTGTCGAACTCGAACTCCTGATGAGCCCCGGGCATCTCGACAACCTGACGCTGTTCGAGAATGCCGTGGAGCCCTTAAGCGAACGCCTCGAGGAGCTACTCGGCGAGGCCATCGAGGCCGGGATCGAGTATCCCTATCGCGGTCTCAGCGTGGTCGAGGTACCGGCCACCCTGCGCCGATGCGGCGGCGGCTGGCGCATGGATACGGTGCAGGCGCAGCCGGGCATCCTGCTGATGAGCGAACGCGGTTTCCCAACCGCCCGGTTCGACGTGGCGTTTCGCGATGGGGAGAAGGAGGTGCCCGAAAGCGATGGGGCGGAGTTTAGAATCAAGGCATTAGAACGATATCTTCGAAACGACTACTCGGGTGGCGACCCCTTTGTGGGTATGGCTCGAAACGTCCTGCGGTTTCAGACCGGCGTCGAGGCGGACGGCATGGCGGCGACCGCGTTGGAGTTCGTCGTGGAGGAACTGGTCGATCTGGTGCTCAACCGCACGGCCGGCTTCTTTTCCGCGCACGTGTTCCTGCCGGACGGGAGTACATCGCTGGGTCGTATCGCCCTAGGCGCATCGAAGGCGCTCGGAATCGGTGGCGGCTCGCAAGGAATCCGCGACGCGGTTGCCAACCGGCCTGCGGTCTGGGACCTGGCCCTGGGTACGTCGCTCGCGGGACTCAATCCCGAACATGACCCAGACCGCGTCCTAGAGGCGCTGGCACTCCGGGGCGGTGCGATCGCGCGCTCCATCTACGATGCCTTGGGACGGGAGCGAACCGGGGCGTTGTTGCGCGAACTGCGGCGCGAGCACGGCGGCGGAAGCTACGATGCAGATGCGTTCTACGCGGCGGCGCATCGCGTCGGCGGAGACCTTGGGCCGCTCCTCGGCGACTGGCTGAACGACGCCGGTTTACCTGGATTTCTGGCGTCGTCGGCGAGGACGGTGCGCTTGCCCGACACCGCGCGTGGCGGTCCGCGCTTCGAGACGAGGGTTCAGCTTCGCAACGACGAGCCCGTGCCGGGTCTGTTGCGCCTGCGCTACGTGACCGCGCGGTGGCGGAAGACGAAAGGACGCGGGACGCTGTCCAGCGAGCCCGTCCGTGTCCGGGGCCATTCGTCGGTGGAAGTCTCGCTGGTCACGGCAAGCCCGATCGCGCAAGTCTGGATGGCGCCCTACCTGTCGTTGAACCGCCGCGATGTCCAACTCGCAGTGGAGGAGGCGAACGAACCGGGGGTCGAGGGCTATACGGGGAGCCGGCCCAGCGACTGGGAACCGCCGAAGCAGCCCGGCATCGTGGTCGACGACTTGGACGCCGGATTCGTCGTGGAGCGCAATGGCCGCGGCGATCGCTTCCGCATTGGCGATTTCGTGTCCGAGCCCCCGCACCTGAAAGGCGAGATGGATCACGGGATCCCGGACTACCTGTCGGCCCTGGCGTTGAACGGGCGCCACGATGGCGAGTGGCGTCGGCAGGAAGTGCCTTCGAGTTGGGGCAAGTACCGGCATACGGTGGCCCGGGCCGCGGCGGCGGACGGCCATGCCACGGCGGTATTCGCGGCCGAACTTCCCGGCGGCGGCGAGTGGCGACTTGACTACCACATGCCGTTGGTCCGCCAACCGCAACGCGGCGTAAGATTGCGAGGGCAACCCCAGGCGATGGTCGCCGCGCTGGGTGACTACGACATGGTGTTGGAGTTCGGCAACGGCGAGCGTCGGTCGATCATGTTCGACGCAACGCGGGCCGAGATGGGCTGGAATGACTTAGGAAGGTTCGATCTGCCCAAGGGCCAGGTGCGTCTCGTCGTCTCCAACCGCACGTCCGGGGACGTCGTCTTGGCCGATGCCATCCGCTGGCGCCCCGTCGCCGGCTTCGCGAGCAACAAGGAGTAGAGACCGTGGCCGAACGCAGCGGATACCAGGGCAGGGGTGCCGGGAACGTCCAGGCCTCGAGTCTGCTCCGGGAGTTCTTCGCGGTCGCGCTCGCCGAGATGCGTGCGGCGCGTCGCTTGGCTCGGACCTGGGTGTTCGTCGCGCTGACCTTGCTGCTCGGCATGCTGACCTATCTTCAGTACTCCTTGATGCACGCGGCCTCGGGATTCGTGTCCACGTTCGGGTCGTTCGGACCCCGCGTGCTCGTGTCCTCGATCGGCATGACGATGGTCATCGTGATGGTCGTGGGCATGGTCTTTCTCGCCTTCGACATCCGCAGCCGGGACCAGCGGGAACGGATGGCGGAGGTGCTCGACGCGCGACCGGTCGGTACCGTGAACTTGCTGGCTGGCCGCCTGACCGGCTTGGTCTTCGTCCTCTGGCTGGCCGTGGCAGTCGTCATGGGACTGATCCAACTACTTGGAATCACGGCGAAGGCCTTCAACTGGTGGGGCGGCGACACCTTGGAACCGGTGTCGTTGACGAGCTTCCTGTTGCTTGACGCCATCCCCGTCCTCGCGTTGTGGGGATCGCTGGTGGTTCTGCTGGCGGTGACGATCCGCAACCGGCTGATCGTGGTCCTTCTCGCCCTCGGCCTGTTCGGCGTCTACTTCTGGGGAACTTGGGAGACGCCGTTCTATCTGGCGCCTGGGCTCGCAAGCTTCCAGGCCTATCTGGCCACCGGATCGGACATGCTGCCGCAATTCGCCGACGGCGCGCTGATCCTGCAGCGGGTCTCCGTGTTGATCCTGTCAGGGGCGTTCATTGTCTTCGCGGCTGCACTCCACCCCCGCAGCGATGGCCAAGGCCGGGGCCTTCGCTTAGGTCTTGCCGCCGCCCTCGCGGGGTTGGCCAGCGCCGGCATCGGTGCCATCGTGGTGGATGCGTCGAACGCGCGCGAGCAACGCACGCAATGGATCGCAGCCCAGGTCGCGGCGCAGGACGAGCCCCGGGCCGACCTCGACTTCGTCCAGGGCAGTATTGCCATCGATCCGGGACGGCGCCTCGACCTCGACCTGGTCTACAGGCTCGACGCGACGGAACCCATGGACGAGTTGCAGTTCAGCTTCAATCCGGGGCTCCAAGTCGCGGAACTCCTGCTCGACGGCGTGGCAACGCAATACACGCATGACTTGGGGATCTTGCGGGTGCCACTGCCCCGGTCGCTCGGTCCGGGCGAACGCGTCGAGTTGGCCGTCAAGGCGGCTGGCGTACCGGACGACGCGTTCGGGTACCTCGACAGTGAACTGGACATGGACCTGGTGCAGGGGGAACAGGGCAATGTCGTTCTCCTGGGCACGGAGGCGGCGGTGTTCGCCCCCCGATTCGTGGCCCTGATGCCCACGGTTCGCTGGATGCCCTTGCCGGGACCGGCCACGGGCAGTGACGATCCGGTCCGCTACGGACGCGATTTCTTCAACGTCGAACTCGATGTGGAAGTACCGCCTGATTGGCTTGTCGCCGGACCCGGGCGGCGGCAGGAGTTGGGCGAGGGGCGGTTTCGATTTGCCCCGAGCGCACCCGTACCCGAGGTCGCGTTGCTGGCGTCCCGGTTCGAGCGCCGTCATCTGGAAGTTGCGGACATAGCGTTCGAACTCCTTCTATTTCCCGGACACGGTTCCAACCTGGTGCACTTCGCCGATGCCATCGACCAAGTGGAAGAGCGTATCGGGGAGATCTTGGCGGCCGCGGGCAAGGCGGGATTGGCTTATCCCTACGGGGGCCTGAGCCTGGTCGAGGTGCCCGCGCGGCTGCGCGTGTTCGGCGGGGGCTGGCGGATGGATACGGTGCAAGCGCTCCCCGGCATCATGCTGCTACGCGAATACGGCTTGCCGACCGCGCGCTTCGACACGGCGATGGGGATCCTGCGGCGGGTGGGTCAGCTCCCCGACGATACCGATAATGCCGATGGCGCGGGGGCCCGCATCAAGATCGCCATTTTGGAGCAGTTCTTCCGGCAGGACTTCAGCGGCGGCAACTTGCACGACGGCGTCGCGCGCAACTTTCTCAAGTTTCAGACCGGGGCACATGGCCGGGGCGCGATCGCGTTGGACTACGTCTGCCATGAACTGATGGTGCGGTTGCTTTACAACCGCGAGGCTGGCAGTTACTTCTCGCCCCGCACGTTTTCCACGGTCTCCAGCATGAACGAGACGATGGGCCGGTTGATTGCAGGGCTCGTAAGCGGCGGTGGCGCGTTGTCGATTACCATCGGTGCCGACGGGGCGCCGAAGCGTGCATCGGTGTGGAGCCGTGCGCTGGGTACGCCGCTCGACACGCTGGATCCCGCTGAACACGGCGTAGGCGCGTTGGATGTGTTGTCCCTCAAGGCACCGGCCGTGGCGAAGTCGATTGTCGACGGTTTGGGGCGCGACATCGTGGCCGAGTTCCTGGCGGAACTCCGGCGGCGCCACGCCGGCAGGAACTTCACGGCGGAGGACTTCGACGCCGTGGCTGCCGCGACCGGTGTAGATCTCGGAGCGCTACTCGGTGACTGGCTGGGAGATGCCCAGTTGCCGGGCTTTGTCGCGTCGACACCGGAGGTGTTGCGCTTGAAGGACGGGGAACGCGGCGAGCCGCGCTACCAGGTCCGTGTACACGTCCACAACGGCGAGCCGACGCCGGGACTGGTACGTGTGGGCGCGGTATCGGAAAGCGAATCGCCGATCCGCTCGTGGACCGACCCGATCCCGATCGGTGGCCGCGAGTCTGTGGAGGCCGGGCTGGTGGTCGATACGCCGCCGGGAACGGTCTGGATCTCGCCGTACCTGTCCCTGAATCGCAACGATTTCCGCCTTGCGCTTCCCGATGTCGACCCCAAGGCGGCGGTGGATGCCGAACCTCTGAACGGCAGCCGGAAAAGCCAATGGCGACCCCCGCCGGAACCCGGCATCGTGGTGGACGATCTCGATCCGGGCTTCACGATCACCTACGCCTCCCCGGACGACGAAGAACGCTACGGCCTGCAGGAAAGCTGGTGGACGGGCGAAACGGATATCGACCAGGGTCTGCCTGTCTACAATCCGTTCACGACGCCGCCAAGGGGTTGGATGCGCATGGAGGTGCCGGGGACGTGGGGCCGGTATCGCCACACCGCGGCAAGTGCCTTCCCGGGCGACGGCGGCGCATCGGCGCGCTTCACCGCGCAACTGCCGCAGGGCGGTCGATGGCGCGTCGACTACCACCTGCCTGAAATCGAGCCGGACCGAACGCCCGGACGGGGCGGATTCAGCGTCACGATACAGACCAATATCCTGAGTGGTGCCAAGGGAAGTTACGGGATGAAGATCGTCACCGACGGTGAGGAAATACCGGTGGAGTTCGATGCCGAGGCCGCATCGGTCGGCTGGAACGATCTCGGCGAGTTCTCCCTGCCGGCGGGCGAAGCGAGCCTCGTGGTGTCCAACCAGACCTCGGGGTCGCCGGTGATTGCCGATGCGGTACGCTGGCGTTCGGTGGAGGACCGATGAAGCAACGAATGAACGCAATCGGCGGGCATGTGCTGGCGATTGGTCTGCTCGCGGCGGCCGGTGGATGCGCGCCGCCGATGTCGCAGCCGGATGCCGAGTTCAGCGTGCCCATCGAAGTCGAGGATGTCGATACGGGAACCGTTGAGGATCTGGTGGTCGCCACCGGCACGCTGCGCCCGACGGGCATCGTGACCCTCGACATCGAAACGCCGGGACTGTTGCAGGTTGCCCGGAACGCCGAGGGACAGCGATTGGCCGAGGGGATGCGCGTCTCGGCGGGCGACGTGGTGGCCCGGGTTACCGGCGAGGACGCCCGCCTGCACGCCCGCCTTGAGAGTACGCGTCAGGCCCTGGAGGTCGCGGAAGCTCAGCTTGAGCGGCAGCGGGAACTATATGAGGCGAATCTCGGAAAAGAAGAGGATCTCCAACAGGCGGAGGAGCGTTACGAGACCGCGCTCTACAGCTTCGAACTCAGCATGCTCAACCAGGCTAAGGCGACGCTGAAGACCCCCATCGACGGTACGATCCTCCGCTTGGCTAGGGACAACGACGGTCGCCCGCAAGCGGACGGCCAACTGGTCCGAGCGGCATTCAGGGTGGCAGAGATTGCGCCGCTCGACGAGCTTGTAGCGGACATCGACCTGATCGGGCCGGAACTCGCCCGGGTCGAAGTGGGCCTCGCGGCGCGAATCCGCCACTACGCCTTCGAGGAGTCGTTCATCGGCGAGGTGATTCGCCTGTCGCCGATGCTCGATCCCGTGAAGCACACCTTCCGCGCCGAGGTCTCGGTGGCCAACGAGAAGCGACTGCTGCGCCCCGGCATGTTCGTGGAGGTGATCGTGGTGGTCGAGCAACGAGCGGACGTTGTCGTGCTGTCCCGGGACGCGATCGCCAATCGGGCGGGGAAATCGGTGGCGTTCGTTCTCGACGGCCAGCGGGTCAGTCGCCGGGACATCCGCTTGGGATTGGGCGATGACGACGTGGTCCAAGTCCTCGACGGCGTCGCCGTGGGCGACCGGGTCGCCGTGCGGGGTCTTGAGACCCTGACCGACGGCGCCCGGATTCGGGTCGTCGGATCCTGACGCTAGGGAGATCGTTACGTGACGGCGTTTGAGTCCGCCGCCGCGTTTGCCGTACGCCGACCCGTCGCGGTGACCGTGGTCGCGCTGGCCGTGGCCCTGGTCGGCGCACTGTCCTGGCGCGAGCTGCCGGTCGACCTCCTGCCCGACCTGCAAAGCCCCACGGTGGTGGTATCGATCCAATCCGGCAACCGGCCGCCGACGGAGATGGAGCGCCTTTACGGCCAGACCGTCGAACGCAGGCTGACCACCGTACGGGGTAGCCGGGAAGTCGTCCAGGTGGCCCGAACCGGTCGGCTGGTGACGACGGTGACGTTCGACTGGGATGCCGATCTCGATCTCGCCCTGGTGGACGTGCAGAAGGCGGTCGGGGCGATGGAAGGCGACCCGGAGGTGGACGAGGTCCTGGTTCGCCGCTTCGATCCGCGTCAATCGCCGATTCTGACCCTGGGCCTCGTGGCACCGTCCGGGAAACCCGATCTCGCCGAGCTTCGTCAGTTGGTGCGCCGGCAGGTGGCGCCCGCGCTGGAGCAACTCGTCGGCATCGCGGAGGCGCGCGTAACCGGGGGCCGTGACATCGAGATCCGCGTCTCGGCGGACCGCTACCGTCTCGAGGCGTTCGGCGTCTCGCTCGCTCTGCTCCGTTCCCGGGTGGGTGCCCAGAACGTGGATATCGAGGCCGGGACCCTCGAGGAGGGCGACCAGGTCTTCCAGGTGCGCGGCGTAGCGCGCTACCGGACCGCCCAGGACGTTGCGGATGTCGTGGTCCGCTACACCTCGGACTCCACCGGTGCCAGCAAGGCGGTGCGCGTTTCGGACCTTGCCACCGTGGAGGTGGTGAACGCCGAAATCGACCACCTGGTGCTGGTGGATGGTGTCGAAGGCGTCGGTGTCGCCGTCTACAAGGAAGCCGGCGCCAACACCGTGGAGGTCTCCGCCGAGGTACGCAAGGCTCTCGAAGGGCTCGGTGATGATCTCCCGGGCGTCGACGTACGTGAGATCGCCGACGACGCCAAGTTGATCACCGATGCCCTGGACGACTTGAAGATCGCGGCCGGGGCGGGCGTGGCCTTGGCCGTGCTGGTCCTGGCCCTGTTCCTGCGTTCCGCCGGCGCGACGCTCATCGTGACCGCGGCCGTGCCGGTCTCGATCCTCGCGGCGTTGTTCGCGATGAACTTCGCGGAACACAGCCTGAACATCGTCACCTTGGGCGGCCTTGCCCTGGGGGCCGGCATGCTGGTCGACAACGCGATCGTCGTCGTAGAGTCGATGTACCGGCGCCTGGGACTGGGCGACGCGCCCGATCTCGCCGCGTCGAGGGGAACCGGGCAAGTCGCGGGCGCCATCACCGCCAGCACCCTGACCACGTGCGTGGTATTCCTTCCCGTGCTGTTCGTGGAAGGATTGGCCGCGCGACTGATCGACGGCATCGCGTTCACCGTGGTTGTCTCCCTGCTCGCATCGCTTGCCGTTGCCGTGTTTCTGATCCCGGCGCTGGGTCGCTGGTTCCTGCCCCGGGCTTCCCGTTCCTCGATGGCGACCGAGCGAGCCGCTTCCCGGGCGCGGACGGCGTTGGAGACATTCGTGGGCCGGCTCTTGAAACGGCCCGCAACGGTCGTACTCCTGGCAACCGGCATCGTGGCGGTGGCGGTGGCGCTTCTGCTGAAACTCGGTACCGAGCTCCTGGCCCCGTCGGATCCGCGCCAGTTCTCGGTGCGCCTGGTCGGGCCCTCGGCGCAGCGTGTGGAGTCCACGGCCCGGGCGGCGGCCAGCGTGGAAGCGCTCATCGCCCAGGCCGCCGGCGGCACCGTGGCTGCCGACGGCACCCTCGCCGCGACGCTCTCGGAGGTGGGCAGGCTTCCGGAGGACGGCCGTTCCATCCGCAGCGAGTTGACCGAGGAGAACACCGCCCGCGTCATCGCGCGAATGACCTCCGAGGGTCCCACCGGACGACAGGTGGCGACATGGCTGGCGGGCGAACTCGACGCGTTGCCGGACACGGAGGTGCAGTGGGAAATCGCCCGTTCCGCCCTGACGGATGCCCTCGGTGCCAGTGGCCCGCCGATCGTGGTGGAGATCGCCGGCGAATCCCTGGACGACCTGCGCCGAGGTGCCGGCACGATCCGGGATCGACTGGCTGGCCTGCCCGAACTCTGGAACGTCAAGTCGTCCTTCGAAGGTGGACCCCGGGAGTTGCGCGTCGCGTTGGACCCCGCCATGGCCGATGCGCTGGGCGTCGACCTCAACACCGTGGCGCAGGTGTTGGCGGCGAATCTCGACGGACTGGAGGTCACGCGGCTGTCCCTGGGCGATGAGGAACGGATCGTCAACGTGCGCCTACCCTCGCCACGCCGGGATCAGTTGGCCGACGTGGAATTCCTGGGCAGCGGAGGGCGTCCCATCGCGCTCGGCGAAGTGGCCAGTTTCGAAGAGGCCGACGGGGCGCGGGAGATCTTCCGCCGCGACCAGCGTCGGGTCGCGCAGGTGACCGCTCAGCTTGCCGACGGGTTCACCCAGGCCCAAGCCGTGGCCGCCGTCACCGCCGCGATCGGCGATACCTCCGCGCCGCCGGGTACGCATGTGCGGCTGCGCGGACAGGAAGAGGAACGGGCGCAGACCTTCGACGAACTGCGCCTGGCCGGCTTGTTGGCGCTGATCCTGGTGCTCATGGTGCTGGCTGGCACCTTCGAGTCGCTGTTGCAGCCGATCACCGTGCTGGCCGCGATACCCCTTGCCCTGGTGGGCGTCGCCGTCGCGCTGGTCCCCATGGGGCAGCCCGTTGGCGTCATGGCCATGCTGGGACTCATCGTGCTCTCCGGCATCGCGGTGAACGACGCGGTGTTGCTGCTCGCCACCGCCCGTCAGCTCATGGCCGAAGGCCAGGATCGGGTTTCGGCGCTGGCGGGCGCTGCGGGCATTCGACTTCGTCCCATCGTGATGACGACCTTGACCACCGCCTTGGCCCTGGCACCGCTGGTGTTCGCCGGCGGGGAGGGGGCCGAGCTTCGGGCGCCGATGGCGATGACGATCATCGGCGGCATCGTCGCGTCGACCTTGGGTTCGTTGCTCGTCCTCCCGTGCCTGTATCTGCTGCTCGACCGGCTGGCGTGGCAACGCGGCGGGGAGGGGGATCGTTGAACCGCTTGGAACGAACCGCCCTACAGATATCCGGGCGATGGCGCGCCCAAACGGGCGCGTTAGGGTCGTCGCCACGGGCCCGCGATGAAACGCGAACGCCTGGCCGTCCCACCTGGCGCCTCGCGCCGTGAGCCTCCTCGACCTGCCCGTCCGCCGCCCGTTGGCGGTGAGCATGATCTTCGTGGGCTTCGTCGTGCTGGGCATCGTCGCCTACCAACGCATTCCCCTGGAACTCATGCCGCCGTTGGAGGGCGATACGCTCTTCGTCAGCTACTTCCGGCCGAACAGCGAACAGGAAGTCGTCGAGCGGGAAATCCTCCTCCCGCTGCATGCCCGGGTCTCGGCGATGCCCGACGTGGCGGAGAGCTGGGCTGAGGTGCAGGGCGGGGGCGGTAGCTACCGCGTCCGCTTCGAGCCGGACACCAACATGAAGGTGCGCGAGCTCGAACTGCAGCGCATCGCTGCCGATATCCGGCGTGGGCAACCACGGGGCACCTCAGTAGGTGTGTTTTCGTTCCAGTCGGGAACCGCCCAGTTCGGCAGCCTGGTGATGGACATCCACGTCCTGGGCGATGCCGACCGGGACACCCTCTATGACCTCGCAGACCAACTCTTGGCACCCCGTCTTGCGGCGGTATCCGGTGTCGGGGAGGCCAACGCGAGGGGCGGTTCCGCGCGCCGGGTGATCGTCAACGTCGACATGGCGCGGGCGGCGGCGACCGGGGTCACGCCGGCCCAGGTGATCGAGGCGGTGGCGCGCCGTGCGGGCAGTATGCGCTATGTCGGTGCCCTCGAGTCGGAAGGTGGCCGGTTGGCAGTCATCGTGGATGGCCGACCGGAGAGCCTTGCGGCGATTGGGGAGACGCGAATCGCGCCGGACCGACCCACCCAGGTCAAACACGTGGGCGAGGTCGAACTTGGCTTTGCGCCGCGACAGTCGTCGTTCCGGGTCAACGGCGAGGAAGCCGTGGGCATCGTGGTCTACAAGGAACAGAACGCGAACCTTGTTCGCCTCGGCCGGGAACTCCGGGAACGCGTGGCGGAACTCCGGGAAGAGGTCGCACCCATGGGGGTGGATCTGGTGATCGGCGACGACGCCGCCGAAGCCGTGGAGGAGAGTCTCGGCCGGTTGGCGCGTCTGGGGTTCTCCGGCTATCTCATCGCCCTTGCCGTGCTGTTCCTGTTCCTGCGCCAATGGCGCGCGGTCGCCGTGGTGGGCGTCGCCGTGCCGGTCAGCCTGCTCGGCGCGCTGGCGCTGCTCTACTTGATGGGGCTGTCTCTGAACCAGTTCACACTGGGGGGCCTGTGGCTGTCCGTCGGTCTTCTGATCGACAACAGCATCGTCGTCTACGAGGCGGTTCTGCGGCGCCTCGAACGCGGTCTCGATCCGCCCCAGGCGGCGCGCATCGGTCTGCAACGCACGATCCGCGCCATCCTGGCCGCCACCGCCACGACGGCCATCGTGATGTTGCCGGCGGGCATCATGGATCTTTCGGTCTTGGTCCGGTCCATCGCCGGCGAGTTCATCCCGGCGTTCCTGCTCCCGCTCTGCGCATCCATGCTCGTTGCCGTCGGGTTGGTCCCGGTGTTGACCCACCGGCTGGCGGCACCGGCCGCGCGCCGCGCGGTCGCACGTCAACGCGAAGCCCGGGCGAAGGCCGGCGGTCAACGTGCTCCCGACCCCCTACGCATCCTGTTCTCGGGACTCGTCGCCAACGCCATGCGCCGTCCGTCGTCCTGGTTGACGGGCACCGGGGTCGCGGTGGTGGCGACCCTGCTATTCGCGATGCCCATCGCGCTGTCGAACCAGCCGTCCCCCGATCCCGATTTCGCGGACAGCGTTGCCTTCAGCGCCCGGTCGCTCAAGGGGACGGGATCCCTCGAAGCGGTCGCCGAGGCGGTCGCGGAACTGGAACAGGCGGCGCTGGCCATCGAGGGCGTCGACAACGTCACCGCGAGCATCAACCAGGAGCGCGCACTGTTGACGGTCAACCTGGTGGACCTGGACGAGCGTCCCGAGGACCTCACCGTGTCCCGGATCCGGCAGGTGGTGGAGGAGGCGGCGAAACGGGTGCGGGGCATCGACGTGTCCCGGCCTGGGGAAGAGCGCGGCGGTCGGGGACGCGCCGAGAGCCGGGGTGGCGGCCGGGGGGTCCAGTTGGCGGGCGGCGGTCCCGAGGAGATCGCGGTTTCCGGGCCCGAGAGTCAGGTCCTCGAACGCTTGGCGGACGACCTCGTGATACGCCTCGAGGCCGTCGATCACGTGGCGCGAGCCTGGCAATCCGCCCCACCGGGCGACGACGAGGTCTGGGTGCAACCGGACCGCCGTGGCTTCGAGGCGTTCGAACTCACCGTCGACGAAGTACTGCCGGGCTTGCGGATCGCCGGTCGGGGGGGAATGAACGCCGGACTCTATGTTCTGCCGTCGGGTCGGGAGATCCCGGTGTTCGTCGAACGGGTGAACGGTCGCGAGCCGGATGGCCTCAAGGACCTACGCCGATTGCGCGTGCACACGGACTCGGGGGTCACGACGGTCTCGTCGCTCGCGACGATCCGCCAGATGCCGCCGACGCCGGCGATCGTTCACCGCAATGGCCGCCGCGAAACCAGCGTCTTCTACCACCTTGACGCGGCGGCACCGGAATCGGGGCCCGCCCGCGATACCCTCGACGAGAAGATCGCCACGGCCATACGATCGGCCCCCCGTCCGCAGGGCTACGCGGTGGAGGCCGTGGAGGAAGAAGAGGGTGTCAGCACCGTGGCGGAATTCGGCCTATGGGCCGGCCTGCTCGTACTGCTGGTGTTGGCGGTGGCCTTCGAATCGCTGATGCTGCCCTGGCTCGTTCTGCTGGCGGTCCCGCTTGCGGTAATCGGCGCGGCCTGGCTCCTCGTCGTGACGGGCACGCCCGTCCACGTGACGTCGGGGATCGGTGTCGTCGTCGTGGTGGGTCTGGCGATCAACCCCGCCATTCTCATCGTCGATCGGATGCAACATCGGGTCAGGACCGGCTGGTCCGCGGGCGCCGCGGCGTTGGCGTCCGTGCGTGAACGAACGCGCCCGGTATTGATGACCGCGGCAACCACCATCGCGGCGCTGTGGCCCCTCACCCTGAGCACGGGACAGGAGAACGAGACCTGGCCCCCCTTCGCCACGGTGGTCATCGGCGGCATCTTGACCGCGACGCTGCTCACCCTCTTGGTCATCCCGGTCTGCTACATCTTCCTGCGACGACTCGATGAACTCTTCGGCCGGGTCGGTCCCTGGCTGGTCCTCGGTTTGCTGGGCGGAACGTTTGCCCCGTTGGTGTGGCTCTATCAGACCGAGACCGTCACCTCGTGGCTGTGGCTGTTCGTGATCTTCTGGCTGGTCCTTGCCAGCCTGCTCACGGTCATCGTGCTGGTCTTCCGGCGCCCGGAACTGGTGGAACCCGCGACATCCGGGGGCCCGCCGGTGCTCGACGTGCGCAACCTGAAGAAGATCTACGGGATGCCCGGTCCCATCCGCCAAGCGATCCGGGCACCCCGCGACTTCGCGGATCGCATCCGGCGCGAAGGCGGCACGGCTATTCGGCGGGCCTTCGCGTGGCGCGATGCCATGGGCCGCTTTGGACCGTACCTGATCCTGACCGCCGCGCCGCTCCTGCTGTCGTCACAGGTACGCAGCGCCGGCTGGATGCTCGTCCTCTGGATGGTCGCTGCCGCCTTTTTCGTCAGATTCGCAACGGAAATCCGCCGCGCTCGGCATCCCACGGAGGACGAGGCCCGGCCGGGATGGCTGGAGACGGCATTTCGCGTGTTCCTGCCGTGGGGCGTCCTCGCGGCGTTTGTCGCCTGGATGGTCGTGCTGCCGCGGCTCGACGGCGAACAACCCCGAGTCCTCCTGCTGTTGCCGATCCTCGCCGGCGTGCTGATCCTCATCGGCCAAGTGATCCGCCGCAGTGCGGTGCGCCAGCAGCGGGGGCTCATCGGCGAACGCGCGCTCGCCGGTCCGTTCCGCCACCCCCGCACGTGGCTACGTCGGCTGGCGCGCCGGATCGGCGGCTTGGATCTGCCCATCGAACCGGTCCTCGCCCTGACCGAGGTGACGTTCCGGGTCGAGCGCGGCATGGTGGGCATCCTGGGTCCGAACGGCGCCGGCAAGACGACGCTTCTGCGCCAGTTGGCCGGCATCCTCGATCCCACCCGCGGCGTCATCAATCTCGGCGGCGTCCGCCTGACCAAGATCCAGCGAGTCCTGGCGCGTTGGGTGGGCTACCTGCCCCAGGACGCCGGACTGCCGGGGGGACTTTCGCCGCGCGAATACCTCGGCTACTTCGCCGCGCTCTACGAACTGCCCGTCGACATCCGCCGGGAACGCGTCGAGAGCCTTCTCGAGGAGGTCGGCCTGGCCGAGAAGGCTGGCGACAAGATCAAGACCTTGTCCGGCGGCATGCGCCAACGGGTCGCCGTCGCACGTACCTTGCTGCGGCTGCCGTCGGTGATCATCGTCGACGAGCCGACCGTGGGCCTCGACCCCCGGGAACGCATACGGTTCCGCAACCTGCTGGGACGCCTCGCGCGGGATCGGATCGTGCTCTTCTCGACCCACGTGGTGGAGGATGTCGCCGTCGCCTGCGACCGCGTACTGGTGCTCTCCACCGGTCGGCTCGTATTCGACGGCGCCCCGTCCGATCTCGCGGAAGCGGCCGAGGGCCTCGTGTGGGAAAGCCGTTTCGCGACCGATGCCCCCTTCGATCTACCCGATGGCGCCATCCTGGCCGAGGAAACGCCCACCATCGATGGCGGCACCGTGCGGCGCATCCTCGCCGACGAACCGCCGACGGCCAACGCCGAGGCACTGGATGCACAATTGCAGGACGGGTATCTCTGGCTCATCACCCACGGGCGGCCCGCGCCGGTCATGCCGCAGGAGGAGACAAGGTGATCGCTCGACTGCGCCGGCTGCGCGCATTTCTCGACCTGATCCGGCTGGCGGGACTTGCCATTGCCGGCCACTGGGTTTGGCTGCTGATCTTCCTGCCCCTGCTCTGGCTTGCGGCCCGGGCGGTCGAAAAGCTGATCAGCCCATCGGGCCCATTCACTGACGTCAATGCCCAGATCGGCCTCATGGGCATCCCGATGGCCGTGCTCGCCATCATCCTGGGATTGCGCATCATCGCGGGCGAAATGGACGGCCGAAGCCTCGAGATCGCCTACACGGTTCCCGGCGGCTGCCAGCGGGTCTGGTGGGCGAAACTTGCGGCGTCCGCGGTAATCCTGGTCGCCGCCGAAGTCCTGTTGGCGCTGGTCGCCTACTTCGTATTCGTGAAGTTCCCCCCGGTCGCCCTCTACGGCGCGTTCCAGGGGGCGATCTTCTACCTCGTCCTTTCCATGGCGTTTGCCACGTTGTTCCGCAGCGAAGTCGCGGGTGCGATGGTGACCGTCGCCGTCCTGATCTTCGACCTGCTGATCCTCGGCAACAACGACATACGGGCATCGCCTTTCTGGAATCCACTGGCCGTTCAGAGTGCCGACCCGGCCGCGGTCCTCGCCATGACGGTGCAGAACCGCATCGGCATCCCCATCTTCATCGCGCTGGTCGTGGGGCTCGCCTTCATGCGCGCCAATCGACGCGAGCGGATGCTGGGCGGATGAGCGGTCCCCGCTAGCCGGGATGCAGCGCGGGGCTGCGCAGAACGACGCACCGATGAACGACGATCTCCCCCTTGGCCGCCGCACGGCGCAGCCACGACACTATGACCCGTCCGCCTTGCGCACCATCGAACGCCGCACCGCCCGCCACGAGATGGGCATCGGCGAGTCGCTGCCGTTCTCCGGCGAGGATGTCTGGAACGCCTACGAACTCTCGTGGCTCGCGCCCGGCGGCTTGCCCCGCATTGGCGTGCTGACATTGCATGTCCCCGCAGAGTCGCCACGCATCGTCGAGAGCAAGTCATTCAAGCTCTATCTCGGCGGCTTCAACCGAACCACGTTCGAAAGCGCCCGGGCCGTGTGTGCGCTAATAGAGACCGACCTTTCGCGCGAGACCGGCTCAGCCGTACGGGCCGTGATCCGGGATGCCGGCAACGGCCCGCCGTTTAGCGACTTCACGACCTTCTGTCTCGACACCCTATCGATCCCCGTCAAGTGCTACGAACGAACGCCCGATCTCCTCACCACCCTCGGCGGGACCGGCCGAGACGCCGTCCACACCCACCTGTTCCGGACCGTATGCCCGGTCACCGGCCAGCCGGACTGGGGCTCGGTCGCGATCGCCTACGACGGCCGCTTGCTCGACCGCGCCTCCGTGCTTCGTTACTTGGTCTCCTACCGGGAGACCGCGGACTTCCACGAAGTGGCAACCGAACGAATCTTCGTCGATCTGCAAGCGGCCACCGGTGCGATGGCACTCACCGTGGACGCGCGGTTCCTGCGCCGAGGTGGCATCGACATCAACCCGTTCCGTTCAACCTCGCACACCGAAGCGCCGAACATTCGGTTGCCGAGGCAGTAGACGGGCGGGGAGGGCCCACGAGCCGTCAGGTACCTGTCAATCCGCCGCCAAACCCATTAGCATCGCCGCCTCGGTGATCGAGTCGATGGTGGCCGTATCGGTCCCCTCGCGACGAACCGTTGTCAACCCCGTCAGGCCCGGAAGGGAGCAGCGGTCGCAGCGGCTTCGGGTGCCGGGGTGTGGCTGGTACGCCACCTCCATCGACCCTCCCGGAGAGGTGTCCGAGCGGCCGAAGGAGCACGCCTGGAAAGTGTGTATGGGTTGATAGCCCATCGAGGGTTCGAATCCCTCCCTCTCCGCCACATGACATGAGTAACCTATTGTTTTTAATTGAAGTTTATGGGATGGTGGACATTTCGTTATCACTTATCGTATCACTTTTGTGTAGATGAGCAGCTTGCTGGGACGTTCGCCAGCGTATACGCTTGATTGGTCTCGGAATATCTCGTTGAGTCATGGCATCAGTCAGGCATCCGTCGCCGAAACGGTGGGTCGTCCACCTAGCGTCGCAGTCCGCGTCGGACAGCGAGGTCACGGTTGAGTTGCGAATGAGCAAGGCGACGGCCAAAAACTTGGTCCATGCGGAGTCCTGCCGCATCGCGGCGCTCAACCCGGGACGCAAGGATCTGCCTGCGGAAGATGTGGGTTCGGCGATCCTCGGGATCCTGAGTTCGGTCGCAGCCATCGAACGCGTCAAGGACCGGGTCGCAGCCTCCGACCAAAGCGAGGTCATGGAACTCATCGAAAGCGAGGTGGACGCCGCACGTGCGGGTCGTCCTTGACACGAACATCCTCGTTAGCGCGCTAATCACCAAGGGTACTCCGCCGGATCAACTGTACCAGGCGTGGCTTCGTAACGAGATAGAACTGGTCACGTCCGCCGCGCAGATCGACGAAGTGACGGACGTCCTTGCCCGGCCACGATTGAACAGGTTCGTGGACTCGGACGAAGCAGCGCAGATGGTCGCTGCCATCCATCAGCGCGCGATCGTGCTAAGTGAAGTTCCTGTGACCCGGAGGTCACCAGACCCGAAAGACGACCCTATTTTGGCAGCGGCGGTGGCCGGTGATGCGGGACTGGTGGTTTCCGGCGACAAGAGCGACATGCTGGCACTGGGCGATGTCGAGGACATCCCGATCCGATCTGCGAGAGAGGCGCTGGGAATCGCTCTCAAGGTCAGGGCGGACGAGGACGCGTAGGCTCCGCTGCAGCTGCAGGGAATCCAGGTCGAGCCCGAGCCACGGTACGGGGGGCCCCAACTCATGAGCGACTTCAGACAGATCTATGTGCGCTCTGCGCACACTCCGGACAGGCGGTTGAGCATCCCACGAGAGCGCGCCAAAGCCCGTGCTTAAGCAGGCGGCTCAGAGTGATCGATTGTCGCGACGCTCGTACATAGAACAGCTCGCCGAGAACAACCGTGAGCAGTACGGCACGGACGATGGGCTGGCTATGCTGGGATTGCTGGAGCTGGCGTTCGAGCATCCATGGATCTACGTTTTCGAACTCGTACAGAACGCGGTCGATGCAGGCGCGAGGTCCATATCGGTTCAGATTGCGGACGACCAGGACGGTCTGGTGTTCCAGCATGACGGGCGGGGTGCGCTCGGTCCCAAGGAAGTCGAGGGGCTGTCCAAGGTGTCGCGGTCGACGAAGGGTGCCGCGTCTGTCGGCTTCATGGGAATCGGCTTCAAGAGTGTCTTCGGCAGGTTCCTGTCTGCTCACGTGTCGGGATGGGGCTGGAAGTTCCGGTACGACATCCCCGTTTCCACCGGAGACTTCGGGGATGTTCACATCGACCCGCTCGGTGCCGTCCTGCCGCGATGGGACGATGGTATAGCGGAGCCAGACGGAGGCTTCACAACACGGTTCGAGTTGCATGGTCGGCGGGACCGGCACGCCGACCTCGCCGACGACTTGGCACGGTTCATGCGGTCGGAAGACAGGACGTTGCTGGCGATACTGGCGGACGCCGGGGTACGACGGCTAGCTGTCGGTGACTCGGTATGGACGCTCAGTGTCGATGATGACGACGTAGACGGTTGTGCACAGGTGACTGCGCTGTGCGGAGACCTCGGCCTCAAGTGGTGTCTATTCGCCGTCGCCTTCAGTCCTTCGCGGGCTGCCATTGCGAAGTTCCTCGAACGCCGACAGATCCATCCGTCGGCTGCCGACAAGGCAGAGGTCTACGCTGCAGCATCTGCGGAACGTCGTGTTCTCGGTGTGCTGCCACTGGACGAGCGGGGCGTACCTGCCCCGCCAACGCGAGGGCGTGTTTACGCAACGTTGCCAACAACCGTGGAGATTCCATTTGGGTTGCACGTTCAGGCCGATTGGTTGCTCAACATATCTCGAACCAGCCTTGGAGAGATAGAGGACGACGCGTGGCAGCGAGACATTGCGGACCGAATTGCGGACTTGGTTGCGGTCTTCCTGAAGTGGGTAGCCCGAACGTTGAGGAAGCGGGAGTCAGCAACTGCCGCGTACGGCGCGCTGAGGTTGCCGGTGCCCGAGCGGAGCGGACTGGAAGCAATCCTCTCGGAGCCACGTTGGCTGCACAGGCTTCGGGACGAACTCAGGAACGCTCAGGTTGTGCCCGTGTGGACCGACGACAGCGGCGCGGTAGCCTTCGAGACGCCGGGCCGGACGTACGTTCCTCCCGCACCGTTGGGCCGAGCGTTTGACGATGAGCCTGCAATGAAGCCTGCATCCTTGTTCAAGGGGCGCGTGCTGGCCCGCAAGGTGTTGGGCTCGACCGGTCGCGAGTTGCTGATGGCGATCGGCCTCATGAAGGAGATGCAGCAACGCGACATCGAAGATGCTTGGCAGGGCGGTTTGGAACACTGGTGGTCCAGACTCGCTGGCAATGATGATGGCGAGAAGCGCGATCTGCTGTTTCGGCTATGGGCGGCGTTATGGGAATCCGCGACATCAAGCAACTGGTCAGTGAATGGAATTCGCTGCGTGCGCACCGTGGCTGGATCTTGGCGTTCGGCGCACGAGACCTCCTTCTTCAATGAAGCGCTTCCGTCTGATGAGGAGCCAGGAGGCCACGAGATTCGGGAGATCATGGAGGGTTTCATCGACTGGGGCGAGTGCATACCGGAAGCATGGACGCAGGTGATCAGGCGAGCCGCGTCCCGCGAGTGGCGGAGCGGATTCAACACTTCGGCCCGGGAGTTCCTCGAGACGAATGCGCGGAGCGTCGCGTTGTCCGAGTTGATCGGGCACGCAGCAGTCCGAGTCGATGAAGCTGACCCGGTGGATGTGGCAGCCATAGTGTCGATGGGGCTGTGGGCAAGGCACCGAGGCCGCGGGGACCTCCTGGTTCGAGTACTGGCGGAAACGACGGACGGGCTTCGCGGCGTAACTCCCGAGAGTGCGCTGGTCTCGGCCCCGTACGTGCGCGGACAGGATCGTGAGGCCCTCTTTCCCGGCATGCCAGTGATTGCCGATCGATATCTTGAGGGCGTACCGGTGGCGGAGCCGGCGGAATGGCGAGTGTTCTTTCAGGATGCAGGGGCCAAGGGCGGGGTCGTCGTCGAGGCAATCCGCGAGAGGCAGGCTTGGACGTCCGAGGACGTGGGAGACTACCTTGGGCGTGAGCTCGGTGGGCACGAGTACTCGAATAGCGCAGGCTATGCGTTGCAGGACTTTGTCATCAAACCGTTGCCGGGGTTCGATGCGCCGGCTCGAACTCGGCGGGCAGTAGGCGCTTGGCTCGACGATGGATTCGAGGCACTACGAGGGAAGGGGCGAAGGCAAGCCAGCTATACCTATCGCACCGCGAAGGTCGCCAAGGGGAAGAAAGCCAGTAGGTGGGTGAAGGAGCTCTCAAGCCTTCCTTGGGTCCCATGCAGTAACGGCGAGTTGCGAAGGCCAGGTGAAGCGCTCAGTGAGCGCGACGCCACAAGACCGGACGCGTCGACGTCAGTGCTCTCGGCCGATCTCGTTGCTGCGCTTCAGGCTGAGGGGGTGAAATTTGGGACGGAAGTCCCGGAGTCGCCGGCGCTGCTGCGGCTTCAGAGGACCGGCGATCAGTTGTCGCCCACAGCGTTCGCGGAACTCTTGCGCGAGGTGCGGGCAAGTGTCGCCTCGACAGAAGAACGGGGCTTGTTCGAGGAGGTACTTCGAACCATCGGGATACCGCAGAAACCGGGCGAGTTCGTTCCGGTTGCGCGGATCGTGCGCCGGGTTGGTGGTGGCCGGTTACGTGGTCGGCTCGGTGGCTGGGTCGTTCCGCTGGAAGATTTCCCGGAGGATGTGCGTTCCGAGCTCGAGCAGCCAGAGTTTCCCGTGAAGGTGGCCGAGACGACCACCGGGCAACAGACCCTGGAGTTCCTGAGGGACGTGTGGCGCCGGGCGGTTGAATCACCCGACCGACTGGCGAACGAAGTGCGCGATGTGCTTCCCCTCGCGTACGCGTACTGCGTGGAGGACTGCGAAGAAGACGCAGCTCTGAAGGATGACTGGCGCAGGGCGGTGACGGAAGCGGCAGTTTTCGTGGACCGAGGTTGGGTTGGTCTTGCGGACGTGGCGGAGGATGTCTTCTTGGATGATGTCGACGACCGGCGCTTTCTTCCGGCGGCGACAAACGTGCGGACAGTCACAGCGGGACATCTTGGTGAGACGCTCGTAGACCAAGCCCGTGTCGCAGGGGAGCTAGGCCTTCCTCTGCTATCCGAGTCGGTTGACATGGACTGGAGGGAGTGCGGGTCCGTTGACGCGGCGCGCTGGACTCCGCGGTTCAGACATGTCTGCGAGCTGGTTGCGTGGGCGCGGGCAGGCGAGCGTGGTTCCACATCGGCAGGGATCGACACGTCGTGGACGCTGCGCAAGGCCCGAGAGTTAGTGCTGCAGGTGAGATTTCAGGGCGGCGAAGCGGAGAAGGTGCTCGTACACGCGCGACTGCATGATGGTGTCTTGACGGTTGCTGGCCGACCGATCGAGTTCGGAGCGGATGCCGCGAAGGAACTACTGCACAAGCTTGGATTCGGACAGCGCGGGGATCTGTCCGCCGACCTGACTGCGATGCTGATGGCGATTGATGACGACCTGGCTTTTGGACTTGCCGCTGAGAAATTCCGTCGATCCTTCGCGCCGGATTTCGTCGCGCCGGAGTTCCAGGACGGCGAGGAGGCGGATGCTGGATTTGGTGATCGCGAGACAGAGCAGAGCCACCCAGGTACGTCGGACGAATCCGACGGTGGGGAGGAGACGGAAACGGCAAGTGTGGATTGGGGCGAGCAGAATTCTGGCGGCTCTCGTGAGGGATCATCGGAACCTGAACAGGAGGAGGCAACGAGGGACGGCGATGCGACGGAGGGTGGAGATACGCCCAAGGATCCAGAGGATGGCGGTGGGAGTAGCTCGTTCACGGCTGAAAGGCGTCTGGCAATGCAGCGTGCGGCCGCTGAGGAACTGAGGCGCGCAAAGGACGCGTTGAGGGAAGCACTGGTTGGCGAGATGGCGGAGCCACCCAATTCTGAGCCCGATAGTGGAACCGAGGTGGAGGAGGAGGCCGGGCCCACGGGCGACGGGAGGTTGGGGGATGAAATCTATCGGCTGGTCGCCGCGGAGTACGAGCGGAACTGTGGTCGAGAGCCTAAACTGGGCGCCGCGAGTCAACCTGGCTGGGATCTGCGCAGCACCGATACGGCAAGTGGCGTCGAGCGTCTAATTGAGGTCAAGGGCAAGGGGTGTCTGTGGGAAAAAAGTGAGGTCGTGGAGCTGAGTCGTGCCCAAGTGAGGAAGGCGTTCGGCGAACTGCAAGCGAGTCGGTTGTGGTACCTGTATGTGGTCGAGCACATCGGAGGTGACGAGTACGTCGTGTTGCCCATCCAAAACCCTGTCGGGACCGCATCAGGGTGGATACTGTCGGGTAACGGATGGCGGGAAGCCGCAGAGGACGAGGGGCAAGTTGTGTTATCTGGCGAGGCCGAGGATGTGGGAGGCGACCTTTAGCGACACGCATCCCCATCCGAGACGATCAGCGGATTGAACGCGAAGCCGATGTGCGTGTTTAGCTGCAAGCGATCAAATCGGGTATGTAAGAAAGCTACTCGCATTCGACCGATGCTTGCGATCTGTCGACGCTGGCGGAATCGCGGTTGAAATATCCCGGTCATCCTATTCGCACCCTGTTTCGTCCTCGCGGACGGCGCCGGCACTGATCTCGCGCTTCCAGATCCCCGCGTTGACATCCTGATCGGGGCAGTGTGCCTTCAGCCGGTCTCCCGTCCGTTGCCGGGAATCGGCAGCCTCCAGCGGCGCTCGGGACACTTGCGGGTCCAGGAACGTGCGGAGGTGGTTCGTCAGAACCCTCCGGTTGGTCGATCGGGATGAGCGTCCGGCTGTCGTCGACCCACCCTAGGTGCGACTTCTCGAAGTGCTCGGCCAGTCGCTCGGCGTGGGCGGGCGGCATCAGCCTGTCCTCCCTTGCCCAGACGATCAGGACCGGTCCTCGGAACGAGCGCTGCTGCTCCGCCCACTCCATCTATAGCGTCTTCTTCGGCACATGCGTTCAAAGAGCATCCGGTTGTATTCGTCCGCGAGCATGGCGCGCGTGGTGTTGCCAACCCGACGATAGGAAGCTCCCCGGTACTGGTAAGGCGACGATGCGCCGCGACCGACCTGGATGACCACGACCTCACGGCCTCACGGCCTCTCGACAGCGGAACTCTCTCGATTGCGGGAAGACTGGGGGGTCGATGGGCTGTATTTCGCTTCCCAAATCCTCGAGGGTGCGCTCGGTGACCTGTTGGCCCACGACGCGCCATCGGGAGAAACGCAAACAGGACGTGTCCGCCGCGTTGATTGAGCATGGCGCACACGGTTGCGGGAGCTTCGCGGCGCGTTCCCGTAGTGGCCTTGAGCTCCAGCGTTTCGGATTCGCCGGATGCCACGAGGTCAAGGATTTGCTCGGGTGTCACGCACGGGACTCCGTGGCTGGTCCTTCGATTTTGCCCTCCTCGGCCTGATGATCGCTGGTGCTGGGTTTGGGGGCGCCGGATAGTAGATTCGGCAACTCGACCTTCCAGTCTCGCATGAGTACAAGCGCAAACTGGAACGTAGGCAGCTCGACGGAACCCAAATCGACCCCGTCGCGTATCTCCAATGACCGTCTCCAGCGACCACGGGAGAGGAAGTCTAGGAGATTGCGCTTGTAGTCGGTGTCGATGTTGTCCAGGTGGTCGCCCTTGGTCTCGAGGACGGTGATGCGCTCAGGATGGCCGTCCGCTCCCATTGCGAAGACGAAGTCGGGGTAGATCCTGCGGCTTTGCCAGCCCTGGATCCCGTACTGCGCACGCGCGACGTTCCGGTGCCACCACTTCAGGGCCGTATCCGCGTCCAAATAGACGGCGACCTCGCGCTCGTCGCTGTTCAAGTCCTGCTGGTACACCGGGACAAACAAGCTCTTGCTCAATGGGCCGCCGGCCTTGGAGGCTACCAGCGGCGCGTTCTCGGGCGCGGTTGTGTCGATGTGGAATGGCATGTGCCAGTCGTTGCTGTCGAGGCGTAAATGGAACTGGATGCGACCATCGGTCGCGCCGGCCTTGAACACAGCTTCGGCGCGTACATCGCGCTCGGTTTGAAGGGTTTTGCGCGCCTCCTCGATGATCAGACCGGCAAGGCGCCCGAGGTGGACTGCGTCGAAGCCACGTTCTCGGAGCGCGGCTAGAAGGCCGCCTACGATCTCGCGTCCGACGAAAGGGTTGGGAACGACGTCGAGAATTGTCCGGACGGCGTAGGAAGCGTCGAAGCGGAGAGCCTCGCTCGCACCGGTGACGGATTCGCCGGTGAAGGGATCGTCGCCGCCCGTGATCGCAATCCGATGGAACTGAGTCTCGGCGAACTGGGCGTCCAGCGGCACGCGTTCGGCAATGGGCCGAGGATCGAAGCCGCGCCAGTCGATACGGGACAGGATGTCGGTTTCGTAGTCGATCTCGCGGACGTCCGTTCCGTCCGTGACCATCACTCTGGGGAGGTAGATCTCCTTCTTCGCGAACCGGGCTCGGCGAGGTAGTTTGCGGCGTGTGGAGGCGTCACCTGTGTCTTGTGGGCCCACCTCAAGCACTAGGTCTCCAAGCCCGTCGCGTTCCAGACCGGACTTGATGGCAGCCACGACGTCCGCGGTCTCGGCGTGGTGCGTGATGACGTGGCACTCGTCGAGTTCGCCGACGTCGGTCTTGCTCGCATGAGGCTGCCGGAGAATGCGGCCCACGAGCTGCGTCATGGCGTTCAGGTTGGAGCTCGCGGCGAGGGAGCAGAGCAGGTACGCGAAGGGACAGTCCCAGCCCTCCTGCAGGGCCTGTTTGGTGATGATCGCGCGCACGCGGTTGGTCGACGAGAGCAGGTCTTGGTTCTCGGGTTGGGCGAGATCGTTCGTCTCCGCCGTCTTGACCGCTATCTCTGCGTCGTCGAAGCCGGCCCCAAGCAACGCCTCTCGGACATCTTCGGCGTGGATCCGTCCGCTTTCCCGTTGGTCGGAGCCCGTGCGCTCGACCTGGATCAGCATGATTGGTCGAATGTAGCGATCCGTTTCGGCGCGAAGCGTGCTCGCCGCAGCGTCGAGTTGATCGAGGCGGCTGAGGGCCGCGTACAGGGTCGCGCGCCAATCCGTCCCCTGCCTCGCATCCAGATTGAGAGGCATCTTGATCATGCCTTCGCGGTCGATTTCCCGCCCGGTCACCTCGACGAGGAGGTTGGCGTAGCGAGCGGGCCGGGGGTTCCTGCCACGCCGCTCCTGAACATCCCGGGGCGTCGCGGTCAGTTCGAGGACATAGCACGGATTGAATCCGTAGAGGGTGTGGAAGGCGAGATCGGAAATCGCCTTGTGTCCTTCGTCGAGCACCACCAGAGGCCGAATCATCCGCAGGGCGTTGCCGAGCGAGTCCTTGACCATGGGGAACATCCCGCGATAGGCGTCAAGGTTCGCCGTGTCGCACAACGCTTGCCGGTGCGCTTCCTGGTCGCCTTCCGGTGGAAAGAAGCCATGCACGTCGCCGCGATCCTGGAACATCTTGAGCGTGTCTTTGGTCTCGCGGTTGGCGGATTGCAGCATCAGCAGCATCACGCACAGGTTCGCCTCGACATCTCGCGCATTGAGGTGGTCCGCTTTTTCCATGACCTTCACGCGGCCGGCGGCGACGCGGTCCAAGGCTTGGCGGTAGGGGTGTTGCCGGTCTTTCAAATGCTTCAGCGTTTGGCTGTAGATGGCCTCGTTGGGAACGACCCACAGGACAAACCCGGTGTTGCGTTCCAGATATCTGCCCAGGATCCGAGAGACGCCGGAGACGGCCAGCCAGGTCTTGCCGCCTCCCGTGGGCACCTTGAGCACGACGTTCGGGACTGCGCGATCACATCCGTCCTTGCGCCGAGAGTATGGGACGCCACGGCGGGAAAGAGGGAGCTTGCGTTCGGCTTTGAGAGCGTTCCAGGCGTTCTCGGCAAAGTCGGGGACGGGGATGTTCAGGTGTGGTTTGGTGGCGGCAAGCGCCGCGATCTCGTCCGTCTCGTGCTTGTTCGCCTTCAGGAGGTCAATGTGGGAGTCCAGCGCCGCCAGGACGCGATCCTGATAGTCGAGTTGCCGGAACATGGTCAGGACCGGTCGATCCGGTAGAGGGCAAACGGAAGCGGGACGAACTCCACGGGGACACGTTGCTCCGTCAGCATTTTCTGGCTGACGTAGCGCGCTGCAGCGAAGACCAGATGACGGCCGGCGGAAGCGGTGGCTGCGATTCCTTTGGCACGTGAGAGTGTCAAGGCTGCCTCCGGGGACTTGAGCCAGTCGAGGTCTGGCCTGTAGATGAGCCAGACGTGCTGACCATCATCCGCTTGGCCGATGTAGAAGTCAGCCTCGCGTCCCGCGGCCGGGTTCGCGGTGCGGTTGGTGGCCATGTTGAACAGGACCGCCCCG
The DNA here is from genome assembly GCA_028821405.1 of Gammaproteobacteria bacterium. Taxonomy (GTDB): domain Bacteria; phylum Pseudomonadota; class Gammaproteobacteria; order Pseudomonadales; family Azotimanducaceae; genus VXYL01. The sequence goes on along the minus strand of JAPPGK010000057.1, from coordinate 4,326 downwards.
AGTTGCCCCCAGGATGGCAGTGCCTTGCCGGTCAAGATGCTGTCGAGTTCGACCGGGTCGCCGAGCGTGCAATAGGTGAAGGAACCGCCCAGACCTTCGATCCGCTCGGTGACGGCTTTCTCGCCCGTTACGACGAGGTCTCCGTTCTTGACCGTCTTGGCGATGGAGTCGTACTGGTGGCCTTGGAGGTTCTCGATCTTCGTGATTTCGTCGAGCACCTTGTCGGACCTTCGGAGCGTAGACCAGGTGATCTTCTGGCGTAGGAGTTCGGTCCTGTGCTTGCCCGCGAAGCTGTAGCCCTCGCTTACGCGGCGCAGGCGCTCCGCCGTTAGGCGGTCGGCGTAATCTTCCATCTCGACTAAAATGAACCGACGGTGGCCTCCGTCAAGCTTGTTGGCTTCTAGCACCGCGTGGCCCGTTGTGCCGGAGCCCGCGAAAGAGTCAAGGATGAGGGCATCGGGACCGGCGCACATTTCGATGATTCGACGAATCAGCTTGACCGTCTTTGGTGTCTCGAACAGGTCGGAGGTATCGAAGATCTGCCTGAGCATGGCCTTCGCCTGTCGCATGGTGTCGACATCCGACCAGATTGAGGGAAACGGACGGGTCGGGTCATCCTCCGGAGCAAATTCGCGCGTATATGGCTCCCAGACCTCCCGGTCGAGCTTTGTGATTTTCTTCCAGATCAGCGTGCCAGCGGCGCGATGGCGTTGGACCCCTTTTGAGCCCATTGACCAGCACGCCTCTTCGCCGTTGTCGTGCATCGGAAAGACATCTTCGCCGTCGGGACTCTCCACGCCGAAGTACATGGTCGGGCGGTCCCGGCGCAGACTGTTGCGGCCGTTCTTTTTTAGAAGCCGATCCCTGTATAGACGCCCCTCGTCATCCCGATTGGAATAGGCGTCGAGGATGGACGGCGCCGCCATGCGTGAGAAGCGGGCGGCCGTGATGTCTCGAGCGAAACAGAGCACATAGTCGTGGTCCGGCGTGATCGCGACCTTGTTGTCGTTTGGACTGTCCACCTTGCGCCAGACGAAGGTGGCGACATGATTCTCGGGGCCGAACAGCTCGCAGCAGATGTTCGTCAACCGATGGGCTTCGTCATCGCCGATGGTCATGAACATGACGCCGTGATCATCGAGGAGTTCGTAGAGTAGCCGCAGGCGCGGCCACATCATGGCGCACCACTTGTCGTGGCGCAGGCCGTCGTCCTCGCCCACGGGATTTGCGTCGAGCCATGCTCTGGTCATCGGCGCGTTAACGTTGTCGTTGTAGCACCAGCCCTCATTTCCGGTGTTGTAAGGCGGGTCGATGAATACGCAATCGACCTTGCCCGCGTAGAACGGGAGAAGCGATTTGAGGGCGTGCAGATTGTCGCCGTGGATGATGAGGTTCCCGTCAAGCGCCGGCTCGCCAATGCCCTTGGTCGGATCCGGCACGATGGGATGGAACGGAACGGAGAGGTGGTGGTTGTAGACGAATTCCTTGCCCTTGAAGTTGATTTCGGTCACTTGGCGGTCCTAGGACTATTCGTGGCGGGGTGCCGAGCCAGAGCCAAACGTGCAGTGAGAGCCGCGTCGGCGGTGGCGCGCGATGGTCGACCGCAGTTGGTCAGGACTTCCTTGAGGGTGCGGAACAAGGCTGGCTGAAGCATAGCTGCATTGTCTCGTTGCGCCGCCTCCGCTGCAAATCTGGTCCTTGGCACAACGTTGCCGGGCAGCACGTCATTACCGCGAACCGTCGCAGGACGTCGCAACGACCACACGGTGACGTTGCCGTTGGGTGCGGATTCCGGTATTGACGAGTTGTGGAACACGGACCGGCCCCTGTGGCGGTGGGCGCGAGCTTCCGCAGCTGACCGCTTGTCCGCATAGAGCCGGATGCCAATGACGACAGACGACGACCTGATTCGCTTCGTGTGCCTGCACGACGAGCTCGAAACATCCAGAGAGCTCCTTGAGGCCGGATTCGGCCACCTGCAGGAAATCGACATGGGGCGCACGTTCTACCACCTGCCGCACCAGCTGTTGGCGAGCGGCCTCGAACGCCTGATGAAGTGCTACATCGCCGTGGTTCGCAAAGGTCGGGACGGCGCCTACCCGGACAGGAGGGCGATGCAGGCGCTCGGGCACGACTTGGAGAGCCTGCTGGGCACCATTTGTACGGAACACTATGGCGGAACGGAACGACCCCTGATGCAGGGCGATCTGGATTTCATCACGACGGATCCGGTGCTGAACGATTGCGTCGGGATCCTGTCCCTGTTCGGGAAGATGGGCCGCTATTACAACCTGGACGTTGTGGCCGGGGCGGGACATGGGCCGATCGACCCGAAGGGCGAGTGGGAAGCGCTGGAGTCGCGCGTCGAGGATCCGGTGCCGTATCTCGGCGATCCGGAGTCGCTCTACCGCGACTACTACCCGCGGGTGAACAGCGGTCTGATTGGACGGATGGAGCGGCTGGTACGGGCCATCTCCATGCAGTTTACGCTCGGAGGCCATCCCGACCCGGGAGGCGAGATCCGCAGGCTCTCGGTCGTGTACGTCGACTTCCGAAACCTAAGGGACGACGAATTCGGGACGGTGGATTACCGTCGTTCGGTCGAGATCCTGAAGCAGGACGATGATCGGTGGGTCAAGCGTTCCGACAAGGACATCGAAGCGGGACGCTGGCCAACGGTCGTCGTAAGCAAGGCTGAGTTCGACGGGGAATGGCCGTTCCGTCGCGACCTTGCGACGGTGGAGTGCCGCGACGGGTTGTTCTACGTGGTCAATGTCGGCGGCTACGACTTCGCGCTCAACGGTGCCGCGCGCAGCAGGTACCGACTGCCGTTCGCGCACGAGGCGGGCGTGGCGGTTCTGGGCAAGTCGGTCGGGCCGTTCATCGACATTGCTGCGGGGCTGTCGCCGGATGGAGGCCACGGCGGCGGGTGAGGGCGACTGGTCGAGCGACTCGGTCAACACCGGGTTAGACGGTCGAATCGCTGACCCGGCGACCCGGTGGGCGGTCTATGGGTTCATGGGCTGTTTGGTCGTTCACGCATACGCGGATACGCGGCGCGGGCGCGCTGTCACTACCTCCACGCTCTGTCGCACAACGTCTCGGCCGTTGCGCCGACCAGAGTCGGCGTGGCGTGGAAGTAGGTAGTGACAGCGCGCGAAACGGCGCTGGAGCGCAGCGGCGGCGCGGGATGCTAAACACGCGGCGGTAGTGCCGCCTTGGTGCCGCATGGTAGGGTGGAGCCACTTTCGAGCCGCCCTTGCGCGGCATGGTCGGCGGGAGCGCCGACAGACCGGGAAACCGGACGGCAGGCGGGAATCCTGCGTGAAGGGCGCGGCGGCCAGGCAGGCCACCGGCGTCCGGGTGCCGCTTCCGGGATGCTAGCGCATTCCGGAGTTCGCCGGGGAGATGCACCGGCATCGGGCACGGATTCGCCATGTCGCTCTGCGGGGCGTCGGGGGCGGATCGCGGGATGGGCCGCCACTCCGATTGGCGGCATAGACCAACATCCCGAACGCGGCAGCGCGGCGGCTTCGCGAGACCATTCGAGGACTCGCGGGGCACGACGGGACAGGACACGTCCTTGATCGAGGCCGACGCTGTCGCGGCGACCGAGGCGGTCGCGGCGGCCAGGGAGGCATCCTTGGCGTGGGCGGTTGAAAGACACCGCAGGCCGCGAAGCCATCGCCGCCAGACAAGAGGCCGCGCGCCCATGTCGCAAGACACGCCGCGGCCGCCGCATGCGACGGCACGGCAACTGCATCAAAGGGCCTTGCGCAGCAATGCGGGTCCGCATCGTCCTCGTCGAGGGACGGCGGATCGCCCAGCAAAACTAACCTCGTACGCCGGCCCGGCCCGTTGACGCGGCGCCGGGCGCGGCAGCTTCCCTCGTTCCCCCGCCGAAAAAAGTCCAGAGGCGCAGTCGGCGCCGCTTCGGCGCGCTGCGTTCCGCGCGGTTTCCGGCTTAGCGGATTGCTACAAGCGTGGTCGTAGACCGGGTTCCCGGACAGGCGTATAGCGTCGGTCGGAGGTGGACGATGCGCGATCTGAACTTCGACCTGAAGCGCCTGGAGAAGGCGCACGGCGACGGCTCGCACGGCACGCGCACGGCGCGTTCCTACGCGCTGGCGCAGATGGCGAACACCCTGCACGATCTCGGCTTCAAGGGCCTGCGGGCGACGGGGCTGAGGCGCAAGCACGCCGTGGCGCTGGTGCGCGAGTGGCAGCGCCAGGGGCGCTCGATCGGCACGATGAAGAACCGCACGGCGCATCTGCGCTGGTGGGCGGAGCGGATCGGGCGGCCGGCCGTGGTGCCCTCGAACGGCG
>JAPPGK010000067.1 GCA_028821405.1 Gammaproteobacteria bacterium | reverse complement strand
GGGCGACGCTTGCGGCCACGCTGACGCGACGTTTGAGGGTTGACGGGACACTAGTCGTCCCGGGTTTCCTCGGCCTCCTCGGGCAACACGGGAATCAGGTCCGGATCCGGCATCAGCATGAACTCCGGATACGCTTCGATGCCCAATTCGCCTGCGTCCTGGCCGACTTCCTCCACCTCGCGCGAAACCCTTGCGCCCAGGGCCTTCTCGATCAGGAACCAGACCAGATACGAGACCCCGAACACGAACACGCCGATGGCCAGCACGCCGATCAACTGGGAAAGGAAATTCGCGCCGCCGGCGATGCAAGCGGCCAGGGTTCCCCAAACGCCGGCGAAAAGGTGGGCCGGAACCGCACCGACCACGTCGTCGACCTTCATCTGCTCGAGGAACCGGATGCCCGCCGTGCAGATGATGCCCCCGACGAAGCCGATGAGTACGGCCCATCGGTGGTCGAGGATGTCCGGCGCGGCGGTAATCGAGACCAACCCGGCGATGGCGCCGTTCAGACCCGCCAACAGGTCAACCCGCCCCAACAAGGGTCGCGATACCGCGATGGCCGCCATCACGCCGGCCGCCGCGGCGAGGTTCGTATTGACCAGGATGTTGCTCATTGCCACGGCGTCCGCCGCGCCGCCGAGCGCCAACTGCGACCCGCCGTTGAACCCGAACCAGCCGAGCCAGAGGATGAAGACGCCAAGGGTCACGATGGGAATGTTCGACGGCACGGTGGGTTTGATGGTGCCGTCGGCCCGGAACTTGCCGAGCCTCGGTCCGACGATCAAGGCGCCGGCAAGGGCAGCCCAGCCGCCTGTGGAGTGAACGATGGTCGAGCCCGCGAAGTCCGAGAACGCGGCGCCCGTCCACTTGGCGAGCAGCCCATCGGCGCCGCCGAGCCAGCCCCCGCCCCAAGTCCAGGCGCCGATTACCGGATAGATGAAACCCGCCAGCACGGCGGCGAATATGAAGAAGGACCAAAGCCGGACCCGCTCCGCCAGGGTTCCGGAAACAATGGAGGCCGTCGTCGCCACGAACACCATCTGGAAGAACCACTCGGACATCTTCGAATAGCCGTTGCCGACCACGGCGTCCTGGGCGCCTGCTTCGCCGCCGAGCAAGGCGATTTCCTCCGCCGAGGGCCCATAGAACAGGTCGAACGAACCGAACCAGGACCCCACGTCCGTGTACATGAGGTTGAAACCGATGAAGAAATACATCAGCCCCGCGATCGAGTAGAGCCCGATGTTCTTCAGGCAGATCACCGATGCGTTCTTGGTGCGTACCGAGCCCGACTCGAGCATGGTGAATCCCGCGCACATCCACATCACCAACGCGCCCCAGATCAGGAAAGAGAACGTGTTGAAGACGAACTGGGATTCCTGCTCGACGGCGGCGGACGCCGGTACCGCGAGCAAGAGCACAATGGCCGCAAGCCCCTTGCCCAGAAAGCCGTCGGACCTGCGGCCGTCCACTGGGACGGCTGGGGCGATACGCGACGCCCCCGAGGGCGACGCGTATGGTGGCGCGAGCGAACGGATAGTACGTTGGAAGCGACTGGCACAGCAGGACATGGCCCCCCCGGTGGTGCTGTTGAAGCTCGGACGATCATACGTCCAACCGCGTCCGACACGGAAGCGCCGGGGTGTCTCAGTTTGAGAACAGATGATCGAAGGGACCAGGCCGGCGCCGCGCTACTCGTTGCTCGGGGTGCGGGTCGGCTCGAGCGGCAGCCTGATGCGGAATTCCGTGAACACCCCCACCTCGGAGTCGACGTCGATATGCCCGCCGTGCCTGGTGATGATGTCGGCCGTCAAGGACAGGCCGAGGCCGGTACCCTTGCCGGTGTCCTTCGTGGTCACGAAGGGTTCGAACATGCGCTGCCGCAAGTCCGGAGGAATGCCGGGTCCGTTGTCGCGGATGGTGAACTCGACGGCGTCGGAAAAGCGTCGGCTGGCGATTCCGAGTTCCGGCTCGTATTCGGCGCCCAACTCGGCGCACTTCTCCTCGATCGCCTGGCAGGCGTTGGTCAGGATGTTCAGGAACGCCCGGCTGATGTCCTGGGGCACAACCTCGACCATGCCGACCTCGTCGTCGAGTTCATCGGTCATGGTCACGTTGAAGTCCGTGTTTTCGGCCCGGATCGCATGATAGGCGAGGTCCCGGTACTGCTTGACCAGGGCGTTGAGATCGGTTTCGCGCCAATCCCCGGGTTCCGCGCGGGAGTGCTCCAGCATGTTGTGCACGATGCCGTCGGCACGTCCGCTGTGCTCCCGGATCTTGCCCAGATTGACCCGGAGATCGTCGAGGATCTCCTCGATCTCCTCGACCAGGTCGGCCTGGTCCTCCCCGCCTTCTTCCAGTATCTCGCCGATCTCGTCGATGAGTTCCGTGGAGACCTCGGCGAAGTTGTTCACGAAGTTCAGCGGGTTCTTGATCTCGTGGGCCACGCCCGCCGTTAGCTGGCCGAGGGACGCCAGCTTCTCCTCCGCCACGATCTGCTCCTGGGCCTTCCGCAGCCGCTCCATGGCCTGTTCCAGATCCTGGTTCTTGGCATCCAGTTCCTGCGCCAGCTTCTCGACCAGGTTGAGACGCTGGACCTCCAACGCGTAGCGACGAAAAACCTCGAGTGCATTGGCCATGTCGGTGACCTCGTCGTTGCCGGTCACCGTGACCGGAACTTCGAGGTCGCCTCCCGCCATGTCGCGCATATTCCCGGCCAAATCCACCAAGCGTCGGATCAGGTGTCGACCCACGAACAGCCAGCCGATGAGAACGGCGCCGACCACGCTCACCAGGGTAAGCGCGACGAGTAGGACCATACCGGTGGTCGCCGCCTCCTGGGATTCCGCGTTGACGGCAACGGCCTGGCGATTGACCTCGCCCACCAGCCTTTCCATGTCGGCCAGGAGCATCGTCGACGCCTCGCGCCCGTCTTCCAGGGCCTCGGTTTCCCGCTCCAGCCTTTCAAGCGTCTCGCGCCGAAGCGCCAACACCCCGCCGGGAGACGAGCCGAGCTCGACGAGCCGCCGCATATCGGCGACCAACGCCGCCTGGTCCGGCCGCGCCTCCAACCTCGTGCTGACCCGCATGATCCCCGCCGCGGCGCTCTGGAACCGTTCCTCGATGGGCCCTAGGAGATCCCGGTCGGCCAGCACCAAGGCTTCCCCGAGCAGCAGGCCGGCGAGCGTGGTCTGGTGGTTGATGTCGATGAGATCGCCATAGTGGGCCAACTCGTTGTCCCAATCGCGTTGCGACAGGGGTTCAGCCACGTCGTCGAGTTCACGCAATCCGGTCGCCAGGAAAAAATGCTGGTCGTCGATCGCCGCCCCGGTGCTGCGCTCGAGGCGTTTGTTGATCACGCCGAGCTCATCCACCAGCACCTCGAGATCGGCCCGGATGTCCAGACGTCGACCGGACGAGCGTTGGATCTCGTTCAACAGCGTCTCCAGCGTATCGAGGCCCGTCGAAAGCGCTCGAGCCTGTTCGCTGAACGACTCCAGGGCACCGATCGCCGCGACCATGCGGGTCAGTTCGCGGCGCCCCTGCAACACCTCGTCCGCGACGCTCTGGTGTTCTTCCGGCGTGGACGCCGCCACCATGCGCACGACGCTTTGGACCAGGTTGGTGCTCTGTCGAGCCACCTCCACGGCACGGCTCAGATTCGGAATGCTGTCCTCGGCCAGTCTCGACTGGTGCTGGACGATCTGATTCAGGAAGACGTAGGCAACGACGCTCGCCATCGTGACGAGGAGCACGCTGCCGAACAGACCCACGTATGTCTGCAGGCGGATTCCAACCCGACGGCCCTTGGTGTGTTTCCCGGGGCCCGACGCATCGCCCCGCGGCAGGGCAACAGCCGCCATGCCCGCGTCCGTGCTGGCCGAGGCATCGCTCACTACGGAACCATCCGTTGCGCGGGCACAACGTCGCCGTTGGCGTCGATCACCGTCAGGTAGACGCGATCCGAGCCCTGGTTGTCGTCCATCCCGTATTCGAGCTCGAAACCGCCGAGGTCGATGGGCGGCGCATGGCGGAGTCCATCGAGGAACGCCTCGCGCGTGGCACCGGCGCCGGCGATTCGCAGTCCTTCCGCGACCAGGCGACCCGCCAGGTAGCCTTCCAGGGAAACGAAGCCGGGGGCCGCGCCCGGCGCCGATGCCGCGAGTGCCTTCTGGTAGTGATCAACGACCGGGACGCGAATGTCCTCGGGAAACGGCACGACCTGGGTAATGTAGACGCCGGCACCGTCAGCGCCGAGTTCTTCGACGAGCGCCGATGTTCCCACGAAGGAGATGTTCACGAATATGGGCTCGAAACCGACCTTCCGCGCCCACCGAATCAGGGTGGCCGCCGGCTGGTAGGCACCGATGATGACCACGGCTTCCGGGGCGAAGCGGCGAAGGTCGAGCAAGGCGCGTTTGACGATCTCGGTATTGCGGGGGTAGTTGGCCTCGACGACCAGGGGCAGCCCGCGAGCATCGAGCGCACGGCGGACGCCGGCTAGCCCCGCCCGCCCGTAGGAGTCGTCTTGGTAGAGGATGCCGATCTTGGTGATGCCGAGATCCTGGGTCAGTCGCGCGACGATCTCGGCGGTCTCCTGGAAGTAGGAAGCGCGTACGTTGACGACGTTCGACTGCTCTTCGGCGTCGCGAAGAAACTCTGCGCCCGTGAACGGGGCGATATAGGGCACGCCGGCGTCGCTGGTGACTGGTTGTGCGGCACGGGAGGTCGGTGTGCCGACGGCGCCGACCAGGGCGAACACGTCGTGCTCGTCGATCAGCTCCCGTGTGTTTGCCACGGCGGCCTCGGGTTCGTAGGCATCATCCAAGGATCTGAGCACCAGGTGCCGGCCGTGAACGCCGCCCTTCGCGTTGACCTCCGCGAACGCCGACATGAGGCCCAAACGCATTTCCGTGCCGAGTTCGCTGGCAGGACCGGTCAGTGCGGCTGATTGGCCGAACACCACCTCGCCGCCCTGCGCCGCCGTGGTCGACGCGTCAGGAGGCTCATCCGCAGCCATCGCCGGAAACGCCGGGAATGAGAGAACGATCCCGGCGAGAAAGAGCGGCACTCGCAGCATCACGATCCCGGCCGCGTGTCGGTCAAGCCGGCTTCGTACTGTTCAACCGCACCGCCAAGCAGGTCATGTCATCGAACTGCGCGACGCCGCCGGCGAACTCCTCGACCGCCCCGACAACCTCGGCCACCACGTCCGATATCGAGGCATCCCCCGTACGCTCGAGCATCTCGTCGAGACGCTTCTCGCCGAACTCCTCCTCCGCGACGTTGCACGCCTCGGTGATCCCGTCCGTGTAGAGGAACAAGGCATCGCCCACGCCCAGAACAACCTCGTTGTCGTGGAACTCGTGCTCCATGAAGATGCCGAGCGCGATGTCCCCGGTGGACGGTACTTCCCGGATCTCCCCCCGGCTGATGAGCCGGGGCGGATTGTGGCCGCCGTTGCAGTAGCGCAGGTTTCCGTCGCGCAGATCGAGCACGGCATAGAACAACGTGACGAACATGCACGCGTCGTTGTCCTGGCTGACGAGCTGGTTCACCTCGTGGAGACACGCCGACGGCGACACGTGGTTGCGCGCGGCGGCCTTGAGGAGCGCACGGCTTACCATCGTGAACAGCGCTGCGGGAATGCCCTTGTCCGAAACGTCGGCGATCACCAACCCCATCCGGTATTCGTCGACGCTGAAGAAGTCGTAGAAGTCGCCGCCTATCTCGCGGGCCGGCGTCATCTGGGCATGCACGTCGAAGTGCTCGGTGACGGGCAGCGCGGCCGGCAGGACGGATGTCTGTACCTGGCTCGCCACCACCAATTCCTGCCTGAGGGCCACAAGCCGGTCACGGGATACCAAGGCATCTTCCAGGACCTGTATGTGGCGCAAGGTCTTCTCGACGGTGACCTGCAGGTCACTGAAATCGATGGGTTTGGTAACGAAGTCGAAAGCGCCCCGGTTCATGGCCGTGCGGATGTTCGCCATGTCGCCGTAGGCGGACACCACGACCGCGGATATGTTGGCCTCGATCTCCGCCAACTGGCTTAGCAACGTGAGTCCATCCATGACGGGCATGTTGATATCGGACAGCACCAGTCGGATGTCCGGGTTCTCCCCCAGCACATCCAATGCCTCCCGGCCATTGTGCGCAAAGTAGAACTCGTACTCGCCCCTGCGCACTTGGCGGCGAAACCGCTGCCGCATCAACAGTTCGAGGTCTTCCTCGTCGTCAACGACCAGTATCTTCGCCGACGTGGACATCACTTCATCCTGCGGTACGTCGAAACGCACCGTAATCCGTCGCGGCCCGAAGCGGCCCGCCAGGGCGCGCCGAGGTGCGGATTCGCGACGGCCGGGCGTTGAATGCGACGGCAGACGCGGGACCGGCCAGGCCCGTCCCCTACGCCGCGTCGTCGTCGCGCCGCCGTTTCGACTGACGTGTTCCCCGCGACAGGTCGACGATCAAAAGGTCGACAGGGCATCGTCGCGGTTGCCGTGAACGGACAGGATCTTGTCGAAGCCCGTGATCTCGAACACCTGGCGGATCTGCTCGGATAGGTTGCAGAAGGCGGCTCTACCGCCCTGCCCCTGGAGGTCCCGGGCGGCCATGAGGAATACCCGGAGGCCCGCACTGCTGATGTAGTTCAGATCGGCGAGGTCGAACACGATGTTCGCCTGTCCGGCCTCCAGCCGTTCGCGCACAGCGCCCTGGAGGATCGTCACGTTCGTACCGTCCACGCGACCGGTCGGGCAAAGCACAACGGCATTGTCCTGCTCGACGCTCGGGACCGTCAGGTTGGATTGATTCGCCATGTGTATCAGGTCTCCATCTTCATATGCAGGATGATCCTGTTGACGTCGCCGGCGCGCTCATAGTGAGCCGTCTCGGTGAGTTGCATCACCAGGAACACCCCGAGTCCGCCTATCGGTCTCTCGTCGAGACCCTTTTTGGTGTCGGGCTTCGGCGCGTCCTTGAAGGGATCGAACGCGGCACCGTTGTCCTCAACCTCGGCGACCACCAGATCGCCATCGCGTCGAAGCCGCAGCTCAAGCATTGGCTTCTCCACTTCGGTCAACGCGTAGCTGACGCTGTTGGTAACCAGTTCGTCGAGAACCAGGTTGAGGTTGATCGACAATGCGCCACCGAGCGACTCCCGCGCCGCGAACTCCTCGACCGCGTCCGCCAACGCCGTGAGAGCCGTGTTCAACTCCGGCTGCAGCGATACGTGCATCCCCCGGTTGGAACCCTGCTGGTCTGATCCGGCACCGCCCATGCGACGATAGTACATCATCCCGTGCCAAACACGGGGCCACACCGCGGCACCGACATTTGGGTGTGTCAACCGGGCGACTGCAAGGGGTGCCTCTACGGCAAGCGAGCAGGCGAGCACGGCGCGTGTACAAATAACGTATAGGAACGTACAATCGGCGGTCCACTTCGACCGGATCGAGCGTGGACGAGGATCTATACAAGATCGGCGCCGTCGCCAAACGCACCGGGATCAGTCCCGAATGTCTGCGCGCTTGGGAACGGCGCTATGGCCTGCAGCCGGCCGAACGGGCGGGCAAGACACGCTTCTATAGCGCATCCCAGGTCCAACGGCTCCTCAACGTCAAGACGCTGCTCGATCAAGGCCACCCCATCAGCCAACTGTTAAGGCTCGATGACGACGAACTGCAACGACGATTGCGCCCGCAGCCAATCCGCTCCCCGGCCCACCGGCCCAGGACCGGCCTCGTGGGCGGGCAGCTCATCCTTGCCCATCGCGAAGCCTGCCGGGACCTCGTGACCGGCGACGTTGGTCTGGACATCGTTGCCGAATGGACAAGCGCGGCGGAGCTCAAAGCAGATCGGGGCGCGCTCCCCCAACTTGACTGCCTAGTCGTCTACGTGCCCACCTTGGACACCCAACACATTGAAGGTATTCAGGAAGTCTGTCCCGATAGTCGAGTGGTCGTTGCATTCCGATATGCCACGGCCACCGACCTCGACGAATGCCGCCAGTCCGGGCGGGCAATCCTGCGCTGGCCAGCGGAATGGCAGACCCTGGTGCGCCGCGTTCGCGCCTCGACGTCTGCAGACCCGACCTCGTCGAGACGCTACAGCGATGAGGAGCTCGTGCACATATCACTGATGGCTTCGCGGGCGGGATGTGAATGTCCGCGCCACCTCGCCGAGCTCATTGGCGAGATCAACGATTTCGAGACCCATACCCACCGATGCGGGGTCCGCCACGGCACCGTCGGTCGGGACCACGCACTGGCAGAGAAGCGCCTCGGTGGCGCGCGCGCGCAACTTGAGGAGTCGCTGAGCGTCTTCGTCGAGACACATGGGCTATTGGCCGCCGCGAACTGACCATTGCCCTGTCCGGCAAAAAAAACTCAAAAAAAGCTTGACAGCCGCTAAATCGCTTGTACTATACAAAACCAGTACAAATTGAGTTTAGGCGCGTCAGCAGCTTCGGTCCTCCCTGTATGCTTGTGTCCTTCCCCCCAAATTGAAGCTGCCTCCAGCGGTGCAAGTCACCGCTGGCGCGCCCCCTTTTTTCTCCAACACCTCTCGAACCTAAGAACGCTTCGCCACTACATCGCATGGGTCCGAGACGTCAGTTCGTCAGGAACCTCAATGCCGATTCCGCCCGTTGGTGGATGCCGAGCTTGTACTTCTCCAAGTCGAAATCGCGGTTCCTGCCCATCGCGCCCACGAGGTAGCGCTTGTAGACGCCTTGGGCAATCGCCCCGAGGCGCCAGTGGGAGAACGCCCGGTAGTAGTTGATGCGCGAGAGATCGCGACCCGTGCGTTCCTCGTACACGGCGAGCACGTGGTCGCGTCCGGGAAAGCCCCCCACGCCGGTGGGATTGCCTTCGGCGCCCCGATCGCCCGGTTCGATCCAGTTGTTGAGCAGGTAGCCCAAGTCCGCCAGGGGGTCGCCGAGCGTGCACAGTTCCCAGTCCAGCAGTGCCGCCACGCGGCCGTCGCGAATGATCATGTTGCCGATGCGATAGTCACCGTGAACGATGGCCGAGCCGATCTGCTCGGGCATGTCCTCGTGCAACAGGCGTTCGCTCTCCTCCATCTCGGGGATCTCGTGGGTCTTGGTCGCCTCCCATTGCTTGGTCCAGCGCTTGAGTTGACGTTCGATGTACCCCTCCTTGCGGGCGAGGGTGCCAAGTCCCACGTCGTCGGGATCGATCAGGTGAAGCGTGGCGAGCACGTCGACGATATGCTCGCCGGCCGAGCGGCGGTCATCCAAGGGAATCGTGGCCGCCGCTTGCGCGTCATGGGGCACGACGCCTTCGACGAACTTCATCAGGTAGAAGTGAGCGCCGTTGACGTCGTTGTCGTCGCACAATCCGAAGGTCGCCGGCACCGGCACGTCGGTATGCACAAGCGCCGAGACGATGCGGTGCTCCCGTCCCATGTCGTGCGCACTCTCCAGGATATGGCCTAGCGGCGGGCGGCGAAGCACGAATGCCTCGCCCCGACGGTCCACGAACTTGTAGGTGAGATTCGAATGGCCGCCCGCGATCAGCGTGAACTCGAGCGGCGGTTCCAAGCCGTCGATCCGTTCCGCGACCCAAGCGGTCACGTTTTCGATGTCGATCCCCTCCACCGCTGCCATAATGCCCCTTTAGAGTTCCGTCTTCACCGACAATCCGTTCTCTTAACCGTTTCCATCGCAAGCCGTCAACAGTGAAAACGAGCCCGCATGCCTTACCGGGGGCCGCGATGATTGCGGATCCTGGTCCTGTGCGAGTGCTCGCGACGGGGAGCCCTCAGCCGGGGAGCGCGAGGGGCTTCCCCTCGCAAGAAAGCATAGCGGGGCCTACGGTCGTGGGAGCACGTGCGCGCCCACGGCCAGGAGACCCGCAAGGGCGCGGCAGCGCGGCCTGTCGACTCTCCAGCGTCTCGAAGATCCCCAAAACGCTAGTCGAACCAATCAGTTGCGTCGTGGTACAAGCGATCCGGTGAGGTATGCGGGCTAACTATGAGCAGACATCGTCGGCCCGGCGATTCGATGTCGTGGTCGTCGGCGGCTCCATTGCCGGTCTCGCCGCGGCGATGGCCCTATGCGGGCGCGGTCTGAGGGTGGCATGCGTCGAACGGGACTCCACGCCCATGCCTGCCGACCATTTGCTGGCCTTCGAGCAATGGCGCCGAGAGGGTGCCGGGCAGATCCGCCACAGTCATGTCCTACTCGCACCCCTGGTCAATGCGTTGCGCCGGGACATTCCCCGTTTCTTCGATATCCTGACCGACGCCGGCGCCGAGGTGCTGACCTTCAAGGACGTGGCGCGCAACACCTTCGAAGCGCCGCAGTTCCTTCCCGAGGACGACGACATCTCGTTCCTCTCATGCCGGCGGGTGGTCTTCGAGTTCCTGCTGCGGCGCTACATGCTCGATACGCTTGCCGGCGATGGGTTTGCGTTCATCCACGGCGACGTGCGCGCGCTCCATGTCAGGGCGGACGGACATGGACACCGCGTGGCGGGCGTCTCGCTGAAGACCGCGAACGGCGCACTCCGCCTCGACGCCGAGAACATCGTCGATGCGAGCGGTCGCAATACCCGGGCGCCCCGGTGGCTTGCCGCCGCCGGCATCGAACCGCCCGCCCTGGAGGAGCATCCCTGCGGCATCTTCTACACGTCGCGGTTCTACCGCCTGAAGGATGGCGCCGAGTATCCGCTCCTGGACGGACGCACTTCCCTCGCCGGAGGCGTGGCGGGAATCGATCTCGGCTACCTCAAGGCCGGCATCTTCCGTAGCGACAACCGGACTTTCTCCATCACGTTGGCTGCCGACCCCGAGGACGCGCCGCTGCGAATCGTCGCCAAGGAACGGGAGTTCGACCTCGCAACCCGGGCGATCGATGCGACACGAGATTGGGTCGAGGAATCCACTCCCATCAGCAAGGTCTACCTTTATGGCAACCTCACCAATTCCCGGCGGAGGTATCTCCGCGACGGACGTCCGCTCCTGGCGAACTTCTTCGCCATAGGCGACGCCCACATCCACACCAACCCCATCGCCGGTCGCGGCTGCGCGCTGGGTTGGACCTCGGCCCTCGAACTCGCCGAGGCGCTCGACGCCGAGTCCGGGCCCGCACAACGGGCGCGCGAATTCGACGCCAGGGTGGAACGTCTCGTGGTGCCCTGGTACGAGCACCAGGTGAAACGCGACGCCGATGCCTTGGCAATCAACAAGGCCCTGCAACGCGGCGAGAACCCCTACGACTTCAATCGCCCGGACGGTTCGATCGACGAGGCCATCCGGCGCCGGGTGATCTTCCGCAAGGGGTTGCGCTATGCCACGAGGCAAAGCGTGGACGTCCTGCGATTGCTGTTCCGACAGGTCAACCTGCTCGACCCGCCCGGTATGGGGGAGGAGCGGCCAGATCTCGCCCGCCTCGTCCTAGAGGGCTACCAGAAGACGGCCCAGGAGGACGATGCGCCGCGGCCGGGCCGCGAGGAATTCCTCCAGGCCGTGCAAGCGCCATGACCGCAACCTGGCCTTTCGCTGCCTTTGCCAGCATGCCGCCGGTGCGGATCGAACGCGCCCGGGGGGCCTACCTCTACGATGCGGCCGGACACGAGATTCTCGACGCGGCCGGCGGCGCCATTGCCGTCAACATCGGCCACGGGCGCGCCGAAGTGGCCGATGCCATGCACGCTGCCGCCATGGAGTGTTCCTACGCCGTGCCGCCCTGGTTGACACCCCAGCGCGAACGGCTGATCACGCGTTTGCTCGGCGATTGGCTACCGCCGGGTTTGACGCGTATCCACCTGACGGCGAGCGGTTCCGAGGGCGTCGAGACCGCCATCAAGATCGCCCTCGAATACCACGCCGCACGAGGCCAGCCGGATAGGACGAAGATCATCGCCCAGACGCCCTCCTATCACGGCACGACGCTGGCAGCCCTGGCCGTCAGCGGCCACGAGTCGCGCAGGTTCGGACTCGACCACGCGCTGCCGCGCGTGCCGCACGTGCCCGCGCCCTATGCACTCCGCTGTCCCGCCGCCGAAGTCGGCGAATACTGCCTCGACGCCTTGGCCGACATGATCCACCGGCAAGGTGCGGATACCGTGGCGGGGTTCCTCGCCGAACCCATCGTCGGCGCCAGCGGTGGCGCGCTGGTCCCCCCCGACGGGTATTGGCAGGCCGTTCGCCGACTCTGCGATGATCACGACATCCTGCTTCTAGCCGACGAGGTGATGTGTGGTTTCGGCCGGACGGGTACGCGCTTCGCCTTGGATCGGTGGGCGGCCGAGCCGGACATCCTGGTGGCGGGCAAGGGGCTCGCCGGTGGGTATGCCCCCGTTACCGGCGTATTCGGGACCGAAGCCCTGGCAATGACCCTACAGCAGGCCGGAATGAACGTCATGTTCCACACCTTCGCCGCACACCCCGCCGCCTGCGCGGCCGCCGACAAGGTGCTGGAGATCCTCAGCCGGGAGCGCCTCGTCGAGCGCGCCGCCAAGACGGGCGCCACGTTGAAGACCCGCCTCCTGGACGCGTTCGCGGAGCACCCGCACGTTGCCGAGGTACGCGGCGCGGGCTTGCTGATCGCCGTGGAGGTCGTCCTGGACCGCGATTCCCTTGCCCGCTACGAAGCCCGCGACGGGATCACCACCCGGATCACGTCGAGCGCCCACCGACGCGGCGTGTCGTTCTACCCCGGGGGAACCGGGAGCGAGCGGGACATCGTCATGATCGGCCCGCCGTTCACCATCGGTGAGCGGGAAGTGGAACGGATCGTCGACACCCTCGTGGCCGCCGTCGACGAGGTAACCCTGGGTTGAAAGCGCCCCGCCGCGCCACAACAGCTGCCTAGCAAAGGCCCTCCGACGTATCGGAATCCCCAAGCGCCGGCTTCCCATCGAATACGCGCCACGCGCTGTGGAGCGTGCTGACGATGCCCCAGGACAGCCCCAGAACGACTCCGATGTCCAATACGGCGCGCCATGGCTGCGGCAACATGTGAACCACCACGATCAGTACGACGATCCCTGCGGTTAGCGCGTATAGGGCGATCAGGCGTTCCCGCGTAGCGGCGAAGTAACCCATTGCGAACAGCGGGGCCAACACCACCCGGACCACCGAGGGATGGTCCCGCAGCAACTTCAGACGCGCGGCCACACGAGGCGAGAACGACCGTTGGAAACCCCTCAATCCCTCCGACCAGGCCATGAAGACCGCGTTGGCGAGAGCCAGGGCAACATGCTGCCAGCCCCACGCGTGGTCGAGGCCCGCGACCACGACCCCGCCCAGACGGTAGACCGCGAATGCCAACAGCCCGATCAGGCCCGCAAGGCCCCAAGCCGCGCCAACGACTCCCAGCATTTCCGTACGCGTTCCCGGCACGACGCCGTCACTGCCTCAAGAGGGGTTGGCGCAGTCTACTCAACTTTCGAGCGGCGACGCCCGGCGCGCCCGTGCGGGGAGCTCGACCAAGGGGCACGATCACCCCGTGGCGCAGAGGTAGGGCCGCCAGGAATCGGTCCGCGGTCGCTCGCCAGTCGTTTGCCAGCGCGAAATCCCGACAGGATTGCCGGGGCACGGCAAGCGCACGCTCGACCGCGCGTCCAAAGATCGTGGCCCAACGCACCGTCGACGCCATCGCGGACCCCGTCCTTCGCACCCGTCACGGGAATGCCGCAGCGGGTGGCCGTCTAGCCCGGGTAGCGGTCTGCCAGTGCCGCGGCGAGATCCTCCGGAAAGGAGTCGGCACCCGTGTCCAGGGTGGCGACCAGCTCGCTTAGGTGCTCGTTGTCCTCGCGGCCATCCCAGACCTTTCGGTACTTCCCCGTCCGGTAGCCGTTGGCTTGCCGGAACACGTTCAGGACGTTCTTGGCCACATAGGTCTCGTACAACTCGTCGAACATGAGCGGCAGGGCGCGCATCACCCCGGCAAATGCTTCGATGTCGAATCCGCGCGATGCCAGGCTCGATCGGGCAAGCTCCTCGACGGCGCGGCGGAAGTCCAGCCGTGCCGGCTCGACCAGCGCCTCCTGCAACCGCCTTGCCAAGGCTTGGTTCACCTCCCCGGCCCGGATCAGCTCCGACAGGCCGAAGTGCCAGATGTCCACGACTTCCAGGACAACCTGATCCCGGTCGACGGCATGGCGCTTCCACCACTTCCAGCCGAAGTGGTCCATGAGCTCCGCGCACTCAACCCACACCGCTCGATAGTACTCGTGGCCCTGGTCGGCCCATTGCGGATGGATCTGCTCGTTGTGGCGGCGCTGCATCGCGGCCATCGCAACGAGTCGCATCCAAGTGTCCTCGACCGACATTTCCGCTCCGCCGTGCCCTGCCAAGGGGATGGTATTGTGCGCGAACCTAGGGTAGTGTGTAAGTGTTCCAACAAGGGGATTCGCCGGATTCGCCGACGTGCCAGGAGACAACATTGAAGATCTATGTCGGCAACATGCCCTACGCCATTACCTCGGACGAACTCTCGGAGTTGTTCGCCGAGCATGGGCAAGTCGCGGAAGCCAACGTCATCATGGACCGAGAGACAGGCCGATCCAAGGGATTCGGCTTCGTCGATATGCCCAATGACGCCGAAGCCAAAGATGCGATCAACGCCTTGAACTCCACGCAGATGAGCGGTCGGACATTGCGCGTCAGCGAAGCGCGTCCTCGGCCGGATCGCGGCAGCGACCGCGGCGGTGACCGCTGGCGTCGCTGACGCCGCGGTCGCCCACGCGACATACATCCCCGGCGGCCATCGAGGCGCGCTGGCGGTGGCCCGTTGAAAAGCGGCCGCCTTGCCTATATTTGTGGGCAATGAACAACCCACGCCGACGCGGTGCCCAACCGCAGGCCGACGACGATGTCTAAGCTGCCACTACTGCCCCTGAAGAATGTCGCCGTATTCCCGGAGTTGATCCACGCGTTGATTGTCGGGCGGCCAGCCTCGCTGGCGGCGGTCAAGGCGGCGGTGGAAGGCAACCGTGAAGTGCTCACCGTCCTCCAGAAGGATCCGAACGACGAACATCCTGCCCGCGACGGCCTGTTCGACATCGGGACCGTGGCGACGGTGACTCGTATTGAGCAACGCGAAGGCGGCGCACAGGTCATCGTCCGTGGCCTGCGCCGGGTACGCCTGCTGAAAATGACCAGGGCGAACGGCGACGACGAAGCCACGGCCTACGTAGAGGTTGAAGTCAAGGATCTGCCGCCGCCGACCCTCCCCGAGTCCAGCGAGGAACGCGCCAAGGCCTCCGCGTTGATTCGCGACAACCTGGACACCGCTCGACGCATCGCCCATATGGCGTCACCGCAAAACTCCCAGAACGCCGACCAGATCTTCCAGCAGATGGTCGCCACGATCGACGATCCCGTGACGCAGATGTATCGCATCGTCGTGCTCGCGGACAACGTGGACCAGCAGGAAAAGCAGAAGATCCTCGAGATCGACGAGATCCAGACCTTCCTCGAGGCCATCCATCACCTACTGCGCCAGGAAATCGCCATCGTCGAGATGCGTAAGGACCTCGAGTCGCAGGCCCGGGAAGGCATCGAACAACAGCAGCGCGAACACGTGCTGCGCCACCAGAAACGCGCCATCGAGCAAGCGCTCGGCGAAGACGACGACGACGAGGACATCGCCGAGCTTCGCAAGCAGCTGCGCAACGCCAACTTGCCGGACGATGTTCGCAAGGAGGTGGACCGGGAGCTCAAGCGCCTCTCGAAGATGTCCACCAACGCCGCGGACTACCAAGTGGCGCGGAGTTACCTCGAGCTGATCGCCGAGCTGCCGTGGAATGTCATCACCGAGGACACGCTGGATCTGGATCATGCCCAGACGGTGCTCGACGAAGACCACTACGGGCTCGACGATGTCAAGGAGCGCATCCTGGAGTCGCTGGCCGTATTGAAGCTGAACCCCGAGGCCAAGGCTTCCATCCTCTGCTTCGTCGGTCCGCCCGGGGTCGGCAAGACGTCCCTCGGGCAATCCATCGCCCGGGCCATGGGTCGCAAGTTCGAACGCATGAGCCTAGGAGGCCTGCACGACGAGTCCGAACTCAGGGGCCATCGGCGTACCTACATCGGCGCCATGCCCGGTCGGATTCTACAAGCCGTCCGGCGCGCCGGCGTGCGCAATCCCGTTCTCATGCTCGACGAGGTCGACAAACTCGGGCGGGACTTCCGCGGCGACCCTTCGGCAGCGCTGATGGAGATCCTCGATCCGGCCCAGAACAAGGAATTCCGGGACAACTACCTGAACCTGCCCTTCGACCTCTCCAAGGTGTTCTTCATCACCACCTGCAACCATCTCGACGGCGTGCCGCGACCGTTGCTCGACCGCATGGAGGTCCTTGAACTGACGGGCTATAGCGAGTTGGAGAAGCTCGAGATCGCCCGGCGCTACCTCATCCCCCGACAACAGGACAACGCCGGCCTTTCCGAAGAGCAGCTGCAACTCACCGACGAGTCCCTGTCCTGGGTGATTCGGCGTCACACGAGAGAGGCGGGAGTACGGGAACTTGACCGGGCAATCGGCCGGGTGGCGAGCAAGCGCGCCCGGCAGATCCTGCAGTCCGAGGCGGGTGTCCGGCCAATCACGGTGGACGACCTGCCGACCCTCTTAGGCCCCGAGAAGTTCAAGTCCGACCGACAGCGCGAAAACCTCGTCGCCGGCGTCGCCCCCGGACTCGCCTACACCGAGACCGGCGGCGACGTACTCTACGTGGAGGCAACGCTCACCCACAAGGACGACAAGACCATCATGACGGGCCACCTTGGCCAAGTGATGCAGGAATCGGTGCAGGCGGCCCGATCCTATATCTGGTCCGTCGCCGAGGAACTCAACATCGACCGCACCAGGATCGAGGAGAACGGCATCCACGTCCACGTTCCCGCCGGCGCCGTGCCGAAGGACGGACCGTCCGCAGGCATCACGATGGCGACCGCCTTGGCCTCGTTGTACAGCAACAAAAGGGTACGCGACGACATCGCGATGACGGGAGAATTGACGCTATCTGGATTGATCCTGCCGGTGGGCGGCATCCGTGAGAAAGTGCTCGCCGCACATCGAACAGGCATCCGCCATGTCATCCTGCCCCGGGACAACGAGGCCGAGCTTGCCAAGCTGCCGACGCCGGTACGGGACGAAATGACCGTCACCCTGGTCGACCGGTTGGAGGACGCGGTGAAAGTGGCGATCCCCGACCTGGCGGAAGCCGGTCGCTCGAACGAGACCGCCCAAAAGTCGTAGCGCCCCAAAGCCGATGGCCGCGTCCGGCGTACGCGCCTCGCTGTGCGCCCTAACGCCCGCTTGCGGCGCGCCGCCACCGCCTCCGGCTCCTACAGGTCCCGGACCACGCGAACGCCGCGCGTGCCGCTGCCGCGGTTGCTGAACGTCCGGTAGCTCGCCGTCGCCTCATCGGGGGTGGAATCCCAAGCACCTCCCCGCAGGACACGCGCAGTGCATCGACCGGATCGGGCGCGTTGGTCGGCCGGCGCACGGGTGTAGTCGTCGTGCCAGCAATCGGCAACCCACTCCTCGACATTGCCCAGGATGTCGTGCACGCCAAAGGCGTTGGCGGAATAGCTCCCGACGGGGGCCCAGCGCTCCGCACCATCGGAACACTCGGCAACGCCCGGTTTCCGATAGCGTTCGGCGTAGGTCGCATCGGCAACGTTGGCATGGGCGCAGACCACGGCGGCATCGGTGCCGAAATAGTGGCGACCCGCGGATCCGGCGCGTGCGACGTATTCCCATTCCGCTTCACTCGGCAGACGATAGCGATGCCCCGTCTCGCTGCTAAGCCAGTCGGCGTAGGCCACCGCGCCCTCCCAGCCGAGCCGGGACATGGGAAGCCTACCGAGGGGCTCCGGCGAGGCGGTGTCTTCGGGCCGAAGCGCCGTCGATACCGCCACCGGCAAACCACGGACTGTTCGGAACCGTTCGTAGTCGTCTCGCGTCGTCTCGAAGACGCCGATGGCAAACGGCGTGTCGATCCTGACCGTGCGGACGGGGCGTTCGTCCGCGGAGCCGGATTCCGAACCCATGCGGAAACTCCCGGTGCCGACCACCACCAAGAGCGGCCCTTCCCCGCCCGAGGCAAGCTTGTCCCGGAATTGACGGCCGGGCTCTACATCGTACTTTTCGAGCCGAATGGCGTGCTCGAGAGTGCTTGGACCCATCCTCAACCGACCTTCGTAGGGGCGAAACCCTCGGGCGATGGCACGTACCACCACCGGTCCTGTTGGGATGGCGATTCCTGCGTCGTAGGGCTTCGTACGCCATCCATCGGCATCCGGGTAGTCCACCTCGATCGTCGCGTGTTCCGGCTTCACGGTCAGAACGAGGCTCCCGGTGAGGCGCTTGAGGTTGATCGAGTGGTCGTTGCGGCCTCGCTTCAGCTCAACCGTTCGGTCCAACGGCACGTATCCCGATCGACGGGCATGCAGGCGGTAGGTTCCGATCGGCAGCGTCATCCCGGGCTCGTAGGGGTTGCCGTCTATCGTGAGTTCAAGGTCGCGGGGAAATCGGGACACGTGGACCTCGCCCATCGGGACACGCTCGAGCTCGAAGGAGACTTCCGTGTTCTGGCGGGGCAGTACGTCCACGGTCTCGGTTTTTCGTTCCCGGCCATGGATCCACGTCGTGACCTCGAACGATCCCGTGGGATGGGGTGCGAGCAGCACCGGCGTTACCCGGTCGAGGTTCCTGCCATCCACGGCGATATTCGCACCTCGGGGATTGGTCACGATCTCCAGGCTGCCCTTCGAGGGCGGAAACTCCATATGGATATCGACGGCCGTGCCCCGCCCCGCTTCGATGCGGCGCGCCACCGCGTCGTGGAAGCGGTGCTCCATTCGAACCACGATCGACCCGGGCAGCACGCGCTGGGTCCGAAGCGGCGTATGCCCGACGGCGTCGCCATCGAGCAGTACCTTCGCCCCGTCCGGGGCGGACGTGAGGTTCAGCGTCGCCGAGCCCAACACCAGGTGCGGCACAACACCGTCCGCGTTCCAGTCGGCCAACGCGACCGCGACGAGGAGGCCCCCGACCAAGCCCCAGCGCAGCAGTTTGCTATGGGCCTTCCGCGTCGACAAACCGACTCCCGCGGTGCGCTTTCCCGCGAGCTTACTCGGATTTCCCAGCGTCAACACGGTCGTTCGCCGGACCGTCGGCGATCGACAGCAACGCGTAGGTCACTTTGCGCGCCTCCTCCAAGGTCTCGACGATCTGGCCGTCGGGAACTTGGCGCAGGATGTTGAGGGTGTGAAGCGTATGCGAGACCGCGCCCGAAAGACCCATCAGGATATACGACGTATGCTCCTTCCTCGCCACGTCCATGAGCTGCTCGATCACCATCGCGGCGCTATCGTCTAAGTAGGACGTTCCGGAAAAGTCGAAGATCACGACCTCGTGGTCCTTGATGTCCTCGGCGATGACCGCGACGAGTTTATGCGACGAGGCCACGGTGAGGCTGCCCTTCAGCGCAACCAACCCAACCCGTGCCGAATAGGGGTCGGAAGCGACGCTCTGCCGGCCGAGGAACATCTGGTCCAGGAACGGCACCGACACGACGCTGTCGAGTTCCAGTCGCTCCAGTTGCCTGGCGTGCGCCATCCCGGCGGCGATGAGGCCGACCGCCACCGCCGTCACCAAGTCCACGAATACGGTCAACGCCAACGTGGTGAGCATGACGACTAGGTGTTCGCGCTGCAGACGATGCACCCGGGAGAGCAGGCGCCAGTCGATGATGTCCCAGCCGATTTTGACCAGGATGCCGGCGAGCGCGGCGTGGGGGATGGGTTCGACGAAACGGCCAAGACCGAGAACCAGGCCAAGCATGAGGATGGCGTAGCACATTCCCGATACCCGTGTCCGTCCGCCCGCCCGGATGTTGGTCACCGTCAACACCGGCGAACCTGCGCCCGGCACACCCCCGATCAACCCGGCGACGATGTTGCCCACCCCCTGTCCGACCAGTTCGCGGTTGGGGTGGTGCTGGGTGCGTGTCAGCGAGTCGGCTACCAGCGACACGAGCAAACTGTCCACAGCGCCCAGCAAGGCCAGGATAAGGGCCGGTTCCACGGCGCGCGCCATGAAACTCAATGCCGGCAGTTCGAAATGAAGGGCTGGCAACCCCGTCGGCACGTCCCCGATCCCCGGTGCATCGGTCAGCCAGAGGACACCGAGGAGAGTGCCCACCAATAGCGCAACGAGCGGGGCCGGAAGAACCCTTGCGAACCGGTGCGGCCACAGAACCGCCACGGCAAGGGTTGCCGCGCCAATGACCAGCGCACTGACTTTGATCTCGGCGAGGGCCGCCGGCAATGCGGTGACCACGCCGAGCGCGCCACCCGGTACCGCCGCCGCGCCGAGGAACGGCAAGACCTGCATGATCACGACGATCATGCCGATGCCCGACATGAAGCCCGACACCACGACGTGCGGCGTATACGCGACGAAGCGGCCGATTCCGGATAGACCCAGCAAGACCTGCAGGAAGCCGGCCATGATGACCACGGTCAGCGCTTTGCCGAGATCGCCCCCCGCATAGCCGGCGACGATCACGGCCATCGCGACGGTCATCGGCGCCGTCGGTCCCGATACCTGCGATCGCGTACCCCCGAACAGGGCCGCGAAGAAACCGGCTGCAATGGCCCCGTAGAGGCCCGCCGCCGCACCTAGGCCGGACGCGACCCCGAAGCCCAGTGCAACGGGGAGCGCCACGACCGTGGCGGTGATGCCGCCGAAAAGATCACCGCGCAGCGTCTGAAAGTCGTACATGACGATGGGTTCACGTGGCAGTAGGCTTCCCTGGTCGTGCACCTACCCGCGCTACTGCTGGTTCCCTGCCCTATCCCCGACATTGAACCACACCGTTCGACGGGAGCAAATCCGCTGGTTCACTACCCGCGTTGAACGGGGCGCAAGGCAAGCACAAGACGCTTCGCCCGCCTCGACGCGACGCGGGACGGGACAAGCCCGTCCCGCGGGGTCAGGTCAACTCGAACTCAACGCCTCCGACAACGCCTGTTCGATCTCGTCGGCAGTGGCGCCCTGCTCCCGTGCCAAACGGGCCTGGGCTTCCTCCTCGCGACGCTGCTTGCGTTCCTGGTGGTAGTTCAAACCCGTGCCGGCCGGAATCAGCCGGCCAACCACGACGTTCTCCTTCAACCCACGCAGGAAGTCCCGCTTGCCCGTCACCGCCGCTTCGGTGAGCACGCGGGTCGTCTCCTGGAACGATGCCGCCGAGATGAACGACTCCGTCGCCAACGAGGCCTTGGTGATGCCGAGCAGGATGCGCTCGTATTCCACTGGCTTGAGGTCATGGCCTGCCAGGCGTTCGTTCTCGATGAGCACATTCACATACTCGGCCTGTTCGCCTCGGATGTAGTCCGAATCACCGGGATCGGTGATCTCCACCTTGCGCAGCATCTGGCGGACGATGGTCTCGATGTGCTTATCGTTGATGGTGACGCCCTGCAGCCGGTACACCTCCTGGATTTCGTAGATGATGTACTTCGCCAGTTCGGCAACACCCTTCAAGCGCAGGATGTCGTGAGGACTCTCGGGACCCTCCGAAATCACTTCGCCACGCTCAACGTGCTCACCTTCGAATACCGAGATCTGCCGCCACTTCGGAATCAAGGTCTCCACCACCTCGTGGGTGAGGATTTCGCCCCGCTTCACGTCCTGGCCCTCGGTTGCAGCAAGTCGATGGGATTGCGGAATCGACGTTGTGAACTCCTCGCCGTCGCTGGTGGTTATTGCCAGGGTGCGGTCCTTGTCGCGGATCTCGAGGCGTCCCGTGGTCTCGGCCCGCAGTCCCTCGCCGGTGACGACCAAACGTCGCTTGCCCTTCGTTTCCTTGCCGAAACTGACCGTACCGGTGGCTTCCGCGAGGATCCCCGGCTCCTTCGGCCGGCGAGCTTCGAAGAGGTCGGCTACCCGCGGCAAACCGCCGGTAATGTCGCGGGTCTTCGAGCCTTCCTGCGGAATCCGGGCAATGATGTCGCCGACGCCCACCGACGCGTTGTCCTCGACGTTGAGAATCGCGTTATCCGCCAGGAAGTAGTGCGCGGGCACGTCGGTGTTGGCCAGATTGACGGCCTCGCCGTCGCCGTCCACCAAACGCACGCCCGGACGCAAGTCCTTGCCTGCCGTCGGCCGATCCTTCGGATCAAGCACCGAAATACTGGACAGGCCGGTGAGTTCGTCCATTTGGCGATTCACCGACAAGCCCTCCTCCATGTCTTCGAACACGACACGGCCTTCGACCTCGGTGATGATCGGGTGGGTGTGGGGATCCCAGTTGGCGATCACCTGACCGGCATCCACGACGTCGTTTTCGCGCACGGTGATGAACGCGCCATAGGGCAGCTTGTAGCGTTCACGCTCCCGTCCGTGCTCGTCGACGACCGCGATTTCGCCGGAACGCGAGACCGCGACCAGTTCGCCGGACGTGCGTTCCACGTGCTTTAGGTTGTGCATCCGCACCGCACCGCCGAAACGCACCTGTACGCTGTCGCTCGCGGTGGCACGGGACGCGGCCCCACCGATGTGGAAGGTCCGCATCGTCAGCTGCGTACCCGGCTCGCCGATGGACTGTGCCGCGATCACGCCCACGGCTTCGCCCACGTTCACCTTGTGTCCGCGGGCCAGGTCGCGCCCGTAGCACTCCGCGCAGACGCCGTAGCGGGTCCCGCAGGTGATCGGCGACCGCACCGTGATCTCGTCGACTCCCATGTGTTCCAAGCTGTCGACCCAGGCTTCATCGAGCATCGTGCCCTTCGGGATGCACTCCTGCTCGCCGTCCACATCGAGGACGGCCCGGGCGACCACGCGGCCGAGCACTCGCGCCGCGAGGGGCTCAACGACATCGCCGCCTTCGATAAGGGCGGTCATCACCAGCCCGCGGTCGGTGCCGCAGTCGCGCTCGGTGACCACGAGGTCCTGCGCCACGTCGACGAGCCGACGCGTCAGGTATCCCGAGTTTGCCGTCTTCAACGCGGTATCGGCGAGTCCCTTGCGGGCGCCGTGCGTCGAAATGAAGTACTCGTTCACCGTCAAGCCTTCCCGGAAGTTGGCGATGATCGGGGTCTCGATGATGCTGCCATCGGGCCGGGTCATCAGGCCGCGCATGCCGGCCAGTTGCCGTATCTGCGCCTGGGAACCCCGGGCGCCGGAATCGGAATAGATGTAGACGGAATTGAACGACTCGTGGTCGAACTCCCGGCCGTTGAGGTCGATCGCGGTCTCGGTGGAGATCCCCTTCATCATGGACTGCGACACGAGGTCCTCGGCCCGGGACCAGATGTCCACGGCCTTGTTGTACTTCTCGCCCTGGGTCACGAGGCCCGACGCGTATTGGGACTCGATCTCGGCGACTTCCTCTCGCGCGCTGGTGATGATCGCCGCCTTGTCTTCGGGGATCACGAAGTCCTCGATACCGATCGACGCCCCGGAAGACGTCGAGTAGTGGAACCCCGTGTACATGAGCTGGTCGGCGAAGACGACGGTCTCCTTGAGGCCCACGTTCCGGTAGCAGGCATTGATCAGTGCGGAGATCGCGCGCCGGTCGAGCGGCTCGTTGACCAGCTCGAACGGTAGTTCCTTCGGCACCAGTTCGTAGAGCAATGCCCGTCCCACCGTGGTTTCGACCAGCGAAGGTTGCTCGTCTTCGTCGTTCGCGCGGATGCGCACCTTCACCTTGGCGTGCAGGTCGACCTTTCCGGTCTCGAACGCCCGGGTAACCTCGGCGACATCGGTGAAGGACATGCCTTCGCCCGTTGCGCCGGTCCTGTCGCGGGTCATGTAGTAGAGACCCAATACGACGTCGTGGGTAGGCACGATGATCGGCTCGCCGCTGGCGGGCGACAGCACATTGTTGGTCGACATCATGAGTGCCCGGGCTTCCAACTGTGCCTCGAGGGTCAACGGCACATGCACGGACATGGTGTCGCCGTCGAAGTCCGCGTTGAACGCGGCGCAGACCAGGGGATGCAGTTGAATGGCGTTGCCCTCGATGAGCAGCGGCTCGAACGCCTGGATTCCAAGCCTGTGCAGCGTCGGCGCCCGGTTGAGCAGCACCGGATGCTCGCGGATAACCTCCGCGAGAATGTCCCAGACCTCGGCGGTTTCCCGTTCCACCATCCGTTTGGCCGACTTGATGGTGGTGGCGAGTCCACGGAGTTCCAGCTTGCCGAAAATGAAAGGCTTGAAAAGTTCCAGCGCCATCTTCTTGGGCAACCCGCACTGGTGCAGCTTGAGGGTAGGACCGACCACGATCACCGTTCGGCCCGAGTAGTCGACCCGTTTGCCCAGCAGGTTCTGCCGGAACCGTCCCTGCTTGCCCTTGATCATGTCCGCGAGGGACTTCAACGGGCGTCGGTTGGTGCCCGTGATCGCCCGCCCGCGACGACCGTTGTCGAGCAGTGCATCCACGGCCTCCTGCAACATGCGTTTTTCGTTGCGCACGATGATGTCGGGCGCGTTCAGGTCGAGCAGTCGCTTCAAGCGGTTGTTGCGGTTGATGACCCGCCGATAGAGATCGTTCAAGTCGGAGGTCGCGAAACGGCCGCCGTCCAGGGGAACCAGGGGCCGGAGATCCGGCGGCAGCACAGGTAGCACCGTCAGGATCATCCATTCGGGCTTGTTGGCCTTGCCGCTGGCGCTCGACTGGAATGCCTCCATGAGCTTCAAGCTCTTGGAGAGCTTCTTGCGCTTCGTCTCCGAAGTCGACGTGCGGACCTGCTCGGCAACCTGTTCGACGCGGCTATCGAGGTCGAGGGCCGTTAGGAGTTCGCGAACGGCTTCGCCGCCCATCATCGCCGAGAAGTCGTCGCCGTAGCGCTCGATTTCTTCGTAGTACTCCTCGTCCGTGAGCAGCATGCCGGCTTCGATGCCGGGCACGGTGCCCGCGTCGGTCACGACATGGTTCTCGAAATAGAGCACGCTCTCGACGGAACGCAGCGTGCCGATGTAGCGACGCTCGGTCCACAGGTTCGGGGCGAGGCCGGGTCGGTGGTCCTGCGATGCCACGTGGTCTTCGCGGCAGGTATAGCGCTTCGACAGGTGGGCGACCATGTCCCCCGGGGCGTAGCGCTGGCCCGCCTTCCAGCCATCGAGCTTGCCATGGCTGTCCTCGCCGTAGCCCGCGTCGAGCAACAGTCCGATGCGCGACGGCAGCGACTTGAGGAACCAGATATGGGCGACCGGGCTCGCCAATTCGATGCGCCCCATGCGTTCCCGGCGGACCTTCGAGAGGGTCACTTCCACGCCGCATTTCTCGCACATGACGCCGCGGTGCTTGAGGCGCTTGTACTTGCCGCAAAGACACTCGTAGTCCTTGGTCGGACCGAAGATCCGCGCGCAGAACAAGCCATCCCGTTCCGGCTTGAGCGTGCGGTAGTTGATGGTCTCGGGTTTCTTGACTTCGCCGAAGGACCACGAGCGGATCATCTCCGGCGAGGCCAGTCCGATCCTCAGACTGTCGAACTCGTCCGGAGCGCCTTGGGTCCTAAACAGATTGATGAGGTCTTTCATGTTCCCTTGGTTCCTTGTTCTTTCGCAACGTAGCGCTTGGTCGAGTCATTCCCGGTGCAGGTCGATATCGATCCCGAGCGAGCGGATCTCCTTCACGAGCACGTTGAAGGATTCCGGCATCCCGGGGTCCATCTCGAAGTCGCCGTCGACGATGTTTTTGTACATTTTTGTGCGTCCGGTGACGTCGTCCGACTTGACCGTCAGCACTTCCTGCAGGGTATAGGCGGCACCGTAGGCTTCGAGTGCCCAAACCTCCATCTCGCCGAACCGCTGACCGCCGAACTGCGCCTTGCCCTGCAACGGCTGCTGCGTGACGAGGCTGTACGAACCCGTAGAGCGGCAATGCATCTTGTCGTCCACCAGGTGGTCCAGTTTCAGCATGTACATGTAGCCGACGGTTACCGGACGGTCGAACGGATCCCCCGTCCGACCGTCGTGAAGCACGGTCTGGCCGCTGCTCGGCAAACCAGCCAGTTCGAGCAGGTTGCGGATGTCGTCTTCGCGGGCGCCATCGAACACCGGCGTCGCGATGGGCACGCCGTCGCGAAGGTTCTCGGCAAGTTCCAGGATCTCCGGGTCGTCAAGCGAGCTCAAGTCCTCGCCGCGACCGTTGGCCGGTTCGTCGCCGTTGTAGACCTTGTCCAAGTAGCCGCGCACCGACGCGGCGCGCTGGGCAATGCTCGACTTCGAGCCTTCGCCGACATCCAAGAGCTTGCCGATCTGCTCGCCGACGCCCTTCGCCGCCCAGCCCAAGTGCGTCTCGAGCACCTGGCCGACATTCATCCGGGACGGTACGCCCAACGGGTTCAGGACGATGTCCACCGGTTCCCCGTTCTCGTCGAAGGGCATGTCCTCGACCGGCATGATCACCGAAACGACACCCTTGTTTCCGTGCCGCCCCGCCATCTTGTCGCCGGGTTGGATGCGCCGCTTGATGGCGAGATATACCTTCACGAACTTGAGCTCGCCGGGTCGCAGATCGTCGCCGCCTTCGATCTTGGATTTCTTGTCGGCGAACACCGCATCGAGCTCCCGGCGTCGCGCCTTGAGCTGCCTTTCCGCCTTGTCGAGCTGGTCGTTCAAGGCATCGTCGGCCATCCGCACCCGGAACCACTGGTCGGGGCTCAGTCCTTGGAGGTATTCCTCGGTCACCTCCGTGCCGCGCTCCAAGTCCGGTGCGCTGGCCGACGTGTTGCCGCACAGGGCTTCGCGCAGCCGCTCGAAGGTCGCACCCTCCACGATGCGGTACTCGTCGTCGAGGTCCTTCTTGATCTCCTCGAGTTCCATGCGCTCGATGTCCAACGCACGCTTGTCCTTCTCGAGTCCGTCCCGGGTGAAGATTCGGACGTCGATCACGGTGCCGCGCACCCCGGTGGGAACCCGCAACGACGTGTCCTTCACATCCGACGCTTTCTCGCCGAATATCGCCCGCAGCAGTTTCTCCTCCGGCGTGAGCTGGGTCTCGCCTTTCGGCGTGACCTTGCCCACCAGGATGTCGCCGGGCGCGACTTCCGCGCCGACGTAGACGATCCCCGACTCGTCGAGCTTCGCCAACGCCGACTCGCCGACGTTGGGAATGTCGCAGGTGATCTCCTCCGGTCCGAGCTTGGTGTCCCGCGCACTGCAGGTCAGTTCCTGGATGTGCACGCTGGTGAAGCGGTCTTCCTGCACCACGCGTTCGGAAATCAGGATCGAGTCCTCGAAGTTGTAGCCGTTCCACGGCATGAAGGCGATACGCATGTTCTGGCCCAAGGCCAACTCACCCGTGTCCACCGACGGTCCGTCGGCGAGAATGTCCCGCGCCGAGATCCGATCACCCTCCTTGACCAGTGGCCGCTGGTTGATGCAGGTGTTCTGGTTGGAGCGCGTGAACTTCGTCAGGTTGTAGATATCCACCCCGGCGTCCCCCGCGGCGGTCATCTCGTCGTCGTCGACCCGCACCACGATCCGTGCCGCGTCCACGGAGTCCACTAGGCCCCCGCGCGCCGCGATCACGCAGACACCGGAGTCACGTGCGACGTGGCGTTCGATGCCCGTGCCCACGAGCGGCGTCTCGGTACGAATGGTCGGCACCGCCTGGCGCTGCATGTTGGATCCCATGAGCGCCCGGTTGGCGTCATCGTGCTCCAGGAAGGGAATCAACGCCGCGGCGACGGAGACGAGCTGCTTCGGCGAAACGTCCATGTAGTCGATCTTGTCCGGCGCCATCTTCGTGAACTCGTTCTGGTGGCGCACGTCCACGAGATCCTCGCGGAAACGTCCCGACTCGTCGAGGATGGAATTGGCCTGGGCGATGACATGCTCCGCCTCGTCGATGGCCGACAGGTAACGGCAGTGCGTTTCGTATTGAGCCGCTTCGGCGCCATCGCCAAGCTCGGTGTTCGCCGCTTCGGCGTCCGTGCGCTTCACCACCTCGCCGACGCGGAACCCGCTCGCGCCCGGAACGGTGATGCGCACCTCGTCCACCACGCAACCGTCCTCCACCCGGCGATAGGGGGTCTCCAGGAATCCGTATTGGTTGGTACGCGCGTACGCGGCCAGCGAGTTGATGAGCCCGATGTTCGGACCTTCCGGCGTCTCGATGGGACAGATTCGGCCGTAGTGGGTCGGATGCACGTCCCGGACTTCGAAGCCGGCGCGTTCCCGGGTCAGGCCCCCTGGTCCCAATGCCGACACGCGACGCTTGTTGGTGACCTCCGATAAGGGGTTCGTCTGGTCCATGAACTGCGATAGCTGGCTCGAACCGAAGAACTCCTTGATGGCGGCAGCCACCGGTTTCGCGTTGATCATGTCCTGGGGCATGAGGCCCTCGGACTCGGCCATGGACAGGCGTTCCTTGACCGCTCGCTCCACCCGGATGAGGCCGACGCGGAACTGGTTCTCCGCCATTTCGCCCACGGACTTGACGCGTCGATTGCCCAGGTGGTCGATGTCGTCCACGGCGCCCTTGCCGTTCTTGATCTCGATGAGCGTCTTGAGGACGTCGATGATGTCGGGGTTTGTGAGAATGCCCGGGCCGGTGATGCGATCCCTGCCCAGCCGGCGGTTGAACTTCATGCGGCCGACGGCGGATAGGTCGTAGCGCTCCGGGGCGAAGAACAGGTTGTTGAACAGGTTCTCCGCGGCCTCCTTGGTCGGCGGTTCGCCCGGCCGCATCATGCGGTAGATCTCCACCAGCGCCTCGAGACGGTTGCTGGTCACGTCGATGGTGAGCGTGTCCGAGATGAACGGTCCGCAGTCGAGATCGTTGGTGTAGATCGTGTGGATGCGTTTGACGCCGGCCTCGACCAGCGTGTCGAGGACTTCATCGGTAAGGGCGGTGTTGCACGAGACGACTATCTCGCCCGTCTCCTTGTCAACGATATCCTTGGCGACGATGCGACCGAGGAGGTAGTCCCGCGGGACGTCCAAGCGTCGCAGACCCGACTGCTCCAGGAGCCGGACATGGCGAGCAGTGATCCGGCGACCCAGTTCCACGAGCACTTCGCCCGACGATCCCTTGATATCGAACGTGGCCACGTCGCCGCGCAGGCGCTCCGCGATGAGATCCATCGAGAAGCCGCCTTTCTTGACATGGAAGACGTTGTTGTCGAAGAACATGCCGAGAATCTGCTCGGAGGAGTAGTCGAGCGCGCGCAGGATGATCGTGGCGGGCAGCTTGCGCTTGCGATCGATGCGCACGTAGACCGCGTCCTTCGGGTCGAATTCGAAGTCGAGCCACGATCCGCGGTACGGGATGATGCGGGCGTTGTAGAGAAACTTGCCGGAGGAGTGCGTCTTGCCCTTGTCATGGTCGAAGAAAACACCCGGCGAACGGTGCAACTGCGAGACCACCACGCGTTCCGTGCCGTTGATGATGAAGGTGCCGTTCTCGGTCATGAGCGGAATCTCGCCCATGTACACTTCCTGTTCCTTGACGTCCTTGACCGATTTGTTGGCGGAATCGCGGTCGTAGATGATGAGCCGTACGCGCACCCTGAGCGGCGCCGCGTAGGTCAACGTT
Source organism: Gammaproteobacteria bacterium (assembly GCA_028821405.1). Classification (GTDB taxonomy): domain Bacteria; phylum Pseudomonadota; class Gammaproteobacteria; order Pseudomonadales; family Azotimanducaceae; genus VXYL01. Next base: position 3,732 of record JAPPGK010000067.1, on the reverse strand, counting down.
CGCAGCACGCATTCGCGAACGTCGAAGGGCGGTTCGCCCAGCCGGTAGTCGACGTACTCCAGGGCGGCGTTGCCGGAGTAGCTGACGATCGGGAACACCGAGCGGAAGGCCGCGTGGAGCCCGACGTCGGCAAGCCTCGACGCCCTGACACCGCGCTGCAGGAACTTGCCGTAGGAATCCACCTGGATCGACAGCAGGTATGGGATTTCCATGGCTTCGGGGAGGTTGCCGAAGTCTTTGCGGATGCGCTTTTTTTCAGTGAAACTGTACGCCATTAGAGTTCCCGTGGGTCAGATGAGAGTGATAGTTAAGAGTCGTTAAGTGTTTCGTTGCCCTTGTCAGCGGCGCTTTTCGGTGGTTAGCTAACGTGCAGAGCGGAACGACCGCGCCGTATCGTGCGTAGCCCATCGGCAAGGATCGATTCGCCGATGTCGTCGTGGGCCGCGGACGCGAAAACCCGCGCGCACTGAACCCAATGCGCACGGGGCGAGTCCCATACGTCCCTCGTCCGGACTAGCCGAACGGTCTCGGCCAACGCCTCAAGGGCGCGGGCGAAGCAGATCCGATTCAAATCGCGCGGCCGTGATCTACTTGATTTCCACGGACGCGCCTGCGTCTTCCAACTGCTTCCTTATCTCCTCCGATTCGTCTTTGCTTACACCTTCCTTGAGCGGCGAAGGCGCCTCGTCAACGAGGGCCTTGGCTTCCTTCAGGCCTAGACCAGTGATCGCACGGACAGCCTTGATGACGTTGACCTTCTTGTCGCCAATACCGGCGAGCACGACGGCAAATTCGGTCTGCTCCTCCCCGCCGGCGTCGGGTTCATCGGATCCGCCCACGCCTGCCGGTGCCACGACGGCCTGTGCTGCCGCCGCGGATACGCCGAACTTCTCCTCCATGGAGCGGACCAGTTCCACGACGTCCATGACGCTCATGTCCGCAATGGCGTTTAAGATATCGTCTTTCGACAAAGCCATAAAGCTTGACTCCTCAACTTAAGTTCAATGGTTGGTACCGTTAAGCGCCGATCGGCTAGGACTCCTTTGAGTCGCCGACGGCGGCCAAGGTTCTCGTCAACTTCCCAGGAACCTCCTTAAGCGTTCGCGCGAGCTTGGCGATCGGTGCCTGCATCACTGCCATGAGCATGGCGATCGCAGCATCGCGGGTGGGCAGGGATGCGATCCGGTCGATGTCGTTCGCCGGCAGCAGCTCCCCGCCGATGGCGATGGCCTTGACGTCGAGTTCCTCGATGTCGCGCGCCGCTTCCTTCAGCAGGCGCGCCGCGGACCCCGGATCGTCGTTGGAGAACGCCAACATCGTCGGTCCGGCCGCCACCTCTGCCAGGCACTCGTACTCGGTACCCACGACCGCCCGTTTCAAGAGCGTGTTGCGGACCACCCGCAGGTACACGCCGGCTTCGCGCGCGCGTCGGCGCAGGTCGGTCATCTCGGCGACGTTGACGCCCCGATGATCGGCGACAACCGCGGCCAGGGCGTTGCCCGCCGCTGCATTCACGTCGGCGACGATCGCTTGTTTCTGTTCGAGTTGCAGTGCCATCGCTTGATCGCAACCTCTTCGGTGTGTGGCGTGCCGCTAGACCGCGAGCGACGACTCGTCGATGCGGATGCCCGGTCCCATCGTCGTCGACAAGGTGATCTTCTTCAGGTAGTGCCCCTTCGATGAGGCCGGTCTCGCCCGGCGCAGATCCTGAAGCAGCGCTTCGAGGTTCTCCCTGACCTGCTGCGGCTCGAACCCCACGGTGCCGACGCGGCCGTGGACGATGCCGCCGCGGTCGGCCCGAAACTGCACCTGCCCCGACTTGGCGTTCTTGACCGCAGTCTCCACATCCGCGGTAACGGTACCGGTCTTGGGGTTCGGCATGAGCCCCCGCGGCCCCAGTACCCGACCCAGCGCACCGACCACGCGCATGGCGTCGGGACTTGCGATCACCACGTCGAAATCCAGTTCGCCGCCGTTCACCCGTTCCGCCAAGTCTTCAAGGCCCACCACGTCCGCGCCGGCGGCGACGGCCTTGTCGGCATTGTCGCCCTGGGTGAACACGGCGACCCGGACCGCTTTCCCGGAGCCGTGGGGCAACGTCGTTGCACCGCGAACGGACTGATCGGACTTCCGGGGATCCACGGCCAGGTTCACCGAGACGTCGATCGACTCGGCGAATCCGGCTTTCGCGAGATCGTTGAGCAGCGCAACGGCCTCTTCGATGGGATAGACCTTGGTGCGGTCCAGCTTCTCGTTGATCGCGCGCATTCGCTTGCTGGTCTTGGCCATCGCTAACCTCCCTGTCCGTCCACAACCGTTGTGACGGCCTCGTCGACTTCAATCCCGGCGCTGCGTGCGCTGCCGGCGATGGTCTTCACGGCCGCGTCGAGATCCCGAGCGGTGAGGTCGGGCATCTTGATGCGGGCGATCTCCTCGAGTTGCGCGCGCGTCACCTTGCCCTTCTTCTCGGTGTTGGGCGTGCCCGATCCCTTGTCGATGTTCGCCGCCTTGCGCAACAGGACCGAGGCGGGGGGCGTCTTCGTGATGAACGTGAACGAACGGTCGCTGTACACGGTGAGCACCACGGGCACCGGCAACCCCGCCTCCTGGCGCTGGGTTTCGGCGTTGAACGCCTTGCAGAACTCCATGATGTTGACGCCGTGCTGGCCCAGCGCCGGCCCCACCGGCGGCGCGGGATTGGCCTGCCCGGCCGGCACCTGGAGCTTTACATAGGCTTCGACTTTCTTCGCCATCAGCCTTTCTCCACCTGCGAGAAATCCAGTTCCACCGGCGTCGAGCGCCCGAAGATGGTGACCGCGACGACCATCCGGCTCTTCTCGTAGTTGACTTCCTCGACGACGCCGTTGAAATCGTTGAACGGTCCATCGATGACCCGAACCAGTTCGCCCGGTTCGAACATCGTCTTCGGCGTCGCCTTCTCGCTGCCCTCCTGTACCCGGGCGAGGATCGCCTGCGCCTCGGCATCGGAAAGCGGCGCCGGCTCATCGGCACGACCGCCGATGAAACCCATCACCCGCGGCGTCTCCTTGACCAAGTGCCAGGTGTCGTTGTTGAGGTCCATGTGGACCAGTACGTAGCCCGGAAAGAACTTGCGTTCGCTGCGTCGCTTCTGCCCGGCGCGCATTTCCACGACCTCCTCCGTCGGCACCAGCACCTCGTCGAAGTGTTCCTTCAAGGGGGACAGGTCGATGCGCTCCTTGAGCGATCGCGCCACGGCTTTCTCGAAGCCCGAATAGGCATGTACCACGTACCAGCGCATCAACCGATCACCTGCTTGACGAGGAAACTCAAACCGGAGTCGAGTCCCCATAGGATCAATGCGAAGAGCAGAATGAGAATCAACACGATGGCCGTCGTTTGGGTTGTTTCTCCCCGGGTCGGCCACACCACCCGACGCAGTTCGGTCCTGGCTTCACGCGCCAGGTTCCAGACCCGCTGACCGCGCTCGGTCTGCAACGCCGTAAAGCCGGCCACCAGCGCCAACGCGACGAGGGCCAGCGCCCGGTAGATGAACGGCGAGTCGCCGAAGTACCAGTTGCCCACGACACCGGCGGCGACGAGCACCATCACGACGATCCATTTCAGCCAATCGACGATGATCCCGCTCTCCCCTGCCAAGGCTCCCAACGATGTCCGCATGCGTCCGCTATCCGGTCGGTGGCAGGCCAGGAGGGACTCGAACCCCCAACCTGCGGTTTTGGAGACCGCTGC
>JAPPGK010000109.1 GCA_028821405.1 Gammaproteobacteria bacterium | reverse complement strand
ATCGGCTTTCTCATCTTGATTGTCGCTGCGTTCTCACCTTGATTGTCGCGGAACACCCGTTCGCGGACGAAGTAGGGGACGGCCCGCCAGCGGCGGCCGTGCGGGGGTTCGAAGCGCCGATCGTCGGTCGTCTGCGAGAGCTGTGGGCGCGTTCGCGCGGGTCCGTCCTGGCCGTTTTTCCAGGGGCGCCGGGCCTGCCGTCCGGCGATTCTGCCCGGCGCCAGTATCTCGACGGTGTGACGGCGGCGTATCTTGACGACGCCTACCACTCGCTGTCGATCGAGGGCTATCGGGTGACGCCCAAACTAATCGAGCGCGTGCGGTCAGGGACCTGGAATCCGGAGGCGGTGGCCGACGATCAGGGGCAACGGGACGCACTGGCCGCGCGCGGCTACTGGCAGGCGTTCCAGGCTGTGTGCGCGTCGATCGACGAGGTCCTCGGCGGTGCCGATGCGAGCGCCGCGTTCCGCTTGGTCCACGGCCGGTGGTATTTCGAGATGTTCCAGCCGTTCGTGGCGGCGGGACCGTACGGGGCAGGGGAGTTGGCCGGGTATCGCAACCGACCGGTGTTCCTGCGAGGCTCGCGGCACGTCCCGCCGCGCCTCGAAGTCGTTGCGGAGTCCATGGAGACGCTTTTCGAGTTGCTGGAGCAGGAGCGCGAGCCGGCCGTGCGTGCGGTGCTGGGGCATTGGCTTTTTGGCTATATCCATCCCTATCCGGACGGCAACGGACGCCTAGCCCGGTTTCTGATGAACATGATGCTGGCGTCGGGTGGATACCCTTGGACCACGATCCGGGTGGAGGACCGGCGACCGTACATGGCCGCGCTCGAGGCGGCGAGTGTGGATCGGGACATCGTGCCCTTCGCGGAGTTCGTCGGACGGTGCGTGGGGTCTCAGTCGGACGCTCCCCGCACGAGGAACGTCTCGCGAGACTCTTTAAACGACTGATCCGTCGGCGTCGAGAGTGGCGTTTGTTGGTCAACGCGCCCATCGAGGTGGAAGCGTGATCCCGCGGGACCACGTTTAACGGCTTGGCGGGCCACCGCGCCGTGGGTCGAGGATTCACAGGTTGAGCAGGACCTAGTCATGACGTACAGCGGGAGAACCGTCCACTTACCCGCGCGTTGTCGCCGTCACTGGAACAGTCGTTCCAACGCGCTGCGCTGTGCCGCATGCTTCGCCGGATTTGTGTCCTTGAGCTTCTTCAGATTGACCAGCTTCCAGAGAACGGCCGGAAGGTCCGCTGCGTTGGGGAGGCCGAGCAGCCCGAAGTCCGGCTCCGCGTCGTGGAGGGAGAGCAGGAAGTCCGCGACATCGCCGTTCAGGCGTGACCTGATGTCGGTGTGCAAGGTCCGGGCCATGTCGGCGAGCGCATCCAGGGAAACCGCTTCGCGGGTCATGCCGACGAAATCTTCGTCGTAGAGGTCTGCCCTCAGAGGCGCCGGCGGGGCTAGGAGCTCGTGCATGGGTCGGCCCGAGCCTGCTACGTAGACCATGAACACGCGGAACAGATCGTCGGTCAGGCCCTCGTGCTCGTAAAGCAGCTTCACGTCGAAGAGGTCGCGCGGGTGCCGGCGATCGAGGGCCGCGTGGAGCTTCCCGCCATAGAGGTCTTCGAAGGCCAGCACGTTCGCTTCGTAGAACCCAAAGCGCTCCGTCACCATCTCGGACGTCGGCATCGACCGCGCCGGATACACCGCGCCGCGTGCGACGGGGGAGGTCTCGATCTTCACCTGCGCCCGGCCCTCCCGGACCATGACGCGCGTGTCGGCGGCTCCGCCTCCGGCAACCCGGGTCGCCTCGACTCGTGGGTGACGCGCGGTGGTGGCCGCGATGCGGTCGAGAGCGTCGTCGATGTCCCGGAGCGACGAGCGGCGGTCCGCGACTGGCAGCCAGGTCAGGTCGAGGTCGACGGACAACCTTGGCAGGTCACGGTAGAACAGATTGATGGCCGTGCCGCCCTTGAGCGCAAACGCCGTCTCGTGCCTGATCGCGGGCAGGACGCTCAGCAGTAGACGGACCTGTGCCAAGTAGCGGTCAAGCATCGCCATCCGCGGGTCGGGGCTGCGGGGGTAACAGCGTTTCGGGCACGGAGATGCGGTAGTCCGGATGGAATCGTCCGCCGTCGACAAGGGCCCGTGGCCCGGACCCGAAGTCGATGCTCGAGGCGTCGAGGTGGTTGCGCCACCCGTGGCCGTGCCGGTCCGCGAAGACGAAGAACAGCCTGCGGACCTTGACGCTGCGGCATGCGCCGAGCAGCGTCGTAAGCCGGCGGGGCCGCAGCGACACCAGTCCCTCGAAGACCTTGTCGAGGTTGTCGAAGCTCGCGTGGCGCGGCAATTCGTCGAGCGCTTCGAGGATGGCGCGTTCGGGAGACGACGCCCAGACTGGCCATCGCCACACGTCGACCATCGCGCCGGCCCTAGTATCGAACTCCTCGATGCCGACGGGATCGTCGCCGAAGAGGGCGCGTCGGCGGACGACGATCTCCGTCGCCGCCGGTAGACGTCTCAGCCAGGACGGCACGTCGCCGTAGAATCGCACGCGCGGGGTCCCTCCGAGGTTCAGGTAATGCGCATGGCCGGCGAGGTCGAGAGCGCTTTCGCCGCCGAGGTGGACGGCGTAGTTCATGAGCCGTTGCAGGGAAAGGAGAAGGATTGCCCATAGATCGCCGCCGTCGGCCGGCGTGCCTTGCGGCGCCGGACGGCGGTACACCCCGCGGACGAGGCGTTCGAGCCAGCCGCGGGCGACGTAGTCGTGGATGGACTTCGGGTCGATGCCACGGGCGGTGAGCCAAGGCGTGTCCACCACGAAGCCGGGTGGGACCGTGTCGAGGAGAGGCTTTAAGCGTTGCGTTCTTAGATGGTTCATAACCAAGAAAATAGCACGATTGCGAAATTGATGCCCAATAAATTTTGCGCGACACGATGGAACATGGCTAATCACCATGCAATAGAATGAGGTTCAAACCGGCGGGTGACGCCGGCACCTGGCGGTGTGCGGTACCTGTAAACGCGGGATCGAGGGACGGCTCTGCGAATCTGACTCAATGCGGTGCCAACGGGGTTCCCCATCCCGGTGGCAAGCGGCATTGGCTTTAGGCAACGCCTGGATCGAAGGACATCGAGATAGTTTGATCGGGCCCCTGCGGCGCTGATACGCCAGCGTGGGAGATCATGTCCCTGGACAGAACCATTTGGCAAAACATCTATTGCCAAAACTCTCATTGCGAGATAATGTCCGGCCATCGGGTGGTGGTTTGGAACCATGACACGGAACGTAACCGGGCCGCCCGTGATCGGGGACGATCTGTACGGGCGGCAGCAGGAGGTCGACCAGTTGTGGACGGCGCTGGAGCGCTTGGAGAACCTCCTCATGCTCGCACCCCGCCGGGTCGGGAA
>JAPPGK010000004.1 GCA_028821405.1 Gammaproteobacteria bacterium | reverse complement strand
CCCCCCCCCCCCCCCCCCCCCCCCCCCCCCCCCCCCCCCCCCCCCCCCCCCGCCTCCACCGGAGGTGACAGTAACTGCGCGGTTTAACGATGCGACGTCGGCCTCCGGAATCAGCTACCGGCACGGCTATGTCAATCCGATCCCCGGATCGGAACCCGAGGAATTCGGTGGTGGCGTGGCGGCAGGCGACTACGACGGCGACGGCCTAGTGGACCTCTTCGTCGTGCGTGGCGATATCGGGCACAACCTCCTCTACAGGAATCTCGGCAACAATCGCTTCCAAGACCTAGCCCACGAAGCCGGCGTCGCAAACACCAAGGGGGACGACGAGAACTATCGCCATAGCGGTCCGACCTTCGCCGACATGGACGGCGACGGCGATCTGGACCTGTTCGTCGGTGGGCTAGAGCACGACCCCTCGTTCCTTTTCCGGAACAACGGCGATGGCACGTTCAGCGACGTCACGCGAGGTTCGGGTGTCGACCAGATCGCCTCCCAATACACGTTGTCCGCTGCTTTCGGGGACTACGACCTCGATGGCGACCTGGACATGTTCCTTACCCATTGGGGGACGCCCCGGGAAGCGGGCGCAAGCGTCAACACCGAGCACCTTTGGCGTAACGACACGACCGACGAGGGAATCCGATTCACCGACGTGAGCCTGGTCTCGGGCATCGCCGAAGAGATCATCGCGCCCGACCCGGTCGGTTCGTCCCTCGGCGGAGACTTCGACTACACGTTCACGCCGACGTTCGCGCGCATTACCGACGACCGCTATCCCGACCTTCTAATCGCGGCCGACTTCCTGACCTCCCGGTACTTCGTCAACAACGGGGACGGCACATTCGCGAATGAAACCGACCCCGACGTCATCGTCGACCGCAACGGCATGGGGTCGGCGGTCGGCGACTACGACGGCGATGGCGATCTTGATTGGTTCGTGAGTTCCATCTGGAGCACTCCCGACGAGGACGGCAGGCAAGTCTTCAAACTCGGCAACCGCCTCTACAACAACCACGGTGGCCGATTCACCGACGCTACGGAGGCAGCCGGCGTCCGTGATGGCGGCTGGGGATGGGGGTCATGCTTCGCCGACTTCGATCTCGACGGGGACTTGGATCTGTACCACACCAATGGTTGGCTAGTCCCCTTCGAGCCGAGCAATTTCCATGAGGACAGGAGCCGGCTCTTCCTCGCACTCGGTGACGGCACCTTCAGCGAACAGTCGACTCGGGCGGGTCTGGTTGATACCGAGCAGGGCCACGGTATCGTCTGCGCCGACTTCGACAACGACGGTGATCTGGACATCTTTCAAGCACACCTCAACGAGGCGAATTCGGCAACGCTGTGGCGCAACGACACCCCCAGGCGCAACTACCTAAAGGTGAAATTGAACGGGAAACCACCGAACACGGAGGCCGCTGGCGCACGTATACGCGCGACCGTCGATGCCACCGTGCAACTTCGCGAGATCAGTATTGGCAGCAACTACACCTCGCAGAACCCGACGGATCAGATCTTCGGGCTGGCCGATGCGACCGTAGTCGATATGTTGGAGGTTGAGTGGCCCGACGGCCTGATCACCACAAGGTTCGACGTTGTCCAGGGTCAGACGCTGACACTCGACCACCCGGACCTCTGACCCGAGGGCATTTCCAACGCGGTACTCGCGACAGGCAGCGGATCCTCAGCCGTCGGCGAGCAACTCCTCGATCTTGGCAAGCAGCTCGTCGCCGCGTACATTCTTCGCCAGAATCACGCCTTCGGCATCGACCAGGACGTTCATCGGGATGGCGAGGACCCCAAACTGCGCGGGAATGGGACTGTCGTAGGCCTTGAAATCGCAGGTATTCACCCAGCTGATCCCGTCCTCGACAGACGCCTCCTCCCAGTCCTCGCGGTTGTCGTCCAGCGAAAAGGCGTAGATGCCGAATCCGCGCTCGTCGTAGCGGTCCATGGCAGTCTTTAGGGTCGGCACCTCCGCCCGACAAGGCCCGCACCAAGATGCCCAGAACTCGATCAGCACAACATCGTTCTCGGCCAGGGTGTCCCTGAGCGGATACGACTCGCCATCGAGGCCCACCGCCGTGAAATCCTTGACCGTTACGCCCACCTCGACGGTGCGCGCGGTCTCCGACATTCGAATGCCGGTCTCCGTGCGCGCGCGAAACGCGTCCGCCGCCGCCGGCAACTCGGCGATGGCTTGCAGTTGATCCAACCGATTCAGCGCGGCCGTACCGCCGAGCCCACCCATCTCCATGGCGAACAGGCTCGCCAGTGGATCGTCGTCGGATTCGGCGATGGCACCGAGGGCTTCGCGTCGAATCCGGTTGAGTTCGTTGTAGAGCCGTATGGCTTCCTCGGTGAGCGCGTCGCGTTCAGGCCCCTCCTCGAGATCCGCCTTCGCCCCCATGACCTCGCCGTAGTCGTCGAGCGTGTCCCGGTATTCCTCAGTGTCCCGCCAGACGGCGATCACGCTTTGGTTGTAGTGCCCGCCGTCCACGGTGAGCCCGGCCACCCGACTGCCGTAGCCAATGCGGATCTCGCCGGGTTCGAGGATGAACTGAACACTCCCCTTGGAGTTGCCATCCGGATCCTTGGCCGACAAGGACACGCGCCCCATGTTGTCGGTCAGTTCGCCGGCGATCAAGAAACGCCCATCGACGATGGGCGCCCGCGCAACCTCGGCGCTTGACCCCAGCACCGCGGTCGACCGCGTGAGGACAGCCTCGCCCTCTCGAACGGCATCTCCGAGATCCCCGACGATCATGTATTCCGCCGCACCCGCGCACAATGACGCCAGAAGGAAAACGACAGCACCCACACCACGTTTGATCATGCGATCCCCCAATCCGGTCAAAAAAAGAACACCGCCCGGCTTTTGGGGCCGGGCGGTGTTGATTGCCTCATTCTCTCGGGGACTACAGGCTCAACGACTTGCTGATCGACAACCGGTAGGCGCGTCCCTGGGTCCATTCGTAGGCCGGGTTGATGACGTTGACCTCGGTATGGCCCGGGTTCCTCGCCAAAAGCTCGCCACGATCGGTGATCGAGTTGCGCGCGAAGGCATCGGTTACGTTGTTGATGGTCAACGTGGCACGTAGTCCGTCCGACCACGGCGCGTTGAACAGCGAGCCCTGGCCGAAGTCGTACACGGCAACCATGTCGACGATCGTCGCCGGGTCGGTCGTGTAGATGTAACCGTCCGTGCTGCCCAACCGTATGATGCTACTGGCACTCGAGCCCTGCGCATCGACGCTGACCGACAGGCCACCGCGCGACCACGTCAACTGGGCGTAGGTCGAGTGTGCCGGGACCGGTGCCAGCAGCGCATCGCGGCTCGACGCGGCGTCGTCCCTGACCTTGAGCAGGCTCTGGACTTCGTCGGTAGAGGCATCCACCTGGACCTTGAACTTGTTCGTGTAGGAACGCCTCACGGTGAGGGAGAACATCCCGCTCTCGGTCGGCAACTCGTAACCCAATTCGAGATCCACGCCGGCCCGTTCGACGCTGCTCACGTTGATGTAGCGCTCGTCTTTTATGTAGATGTCCTCTTCCGGAAAATACATCACGTTGGACGGCAGATTGTCCGGATCGACGCCCGTTAGCGAACTGAAGAACGCGATCCGGTCCTCGAACAACGTATCGCTCCAGCCCGCGAGCAGCGACAGTCCCTCAACGGGCGTCCACTCCATGGAGAAGCTGTAGGAGTCCGCCGTCTCGGGTATCAGCTTGTCGTTGCCGCCGATGTTGTTGAACACGTTGTTGTGGGTTTGCGTCCGGCCCATCGAGTCCGGCTTGATGAAGTACAGTCCCCTGAAAGCACCGGCGGGTTGGCGCTCCTGCGTACGCCGGATCAGCTGGTTGAGCTGCGGTGCGACGAAGGCCGTTCGCCTGTCCGCCTTGAACCGATACCGGTCGGCGGGCTGGTAGGCGAGCCCCACGCTCCACGTGAACTCCGCACCCGGATCCTGGGGGTTGTCGGTGCCCGCTTCGCCAGAGGCCGTTTGCCGGTAGTCCACCTCCACGTTGGAATAGGAGTCGTAGCGACCGGAAAACGTCAGGGTCAGATGCTGAACCGCCACGTTGGCATTGTGCTCGCGCACAAGGGGAACCGCCCCCTCGAAGAACGCCGCCTGTATGTCACGACTGATCCTGGTATTGAACGAGTCGGCCCCGACCACCGAGTTCGGGCAGCCGACCTCGCTGCACCTGTTGAAGCCGGGATTCGGGAACTCGGACATCGTGTCGATGACGTCCTGCCGGAACTCCATCCCAACGGCTACACCGATCGGGCCGCCCCCCAGGTCGAGCAACTCGCCCCGGGCCACCGCCTCGAACTGGGTCTGCTCGTTTGTCGAGGCCGTGCCCAGGACGGGCAGAACATAGCCCGACAGATCTCCGAACGGGTCGATGGGATCCGGGGGATCGCCATACACCCGGCAGCTCGACCCGAAGAAGCCTCGGGGAGGCGTATAGACGACGCGGGTGCCGCCGTACTCGGAGAGCGCCGCGTTGCACTCCTCTTCCGATACGCCGCTCAAAGTCCGAATGAGAAGCTCGGTCACACCGTCGGAGTCCAACCCAACAGCAATCGTGCCCGTGTCGAGGGCGTTGATTCGATCCGAATCGGAGGTCTCCTCGTTCCTTCTCAACTCCGCCTGCCAGGTCCAGCCGGTGTCGCCGAACTCACCGTTGACCCCCGCCAGGACGGACAAATCCTCCTTCTCCGAAGCGAATTGCCGCGGCGGCGCATTCAGTATCTGGCCACGCATCGTCACCCGGTGGCCGAAGGGATTGAAGGGATTGCCGCCGTGGACCCAACTGCTGATCGAGTTCAGCCCGTTGTCCGCGGTCGTCTCTTTCCGTGCGTAGCGGAGGTTGCCGTGCAGGGCGATGCCGGCGTTGAGGTTGTAGTCGCCGCCGACGTTGAGAACGTGGTGCGTTTGTTCAGGCCGCAAGCTATAGCCGAATTCCGCGTCTTCGCCCCATTGCGGCGGCCCGAAGATCTCGATGCCGTTGAGGTCGTTTCCGAACCGGAACCCGGCCGGCAGCGTCACGTCGGAGTGGCACACCGCCCGGCGCTGGGTCGCCTCATCGAGGGCGGCGTATTCCGCCCGGGTGATGACCTGGCCGTCGAGTACATAGACGACCGCCCTGGCGGCATTGCACGAGTCGTCGAAGAACCAGGTGAAAACCCGCATCTGCGGACCCGCGAGTCCCCCCTTCTGGTTGTTGCGGTCGATCCGGTTGCGGTGCACCTCGGTATCGCGTCGCGATGCATCGAGACCCGAGTCGTAGAAGTACTCGTAGCCGCCGCGCATGCGGACATCGCCCCAGGTCCACCCCGCGGCGATACTCGCCCGACTCTCGTCATAGCCGGGCCTATGGGGGCGCCCGTAGTCGAGTTTGATGTCGACCCCGGAATAGTCCTTCTTCGTGATGATGTTCACCACGCCCCCGACCGCATCCGACCCGTAGATGGCGGACGCCCCGTCGGTGATGATCTCGACGCGCTCGACCATCGACAGCGGGATCGTCGAGATGTCCGTGACGCCGCCCAACAGGCCGCTGTAGCCAATGCGCCGACCGTCGATCAAGATCAAGGTCGACTCACTCCCAAGGCCGCGCAGGTTCACCGTCGAGGCACCCGTGAAGTTCTTGGTGCCGTTCAGGTTCGATCCGATGGTCTCATTCGTGGCGTTGAGGTTCTGGGGAAGTTGCCGCAGCAACCTCGGCAGCGTCAGTTCACCGGACGCGATGATCGCGTCTTCGTCCAGAATGATAACGTCGCGGGACAGCTCCGATGGCTCCCGGGCCAGCCGGCTGCCGGTGACCACGACGACCTCGACATCCTCCGCCGGCCGGACGACCGGATCCTCGAGGTCGGTTGCTTCCGTCGTTTCCTCGTCTTCGTCGTCGTCCTCCTGCGCCACCGCAAAGGTCGTCGCGAAGGAAACCAGTATGGCAAGCGGCCATACCGCGCAAAGCCGGTACCAGGGCCCGGCCTCGCCTCGACGCGTGTGCGTCAGTCGTTTGTTGAGTAATAGCATTGCATCGTCCCCTTGTATGCTGAATGCCTAGTTTTTGTTAAGGCAGAATATCAGATTGAGGCTGCCAAACACCCGGAGTCGGTCGGGTGCCGATTCGACGCACGGTACTCAGTTCAGCAACTCCTCGAGCTTCTCATCAAGCTTGTGGCCTCGCAGATCCTTGGCGACGATGTCGCCGGTCCGCGAGTCCACCAGGTAGTTCTTCGGGACCCCGGTGACGTTGTACGCCACGGGTGCTTCGGCCTCTGGCCCCATCCCGAGGTTGATCCAGGGCAATCCCTCCTCCGCCGACGCCTCCTCCCAGGCTTCGCGGTCGTCGTCGATGGTGAACGAGACGATCTCGAAGCCCTTCTCCCGATAGCGGTCGTAGGCCTCCTTCATGTGCGGAATCTCGACCCGGCACGGGCCGCACCAGGACGCCCAGAATTCGAGCAGCACGAGGCGGCTGTCCGCGCGCACGTCGGCGAGTCGTACGGCGTCGCCTTCGAGGGTGTCGGCCGTGAAGTCGCGGATGTCCTGGCCGATGGCGAATCGCTTGCGCTCCTCGGCACGCTTGGCGGCACCGGCCTCGGCCGCGGCGAGACGCTCCAATACCCACGGATCCTCCGGCGTCAACTCCGCCAGTCCGCGCAGCGCGTCGAGCATCCAGGGGCCCGATAGCCAGGTCGTCTCGATCGTCAGCCGTCGCACGATCGCCTCGGGGTGCGTGGTGGCGATGCGGGCACGCCCTTCGGATTCGAGCGTTAGCACTCTCTGCTGTGCCTCGGCGGCCATATCCAGGCGGCGTCGCTTGTCCTGCTCGGACTCGCCGTCCACCGGCGTGTAGAGCCGCGCCTGGTCGGCCTCCGCTGCCTTGTATTCGTCGGAAAGACGCCACGTGTTGTAGACCGCGTCGTTGTACTTGCCGCCTTCGACCACGAAACGCCCACGCTTGGACATGGTGAGTGTGAGGTCCCCCGGTTCCAGGATGAATGCGTTGCCCTTGACCGGCGCCATGCGGTGGCCTTGTGGGCTGACCGCGTTGAGAACGTAGAAATAGACCCGTCGCGGGTTGTCCGCGACCGCTTCCAACCGGAACTTGCCGTCGGAACCGATCGGCGCCTTGGCGACGACGTCGAGGGTCGACTCGATCGACGGCGGCTTGTCACCCGGTTTGCCCACGGGTGTGGCCGCGACCATCATCGACCCGCGACCACCGCCGGCCTTCGGATTCCACACGACGAAGTCGCCATTGGCGTAGAGCGCCGCGACATCCCCTTCGAGCACCATGACGGGCGGTTCGTCCGCCAGTGCCGGCGCCGTGGCCAGCAGCGCCAAGATCAAGCCCGGTGCCCAACTACGCATATCCACGACCCTGCGGTTCCAAGGTTGATGGCGGACTGTGACGCCGCACCACGTCGATTGAAACTGAAACCGACTCATGACCATGTCAAAACCTTGCATAACGTTACCAAATCCTTACGAACGGCCCCGCAAACCCACCAGACGCCTCAACAGTACAAATCTGGCATCGCTGTCGCGCCGCTCCCGTTCGTGTTTGTTCCACGCGAGCGCCCCAGCGCCGGGCCGGCGCTTCGCTTCCGCTGCGCCCCGCCCCGCCTCCGGCCCAGCCACGCCGGCCCCGCATCGAACAACCACGCCCGGTCGCGCCGCTCCCGTTCGTGTTTGTTCCACGCGAGCGCCCCAGCGCCGGGCCGGCGCTTCGCTTCCGCTGCGCCCCGCCCCGCCTCCGGCCCAGCCACGCCGGCCCCGCATCGAACAACCACGCCCGGTCGCGCCGCTCCCGTTCGTGTTTGTTCCACGCGAGGCTGGTAGGATGGCCAAGGTGTCGGGGTTTGGGGGCAACCAGTTTGACCGATCAGCATATCAGGCACGACTGGGAAATCGACGAGATCCTCGGTCTCTTCAAGCAGCCGTTGAACGACCTGCTCTATCGGGCCCAGTCGATTCATCGCCTTTATCACCCCGCCAACGAAGTCCAGATCAGCACCCTGCTCAGCATCAAGACCGGCGGTTGTCCGGAGGACTGCAAGTACTGCCCGCAGAGCGTGCACTACGACACCGGACTCGACGCCCACAACCTGCTCCCGGTAACCGACGTCGTGGACGCCGCGAGGAAGGCCCGGGATGCGGGCGCCACCCGTTTCTGCATGGGGGCCGCCTGGCGCAATCCCACCAACTCCCAGACCCGCAAGGTAGGTGCGCTGATCGCGGCCGTGAAGGATCTGGGGATGGAGACCTGTGCGACCCTGGGCATGCTGACCCCGTCGCAGGCCCAGACCCTGGCCGACGCAGGGCTCGACTACTACAACCACAACCTCGACACGTCGCCGGACTACTACGGTCAGATCATCACGTCGCGGCGCTACCAGGACCGGCTCGACACGTTGACGAACGTCCGCGACGCGGGCATCAACGTCTGCTGCGGAGGCATCGTCGGCATGGGCGAGCGCCGTGAGGACCGGGCCGGGCTGCTACAGCAACTTGCCAACCTTCCGCAACACCCCGAGTCCGTGCCGATCAACAACCTCGTGCAGGTGGAAGGCACGCCGCTGCACGGTGTGGAACCGCTTGCACCGCTCGAACTCGCCCGTTGCATTGCCGTCGCGCGCATCCTGATGCCCAAGTCGGTCATCCGTCTGTCGGCGGGACGTACGGAGCTCAGCGACGAAGCCCAGGCACTCTGTTTCCTGGCGGGTGCGGGGTCGATCTTCTGCGGCGATCAGCTGCTGACCACCCCGAACCCCACTTTCGACGACGACATGGAGATGTTCGACGACCTCGGGCTGCGGCGCCGTCAAGACCTGCCGATCGCGGCCACCTAGGGGTCGGTGCTCTATTTCGACGACATTCCGGACGACTATCGTTCGGTCGTGGGGAACTGGCGGCTTGGCGCCGACGACATCATCGCCTTCGCCACCTGCTGGGATCCACGCCCCATACACACCGACGCATCCGCCGCCGAGCGCTCTCCGTTCGGTACGCTGATCGCGTCTTCGGCCCATTTGTTCGCCATCGTCACCCTGCTCTTCGCTCGCCACGGGGACCGGATCCAGGTCCTCGCGATGCTCGGCAAGGACAAGCTTCGGTTGCCGAATCCCGCGCGCGCCGGCACCACGCTTACCTACGAGACGCGATGCGTGAACAAACGCGTCTCGGCGAGTCGCGCCGACGCCGGCATTGTCGTCCTCGCCGACACCGTGACCGACGACGACGGCAACGTGGTCTTGACCCAGGACGTCACCTTGATGGTGTCGCGCCGCCCATGAACACGAGTCGCCGGCCTGCGCCCCCACCCGCATCGTCCGGCGAACTGCATGCCGAGATGCAGCAATTGCTGGACACGCATGGCTTCTACTCGCCCGTTGAACTGCTGCTCGCCACCAATCGGCTCGGCTACGACGACTACCAGGCGTGGCGGCGCGGTCGCCATCCGACACTCGACACCTTGCTCCGCGACGGCGTGGACGAGACGCGGACATATCTCGGGGAAGCCGATACCTGGGCGCGGGCCCTGCGCCTCCAGGCCGAGTCGGTGTCGTTCTTCAGCACGAATGCGTCCTCGGGCGTCGAACTAAACGCGTCGGCGGATCCGGATCTCGCCCATCTTCTTCACATCGAATATCGGCGCGATGCGGACGTCGCGCAGCCGGACCTATTTCTCGACGGAGCCCAAGCCCAGATCCAGAACGAAATCGTCAATGCCATCAACGCCCACGACGCCGCGGCGGCGAGCGTGACGATCGGGCGACTCGCCAAGCTCGATGCCACGCATTGGGCGATCGACCATGCCCTCACGCTGATCGACGCGCTCGGGGCGACACCCCTGGACCGTCCCGACGAGGCGCTTAAGCGACTGGAAGCCATGGAGACCCGTTGGCTTCCCGCGGCATCGGCGCTTCTCCGGTCCGGTGCCCGCGATTTCCTGAGCCCGCTTTGGCGGGATATCGGGCGGGGGCTGGAGGACATTGATCACGGGCCTCTCGACCCGAGGCAACATGCCAGCTGGGCCTACCTGAACGGACTCGATTGGGTAAACCTCAAGCGCACCGTCCTCGGTACGCCGAACTGGGAATCCGAGCCGTTGCTGCGAACCTGGCTCGCACTGGCCCAATGGCGGCTGGCGGAGTATCGGGACGCGACCCGGTCGTGGTTCGCCCTGTGCTGGCAGTTTCCGGCCCACTTCGCCGAGTGCGTCGAGTCCCCGACCTTCCCCAACGCTTCGCTGCAACGCGCCTGGGAGGACGCCCAGAACCAGAACATGGATCCGCCGATCACAGCCCCCTGGTTTCCCGCTTGGGTGCTCATCGAACATCCGGGCTACGCGAGATCAATCGGCACGTGCGGCGGCGCCAGCGACCCGGAACGCGCATACGACCACCTCGTCGCGCTCCGCACCGGACACAGCGACCGGGAGGACCTCGACCACCGGCGGGCGCTCAAGGATCTGCACGCGGACCTGCTCGGGCGCTATCTGGCGTTGCTGGATACTTAGGGAAGGTCTGAACAAGACCTTCCCTAGCGCGGCACAGGGATGTGCCGCCAAATTCGATGGCGTAAGCCATTGAATTTGCGAGCGAAACTATTTGTTTCGCTACTGTTCAAGTCCAGGGACGGACTTGAACAGAGGTTTCTTAGTAGCCCCGATTCGGCAGCACCACGACGCGCGCTTCTCGGGCGACTGGAAGCGTCGCCTCAGGAGGCGAGGAGAATGGATCCCCCGATGTACACCTGCCGGGGCATGCCCGGGAAATACCGGTAGCTGCCGAACGCGAAATCGGCACGGTCCGCATGGGCTCTGTCAAGCAGGTTGATCAGTCGAACGAACAGGCGCAGACGCGGCGTGACCGTCCAACCGCCACGCCAATTGAGTAGCGTATGGCCGCCGTACCGGGCCGTGTTGGCGGCATCTATGAAGTGCGAACCGACGTGCGCCACCTCGAACTCAGACGTCAACGCTTCACTCGACCACCGCCAATGCGCGCTACCTAGCCAGCGCGGCGCGGTGTCGACATCGTTGCCAGCCACGATGCGCTCCCCACGGCCGGCATCCCGGGTGAAGGCGTACCGATGACGACCGTAGGCGACGGCCAATTCCAGGGTGTGCCGTCCGGCGCGCCAAGCGACGTCCGTCTCGACGCCCTTGGCATCGGTGGCGCCGTCGCTGACGTTGAAGCCGTTGGCGTCCCGGAAGATGAGATCGCGGGTGGACTCGGCGTAGGCAGCGATTTCGAAGTCGAGGCCGCCCAAGGAACCGCGAACGCCGGTTTCGAAGGCACGCAGGCTTTCGCTGTCCAGGTCCGCCACGGTCTGTCCGCTTTGCAGGCGGTAGAGCTCCGTGGTCTGGGGCGGTCGAAAGCCAAGTCCCGCCACCGCGTAGACGATCGCATCGGGGCCGGCCGGCCATTGGATTCCCAATCGACCCGCGACATTCGTGTAGTCATCGTCACGATCCGCAGGCCGCGTATAAAGGCAGCCACCGAAGCCACATGGGGTGCCATCGTCCCGGGTGTTGCCGACCAGGTGATGGTTGTCGTAGTCGTAACGGTTGCGCTCGAGGCGCGCGCTGGCGACGAGTTCGACCTCCGCCGCGATGTCCAAGCCCAGGTCGTAGAACGCCGCGAGCGTGGTGCCGCCCACGTCGAAGTCGTAATGGGTTCCCACGGGCCGCGTGGCCACCAGGAACGCGGATCCAACCGTCGGGGTATCCTGGCGTTCGGAGAGCGTTGCCCCGAAGCGCTCAGCAACGACGCCAGCGGACCACCGTGGCTCGGCTACACCATCGACACGCACGACGACGCCACCGCTCGATTGGGCGTTCTTCTCCAGCGGCTGACCCGGGAGGAAATGCTGCAGGAAGGCCATCGACGAACGCCGCAGGTAGGATGTCACGCTGACCAGGCGCCCGTTGGCGAGTGTGCGCTGCCAGACGCTGGCCGCACGCGTCGACCAGGCATCGCGATACGCCTCGGGGTTGGGGTTCGAGGTACGCGCCGACGTGTCGTAGGCGCGCAAGCCGCGCACGAATCCACCGGTCTCCTGGTTGAGGAGCGTCGCCGACACCGTGTTCACGACATTCCAGCCGCCAACCGTCGCGGCAAGCCCCAGATAGGCCTTCTGCTGGCCATAGCCGGTCGCGTCGCGGTAGCCGCCGGATGACGTGGACAGGGCATTGATCCGCCATTCGTCGGCGCCGCCCTCGACCCTGACCTGGTGGTAGTCGTAGGGACCGGCTTCGAAGCTGCCGCGCCATGCCTCGGCGGACGTCGCGGTCACGCTGTTGATAACACCGTGCAAGGCATTGCCGCCGAACAATGCGCTTCCCGGGCCCCGCACGACCTCGACGGCAGCGGCCTGTTCCGTATTCACCTCGAATAGGTTGTTGACGTTGCAGAAACCGGCGGGACGAATGGGAATGCCGTTCTCCAGCAGCAGGAACTCGCCGCAGGCGCCGGCGCCGGTCAGCACGCCGGAGCGGATGGCGGTCAAGTGCTCCTGTCCCGAGCCGCGGGATATCCACACGCCCGGCACCCTTACCAGGAGCTCGTGGACGTGATTGGCCCGGGTAAGTTCGATTGCCCCGGCGTCGACCACGCTCACACTGCCCACCTCGCCCTGGCTGGGCACTACCGATGCCTCGGCGCGTACCACGACTTCCTCCAACGCCGGCTCGTCGTCGGCGAAGGAGCCCGTTGCCACGATCAATGCGACCGTTGCGGTCGACGTCGCCCATTCGCGGCTCATCATGGTCTCATCCCGGACCGCATTCGCCGCTGGCGACATAGCCCCGCATCGCGAGGTCGGGACGCCACGAGGGCGTACCCTACGAGCGACCGAAGTTGTCGTCGTATTTGCGCAGTTCGGTGCGGCCGACCACCAGGTGATGTACCTCGTCCGGTCCGTCGGCGATCCTTAAGGTTCGCTGGCCGGTGTACATGCCCGCCAACGGCGTCCACTGGGAGACGCCCGCAGCGCCGTGCATCTGGATGGCCTGGTCGATGATCTGGCAAGTACGTTCGGGGATCATCGCCTTGCACATGTGCACCCAGACCCGGGCTTCGCGGTTGCCGAGCACGTCCATCGCCTTGGCGGCCTTCAAGACCATCAGCCGCATCGCCTCGATTTCGATGCGTGCGCGGGACACGAGCTCCAGGTTCTTGCCGAGCTGCACCAGGGGTTTGCCGAATGCCTCCCGGGACATGCCCCGCCGCACCATGAGGTCCAGGGCCCGTTCGGCCTGGCCCACGGACCGCATGCAGTGGTGGATGCGCCCCGGGCCCAGCCGGCCTTGGGAGATCTCGAAGCCCCGGCCTTCGCCGAGCAGGATGTTCTCCTTCGGCACCCTGGCATCGTCGAACCTAAGATGCATATGACCGTGGGGGGCATCGTCGCGCCCGAACACGGTCATCGGCTCGATGATCTCGACCCCCGGCGTGTCCTTGGGTACGAGGATCTGCGACTGTTGCCGGTGGGGAGGCGCGTCCGGGTTGGTCTGCACCATGGTGATCATGATGGTGCATCGCTTGTCGCCGGCCCCCGAGATGTAGAACTTCTCGCCGTTGAGAACCCATTCGTCGCCATCCAGGCGCGCTTGGGTTGCGATCTGCTTTGCATCGGAAGACGCGAGATTGGGTTCCGTCATGGCGTAGGCGGAACGGATCTCGCCCTCGAGCAGTGGCTTTAGCCACTTCTCCTTCTGTTCCGGCGTGCCGTAGCGCTCCAGCACCTCCATGTTGCCCGTGTCGGGCGCGCTACAGTTCAGGCACTCGGAGGCGATGGGATTCTTCCCGAGCTCGGCGGCGATGTAGGCGTAGTCGAGATTCTTCAACCCCTCGCCGGTGTCGGCGTCCGGAAGAAAGAAGTTCCACAGGCCGTTGGACTTCGCCTTCGTCTTCAGGCCACCGAGTATCTCCTCCTGGCGCGGCGAAAGGCTCCAGCGGTCGCCGTGTTCGAACGCGGCGTCGAAGTAGGCCTGAGTGTTCGGCTCGATGGCCTCGGCGATGAACCTCTTGACCGCCGCATACAACGGTTCGACTTCATCGCTCATGACAAGATTATTGAGATCCGCTTCCAAGTCTGCGGCTACGGCTTCCGCCATTGGTTCCCCTCGCTGACAGCTTGTTTGAAGGCGGGCGATTGTAGCAGTTCATCGCTTGCGCTCCTCCTTCGACGACCGCACCATCCGACGACCGCACCATCGTAGCGGTCGAGTTTGGTATAGGATTCGACCGCAACGCGGACAACGGCGATGAAGAAGTACCCACCGACATCTCAGGAACTGCGCGAGTGGATGGACAGCAAGGGGCTGTCCAACAAGGATGTCGCCAAGGCGCTGCGACTATCGGATGGCCGCGTCGTGCGATTCTGGACGTCGAAGAAGGATCCGCGGCCCATCCCCTATCCCAGTTGGTATACGTTGCGCCACAAGTTCGGGAAGGGCCCCGGCAAGACGCGCACTTCGAAACCCCCGAAGGCGGCCGAGCCGGCAAAGGCCAAGGCGTAAGGCGTCGCCGTGTCCGACGCGATTGACGTGCGCCCGATCCCGCGTATCGAGACCCCCTTCGCCGCAAGGCTCACGCTGCCCGGCAGCAAGTCCATCGCCCTGCGCCATGTGGTCATGTCCACCCTCGCCGACGAACCGACGCGGCTCCTCGGCGTGCCCCGGTGCGAAGATGTCGATGCCATGTTCGATGCCGTGCAACGACTCGGCACGAGTGTCGAGCGGGAGAGCAGATCCGCCATGTTGACGCCGCCGGCCGAGCCGTTCGAGTCGGATGTCGATCTCGATCTGGGCATGAGCGGCGTGTCCTTGCGCCTGCTGCTTGCCCATGCCGCCCTGCGCACCTCGACGACGCGATTCACGGGCCACCGGCAACTTCACCAACGACCGAATGCCGATCTGCTCGAGGCCCTCAAGACGATTGGATGCGAGATCGAGTCGAACCAGGGTCGCTTGCCGATCCGTGTCGCCGGCCCCGCCTCGCCGACCGCCAGGACCACCCTCGCCACCGGCGTCACCAGCCAGTATCTCTCGGGACTGATGCTGTCGGCGCCGGGGTTGCCGTCCGGTCTCGCGATCGCCTTGCAGGGCGCGCGCACGAGTGCCTCGTATATCGGCGTCACGACGACGGAGATGGCCAGACGGGGCGTTCGCGTCGAGACCCCCGATGAGAGCACGGTGGTCGTGTCCCCGGGAAGGTATACCGGCGGGGACGTCCTGATCGAAGGCGACGCCTCCGCCGCGACCTACCATGCCGCCCTGGCGACCCTGCACGGTGGGCGCATCACCCTCACGAACCTTGGCAACTCCACCCGTCAAGGCGACTACGCCTTCCTCGATCTCTGCGAACGGATGGGCGCCGAGGTCTCGCGTGCCGCCGATCAGGTCACGATCAAAGGACCGGCATCACCGAAGCCCGTCGGCGACGCGGACATGGTCGACATGCCCGACGCCGCGCCGACCCTCATGGCCATGGCGCCGTTCCTGCCGGCACCCACACATATCACGGGCTTGGCCACCTTGCGCGTCAAGGAATGCGACCGGATCGCCTGCGCAGCGAAGGAGTTGCGCAAGGCGGGTGTGCCGGTTGAAGAGTTCGATGCCGCGATGACCATTCACCCCGCCGACGCCCTCCGACCGGCCGGCTTCGAGACCTACGAGGACCACCGCATGGCGATGGCGCTGTCCGTGGTCGCAAGCAAGATCGGCGGTTGCGTGATCCACGGTGCGGACTGCGTGGCAAAGACGTACGCCGATTATTGGGAGGACTTCGACCGGGCAACGGGTCGCGTTGAAGCCCCGACTATGGGTTAATTGCACCGGAGAACAGACCACGCCAGGAGACCGCCTTGAGATTCGGTTTACAGATGAGTCAATACAACACACGGTGGTCCGACATTGCCGCCGTGGCGAAAACGGTTGAAGCGGGTCGCTGGCACAGCCTGTGGCTTTCCGATCACTTCATGCCCCCCGGGCGCGGTGGACATGGTTGGGCCTTGGAAGGCTGGACGCTGCTCTCTGCGGTGGCGATGGTCACCGACCGGGTACGCCTCGGTATTCTCGCGACCGGAAACACCTACCGTAACCCGGCGCTCTTGGCCAAGATCGCCACCACACTCGATCACATATCGGGCGGTCGGGTGGAACTCGGGCTGGGCGCCGCCTGGTACGAACAGGAACATACGGCCTACGGCTGGGATTTTCCGTCGTTGCGGGAACGCAGCGACCGGTTGGAGGAGGCGACGCAGTTGATTCGGCTGCTGCTCACCAAGGACCCGGAAGAATATGTCAACTACGCCGGCAAGTACTATCAGTTGAACGACGCGCCCATGTCGCCCAGAACCGCTCAGGACAAACCGATTCCCATCTTGATCGGGGGTAACGGCGAAAAGCGCACCTTGAGGACCTGTGCGCGCTATGGCGATACCAGCAACCTCGACTTCTGGCACCCCGGCGGTGTGGACGTGTACAAGCGCAAGCAACAAGCGATCGATCGCCACTGCGAGGACTGCGGGCGCGATCCAGAGGAAATCCGGCGCACGGTCTGTCTGCCGACCCGGGTGTTCGACAGCGATGAAGAATGGAAGAAATCACCCGGTCAGCCCTGGTACTGCTATGGCACCGTCAACGCAATCCAGGACTATCTAGGTGGTTATATCGAGGCCGGCGCCGACGAGATCATGTTGTGCGGTTTCGGGAACAGTACGGCGGCCATCGAGCGGGTTGAGTCAGAGGTGCTGTCGGTCTTCTAGGTCCGTCCTTGCCCTCGCCCGCCGACCGGTACGGGCGTCGACGTCCGTGCTCGGATCGTAGACATACTGCCCCTCTGAGACGAACGGCACCGCCTGTCCCCAAAGCTCGCCGTTGGAGGATCGCAGCGGCGCCCGCGTGTATTGGGTCAGGTAGGCGCGGCGCAGGCGCGACGTGGTGTTGGCGCCGCTCCGGTGCAGGCTCGTGCTCGTGAACACCGCCACGCTGCCCGCGGGCATCTCCACGAGCACGCCGGGATCGTCGCCCTCGTACCCAACCAGATCGTTGCTCCCCGGTTCGTGTCGGTGCGGGAACACCGCTGCCCGCGAACCCACCCGGCCATGGGGCATCACCGAGATCGTCCCGTTTTCCCGGGTCATGTCGTCCAGGGCGCACCAGCAGGTGAGGTAGGGCCGATGCGTATTCCCCGGATCGCGGAAGTTGACGTAGCCGGAGTCCTGATGCCACGCGAACTTCATCCCCTGCTCGGCGCCCTTCACCACCCACTGCTCGTTGAACAGGAAGACCGTGTCGCCGAGGAACGCCGTCGTGATCGCGCGCATCAGGTCGCCGTAGACGAAACTCGGCATCCGGTCGCTGTCCCGGTAGCGGTTGGCGATGAAGTACCGCTTGCCGCGGTGGGTGATGCCGAACACGTCGGCGCCGCGTGCGGTGAGCCAGGCGTCGGTCCGTGCGACGAACACGCCGCACTCCTCGCGCAGCATATCGAGGGTGGCCGCGTCGATGACCGATTCGAGCAGGACGAAGCCGTCGCGCTCGAAATTGCGACGATCAGTCTCGGAAACAATGGACGGCGCTTGGGTCATTGCCCGAATTGTAGCGCCAGCCAATGGATGCCGGGAATCGGAGACAGGCGTAACATCGCCGGGATGCGCAAGGTGCTCGTGGTCGACGACGACTCCCATATCCGCGATGTCGTCAGCTTCGCGCTTCGGCGCGCCGGATTCGAGGTCGCCGAGGCCACCGATGGGCAGGCTGGCATTCGCGCCTTTCGACGCGAAAAGCCGGACCTCGTGATTCTCGACATCCTGATGCCGGGCATGGACGGATTGGACGTGTGTCAGGCGATTCGTGGCGAGACCTTGAGCGGCAGCGAAGCGGGCGGACACAACGTGCCCATCCTGTTCCTGTCCTCGAAGGACGCGGAAGCGGATCGCGTCGTCGGTCTCGACGTCGGCGGCGACGACTACATCGTCAAACCCTTCAGTCCTCGGGAGCTGACCGCCCGGGTCAATGCGCACTTCCGTCGCGTGGATGCACTCGACGACCCGTCGGCGGGCCAGATCTCCGCAGGTCCCGTGGCGGTCGATGTCGACGCCCAATCCGCCACCGTGAACGGCAACCCCGTGGACCTGACGCGGACCGAGTTCGGTCTGCTCGCCACCCTCGTACGCGGTCGTGGCAAGGTACTCGACCGCGAGGCACTGACCAACGGCGCCTACCAGGGAAACCGGGTCGTCAGCGACCGGACCATCGACAGCCACATGCGACGTCTACGCGCCAAGTTGCGCTCGGGGGGTATCGACCCCATCCGAACCGTACACGGTGTGGGGTTTCGCCTCGACGTGCCCGCCGACGACTCGGGCGGCTGAACCCGCCGGGTTTGCGAACCAATCGGGACACCCACCGTGCTGCTGCCTTGGGTTCGGTTCCGCCTGCGTACGGTGCTCATCGTGCTGAGTCTCTTCGTACTGGTGCTGCCCGTGGCAAGCATCCAGGTTCTCCGACTCTACGAGAGCGCACTGGTCCGGCAGACGGAATCGGCGCTAATCGCCCAGACGGATTTCGTGGCCGCGTTCGTCCGCAACCGGTTTCGCGAGGGGACCACCGATCTCGAGATGCACAGCCGACCCCTGGCCAAGGCGGACTACGACGGCACCAAACGCCGTCGGGCGATCCTGGACCTGGCCGATGCGGGTGTGCTTGCCCCGTTCCCCGAAGGCCGCCAGAGCCGCGCGGCGGATGTCGTGGCGGCTGCGATCGGCGGCGCCGTCGCACCTATTCTCGACGACGTTCAAACCCGGGCCGACATTCGCGTGACGGACCACCGCGGCATCGTGGTCGCAACCAACGGGAGAGGGCTCGGGATGGATCTGTCGTTCGTCGAGGAGGTGTCCAGCGCCTTGGCCGGCGACGAGCTTAGCCGTCTGCGCGAAGTCGCCGGCGAACCCCGGCCCTCGTTTGCCGCCTTCGTACGCGGTGCGTCCCTGCACGTGGTTGTCACCGGTCCCATCGTCGTGGGAGATCGCGTCGTCGGTGCCGTGGTCGCCCTCCAGGCACCGTCCAATATCCTGGCCGCCCTGCACACCAAGCGCTTCCTGCTCCTGCAGGCTGCGGGGCTGTTGTTTGCCGTGGTCGTCGCGACCGCGATTTTCGCGACCCGCACCCTTGCCCGCCCGATCCGCCGCCTGGTCTCGAGTGCCGAGCGCGTTGCCGCCGGCGATGCCGTGGAGATCGACGTCGGCCGGTACCGGACCCTGGAACTTGCCCAGCTCGCCGCCAGCGTCGCGGCGATGGCGACGAGCCTTCAGCAGCGAACGCACTACGTTCGGGACCTCGCGCGCAGCATCAGCCACGAGTTCAAGACCCCGCTGGCGGCCATGGCGGGCACCCTGGAGGTGCTGGCCGATCACATGCACGACATGACGGCGGAGGAACGCGGTCACTTCATCGGCAACCTTGCCGGGGACGTGGCGCGACTCGAGTCCTTGACCCAGCGCCTGCTCGAACTGGCCCGCGCCGATATGCGCGACCAGATCGAGGGCGAGTCCACGATCGGCGCGGTGCTCACCGAGCCCTTGCACGTCGACGGCGATTTAAGCGTGAAGCTCCTCGGCGATCCGGAGATCGTACTTCCCATCGACGAGACCTCGATGCGGGCGGTGCTGACGACCCTGGTCGAAAACGCCGCGGAACAGGGCGCCGAGACGCTCACCATCGGCGTGGGCATGGTCGGCCCCGAAGCGGTGATCGACTTGACGGACGACGGAACCGGCGTTGCCCCTGGCGATGCATCGCGCATCTTCGAACCGTTCTTTACCACGCGGCGTGAACAGGGAGGCACGGGCCTGGGGCTCGCCATTGCCAAGGCGCTGGTCACCAATGCCGGCGGCACCATCGAGCATGTGCCCGAGCCGAAGGCCACGAACGGGCGCCCGCGACCCGGCGCGAGCTTTCGAATCCGCTTCCCGCGCTGAGGGTGTCGCTGCGGCGCGCGGGGTCGTCCCTAACGCGCCGGCCAGGGCACGCCGTCCCAACGGGCCCGCCAGAGCGCGCCGGCGGCCGGATTCAAGTGGCGGCGCGTTGGGCGCGACCGAACGAATCAATAGCCGAGCGTTTTGTCGATCTCGCCTTCGAGGGTTTCGCCGCCGCGGAACCGTTCAAGGTTGCGCACGAACCGGTCCAGGTTGCGCTGGGTACGGAATTGGCTCGCGCCCGCGGTGTGCGGGGTCATCACGACCTGCGGCAGGTCCCACAGACGGCTTGTCGACGGCAGGGGCTCGGTGGGAGCAACGTCGAGGGCCGCGGCGCGGATGGCGCCCGATTCCAAGGCGTCGACCAGGTCGGCCTCCACCATCACTTCGCCGCGAGTGACGTTCACCAGCATCGCCGTGGGCTTCATCAACCCGAACGCACGGGCATCGAACTTGCCACGCGTCTCCGGCGTGAGCGGGCAGCAGATGGCCACGACATCGGAACGGCGCAACAACTCGTCGAACGCGTCAGGCGCCATGACGACGTCGACCTCCGGCGAAACCGGAACCGGATCTCGGTCCAACGCGATGCAGCGCATGCCGAACGCGGCGGCGCGGCGGGCGATGGCGCGACCGGTGCCGCCGAAGCCGAAGATGCCCATAGTCAAGCCGGTCAGCTCGATCTCTTCGGCACGCATCGCCGGTCGATGATTCCAGGCGTCCGTCCCCAGGCGAAGGGCAGTCGCCAGTTGCCGGGTCAGCATGAGCAACAATCCGAAGCCGTGATCCGCGAGGTGCTCGCCCACCAAACCCTTTTCGCTGGTCAGGATCACGTCGCCCGTGCGCAATTCGTCGTAGAGAAAGCTGTCAACCCCGGACGCGATGGCGTGCACCCAACGCAACTTCCTGGCCGCGCGATACAGGGCCCGGGGAACGAACCCCAGCACGACATCCGCGTCGACGACTTCGGCCAATGCGGAATCCGGATCCGCCACCACGACCTCGGCGCCACCGCCCGCGCGTCGGATGCGGTCCAGGTCCGTCTCCGCCATCCCCGACAGCGTCAGACCCGGGATGATGAGAATCTTCAACGCGACTCCGCCTTCGTGCTGTTTCCTGTATACGGTCGCATCCTTAGCGATCTCTCTGCCACCGGCCCCGGCCCAAGCCAATACCGTGCGTCCGCTTGCCACCTACGTGGCAAAGCGGACACACTCCGAGAATCGGATCAAGATGTAAAGGTCTCGGTTCTCAACAACGTAAGGGAATGCCTCATGCGCAACGGATACCGCGTCATCGACACGGATGCTCACCAGATGGAGCCACCCGGTATCTGGACGGACTATATCGACCCCGTCTTCGTCGACCGTGCGCCGCGCATCGGCGACATGGGTGGTGGCCGTGCCGGCATGTGCGTCGAGGGTCAGCCGATCACGAAGCAGGACGGCAACTACCCGATGCACTCCAAGGAGTTCCATGAAGCCGCCGCCAAGGGTATGGAAAAGCACGAGAAGGCGCGTGCGGCCGGCTTCCGTCCCGCGACTCGGCTCGCCGACATGGACCGCCACGGGGTCGATGTCCAGGTGCTCTACCCCACCGTCGGGGGGCAGATTCTCGGCAAGGAGTTCGCCGACCCCGAACTGCTCGCCGCCGTGTGTGCCGCCTACAACGACTGGAGCCGCGAATACTGCGCCCATGCGAGCGAGCGACTGCGATGGGCCGCGATGCTGCCGATGCAGGCACCGGACCTCGCTCTTGAGGAAGCCCGGCGGACGGCCGCCAACGGCGCTGGTGGCTTCTACGTGCGTCCCAATCCGGTGCAGGGCCGCAATCTACACCACGAGGACAACGACCGCGTATGGTCCGCCATCGAAGATGTGGGGTTGCCGGTCTGCATCCACGACTCGGGCTCTCCCTACCTACCCTCCTTCGGCGACCGCATGGAGACTCACACCTCGGGGCACATCCTGGCACACCCATTCGAGGCGATGGCGGCGATGACCTGCCTCATCTGGTTCGGCGTCATCGAACGCCACCCCGCACTACGGATCGTTCACGTTGAAGCCGACGGCGGCTGGCTGCCCTACTGGCTGCAACGCATGGAACAACACTGGCAGTTTTCCGGAAACGCCGAACACCCGCACCTGAAGCGCCGCCCCACCGACTATTTCAAGTCCAACTTCCTGGTCGCATGCCGCGGGGATGAGATGACCCTGCCCGCCGTGTGCGAGTTGGTCGGGGACGACTACCTTGCCTTCAACACCGACTACCCGCACCCCGACGGCACCTGGCCGGGGGGCCTCGCCGACCTCGAGAGGCAACCCCTCCCCGAAGCGTCAATCCGCAAGATCTTCTGGGACAACGCGGCACCGTTGTTCGGCGTCGACTCGCTGGGACCCTGCCCGTAGGGACGGCCCTTGCGGTGGCCCCTACGACGGGTGTGCGCCGACGTCACGTCGCGTCGGTCTGCGGCGTCCACCCGCCGGCGCTAGTGAACGCCGCGGGCGTGGTAGCGCCGACCGTCGTACGACTCGAAGTACTGGCCGAGCAGCGGATGGGCGATCTGGCCCGAATCGGCACTCGCCTCCAAGTGCCGTTCCGCGACGTAGGTCGTATGGGCGGCCCCGTCCACCAGTACGTGGT
This sequence comes from Gammaproteobacteria bacterium, assembly GCA_028821405.1. Classification (GTDB taxonomy): domain Bacteria; phylum Pseudomonadota; class Gammaproteobacteria; order Pseudomonadales; family Azotimanducaceae; genus VXYL01. The sequence goes on along the minus strand of JAPPGK010000004.1, from coordinate 11,497 downwards.
ACCAGGGGCGGTCTCTCGGCGGTCGTGACACCGCGACGGTCTCGTACCATTCCTCCGAGAGGGAGAACTCCGCGTCCACCTCGAAGACGACGCCGCGGTAGCCCACCTTGAGGTGGTGCACGATCTGGCCGATCGCGAACTTGACCTGCATCTCTCTACGAGCGGCCCGGGCCGACAAGCTCGGGCAACATGGATCGAACCGTATCGACGACGGCCTGCGTCTGCGGGTCGATTTCGAGGTTCAGGCGGTCGCCGGTCGTTGTGTCGCTGAACGTCGTGCGCGCCAGCGTCTCGGGGATGAGGCTGACGGCGATCGTCGAGTTCTCCCGATCCAGCTCCGCGATCGTCAAGCTCGCGCCATTGAGTGCGACGAAACCCTTGAGGCTGAGGTAGCGCAGCCAGAACGCCGGAATCTCCACCGTCACCCTGCGATAGCCCACGTCCGCGCAAACGTCGACGACCGGGACCGTCGCGGCCACATGGCCCGAGAGCAGGTGGCCGCCCACCTCGTCGCCGACCTTGAGCGACCGCTCGACGTTGACCCCGGACCCCGGACGCACCCCCCCGAGATTCGTGGTAGCCAAGGTTTCGCGAATCAGGTCGAATCGCGCCGTGGACCCGTTGACGGCTGCCGCCGTGAGGCAGCAGCCGTTGACGGCGACCGATGCACCGAGTTGCAGACCGTCGGCCAAGCCCTCTAGGTCAACGCTAAGCGAGGCCGTAGGCGCAACGCGCTCCAAGCTGACGACGCGGCAGGTGCCTTGGACGATCCCCGTGAATATCGCGTCGGTTCCTTAACGCAACGGGACGCGGCCGCCTTATTCGATCAACAACGGGCGGCCGCTAGGGTCGCCCCTACAGGCCCACGCGTGCCAATTCGTCCCGGCGCTTCTGCTCACTGGCGATGTAGTTGATCCAGTCACCCGCCATGCGCTCGACACGCCTATCCTTGTCCCGGCGCGCGCCCCGGCGGACGTCCGAGAACGTCTTGCGTGCCGCCGCGAGGCTGCCCAGGTTGAACTCGCAGGTGCCCAAGGTTACCAGCGTGCGCAGCCTGTTCGCCAAACCACCCACTTCCAACGCTTTGCCAGCCGCGGTGCGGCATTCCCCGAACTTGTCGGAATCGAGATAGAGTGCCGCCAGCAGGTCGTAGATCTTGCCCTCCGGTTCGATCTCCACCGAACGCTCGAAAACCTCAATGGCTTGGTCCACATCATGCGAGGCCTGGTACGCCTGCCCAAGCAGTTGCAGGTTCTTGGCCGTGACCTCGATGACCTCGTCGTCGAAGCCCTTCTTGATCTGCTTGCTTGCCCGGTTCGGAGTCTCGTTCTGGAGCAGCAGGGCACCGTAGGCGCGCAGGTCCGTTTCCTTGTCGAGGAAGCCCCCAGCGTGGGCAGCCTCCATGGCCAAGAGCTGTTTTTGCTCCTGGTTCGTCTCCCCGTACACCGATGCCAAGGTGACCCAGTATTCCCGCTTGGGAAAGTCCCTGACGAGAATCTCCAGGATCTCCTCGACCTTGGCCCAGTTCTCCTGTTCGTAGTACATGAACTGGAGCATTCGCCACCAAGGCTCCTTAGGTTGCGTGCCGCGTTCGCGGGCGACGTGAATCGTGGTCTCCACGCACTTGATGCCGTTGGTGTGGTCCTTGAACTGAAAGAAGATCTGGGCGATGAAATAGTAGGGGTCCGGCCCGGGATCGGCGTTCTTCTCGATCCACTCGCCCATCTTCGTCAGCGACAGGTTGTACCAACGCCTCGCCGCGTCGCCCTCTAGGTCCTGGCCTTGCATGAAGTAGATCTTCGCAAGCTGGAACAACATGAGCAGTTCGGTTGCTTCGGCGATGTTGGGCACTTGTTCCAGCACCTTCTCGTAGTGCTCGATGGTCTTGTCGGGGCGACTCAGTTCCCAGTAGGCATAGCCCAGCAGATTGTGGACCTGGCCCATTTCGGCCGCGTTGTAGCGACTCCTTCGGTCGCCACGGGGAACCATGGCTTCGAGGATCTCGATGCCTTCGGCATACTGTTCCGCCGTGATGAGTTCCTGGGCCTGTTGGAGGCGCTTCCAGGTTGTCGGCTCGATATTGGGGACGCGTCTGGGTTTCTTCTCGTCGTCGTCTTCCACCACCCGCTCCGGGATTCGGCAGATATCCCCTTCGGCGGCAGCGGCAATGCCGAAGGCTCCTATCCCCGACACGCCCGGCAGCGCGGTTGCTCCCAAGGCCGCGATGGCGGCGAGTGAGCGTACGATTTTTGGTCTCATGTGCGCCTCCTACTCGTCCGACATCTCGAAGATGATGCGGTTGCGGACACCGCTGACCTCAACGGGTTCGCCGTCGATCACCTTCGGCTTGTACTTGAACTTGAGCGCGGCCTGAATCGCGGCGCGCTCGAAGAAACCCGGTGGTTTGGCTTCGATGACCACGGGGTCACGCACGGCACCGGTCGCGGTGACGACGAACTCCAAGAGTACGTGGCCTTCGATGTTCCGGGTCAGTGCCCGCCGCGGATAGATCGGCGCCACCTTGACGATGGGGAGATACTCGCCGTCCCCCGAGAAGTCGGCCAGGCCACCCGCGTCGTAGTCAACGGTGTTCTCGACGGGGGTGATCTCGGCGCCGATGGTTGCGTCGGTGTTGAGGTCCGGCCGCGGCTGGTTTGGCGGCGGTTCGTCCGGCGGCGGCGGCGGCTTGACCTGCCGATCCTTGATCACGACCTCCCGGTCCTGAACGAGGCGCACGAAATCCAGCACCTCCCCCTTTATGCCCGTGTCCTGCGCGGGCTGGGGGTTGGCGATCACGGCGCGCATGAGCATGAGTAGGCCGAACGTCGCGACGGCGCCAAGCGCGATCGCGACCGTGTATCGAAGTGCCATGTTGGAGTCTCCCTATCTCATCATCCGCGGATTGGCGACATCGCTTTCACTTGTCGGGTGCCAAGGTGCTCGTCGCTAGTCCTTTTGCGTGGAAATCGCGACCTCGGAGATATCTGCTCCCCGAGCCGCGTCCAGTACGGCCTTCAATTTCGCGTAGGTGGCCTCGCGATCCGCCTGGATCACGAGTCCGCCCTTGGGGTTCTCGGTGTGTAGCCGTTCGATGTACGCCTGAACACCGGCTTCGTCCACTTTCTTCTTGTCGATCCAGATGTTTCCGGCCGCATCGATGGCGACCAGCACACTGACGGTGGGCTTTTGTATGTCTGTCTCGGCGTCGGGGCGGCGGACCTCCGCGCCGGGTTGCTTGATGAACGTCGCGGTCACAATGAAGAAGATCAGCATGATGAACACGACGTCCAGCATGGGCGTCAGGTTGATGTCGGAGTCTTCGTCCCTCGCGGAAAACCGCCCGTGTTCCATGTCCTAACTCCCTAATCGTCCTACCGCTGTTTCCGTTGTCCGCGGTACAAGCGTTGTCGCTCGAGTCGAGCGCCGAGGCGTGTTGTCGCGTTCACTCCAAAAGCCACGTTGCACCGCTAGTGATCCATCGTCAATCGGTCTTGGACGTGCTCCGTCTCGTAGTGGATCCTACGCCGCAGGAACGTCGTCCCGAAGATACCCGACAACGAGGCGATCATGCCGCACATCGTGGGGATCGTGGCCTGGGATACGCCGGCGGCCATGGAGCGGGCGTTGCCACCCTGGGTCGCCATGGCGTCGAACACCGCGATCATCCCGGTCACCGTCCCGAGCAGCCCCAAGAGCGGGCACAGCGCGACACAGGTGAGGATGATCGGATAGCTCCCATCGATCCTCTCGCGTGCCTGCGATATCAGGGCCTCGCGGATGACATGGGCCGACCACGACTTCCGCTCGGCGCGCGATTCCCATTGGTCGGTCACGTCGTGAATCATGCGCCGGTGCTCCGAACGGAAGTACCACACCCGCTCGAAGATCAACGTCCACATCAGAAACGTGGTCAACGCGATCAGGTAGAGGACGTCCCCGCCTTGGGCGAAGAACGCCGACAACCCGATGTATGCCCCGTATAACACCGCCGAGCTACTCCGCCTCGGTTACCGGACTACCGGATTCCTCGGCGTGCTGGGCAACGATACCGGCGGATTGCTCATCCAGGATATGGATGATCGACCGGCTTCGCTGGTTCACGATGGCGTGCAGCAGCGTCGTGGGAATCGCCACGCAAAGGCCGAGCACGGTCGTCATCAACGCGGTTGAGATGCCGCTGGCCATCGTCTTGGGATCGCCGGCACCGAACAGCGTGATCGACTGGAAGGTCTCGATCATCCCGATCACCGTACCGAGCAGCCCCATGAGCGGCGCGACGATGGAGATGACCTGGATGATGGCAATGTTGCGGGTCAGCGCCGGCATTTCCGCCAGGATCCCCTCGCCGAGTTTCAGTTCCAGGGTCTCGGTGTCGACATCGCGGTTGTCGTCGTAGACCTTGATGACCCGGCCGAGCGGATTGTCCTCGCTGGGCGCATCCGGCTGGTTGCGTTGCTGGCCGACCTTGCGACCGACGATCGTCAGGGTGATGAGCCGTTCGATGGCCAGAAGCACGCCGATGATTCCCACCAGGATGATGATCGACCCCGGATAGTCGCCTTGGCCATCGCAGAACGGCAGGTAGCAATGGCCGTCGGCGATGCCCCCGAACGGCGTGCCGACCATTTCGCCGAACGTGGCTTTCTGGATCAGCAGACGGGTAAGGCTGCCGCGGGTGGGGTCGATGGCGAACGAAACCAGATCGCCGGGTTCGGCCTCGAACAGGGCGTCCGCGGTGTTCTTGAACTGCGCCTCCGGCTGTCGACCGAGTTCCACCATCCGGTCGAGATCCCAGTCGTAGTTGACATAGCCGGTCTCGTCGATGACGGCGAATGATCCGACGCGCATGACCTCGGTGTCTTCCCGGCTGCCGTCGAGTCGATCCACGGGCGCCGTGAAGCGCGTGACCTTCGCCGACTCGACCGCCTCGGTCAGCAGGTATTCCCACAACCGCTCCATTTCCTCGATGGTCGCGAGCTTGGTCGCCTGGCCCATTTCGGCGGCGAACTCGCCGAGCCATTCGCCGCGGCCCGGATACTGGGCGCTGATGATGGACTCCTTGAAGCGACTGCGCGTGTCGCCCGCGACCTGCTGCAATACGCCGAACAACTCACGCAGCTTGCCGAGGCGTTCGTTGTACTGATCCTGCAGCGTGCCGATGCGGATCTCGTTCTCGTCGTACTGCGCCTGGAGCTGATCGCCTCGACGTTCCAAGCGGCGTTTCTCCGCCCTGGCGTCGTCGAGCATCTTCGACTGGCGGTCGCGCTGGGCCCGAAACTCCTGCTCGCGCCGAAGGTTCTCGCGATTCTCGACGACACGGCGGTCCTGAACGTTCTTTAGCAACTCATCGAGGGTGTTGGCCTCGACGACCTCGAGCTCGCCGCCGATGATCTCGCCGGTCTCCTCCTGGGCGTGGGCCGGCGCGAAGGCCAGCGCGAACAACGCGGGATAGGCGAGTCGGATTGTCTTGCTGAGTCTCATTTCCTAACCCTCCACCAGGATCGGTACCGGCAGGAGGTTCTGCCCAGCCTGCTTTTTCGCCATGCGGAGTCCGGTACGCACCGCGGCTTGGAAACTATCGTCGAGTACTTCCCAACGACGGTCCCGCTTGTTGTAGAACCCGGTTTCCTCGCCGTCCGTCGTCTGGTACATCAAGGCCACCCGTCCGACCTGAAGCACCTCGACCACCCGCTTGGTGCCCCCGACATCGACCTCGTCGGTGTACGCGTTCATCGTGCGCCCGTAGTCGTTCTCGATCTGGTAGGCATTGAGTACCTGGGCAAACTGTTCGGAAACCGCAACATTGGGATTGGTGAGTACGTCGCGCAGATTCTCCAGGCGCTCTTCGCGTTCACTCGTGAAGAACGGCATGTCGTTCTCGATCAACTGCTCGAGCCCGATCACCATCCGGTCCATCAGCGGCACGACATCGCGCTGGATATCCGAGACCTTGCCCATGTTGTCGGTGATCTCCGCAATCTGGGCTTCCTGCTTGGCCACTTGGCGTTCCAGCTGGCGGTTGTAGATCCGAAGATTCTCGATTTCCGCCAGGACGATCTTGTAGTCCTGGTAGAGATCACGGGTCTCGGAGTTCAACTCGTCCACCTTCGCCTGGGACTCCTTCGCCTGTTGATTGATCCGATCGGCGGCGGCGTAGATGTCCGCCAGCGTGGTCGCCCCCGCACCGGTCGCAAGCAACCCGAGTACGCTGGCCAAAACCACGGTCTTGACCCCCGGTTGCCCCTTCAATGAGCAGTTTTTCATCTAACCTTCCCTAAGTTGCTCGAAGCGCCCTTCAGGGCCCTTCTTGATTAGCCTACCCGAGACCCATGGACCTCGGATGACGGTCCTTAGTCGAACCAAAGTGCGGCGATTGAATGAGGTTCCGTCCATTCGGCTCCTCCGCGGACTACCCACTGTACGATTGCTCTACTTGTTTGCCGTTCCAGCGACCGCCGAGGTGACCGTCCCGGGCCCTCATCGCTAGCGGCGAACCCTCGCGACTGGGACAACCGGGAAACCCCACCCTTGTTCAGTGGCCGAAGCATCAACAAACGATCCCCATATGTCAACACGCCAAGCGGTGTGCCGAACACGACAACTGCGCGGGCTTATGCCGCGCGTTCGCGTGGTCAGTTCAAGTGCTCGCGGAACAGCGCCAACGTCCGTTCCCGGGCCGTCGCCGCGGATGGCTCATGGTGGCTACCCCGATGGTCGCAGTTGAACCCGTGGTCGGCCGGATAGACGTATATCGGGGTATCGGGCAAGGCTTGGCGAATCCGGTCGACGTCCGACATGGGGATGTGGGCGTCGAGTTCGCCGAAGTGCATGATCAGGGGGCACTTCGGCGACTGGGCCAGCTCGTTCGCGATGCCGCCGCCGTAGTAGGCCGAGGCACAGGTCACGCCCTCGAGGTGACAGGCGGCAAGCCAGGTCATCAGGCCGCCGTAGCAATAGCCCACAACACCCACGGGGCCGTATTTGCCGGCCTCCTCGATCGTGGCTTGTAGATCGCGAAGGGCGTCCTCCCGGGCAAGCCCGGCGAACGCCAGTTCCCTGCCCCGGCCCATTCCCTCCTGGTCGTAGCCCAGTTCGACGTCGCGTTCGACGCGATCGAACAGCGCCGGGGCCAAGGTCGAATAGCCCGCCGCCGCATATCCGTCGGCGACTTCACGTATATGGGCGTTGACGCCGAAGATCTCCTGGATCACCACCACGCCGCCGCGCGGCTCGCCCTCGGGCACGGCCTCGTAGACACCGAACGTATGGCCGTCGGCTGCGCGTAGCTGTCTTTGCACCATTCTCTTCCCCTCCTCGCGGGTGATCGCCTAGCTTCCAGCGGCGTGCGAAGCGTAATGTGACGGTGGCATAATCATCAAATTGTCATATTCCGCCGATAGGTTTGCTCGGGCAACCCGAAGGAGACCGCGCCGAAGGAATGGCTTCAAACTGCGTCCTGCTCGTCGAAGATGAGACCGACATCCGGGAAATGCTGACTTTCTCGCTGGAGCGCGGCGGCTTCAAGACTGTTGCCGCCGAGACCGCCGAGGAAGCTCTGGACATTCTCGATGGACCGCTGCCAAACGTCGTGGTCATCGACTGGATGCTGCCCGGCATGAGCGGCATCGACCTCGCCCGCAAACTTCGCCGCGATACGTTGACCAGCGATCTGCCGCTCATCATGCTCACCGCCCGGGGCGAGGAGTCGGACAAGCTCAAGAGCTTCGACGCCGGGATCGACGACTACGTCACGAAACCCTTTTCGCCCAAGGAACTGATCGCTCGCATCAAGGCCCTGCTGCGACGCACGGGGAATCCCGACGACGGCGTGCTGACCGTCGGTCAGTTGACCCTGGATACCCGCGGCCACCAGGTGAGCGTAAACGGCGACCACGTGCATGTCGGCCCGACCGAGTTTCGCCTGCTTGAACTGCTCATGCGCAATCCGAATCGGGCGTTCGACCGAACCCAGCTCCTCGACCGGGTGTGGGGCCGCAACGTCTACGTGGAGGAACGCACCGTGGACGTGCACGTGCTTCGGCTGCGCAAGGCACTCATGCCTTTCGGCATGGACAAGGCCGTCGAGACCGTCCACGGCATCGGCTATCGCTTGACCCCGGTAATGGCCGCGGCGACTTGACGCGACCGCGTCCGTATCGACCCGGTGGGCCTACCGTGTCATCCTCGCAAGATCCCCAGTTCGCGCGGGTGACCGCCAGCGGAGGGCGACCGCGAGGGACGGCGCCGCAGGGGTCGCCCCTGCGCGGGCATGATCGAGCCAGGGCCAGGCGAACGGCGATTAGGACCGCGGAGTGCCGGACGTGAGATTCAGCGTCAGCGACATGGTTCGCCCCGTCACCTGCCTCGTTTCCGGCGGCTTCGTCGGGTTTGCTTCGGGGAGTATGGGCTGGGGCGTGGCCGCCACGCTTGCGGTGTGGATCGCCTTCGGGGCCATCGAGTTCCTCGCCTTCCAGCGCTGGTCACGCGCACCGTTGAGCCCACCCCGGCAACGTTCGCCGCAGTGGCAATCCACCGCCGAGCGACTGGCATCCTCGCTGGGGGGTGCCCGGGGACGCGCGCGACGGCTGGTCGAGGAGCTACGTTGGTTGCAGCGCACCCTGGATACGATCCCGGACGGCTGGATCGTGCTCCAACGCAGCGGCGTCATCGAACTCGCCAACCAGACGGCAAGCAGCCTGCTGGGGTTTTCTCCGCGGGAACGGCGGCGGAATCTCACCGCACTGGCCCGCGACCCCTCCATCGTTGCCCTGTTGGAGGACGAAGTGGAAGGCGGGATCGTCGAGATGGCCTCCCCGGTTGACGAATCGCGACGCCTTGAGCTTCGCCATCTTCGCGTCGATGCCGACCGGTCCATCGTCCTGATCCGCGACGTCACGATTCTCAATCGTCTGCTCACCATGCGTCAGGACTTCATCGCCAACGTCTCCCACGAGTTGAGGACGCCGTTGACCGTGGTCATGGGCTATCTCGAAGCCCTCGAAGACGAGGACATCGACCGGGAGACGTTGCGCTCGCTGCTCGGCAAGTTGAACGCCCCCGCCCAACGCATGAAAGCGCTGGTGGACGATCTGCTGACGCTTACCCGCCTCGAGTCCTCGCCGGCGCCCAGGGCCGACGACGTGGAACTGGTGAACGTGCCAGCCATGCTGACCTCCGTGGTAAACGAAGCGCGGCAGTTGGCAAGCGCCAAGCACCGCATCCTGCTCGATGCACATCCCGGCCTCGTCGTGCGAGGGGTTCCGGCCGAACTGCACAGCGCGTTCATGAACCTGGTCACCAATGCCATCCAATACAGTCCCGACGGCGGCGACGTGGCGGTGCGTTGGCGGCGCTGCATGGCCGGTGCCCGTTTCGAGGTCGAAGACCACGGGCGCGGAATCCCGCGGGAGTTGATTTCGCGTCTCACCGAGCGGTTCTTCCGCGTCGACGTCGCCAACAGCCGCGCACATGGTGGTACGGGGTTGGGTCTTGCGATCGTCAAACACATCCTGCGCCGCCATGGCACGGAACTCGGCGTCGAAAGCCAACTCGGCAAGGGCAGCCTGTTCTCCTTCGAACTTCCAGCGGTCGGCGGCGAGCATGCCGACGAGTACGACCTCCCGCCCCCGCCGGTCGAACGCGCAACCGAGGCGGTCGGTGCAAGTCGCGCCGAATAGGCACCGCCCGAGCCCCGAGGAACGCAACCTCGTCGCCTAGTCAAACTGGCGTTCGCGTAATGTGGAACGGCCTGCGCGCGACTACAATACGCGGCACCGCCCGCCGGAGATTCCCGTGGCCGCGACAATCCTCGACGGCAACGCCATCGCCCGCCAACTTCGAAACGCCATCGCCGACAAGGTCCGGGACCGGTTGGCCCATGGCCACAATCGCCCGGGGCTCGCCGTCCTGCTCGTCGGCGACGACCCGGGCTCGAAGATCTACGTGCGCCTGAAGCGCAAGGACTGTCACGAGGTGGGCTTCAACGTCGAGGTCTGGCACCTGCCGAGCCAAACCCGCCAAGCAGATCTCGTCGCCAAGATCGACGAACTCAATGCCGATCCGGTGTTCAACGGCATCCTGGTCCAATTGCCCTTGCCCGACCATATCGACCCGGTCGCGGTTACCGAACGCGTACTGCCCAACAAGGACGTCGATGGCGTCCATCCGAGCAACATGGGACGGCTCGTGCTACGCGAGCCGGCCATCCGGCCCTGTACCTCCAAGGCCGTGATGTCGCTGCTCGCCCACACCGGCGTGGTCCTACGCGGCCTCCATGCCACCGTGGTCGGCGCATCCAATCACGTCGGTCGTCCCATGGGTCTCGAGCTTCTCCTGGCGGGTTGTACGGTCACAACCGTCCACCGTTTCTCGCGCGACACCCGCGTGCACGTCGCCCAAGCCGACATCGTGGTTTCCGCGACGGGGAAGGCGGGCCTCATCGCGTCGGACTGGGTCAAGCCGGGCGCGATCGTCATCGACGTCGGCATCGTCGCCCAGGCCGACGGCAAGGTACGGGGAGATGTCTGTTTCGAAGAGGTCGCGCCCCATGCGGGCTGGATCACCCCGGTCCCCGGGGGTGTCGGACCGATGACCCGGGCCTCCCTGCTCGAGAACACGCTCTACGCAGCCGAGATCGCCGACCGTCAGCGAACTCCGCGTCCATGAAACAGATCTGTCCTTGTTACCTGGCGGTCAGCGCAGCCTCGCCGCCGAGAGAATTCGCGAAGCGGTCGCGTCTCGCATGAGCGCGCTGTTCATTTCCGACCTGCACATCGACGAGACGCGGCCCGCCGTTCTCGCCGGTCTTCAACGCCTCATCGACGCGGAAGCAGGTGCCGTCGACTCGTTGTTCATTCTAGGTGACCTGGTGGAAGTCTGGGTCGGCGACGACGACGACGGGCCTGTCGCCGCCGCGATCCGGGAAACGCTCCGCGCGGCGTCCCGGCGCTGCCGGTTGTTCGTGATGCACGGCAATCGGGACTTTCTCATCGGCCCGCAGTTCGCCGCCGACACCGGCGCGACCCTGCTCGACGACCCGAGCGTCGTGGAAGTCGACAACGACCGCATTCTCGTCGCGCACGGCGACGCATACTGTACGCGCGACAGCGAGTATCAGCGCCTGCGCGCCCTGTTCAGGTCTACCGCCTGGCAGAACGAGGTGCTCGCCTCGAGCCTCGACGAGCGCCGGGCGTTGGCGGCGTCGCTGCGCGCCAAGAGTATCGCCGTCAACGAAAACAAGGCCGCCAACATCATGGACGTGACGCCGGGCAGTGTTCAGCGAGCACTCGATGAGGCCGAAACGTCCCTGATGGTCCACGGCCATACCCACCGCCCGGGAATCCACGATCTCGGCGACGGCCGACGCCGAATCGTGCTCGGCGATTGGGACCGTTGCGGCTGGAAGCTCCGCTTGGACCGGGGCGACACCGAGCTGTCCTGCTTTCCCCTTCCATGGAACAAACGCTAGATGATTGGTTCTGAGGCGGGATCATGTGGC
>JAPPGK010000096.1 GCA_028821405.1 Gammaproteobacteria bacterium | reverse complement strand
TTCGCGTTGGAATCGGCCTTTGGCTTCACCCTCACTTCGCGTTGGACAGTACGGTCGGTGCAGGTCAGTGCGGCGAACAAGCTATACTCGGACGCCGTTGCGGAGCTGGAAGTCGTTATGGGGCTCACGTATCTAGAAGTCGAAGTCGCTGGTCCTGCCACGCCGGATGACACCGAGCCCGTGGAGTTCTTGGTGGACTCCGGGGCCGTGCATTCGGTGGTTCCGGCATCGATCCTTGAACGGCTGGGTATCGAGGCGCTCGACAAACAGGAGTTCAGGCTGGCCGACGGGACCAAGGTCGTCCGGCGCAAAGGTGGTGCCGTGTTTCGCTACGGCGAACGGGTCGGTGTAGCCGATGTGATCTTCGGGGAAGGCGGCGACAGCAACCTGATGGGCGCCACGACACTCGAGTCGTTGGGCTTGGTCCTCGATCCCCTGAAACGGGAACTTCGTCCCCTACCGATGGTTCTTTGAGCGCATTGGAAGCCGGTGGCGGTCGGTTCCGGCGGGCACTGTTTGTGCGTGTTCGTGGTTTTCGACGATGAAACGGGTGGGCCGGTCATGGGTGTTGCGACGCCAGCAGTTCGATCGCCTCCTCCCGCAACCCCCGCTTGAAGATCTTCTCCGAGGCGATCCGCGGCAGGCGTTTGTTGCGGAGCCAGACGTAGTCGGGAACCTTGAACCGGGCGAGGTGTTCGGCGGCGAAGTCCTGCACCTCTTCGATGGTTAACGCCATGTCGGGGCGGACGACAACCACGGTTGCGACTGTCTCCCCGAGGCGCTCGTCGGGCACGCCGAAAACAGCGGCCTCCAGGATCGCTGGGTGTTCGTAGAGCACGGCTTCGACCTCCTGGCAGCCGATGTTCTCGCCGCCGCGGAGCACCATGTCCTTTTCGCGGTCGGTGATGAACACGTAGCCCTCTTCGTCCAGGTGCCCGATGTCGCCGGTGTGCACCCAGCCGTCGGTGAGGGACTCGGCGGTGGCGTCGGGCTTGTTCCAGTACTCCGTGAAGTTCTGCACGCCCCAGATCCACAGCTCGCCGGTCTCCAGCGGTGCCGCGTCGGTGCCGTCGTCCTTGACCGCCTTGACCTTGACGATGGGCGGTACGGCGCGGCCGCAACTTCGGGGCCGTTGGAGGAAGGCGGGACCGCCGATGGTGGTGGCGAGGCCCTGGGTCTCGGTCATGCCCCAGCCGGTGCCCGGCGCACCCTTGGCGATCGTCTTGTCGATCTGCCGGGCATGCTCGGGTGCCATGGGCGCGCCGCCGCCGCCGGCACTCTTCAGGCTGGATAGGTCGTACTTGTCGCGGTTGGGTGCCTGCACCAGTTCCCAGGCCATGGTGGGGACGCCGTTGAACTCGGTGATGCGTTCGTCCTGGATGATGCGCAACGCTTCCTCGACGTCCCACCTGTACATGCCGACGACCTTGCGGCCATGGCGGAACGACATCAGCGTTTGGACCACGAGACCGGTGACGTGAAACAACGGCACCGTGAGAATGATGGCCGGCGGATTCTCAAGGGGCGGGGCGGCGCGGCCGACGGCGGCACCCATCTGCGGGTTGAGCGCCATGGCGATGGCGCCGCCGCATTCCCAGCCCATGAGGGCGTTGGTGATCGCCCGGTGGGTCGAGAGGACCCCCTTCGGGTGAGCGGTGGAGCCGGATGTATAGAGAATGGTGGCGTGGTCTTCCGGCGCGATGTCCGGTTGCGGCATCTCCGTGGAGGCGTCGAGGATGAACGCTTCCCAGGTCGTTAGCCCGTCGTGCTGGTGTCGCACCGTGACCAGGTCGATGCCCAGTTGCTCAAGGTGCCCCACCAGCCGCTCGGTACGTTCGACATCCGTGAACAGGATTTTCAAGCCACTGTCCTCGATGCCATAGACCAGTTCGTCGCTGGACCACCAGGCGTTCATGGCAACGGCCACGGCACCCATCGAGGTGATGGCCATGAAAGCCGCGATCCACTCGGGATAGTTGCGCAGTGCGATGCCGACCCGGTCGCCCGGTACGATGCCGCGAGCCCGCAGGCGGTTGGCGCATTGGGCCGCCTGGTCCCACATCGCCTCGAAGGTGTAACGCTCGTCTTCGTAGACGTAGAAGTCCTTCTGCGCGTGGTTCAGAGCATTCTCGTAGAGGTCGCGCAGGTTGTTCGGCGCATTGGCGAAGACCGTGAAGTCCACGCCGCGGATGGTCTCCACGCGCGTCTCATGGGGTTTGCCAGGCGCGGTGACCTCCGCGATGGCATTCGCCAGCTCGGGTCTCAAGGCAAACCCGGGATCCCAGACGACCCCGGTGCGATGCGGCGCGGGCGCGTCTTGCGGTTCTGACACTGATTCCCCTCCAGGGCGGGTGCTTCGGCGCGCCCTCTAAAAGCAGCAGGATTCTATACAATCCCCCGGGTCAAACCATTTCCGGCGGGAACGACGCGACTCATAGGGAGGCGAATGAGGGAAAACAAGGCACTGGCGACGTGGCGTTCGGGGGGCTCGACGGTCGGTGGTTGGTTGAGTATCGGCAACGCCTACACGGCGGAAACCATGGCGAGCCTCGGCTTCGACTGGCTGTGCGTGGACCTGCAGCACGGGATGTTGAGCTACGACGACCTGACGTACATGCTGCCGGCGATTTCGACGACCGACTCGGTTCCACTGGTGAGGGTGCCGTGGAACGAACCCTACGAGATCATGAAGGCGCTGGACGCCGGGGCGTACGGCGTGATCGTGCCCATGGTCAACAATCGCGAGGAGGCCGCCCGGGCGGTCTCCGCTTGCCGCTACCCGCCGGACGGCTTGCGCTCATTCGGACCGATCCGCGCCGCCATGTACGCCGGACGTGGGTATACCGGAGAAGCCAACAGCCAGATCGCCTGCATCGCGATGGTGGAGACCGCCGAGGGCATCGAAAACCTCGACGAGATCGCCTCGACCCCGGGTTTGGATGCCATCTACATCGGTCCTGCGGATCTCGCTTTTGCACTGGGCCTGAAGCCGGGCCAAGACGACAATCCGAAGCATGTGGAGACGGTCGACAAGATTCTCTCGGCATGTCGTGAACACGGCATCGCGGCGGGCATCCACACCGGCAGCCTGGTGCGGACGCAGCAATACCTGGAGCAGGGCTTCAACCTCGTGACGCTTGGAACCGACGGCGGCTTCCTCGCCCGGGCGGCAGCCACCGACCTCGCGGCCGCCCGCCAAACAGCCGAGGCGGCACGGGAACAGACCGGGTATTGACGGTGGGGCAATTCAACACGATCCGAGTCGAGAAGGGCGACGACATCGCCGTCATCACGCTGAACCGGCCGGAGAGGCTGAATGCGTGGACCCACGAGATGGGCCGCGAACTGCACGGGGCGATCAGCACCCTGAACGACGATCCGGACGTCGGTGCCATGGTCGTCACCGGTGCAGGTCGGGGGTTCTGCGCGGGTGCGGACATCAAGGACAACTTCAAGGCCAGGATGGATGCGTCTGGCAGGGAGGAGCGCGGCGGTGGCGATTGGATCGGCCTCGTTCGTTCTTCGAAACCTCTGATCGCCGCCGTGAACGGTGCCTGCGTGGGCGTCGGTGCCACGATGATCCTGCCGATGGACGTGATCGTCGCTTCCGAGGACGCCAAGTTCGGCATGTTCTTCGTCAAGATGGGCGT
>JAPPGK010000011.1 GCA_028821405.1 Gammaproteobacteria bacterium | reverse complement strand
AAAGGGGACATCTTAGAATTGGACAAAGGGGACATTACTGCTTTGGGCTAACAGCGAGACGACACGGAACCGGCTTTTCGCCTATGGCGCCCATGCCGAACGCGAGCCTACCGGCTACCCAGCCTACCGGTTCATCTGGCGACACCGCACCACCCCCGTGACGGGCCCGGCACATGGCTACGGGCGGGCCAAAGAGCTCGCCCATTGACTACCGTCGAGCTACCCAGCGTGGCGCAGCACCTTGCCGGCCCGCGCTCCGGTGTGCTCGCCATCGACCAGCGTCACTTCGCCGTTGACCAGGGTCGTCTTGTAGCCCAACGACTTCTGGATATAGCGAGGCGCGCCGCCGGGGAAGTCGTGCACGAGCACGGGCTGGCGTTCGGCAACCTTGTCCGGGTCGAAGACATTGACGTCCGCGCGCAGACCCGGCTTGAGTGCGCCCCGGTCGTTGAGGCCGAGAACCCGCGCCGGACCCGACGTCATGCGGCGGATGCCTTCACCCAGGCTGTAGATGCCCGCTTCACGGATCCAGTATGAAAGGATGAACGTCGACCAGCCGGCATCCATGATCTGCGAGACGTGCGCGCCGGCATCGCCCAGGCTGGGGAAGATGTGCTCGCTCTTGAAGAGGTCGCCCAACTCCTTGAGGCTCTGGTTGAACATGCGCAGGTTGAAAAGCGCACGACCGTCGGTCTCGTCCGACAGGCGCAGGAAGGTCTCCACCCAGTGCTCGTTGTTCGCTTCGGCCACGGCCTCGAGATTCTGATCCGGCGGCGTGGTGTAGTCGGGAGACTCGCCGTCGCCCAGATAGAAGACGTTGGTCATCGGGAAGCGGCGCTTCATGGCAAGCCCTTCGTCGACCAGTTTCTCGCGCATCTCGGGATCGCGGATCGCGGCGAGTCGTTCCTCCAGGTTCTGCTTGCGCAGCTTGTCCCAGGTCTCGCCCTGCACGGGCAGGTTCGACTGCAGTCCGAACATGAAGCCGGAACCCCGAACCTGGGTGATGGCGGTCAGATCGCCGTACTGCGAAAGATGCTCAAGGCCCGCCGCGCTCTTGGCACCCATGCCTTCCTGCGGGCCCGTGCCGTAGCTGAACAGGATGCGGCCCCTGGTGGTCTCCGCCATCGCCCTCAGCACTTCGAAATCGGCACCCACCGCCTGCATCAGGGCGTTGCGCGGCCCGACGGCCTTGGCGATCTCGACCAGTTCGCCCACTTCCGCGAACGTACCGGGAATCGAACGTCCGTCCGGCAGCTTGTGCGGCGGGTAGCGGTTGGTGGAGAACCCGACCGCCCCGCGGTCGATGGAGTGCGCGACGACATCGGCCATCTGCTTGCGTTCGTCGTCCGAAGCCTGTTCTTCCACGGCGCGCTCGCCCATGACGTAGAAGCGCACCGCGCAGTGACCGACCATGCCGGCCACGTTGATGGCCGGATCCAGGCGTTCGATGGCGTCCAGGTAGCCGCCGTAGTCCTCCCAGTCCCACGGCAGCCCAGTGAGAATGGCGTTCTTGGGGATATCCTCGACGGTTTCCATCATTCCCGCGAGAAGCTCCACGTCTTCAGGCTTGCAGGGCGCGAAGGTCACGCCGCAGTTGCCGAGCAGCGCGGTGGTGACGCCGTGCCAGCTGACCGGCGTCAGCGACGGATCCCAGCCGATCTGGGCGTCGAGGTGGGTGTGCAGGTCCACGAAACCGGGCGTCACCGCGAGGCCGCGGGCGTCGATCTCCTGTTTTCCCTTGCCGTCGACCTTGCCGACGGCGGTGATCAGCCCGTCGTCGATCGCCAAGTCGCCACTTACCGGGTCTGCGCCCGTTCCGTCGACGAGTTCGCCGCCACGAATCACGATGTCATGTGCCATTGGGTTCTCCGGGTCTCCTCTCGAAGCCGCCCCCTCGACGGCTTTTCCTAGGACCGCTGATGGATCCTTGACCCTCCCTTTTAGTCGAAACGGAGGGTGTCAGTCAAACTAGCTCTCGGAGCGCGCTTGCCGCAGCAATTCCTCCAACTCCGCGACACGACGTAGCGCTTGCTCCCGTTCGCGTTCTGATACTTCAAGCTCACGGTCGGCTTCGGCACGTTGGCGGTCGGCTTCGCCGCGTTGGCGGTCGGCTTCGGCACGTTCACGATCAGCTTGCGTGAGCTTCCGCTCGGCGACCTCGAGCATTCGAACCGTTTCCACGTGATCGGGGATGACCTTCGCGTCGCGAGGATCCCGGCACCGCAACTCGCCGTCCAAGACAAGCAGGTCCAACCCCAGGACATGACTCCTCAAACCACCCTCGGGCAGTTCTGCAATCTCCCGGTATCTGCCGCCGTCCAACGCGAATCCGGCCAAGCGGGGATTCAGCGGATCGAACAGCCAGAACTCCGCAATACCCAAGGCCTCGTATAGCGGCGGCTTGACGTGCACGTCCTTGCGCCAGGTGCTCCTGGAGACGACCTCGATGACGAGGTCGGGTACCTTGCCCTCCTTCCAGGTCTTGTAGGAATCCCTGGGCTCGTTCCCGACGCCCAGCACGACCATCAGATCCGGTGCCAGGGTGGCCTTCCGGTTGCCTTCCTCGAAGAGCAGCATCAGGTCGTGCGCGATCAAATCACCGGGCCGGTCGCGGAACACGGCGCGCAGCGAGTTGAAGGTGTACGCCGACGTGTGCGCGTGCTGGGTGCTCTCGGGCACGTTGCTGTCCGGACCGGGATAGCCTTCGTCGTCATACTCGACCGGCGGCACCGGCCGGTAGAGCGCTTCGGCATGGATGACGGACAGCGGCAGTTCTCTCGCCGTTCGCACGGGCTCGGGCTCGATCCCCGCTACGACAACCGTTTCGCCGGTCCTTGATCTCGGCTTCATCATCGGAAAGTACCACGTTTCATCTCTCGGACAGGTCGCTGCCGAGATTCTCTGTCGGGCAGTAACGGGACCGTTACAGACATTGGCCCGGTTCGTTGTGGGACTTCGGCCTTCGGTGGCTTAAGGAGCCCAAACAAGCCCAAACCCCAACCACTTGACGCCCCCAGTGTATTAAGTGTATTAATTCAACTAGTACACTTTCGATGGGCTGACCCCGCGGATGTTCTCGCTCAACCCCTCGTCCGGCATACCGATCTACCGCCAGATCGTCCAGCAAGCCCGGTTCGCGATCGCCAGCGGGCGTGTCGCGCCCGGTGACCGGTTGCCGTCGGTGCGCACCATCGCGACGCAACTCGGCGTGAATCCGATGACCGTCTCAAAGGCCTATTCGACATTGGAGCAGGCCGGCCTCGTGGTGCGGCATCCCGGCATCGGCATGGTGGTCTCCGAGGCCGGTGGAGACCCGGCCAGCGCGATCGACACGGACGCGCAAGCACTCGTCCAGACCGCGAAGCAACTCGGCCTGTCCCGCAGGGAACTCGTCGAACGAATCAACAAGCAATGGGAGGAAGAATGGGCGGACCAACCGATCCCCCTGCGCCGCTCGCGCTGAGCGGTGTCTCGGCGGGCTACGAGCGGAACGAGAAGGACCGCGTCCTCGATGCCGTCGACCTCGAACTGGCGCCGGGAACCATCACGGGACTGCTCGGGCGCAACGGCAGCGGCAAGACAACTCTCATGCGGGTAGCCCTAGGGTTGATGCGGGCACGGACCGGCACCGCCAGGCTGTTCGGCGAAGACTCGTGGGACTCCCCCGCCGAGGTACGAAAGCGCCTCGGCTACGTTTCCCAACAGTTCGCGAGCTTCGGCTGGATGAAGGTGGACCCCTGCCTCGCCATGATCGGCAGCCACTACGAGGACTGGGATCATGGTCTTGTCGACGATCTCAAACGCGAGTGGCGGCTGGAGAATCGCCGGATCGCCAAGCTGTCGCCCGGCGACCAGCAGAAGGTCGCGATCCTTCTCGCGGTCGGCCACAAGCCGGACCTGCTCCTGCTCGACGAGCCCGCCGCCAGCCTCGACCCCGCCGCCCGCCGCGACTTCCTGAAGGCCATCGTCGAACTGAATGCGGACCGCGGCCAGACTGTCCTGCTGTCGAGCCACATCACCAGCGACATCGAGCGCATCGCGTCGCATATCGCGATCCTTCACGGCGGCCGAATCGTCTGTCACGAGGCCTTGGACGAGATCAAGGACCGGGTGGGTCTCGTGACGCTGACCGAACCCCCGTGGCCGCCGGTGGAGAACGTGCTCGCCTCCCAAGGAAACCGACACTGGGTGTGGAACCCCGACGATTGCGGGTTGGCAATCGATGTGCGGGTCGAGCGGGTCGTGCTCGAGGATCTATTCGTGGGGATTACGGCTCGATGAAAGTCGTCCTCATGCTGCGATCGCTCCGGTGATGGAAGTCCTTCTAGGACTGACGTTCGCCGAGGAGGAGGTTTGCGTGACGCTTTCCGGCGAGGGTGGCAAGCCGCCCTGCTGGCGCAAGGATGTCAGGGCAAGCCAGCATCGTCGTCCTGAGGATCATCGTCACGGTTGGGCCCGTTCTCGGCGGTCAGACATGGGCCGGGTGGAGATCGTCGAATGACCAACCCAAGACGGCGTGACCATCGCAATTGGTGGGTCCAGACGCTGCGAGCCTTCCAAATCGATTCGCCGTTCAAATCGCCGTGCTTGCAGTGCCGTGGTTGGTCGTGGGAGTGGTTGGTACGACGGTGCACTGGCAGTACGCCGGCGGAGAAGGTTCGTTCTTCGAAGAACTGATGGTTGTCCAGATCGGCGTGTTGGTCGCGACTGCCTTCGGGTGTCGCGCACCACGTCTACCGCCAAATGTTGCCTTTCTCGCCACAGGGGGTGCCATTGTTGCCTGCACGTTGTTGAAGCAGCAGACAATCGAGTTCGGTTTCGTGGGGCTTGCCGCCTTGGCGATCGGGTTGGCCTTTGCCGTCGCTGGGTTGTTGGTCGTCGGCGGTCGCGGCCTGGCGCGGGCGGAAATCGTGAAATGAACCGTAGGCTTGACCGGTGGTCCGCCGAAACAAGGCCAACCATCGAGCTTCTGCGCTCCTTCCGCATGGAGGCCTGGGCAACGATCCCCATTGTGGCGTCCTGGTTGGCCCTGTCAGGCTTGGACCGCACTGTCGCTGCCAGCAACGCGGTGCTGTTGTGCGTCGTCGGAGCGATCGCATGCCTTGTGGGAGGTCGCCTTGGCGCGTTGCGTGGTTGGCCGGCCACCGCCCTCGTGCCCAGGTACGGCCAATCACTGTTCCTCCTTTGCCTGGCGACCGCCGGATCGGCCACGGCCTTCGGCGTACTCTGGTCGTGGTGGCTCGGCAACCCGTTTCCTGCCATCGGGCCGGTCCTGCTGGTCGCCCTCGCCACAACGCTTGGTGCGATGGGCATTTCGAGCATCCAAGTGGTCGTCTTCGTGCTGCCTCTTGCGGTTGTATTGGCGACTTGGGTCGGATTGGCGACCGTGCTGTCGCCGGGATTGTCACTGCCCGGATCAGGTCTCGCCGATGTCCGGATACAACTTGGTGCCTTGGCGGGATCTTGGCTGCTAGCACTTCGGACAAAACGAGCATTGACCCAACCCGCAGCGCCAAAGCGACAAGCCCAACCGACAATCGGCACATGGCCAGCCGAGGATCTGAGAACGGGGGCGGTGGTCCTGGCCGGCACGCTCTGCGTCATCGTTCCCCTCTGGTATTGGATTCCCAGCGCTTTCGAGTTCGTGTTCGTGCTTGCCTGGTGGAACTCGCTCGTCAACATGTTGCTCAGTTCGTTTTTTACCGCACACATCCACATTTCGCGGGATCGGCTACTCGGCATCGCCGCGCACCGCAAGCACCTCGGTCACCGGTTCGGCGTTCGCCTTGCCTGGATATCAGTCGTGTGGCTGGTGTTAGGCACGGCGATCGCCGCCATCCATGCGTTTGCGAAAAGCGCGGAAGACGGATTCTTGTTCGATGAGGTGCTGGCAATCCAATCGATAACGGTGGCGTCCTTCGCAGTACTGTGTCGCGCAACACGCCGATTGCCGCCATCGGCGCGCGACCGGTTTCTCATCGGGGTTCCGTGGATGGCGTTGACCGGCGGCGCTTGCTTCCCGCTTGCCCTGCTGGACTATTCCGCCTGGGCTCAGGCCGTACTCGTGATCGCAGTGATCGGGGCGGGAGCATTGGCCATGGGTTTCGGTGGCCCGGCGCTAGCGCGGGTGGAGGTCTTAAGCGAAGAACCCGTTTCCCTTGGCCTCAGCGGTCGAGGCCCTTGAGCAGGTCCATCGCCCGCCCAAGCGTGTCCAAACGCGCTTCTGGGTTCCGTCCGGCGGGTCCAAGCCGCAGTGTTGTCACGCCCGCATCCCGATAGGCGCGCAAGCGGTCGCGAACTTCCGCTTCGCTGCCGAGCAGGTTCGCTTGCAGCACCATCTCGGTGGGGATGACCGCTGCCGCCCGGTCACGCTTGCCAGCCACCCAGAGCGCTTGGGATTCCCGGGCGACGGCGTCCCAGCCGCCGCGCTTGAAGGCGTCGTTGTAGAAGTTGGTACGCGCCGATCCCATGGCACCCAGTGTGAACGCCAGGCCGGTCTTCATGGGCTCAGCCAGCGCTTCGGCATCGCCGAAGGCCACGGTGCCGCCAACCTGAATATCGATGTCGGCCAGACTACGCCCTGCGGCTTGGGCACCCGCGCGGATGGGGTCGAGGTGGGCATCGGCGTGTTCCGGCGTGAATGACGTGCCGAGCCAACCGTCTGCGGCCTCGCCCGTGTAGCGAAGCGCATTGGGACCGAGAGTCGCGAGGTAGATGGGGATACCCTCGTTGCCGGGTTGGGCGAGGCGCAACGCCTTGCCCTCGCCCCCCGGCAGCGGCAACTGGTGATAGCGGCCCGCATAAGCGATGCGTTCGCCGGCGAAGGCGAGCTTGACGATGTCGACGGTCTCGCGCATGCGGGTCAGCGGCGCTTTGAAGGGTCTGCCCTGCAAGCCCTCCACGACCTGCGGGCCGCTGGCGCCGAGCCCGAGAATGAAACGGTCGCCTGAGATCGAGGCCATGGTGAGCGCGGTCATCGCCGTCATGCTGGGTGTGCGCGCGCTGATCTGCATGATGCCGGTGCCGAGGCGGATGCGTTCGGTGCGGGCGGCCAGGAAAGCCAGCGGCGCGATGGCGTCCTGGCCCCAGGCTTCGGCGGACCAGACGGTGTCGACGCCAAGTTTCTCCGCTTCGACGACGAACTCGACGTTGTCGGCGAAGTCGTCGCGCCGTCCCCCCGAGGCGGCGCCGCCGATGCCGATGCTTACCTTCACGATTGGTCTACCTGGTCATCCTCGCGACCCCGCCTGATCTTAGCCCGACAACGCTGGTACCGGTCTGCAACTTCCCAGAATCCGATCCAGTGATCGAGGCAGCAACGGCATGTGTGGCGCTAGCCATGCCGGAGACGATTGTGCGCGATCAGGTGCGCTCCTTCGAGGCCAGCCAACGGGTCGGCGATCAGATAGATCGGCACGTTCTTCAGGTAGTCCGCTGCCCAGGCGGCGTCCTCGAAGCGCCGCCGGAACAACGCTCCCCGAAGAAACTCGGCGATTGCCGCCGGAATCGACCCGCCCAGGTAGACGCCACCGAACGATAGCGATGTCACCGCAAGGCCGCCCGCCGCCGTGGCGAGCATACCGGCCCAGGTCTCCACCGTGGTGTGGCAGACGGGATCCTCCACCGCGAGTCCTCGGCGCGTGATTGTCGCCGCGTCGAACGGCTCCGGCTTGGCACCCCAAACGGCACAGACGGCCCGGTAAAGCGCTTCGACACCCCGACCCGAAAGGTAATGCTCCCAAGCCAGTACACCCCCGTGATGCTCGACCTCGGACTCCGAGAAGCTGATCAACTCCCGCTCGAAGGCGCCCACCGGGGCAATGCGTGCATGGCCTCCCTCCGAAGGCAGACACTTGCCGTCGACCAGGACCGCCATGCCGAGGCCCGTGCCGGCTGCGAGCACGCATTTCACCCCCTCGGCGGGGTTTCCGTTCAGTAATTCGAAGCGCTCGTCCGCTAGCCCGGCGACCGCGCTACCCAAGGCGACCATGTCGTTGACCAGGGCGACCGCCGATGCACCCGTTGCCGCTTCGATGCCGGACCGGGAGAAGGCGATGTCGACGTTGGTCAGCGTCGCATCGTCGCCGAAGACCGGACCCGCAACCGCTAGACAGCAGGCGTCTATGGTGCCCGCAGGCAGTTCGGCCAACGCGGCACTGAGCAGTTCCTCGCCGTTCGGGTAGGCCTCGGCGTCGAGCTCGGCGACGCCGATGCGCTCGCCGTTGACGTAGCAGCCGAAACGGGCGTTGGTGCCGCCGATGTCGCCGGCCAGGATCACTCTTGGTGGGCCATGTCTTGACGGGGTCCGAGGACGGACGGCGATTGTAGCAGCGACGCCTTCGGCGGACGGGAAGTGTCGATGTGCCATACTCGCGCAGCAGGGGGGATCCCATGATCGAAGTACTCACCTACGGCATCGCAGCCGCTCTGACCGCGACCTGCGTAGCGGTCCACTACGCGGCCATGCGCCGGCTTTATCGGTCCCCGCGCCTCGACGGCCGACCCGTGGGCGTGTTGTTCTTCGTCGTCGCGATGCTCGTCGTCCATGTCGCCGAGATCTGGATCTTCGGCATGGCGTACTACCTCCTGTCCGGAACCGCGTTCGGCGCCGTGTCCGACCCGTCGTTCTCCGGCTGCATCTACTTTTCCGCGTCGGCCTACACCACGCTCGGACTCGGCGACGAGTTCCCGTCGGGACCGCTGCGGGCGATCACCGGCACCGAGGGCCTCGCCGGGCTCCTGCTCATCGCCTGGACGGCCTCGTTCACCTTCCTGCACATGCAGCGCCTCTGGGACCGCGACGACGATCCGTGATCGAAATCGTCCACCCCGTGAGTCGATTCAATCAGGGAATTCAAATGGTTGCAGGCTTGCCGCATGCGATGCCAGTCGTCTGCGTCGCGTTGCTCGCGGCCTCGGCCCATGCCGCGGAACTGCACATCGGCAACGGCGGCGAACCGCTGACCCTGGATCCGCACCGCTACAACCTCAATCTCGAGGAGAAGATCCTCGCGGACCTGTTCGAGGGGCTGACCGCCCACGACGCCGACGGCCACGTCGTGCCGGGGGCGGCGGAAAGTTGGAGCGTGTCCGAAGACGGGCTCACCTGGACTTTCCAACTGCGCGAGGACGCACGCTGGTCCGACGGCGAACCCGTGACCGCTGCCGACTTCGTATTCTCCTTCCGCCGCCTGCTCGACCCGGCCACCGCCGCGAGCCTCGCGTATTTTCTCTACGCCATCGACGGCGCAGCTTCGGTCAACGCGGGCGAGACCCCCCTCGAGGAACTCGCCGTCCGGGCACTCGGTACGCACCTGCTCGAAATCCGGCTCGCCGAGCCGTTCCCGTTCTTTGCGGAACGGCTCATCTATCCCACCGGCTATCCGGTGCCGAAACACGTCGTGGAGGAACTCGGCGACGATTGGGTCAAACCCGGCAACATGGTCACCAACGGCGCCTTCGTGCTCACCGAATGGCAGCCCCAGGGCTTCGTTCGCGCGGAAAAGAACCCGCACTTCCGCGACGCCGCGAACGTTCGGCTGGACGCGGTCACGTACTTCCCCACCGCCGAGCGCAACGCCGCCTACAACCGCTACCGCAGCGGCGAGCTGGACATCATCGGCGACTTCCCGCCGGGCGAGATCGGTTGGCTGAAGCGGGAGATGGCAGATCACATCCACCTCTCGCCGCTGCTGTCGATCATGTACCTCGTGTTCAACGTCACCCAACCCCCCTTCGACGACCCCCGGGTGCGCCGAGCGCTGGCGCTGGCCATCGACCGCGAGATCCTCACCGGCCGGGTTCTCGAAAGCGGCGAGGTGCCGAGCGCATCGTTCGTGCCGCCCATGGTCGCGAACTACTTTAGCGCCGTCGCGCCGCGCGCCGTGGCCCTGAAAGCGGCCCGCCGACTACTCGTCGAGGCCGGCTACGGCAACGACAACCCGCTCCAGGTGACGCTGCGCTACATCGCCGGTGCCGACAGCAAGAAGGTCCAGGTCGCCATCGCCGCGATGTGGAAGGCGATCGGCGTCGAGACCGCCCTGCACCATGCCGAACTGAACGCCCATTTCGCGGAACTTCGCCAGGGGAACTTCCAGGTCGCCCAGGCCGGCTGGTTCGGCGAGAACAATCCGGAGCATTACCTTGAGCTCCTCATGTCCACGACCGGCGACGTGAACTACGGCCGTTTCGCCAACGCCGATGTCGACGCTCTGATGGAACGAGCAAAGCGTACCGCGGGACTCGACGAGCGGCTTGCGCTGCTGCGCCAGGCGGAAGTCGCCGCGTTGGACCTCGATCCGGTGGTCCCACTCTACGCCGTCACCATCCGCAGCCTGGTGAGTCCCCGAATCACGGGCTGGCGAACCAACGCCCGCAACGTGCATCCGGCGAGATACCTCGGCATTCGCGACAACGACTGACCGGTGAGGCACTACCTGCTCCGGAGGCTGGCCTTTGCGGTCGTAACCCTCTGGGCGGTGGTGACGGTGACGTTCTTCTTGGTGCGCCTCGCCCCGGGCGGGCCGTTCGACGGCGAACGCCGGCTGCCGCCGGAGGTGGAAGCGAACCTGCGCGCCGCCTACGATCTCGACCAACCGTTGCTCGTCCAATACGGCCGCTACGTGGCGAACCTGGCGAGCGGCGACCTTGGCCCGTCGTTCCGGCAGAAGGACTTCTCGGTCAACGAGTTGATCGGCATGGGGTTGCCGATCAGTGTCGGCGTCGGTGTGGCGGCGCTGTCACTTGCGCTGGCATTGGGCATCGCGGGAGGCACGTTCGCGGCACTCGGCCGGGACGGGCCACGGGACCGCCTGCTGGTCCTTGGCGCCACGCTCGGCCTAGCGCTGCCGCCCATCGTCGTGGCGCCGGTGCTGGTCCTCGTGTTCGCGGTGTCGCTCGGCTGGTTCCCGGCCGGCGGCTACGCCACCTGGAAGCACTTCGTGCTGCCGGCGATCACCCTGGCGTTGCCCTACGCCGCCGCGTTCATGCGGCTGACCCGGGGCAGCGTCGTGGAGGTGCTCAACCGACCACACGTCATGACGGCACGGGCCAAGGGTCTTGGGAGATTCCGCCTCGTCACGCGCCACGTGCTGCCGAGCGCGCTGCTGCCCGTGGTGTCGTTTCTCGGTCCTGCGGCCGCCGCCCTGCTCGCCGGTTCCATGGTGATCGAGGAGGTCTTTTCGTTGCCGGGTCTCGGCCGCTACTTCGTGCAGGGCGCCCTGAACCGCGACTACACGCTGGTCACCGGGGCCGTCGTCGTCTACGCCGCCCTGGTGCTCGGCTTCAACCTGCTGGTCGATCTCTGCTACGCGAGACTCGACCCGAGGATCCGCCATGCGTGAGGCCTTGCTGGGCACGCCGCTCGCGCGGGTGTGCTGCACAGTGCTCGCCCTCGTGGTGCTGGCAGCCACCGCGGGCCCGTGGCTGTCCCCCTGGGATTTCGATGCCGTTGACTGGGATGCGATCGATGCGGCCCCCAGCGCCGCCCATTGGTTCGGAACCGACGGCGTCGGCCGTGACCTTCTTGTGCGTACCCTCACGGGCGCACGGCTGTCCATCGTCATCGCCCTCGCCGCGACCCTCGTGAGTTGCCTGATCGGCATTCCCTGGGGCGCGACCGCCGGTTACCTGGGAGGCGCGGCCGACATGGCCATGATGCGCGTGGTGGACGGACTCTACGCGTTGCCGTTCATCCTGCTGGTGATCCTCTTGGTCGTGCTGTTCGGCCGCAACATCGTGCTGCTGTTCGCGGCTCTCGGCGCCGTGTCCTGGCTCGACCTCGCCCGGATCGTGCGCGGCCAGACGCTTGCCGCCAAAAACGAGGCCTACGTGGAAGCCGCACGCGCCCTGGGCGTCGGCACCCCCGGCATCCTGCGATTCCACATCGTCCCCAACATCATCGGGCCGGCGTTGGTCTACGCGACGCTGACCGTGCCCGGCGTGATCATCGCCGAGAGTTTCCTGAGCTTCCTCGGCCTGGGCGTGCAGGAACCGCAGACGAGTTGGGGCGTGTTGATCGCCGACGGCGCGCGGGAGATGCGCTCCTCGCCGTGGCAACTCGCGTTCCCGGCGACGATGCTCGCCGTAACGCTGTTCGCGCTCAACGTGCTGGGGGACCGGTTGCGGGACGCGTTGGACCGGCGCTAGCCAGTCCCGTCACGCCACCGCTTGCAGCCCGTTTTTCTCGACCAGCGTGAGCAACTTCAAGGATGCGCCCCGCGGTCTTTTCTTACCGCGTTCCCACTGGCTCACCAGGCCGGTGGTGACGTTCAGGTACCGGGCGAAGACGGCTTGGCTTGCTCTTTCCCGCAATCGGATTTCACGTATGTCCTCTGGCGAGAGGTCTCGAACGGGTGTCAGGCACATGTCATCGAATGCCCTGAGGGTTTGTTTGGCGACAACACCGGCTTGCGCAAGTCCAACCACGGTCTCGTGAACCGCCGCGAGTGCATCACTTTTGTACTGTTTGACCATCTCGAACCACCTCAAAAAACGTCCCATTTCCTATGGCTGCCGCAAGCCCCGCCTCGTCCAGTCCAAGCATCTCGTCTGCCAACTTCCGAAACGCCTTGAGTTCATCCTGTCTGATGTTGTCCCGACCGCAAATCCGTAGACGAAGAAGGACAACTCGCCTTGGCGGAATAGGACGATGGTGCGAAACCACTCGCCTTGCCGCCGCCCCGCCGCGCAATTCGTTGCTTGATAACACCGCCCCCGAGATCGGCGTCTACAAGCCCGTGATCGGCTCGGCATATGGCTTCGCGAATCGCGGCATCGTCGATTCCTTCACGACTGGCAAACCTCGCGAAGGGCTTCGTCTTGAAGATGCGCATCAAGTCAACGCCCCTACTACCACACTCAGTGATATATCACTAAGTGCGATATTTTGCAACTTAGCGTTCCTGCACCAAAGCGCAGCCCGGTGCACGCGTTGCACGCTGGATCCTAGTTGCCTGCCGGGGCTCCTCCAGCAACATCTTGCCGAACTCGGCGTACGCCGCATCGGAGACCATGGCATGCTGGGCGGCGACGGCGAGATCCCGGTAGATCCGTTGCAGCACGTCCGTTTCGTGGACGGCCGATGCCCCCGCCTGCCGGAACGCCCGCCCGCCGATCGCGAGGCTTTCCTCGACCGCGTGTGCGCAGATGGCCTTGAGCTTCGTCGCCGAGGAGTCGATAGGCCGCCCGGCTTCGATGGTCTGCCATAGCTCCGCTGCGCTCTCGCGAACGCCCGCAACGCATGTTTGCCAACGCGCCTGCAACGCACCGAGCTCCAACTGGAACGACTCCTTGTGCGCGAGGGTCGCCGGGTCCATCAACCGACGTTTGGACCCGGCCAGGCCAACGACTTCGTCGAGGGCGCGGCGGGCGCCGCCTAGGGACACGGCGGCATGTTCGATGGGCAGTCTGGGCCCCGGGTTGGCGTTGAAGAAACTGCCCCGCTTCCGTGGTGCCTGGATGGCGCGTCGCTGGGGGACGAACACATCGGTCACCGAGTAGCTGCTGCTCCCGGTTCCGCACAGGCCGGCCACGTGCCAGTCGTCCTCGATCTCGACGTCGGCAATGGGCACGGCCAACGAGATCCCCTCCACGGGTTGCCTGGGCTCGCCATCCTCGGTCACGAGGCAATTGGCCACGATCCAGCCGGCATGGTGGATGCCGCTCCCGAAACCCCACCTCCCGGACACTCGGTAGCCCCCCGATACCGGCTCGGCACGACCGGACGGCTTCAGCGACCCGGCGGCGATGGGCAGTCGTTCTCCCGAGAAGACCTCGTCCATGCCCTCGTCGGGCAATCCGGCCGCCATCACGCCGGTCACCGTCGTGCCGATCATCATCGTCCAGCAAGCCGACATGTCCGCACGGGCGACCTCGATGAGCACGTCCACCTGGGTCACGAGGTCCGCGTCGTAGCCGCCCACCTCCGTCGGTGCCCAGAGGCCGAACAGACCGGTCGCGTGCAACGCCGTGAGCGCTTCGGCGCACAGCGTCCGCTTACGTTCGGACTCGCCGGCCGTGCGATCCAGAATCGGCGCGATACGCGCGACTCTCGCCAGGATCTCGTCGGGTGTCGGGATCGGCGCGGACACGGCGGCAAGTACCGGTTCAGGTTCCGCGAGGCGCTTGGAAGCCACCGATTTCCTGCGCGAAGAGACGCGTGAATTCGATCGTCACAGGGTCGGGATAGGCGGTGGAAGACCCGAGGCCGGTCAAGGCAGTCGTCCTTCATGGCGATGCAAGAGTCCATGGTACCCCGGCGCGACAGCGCGGCAACGAGCACTAGGGAAGGTCTGAACAAGACCTTCCCTAGCGCGTCTCGCGAGTACGCGAGCCGTTCAAGAGCAATTCGATGCGTTGTTCCAAAATGCAACCCACGTGTAAACATCAAGGCCGCTCAAGGCGTCTAGATGCCGCAGGCGGCGGCGGTCAGGTAGTCGTAGCTGTGCACGAAGGTCATGTCGTCGATCACCAGCCGGTCCGCCTGGGGCAGCAACTCCACGCGCGGCGGCGAACCGTCTTGCCCAAGGCGACGATTGCCGTCGTAGCGACGGAACAGGACCGTTCGCCCGCCGTCGTCCACATACGCCACGATGACGACGTCTAGTTCGGTGGCCTCCCTCTCCATCTCGACGACACGGGTGCAGCGGATCGTCCGATTGCCGAGTTGCACGGCAAATGCGCCGTTCGCAAACACCACGGGGCAGTCCGGTTGCCGTTTCAGGCTCCCGTTCGGCTCTTGAACCAACCACTCGCCGACCTCGACATGCCGTGGGCATGCGCCCCAGTCGTGCTACTCTCCGCGGCGAATCCGCTCGGCGAGCTGCTCGTCCGACAGGTTTTCCATCAATCCGACCATTGCAATCGACAAGGCGGAACAGCTGCCGAAAAGGTTCTCTGCTCGTGGTTGTTTGCCGCCCGCCGCCTTCCCGGGGCAGGCGACGTCCAGATCGACATCTATGATCGGATCCGCCGAAGACTTGCCTCAAGTCGCTGTTCGTCGTCGATGAGCACGACCCTGTGCGGCAGCGCGTCGCCCCAACGCCACAACACCAGATTGACATCCCCAACGCCGGCACCTTCGGCGTAGCTCGGCACACGCATGCCCGCGAAACCGGAGGAGACCAACCGCTCTACCAGCGCCTGCGATGCGGGCGTTCGCCCCGACAGCGCCTCGAGTCGCCACGCCGGGCAATCCAGGTCGGCGTCGACGATGCCAAGCGAATCCTTGTCTGCACCATCCAACGCGTCGAAGACCGGCGCCACATCGACTTCATAGGCACATAGAACCAAAGGCTGCATGCGTCTTCCCATCGGGCTGACCTCCCGGACAGCACCCGATGCGGTGAAGGATGTGTACAGGGTCGGGATACCGGGCTTGTTGAACCTGCCGCCGTAGCGGCGCGCCCCTTCGCCAGACAACGCCGACCATGCCCACCGCGGGTCATGTGCGCGGTACACGACTCCTTGGACGCGCATTGCAGGGCGCTGCGATCAAGCGTAGCCGCCGGCCAGGACATCGTCCAAGTAGGCATGGACCATGTCGGCCTTCCCCTCTTTGACGAGTTGGCAGGCCCTCATTCCCCCGAACCCTGGCAGCGGCTCTGATCGAAACCATGCATAGGCCACCAAGTCCGAGCCGACTTCGGCTTCGACGCGTCGCAAGATCTCCAGCATCTGCCTCAATCGCATCTGGGTCTTGGGCGCCTTGACACGGGAGGCACGGGACAAGGCATCGTTCGCAAGTCCCAGCGTGCCGGCGATCTCCACCTTGGTGGTTCTCAACCCCCTCGCCACCCTGTCAGGCGAGAACCCCCCGCCTTCAAGCGCAAACTGACGAAGTTGCATCTATTCCCAATCAGTTTCACGAGAATGAAGTGATTCTACGTGAACTCAAGTACATGAACAATCGAACGCACGACCGTCTCTACCGCGTTGTAGCGGGTGACAGCGTCTGAGGTCCTGATCCGGCATGTTTGTGGATGAGCTCCGGGTAGCTCAGCGTCCAATGGCGTCACCGCTTGGTGGCGGCCGTGCGGCCACGCATAGTAGGGTGCTCGCCAATCAAATGCCCCAGGGTTGACACCATGGCCGAGACGGACGTCAGCAACACACCCGCTCATCCTCTTGACCCGCCCACCGTCGCGGAAATCGAACATGCCACCGGTTTGATCAAGGAGGCGATGGGCAAGGCTTGGACCGAACGAGCCGGTTTCTGCTCGGTGGCTCTCGTCGAACCCGCCAAGGCCGAACTCAGCGCATTCGGGCAGGGCGACGAGGTTTCCCGCAAGCTCCGCTTCCTAGGCTACGACTATCCCGTGGACGACCCGGATGGCGGATTCGACGCCACCGTCGACCTCGTCACCAACGACGTGGCCATGTCGCGGATCGCCGCGGGACAGGCCCCCATCGGTTTCGCCGACGTGGTCAACGCCGTCCGCATCGCCAAGCAGGATCCCGACTGGCAGGCGGCGATGCGCCGCCGCGGCATCGAGGACTTCGAGAACGTGCAAATCGATCCCTGGCCGGCCAGCGGCTATCCGCACCCGAGCATCCCCAACGGCCACCGGGCGCACCGCTGCATCAGCTTCGTGCGGGAAGACCGGACGGACAACGGCTACGCGCGACCGGTCCAGGGACTCATCGCCCATGTCGACCTGACCGCGGGGCGCGTCGCCCATCTCGAAGACCACGGCGACATTCCGCTGCCGCCGGAGTCCGGTCGATACGACGCCGGGAGCCAACCGAAGCTCCGCGAAGCGCCGAAGCCGCTTTCGATCACCCAGCCCGATGGCGTGGGATTCACAGTCGACGGCAACGCCATCAGTTGGCAGAACTGGGAGTTCCGGGTCGCCATGCACCCAACGAACGGGCTGGTACTCCACCAGCTCGGCTACCGCGATGGCGACAGGCTACGTCCGATCCTCCACCGCGCGGCATTGTCGGAGATGATCGTCCCCTACGGAGACACCGACCCGATGCATGTTTGGAAGCACGTGCTGGACGCCGGCGAAGCGAGCATCGGCAATTGCGCCAACTCCCTCATGCTCGGCTGCGACTGCCTGGGAGAAATCCGCTACCTCGACCACGTGGCGGTGAAACCCGACGGCAGCGCACGGCTTGTGCAGAACGCCATCTGCCTGCACGAGGAGGACAACGGCATCCTTTGGAAACACCACGACGGGCATTCCCAAACCACCGAGGTGCGGCGGTCGCGCCGGCTGGTGGTCAGTTCCTTCCACACCGTCGGCAACTACGAGTACGGCTTCTACTGGTACCTCTACCTCGACGGGACCATCGAGAT
The DNA here is from genome assembly GCA_028821405.1 of Gammaproteobacteria bacterium. Taxonomy (GTDB): domain Bacteria; phylum Pseudomonadota; class Gammaproteobacteria; order Pseudomonadales; family Azotimanducaceae; genus VXYL01. The sequence goes on along the minus strand of JAPPGK010000011.1, from coordinate 18,184 downwards.
GGAGATCAAGCTAACGGGCATCGTCGGCGTGTCGGCGGTTCTCGATGGCCGGGAGCGGGCGGAGTTCGCGCCGCTGGTGGCACCCAACCTCGCCTCGCCGGTCCACCAACACCTGTTCTGTTTCCGGCTGGATTTCAACCTGGACGGGGAACACAACAGCGTGTTCGAGCTGGACACCGTGGCGGCACCCATCGGCGAGAACAATCCCGACGGGACGGCGTTTCGGGTCAACGCCCGCCTGCTCGACACCGAGGTCGCCGCGAGGAGGAAGGTCGATCCCGCCCGGTCGAGATCCTGGAAGGTGGTCAATCCGGCTCGCGCCAACCGCCTGGGCACCCCGGTGGGGTATCGCCTGCAGCCGGGACCGACCCCGGTGCTGCTCGCCGATCCGAAGTCGAGTGTGGCCGCGCGGGCCGGATTCGCACGCTACAACCTGTGGGTGACTCGCTACGACCCGGCCCAGCTATGCGCCGCCGGCGATCACCCGAACCTGCACCCCGGCGGCGACGGGCTGCCTCGCTGGACGTCGGCGGATCGCGGCATCGAGGAAACCGATGTCGTGCTCTGGCACACCGTTGGCTCAACCCACCTGCCGAGACCCGAGGATTGGCCGGTGATGCCGGTGGAGAGGTGCGGCTTCATGCTTCAGCCGGTCGGCTTCTTCGACCGCAACCCGTCTCTGGACCTCCCGCCCGACCACCCGCGCTAGCCACCCGCGCTAGCCCTTTGGCGTTTGCGCTTGGCGGGAGTATGATCGGTCTACTTGGCAGACATGGACGTGATGCCGATATGCCCGCAGCAAGACGAAAACCACGGAACAGGTCGCGCCGCTCACGCCAGGCTGGCGCTTTCTCATTCGGTTCCTTCATCGGCGGCGTGGTGCTGGGCGGAGCGCTGGTGCTCGCCATCACCTACCAGTCCGACGCTGCCGTGTCAGGGAACCCGGCCCCCGATGGGGCCATCGACGGGCCCGTGGCACCGAACATCAAATGGACGTTCGTGGACGAGTTGCCCAAGGCCGAGGTCAAGACCGGCGTCGAACCCGCAGAACGGCCGCCGGCGGCCGAGTCCGGGCCCAAGGAGTACGTTCTGCACGGCCCACAGTTCCTGCGCCATGACGCTGCACAGGTGCTGCAGGCGGAACTGATGCTCGACGGCTTTCCGGTCAGCCTCACCTCGAACCCCCGCGACAATGGCAGCGCATGGTACCGAGTGGTGGTCGGGCCGTACGACAACCAACCCGACGCGCAACAGGCATTGGGCGAGCTTCTGGCCCGGGATATCCCCGCACAGATACTCGCCCGACCGCTGGCCGGATCCGTGCCTGCCGCCTGAGCGCCGCCCCGGGCGTCGCCGCGCAGGCATGCAGGGACACGACGGGCGACGCAGCGACCGCAAGGGCGCCCCTACAGCTTGACCCCAACGGCGAGGGCGTAGCTCGAGTCCGTCTTGCGCCGACCCGCCGCAGGCGCCGTCTCGTGCTGCAGGTCAACGCGCAGCGCGGCCAGCCAGCGGCTGTTCAGGTGGTAGCGGAGGCCCGTGTCGGAGTCCCAGACCGAGCTTGGCTCGCCGTCGAGGATGTGCAGCAGCTGGTTCGTGTGGAAGAGTTCCAGACGCTCGGCGACAAGCCACCGATTGAACTGCAGACCCCAGCGCAGCGCCGGATTGTTGTCCGACCCGTTCGAGGCGTCGCCCTCCGCCCGGGGCGGCGAACCGATCTCCTCGAAGACCTGGCTGATCCCTGCATCGGTGCGCAGCGAGCCCCGATCCGACTCCCAGAACGTGTGCCCGACGCCGGCACCCGTCGTCGCCCGTTGGTCGATGTCCTTGATGGGATCCTGGAAGTACTCGAAATTGGCAACCGCGTACCACGTATCGCGGTACTTCCACCGCAGGTTGTAGTCGATGTCGAGGTGATCCTTGGTCGTGGTCGAACCCGCAGACGAGGTCAATCCGTCGCCCTGCGCCCTTGCCTTGTGTACGGCCACGCCGAGGACGTTGTCGAAACGCGTCCCCTGTCGCTCCACACCGGCGACGAAGTTCAGATCCGCAGCCCGGGTGTTGCCCGTGGCGACGGCCACGCCGAGATCGGCACGCGCTTGCCAAGGTCCGGTGGCCTTCGCATCGGCGTGGCCGGCCGGCGCGCCATCGGCACCTTGCGCATCCGGCGGGCCATCGGCGGCGGAGACGCCGTCTAGGCCCGCGACCTCGGCACGCGGCACGGTCACGACCCCGACGTGGGGCACGTCAATGGCGACGAAGCCTTCCGGTGCGTCGACGAATGTTCCGGTCAACCGATCGCCATTCTTGAAGTGCACGGTGTCGGCGGCGGCACCGCCGGTTCCCAACAGCAATGCAACGACGCCAACGAGCGCCCAACGACGCGTGTTTCGGGTTGCGGATCCGCGAGGCATGGACTTCGCACTCCTCATCTGCCGAGTCGCCGACTTTAGCGGCTGTGCGGGTCGACGTCATGCATCGTGGCAACCCCCGGTTGAATTTCGCGGAGGCACTGCCCACTATCCGTTTCCCCGTTGTCGAATCCAAACCCCGTGGACCAATTCAAGGGAACGACCATCGTCTCTGTTCGTCGCGGCGCCGACGTTGTGCTCGGCGGCGACGGCCAGGTCTCGTTGGGCAACACGATCATGAAAAGCAACGCGGTGAAGGTACGCCGGCTGCGCGACCACGCCGTGCTGGCGGGATTCGCCGGTGGCACCGCCGACGCGTTCACGCTCTTCGAACGTTTCGAAGGAGCGCTCGACAAGTACCACGGGAACCTGACCCGGGCCGCCGTCGAACTCGCCAAGGACTGGCGTTCCGACCGCGTGCTGCGCCGACTCGAAGCACTACTGGCTGTCGCCGACCGCGACAGTTCGCTGATCGTCACCGGCAATGGCGATGTCCTCGAGCCCGAAGGCGGCCTGATCGCCATCGGCTCAGGCGGCCCCTACGCGCAAGCGGCTGCCCGCGCGATGCTCAACGAGACCGAGTTGCCGGCCAAGGCGATCGTCGAGAAGAGCCTGGCGATCGCCGCGGAGATCTGCATTCACACCAACCACCACACGACCATCGAATCGCTATGACCCTGATGACCCCGCGCGAGATCGTGCACGAACTCGACAAGCACATCATCGGCCAGGACCAGGCCAAGCGGGCCGTTGCCATCGCCCTGCGCAACCGCTGGCGACGGCTGCAGCTCGACGAAGACCTGCGCGAGGAAGTCACTCCGAAGAACATTCTCATGATCGGCCCAACCGGCGTCGGCAAGACCGAGATTTCCCGCCGCCTGGCCAAGCTCGCCAACGCCCCCTTCATCAAGGTCGAGGCGACGAAGTTCACGGAGGTCGGCTACGTGGGCCGCGACGTCGAGTCCATCGTTCGCGACCTCGCCGATGTCGCGGTCAAGATGCTGCGCGAACAGGCCATGGAACGGGTGCAGCCCAGGGCACAGGATGCCGCGGAGGACCGCATACTCGACGCGCTGCTGCCGGCGCCACGGGGCGGCTTGGAACCCGTATTCCCGGAGGGGCAGGAAGGTTCGGTGGAGTTGCAGAAACACGACAACTCCACCACGCGGCAGGTGTTCCGCCAGCGCCTGCGCAAGGGCGAACTCGACGACAAGGAAGTCACGATCGAGGTCGACACGGCCGCGATCGGCTTCGAGATCATGGCGCCTCCCGGCATGGAGGAGTTCACCGGGCATTTGCAGAACATGTTCGCGAACATGCCCCAGAAGAAGCGAACCATGCGCTTGAAGATCCGCGACGCGATGCGCCACCTTCGCGAAGAGGAGGCGATGAAACTCGTCAACGAGGACGAGCTGAAAACCGAGGCCATCGATGCCGTGGAGCAAACGGGCATCGTCTTCCTCGACGAGCTCGACAAGGTCGCCAAGCGCGGCGAGGGTATCGGCGCCGATGTTTCCCGGGAGGGCGTCCAGCGTGACCTGCTGCCGCTCATCGAGGGCTCAACGATCAACACCAAGTACGGCATGGTACGTACCGACCACATCCTGTTCATCGCCTCCGGGGCGTTCCACTTCGCCAAGCCCTCCGACCTGATTCCGGAACTGCAGGGCCGCCTGCCCATCCGGGTGGAACTCGCGGCACTGACCGCCGAGGACTTCCGCCGGATCCTCTCCGAACCCGACGCCTCGCTCACCGAACAGTACAAGGCCCTGCTCGAAACGGAGGGGGTGACCATCGAGTTCGAGGAGGAGGCCTTGAAGCGCATCGCCGAGATCTCCTGCGAGGTCAACGAAAACACCGAGAACATCGGTGCCCGCCGACTACATACGGTCATGGAGCGTCTGCTCGACGAGGTCTCCTTCGAGGCCGGCGACGGCAAGGGCTCCACGGTGATCGATGCCGCCTACGTGGACGAACATCTCGCGGACATCGCACGCGACCAGGACCTTTCCCGCTACATCCTGTGAACCCCACCGGAATCACCTACCACAAGACCTCCAAGACCCTGGAACTGAGCTATCGGGGCGGGCAAGCCGCGACGCTCCCCGCCGAACTGCTCCGCGTCTACTCGCCGTCGGCGGAAGTGCGCGGCCACAGCGACGCCGAAAGGGTGCTTCAGACCGGCAAGAAACACGTCGGCATCGAACGCATCGAAGCCGTCGGCAACTACGCGATCCGCATCGTGTTCGACGACGGCCACGACACGGGAATCTACTCCTGGGGTTTCCTCCGCGATCTCGCCGACAACCAAGCCGACTACTGGCAACGCTATCTTGATGAACTCGAGGAGAAGAACGCCTCTAGGCTCCCGGCGATCCCGGTCGGCCAGTGGAGGCCACAACCGTAGCGCCCCCGTGCCGCGCCCAGCGCCGGCGTTCGGAATCCGGACGCGTTGGGGCCGCCCCCAAGGGATTCACGCCGTCGGTCACGGTCGAGGCTACACTAGCGCCATGGACGAGACAGTCGATTTCGGTGCCGAACGGGTCACGCCCGCCGAGAAGACGCGCCGGGTGGCCGCGGTGTTCGACACGGTCGTCGAGCGCTACGATGCGATGAACGACATCATGTCCCTAGGGCTGCACCGCTTGTTCAAGCGCATGGCCGTGGAGATGGTGCGCCTGCGCCCCGGACAGACGGTACTCGACCTTGCCGGGGGAACGGGCGACATGTCCGCCCTCTGCGGGGCGCTTCTCGGCGAGCGCGGTCGCGTGGTGCTGGTCGACATCAACGGCGCCATGCTCGAAAAGGGCCGCGACCGACTGTTCGACCGGGGCGTTGCGAACCTCGCCCTGGTGCAGGCCCGCGCCGAAGCGCTGCCATTTCCCGATTGCGCCTTCGACGCGGTCCTGGTCGCCTTCGGGGTGCGCAACTTCACCGACAAGGAAACAGGGCTCAAGGAAATGCATCGCGTTCTGCGCGCAGGCGGCGTCAGCGTCGTGCTGGAGTTTTCCCGCGTGCAAAACCCGCTTCTGGCCAAGGCCTACGACGCGTTCCGCGCCACGTGGCCAATGATCGGCTCGGCCGTGGCCGGCGGCGCGGCACCATACCGTTACCTGGTCGACTCCATCGATCACCATCCGGACCAAGGCGCGTTCCGATTGATGATGGAGGATGCGGGGTTCCATGCGGTCGAGGTCCACAATCTCGCGGCCGGGGCCGCCGCGATCCACCGGGGCGTGAAGTGAGCACCGCCGGATTGCCCGACCCGGGCGTCGCGCTGGCCGAACTCGCACGTCTCGCGCTCTCGGCGGGAATCGCCGCCAACCCCGCGGCCCGGGCGTGTACCGAACGGCTTGCGGGACGAACGCTCGCCATCGAGACCCTGCAAGCGCGGTTCATCATCCACTTCGAACCCGGGGCGGTTCGCGTGGAAACCGGCGACGCGCCGGCCGATGCGACGTTGCGCGGATCGCCCGGGGCGGTCGCCGCAACCCTCGCCGGGACCGAGGAGACGGCTGCCACCCTCGGCGACACGACGTTGTTCGAGGACTTCCGGGACTCGTTCCGTCCCCGGTTGGACCTCCCCGGCCAGTACGTGCTTGAAGACCTCGGGGACATCGTTCGCATGGGCATGAAGGCCGTCGAATCGGCGGTCGAAGGCCTCGCCAACGCGATGGGCAAACGGCGGGATCCATGAACCGGATCGGGCGTGTGGCCAAAATCCTGCTGACCGTTGCCAGGCACCGGTTGGATCGCAATATCGATCGTTTCGCCGGCCATCATTGGTGGTATCGGCTATCGCCGGCGCGTCTCGTGCCCGCGCCAACGAAGCCGGACGCCGTCCGTCTACGCGAGGCCATGGAAAGTCTCGGCCCGGTGTTCATCAAGTTCGGACAGATCCTATCCACCCGCCGCGACCTCCTGCCGACGGACTACGCCGATGAACTGGCGAAGCTCCAGGACCAGGTGCCACCGTTCCCGGGCGACACCGCCATCGCACGCATCGAGGCGAGCCTCGGCGAGCCCATCGAGGCGCTCTTCGAGACCTTCGACGCCGAACCCATCGCGTCCGCCTCGTTGGCACAGGTCCACGCCGCCACCATGGCCAATGGCGACGAAGTGGCCGTGAAGGTCATCCGCCCCGACATCGAGCGGGTGATCGAGAAGGACCTGGCGCTCATCCACACCATGGCGGGCCTGCTCGAGAGAATCTCCAAGGACGCACGGCGCCTCAAGCTCAAGGCCGTCGTCGCGGACTACGAACGAACGATCTTCGAGGAGTTGAACCTTGAGAAGGAAGCCGCCAATACCGCGACGCTGCGGCGCAACTTCGCGGGTTCACCGTTGCTCTACGCCCCTCGGGTCTACTGGGAACGGTGTAGTGAGTCGGTGCTGGTGCTGGAGCGCGTGCGGGCGGTCCCGATCTCCGCCGTAGACCGTTTGAAGGCCGCGGGAACGGACATGAAGAAGCTCGCCGAACGCGGGGTCGAGACGTTCTTCACGCAGGTGTTCAAGCACAACTTCTTCCATGCCGACATGCACCCCGGCAACATCTTCATCGACATCACGGATCCCGCAAACCCGAGCTACATCGCGATCGACTGCGCGATCATCGGCACCTTGAGCGAAGAGGATCAGAGCTACCTCGCGCGCAACGTTCTCGCCTTCCTGAATCGCGACTACGGCCGCATCGCCCGACTGCACCTCGAGTCGGGCTGGATTCCTGCCGGCACCGACCCGCAGGAGTTCGAAGATGTCATCCGAGGGCTCTTGGAACCGATATTCCAGCGACCGCTCAAGGAGATCTCGTTCGGCCACTTCCTGATCGCGCTGTTCCAGACCGCGCGGAAGTTCAACATGGAAGTGCAGCCCCAGCTCGTCCTTCTGCAGAAGACACTGCTCAATATCGAGGGACTGGGACGCCAGCTCTACCCGGACCTCGACGTCTGGAACACCGCCAAGCCGTTCATGGAATCCTGGATGCGCGACCGCTACGGCCCCGTTGCCCTGCTCGCCAACCTGATCGAGCACGCACCCGCCCTCGCGGTCGAACTGCCGCGACTCCTGCCCCAGATTCCCGACCTCGTCGCGACGGCCATGCACAAACTCGGCGACATGGATCGCCGCGCGAGCGTGCAGCGCGAAGCCATGGAACGACTGACGAGGGCCATCGATGGCCAGAACCGGCGCGGGCGCTGGCGCCGGATGGCGGGTGCGGCGCTCGTTGGCCTTGGCCTCGTGCTGCTCTGGCGACCGCTGGCGGATGCCATCGCCACCAGCGACTCGGTGTCGGTTACCGCCGGGGTCGTTGCCGCACTCGCCGGCTCCGTCCTCGTGCTCCGGGGCTGAGGGAAACCCGACACGGCCGACGGCAAGGGTCGCCCCGGCGAGGCGTGCGTTCTCCCGCAGCGCCCTAGTGCCGTCCGGCGAACGCCGCCGCGCGCCAGCTCCCAGCGAGCAAGAGACCCAAGGAAACCTGGTTCAGCGTGCGAGCTTCTTGGTCATCCGGTAGGCGGCCGCCATCCCCTGGTAGTAGCCAGGCAGGTATTCCCCCCGGCTAAAACCCTCGACGACGTAGAACTGTCGAGCACCCGTGTTGTCGGCACGGACTTCCAAGTCGATCTCGCCGATGCCGGCGGTGCGTGCCGACTTCTCAAGCCAGCGCAACAAGCGGCGACCAAGGCCGTGGCGGCGCAGCTTCGGTTCCACCGCCAACAGCACGAGATGCGCACGTTCGAGGCCGAATTCCATGACGCCGAATCCGCCGAGCAGTTCCATGCTGTCCGCAGCCGATGTCAACCGGCAGCGCGCGCAGAGCACGGCCACCTCCGGAGCGGCGATCAACCGCCGGATCGCCGGTGGTTGCCAACGCCAGTCCAGGCCGCGCTCGATCTCATCCCTGGACAAGCGCGCGATGGGTGCCGCGTCTTCGCTATGCGCCAGGTCGAGTACCGTGGAGGCGAGTTCCATGGCCGGATTGTAGCGGGACAAGGTCGGGTGCGTTCCCGGTCAAGCTAGGTTAAGGTCAGTTCCTGTATGAACTGCTCTTGGGGGGAGGCAGTTGGAACTCAATCGAGTCATCCTCGACTTCGACGACAACGTCGCGGTGCTTCGCTTCAACCATCCCGAGGTCATGAATGCCGTCGGCGTGGACATGCTGGAGGGACTGGCCGACGCCCTGCGCGAAATCCAGGATCCGAACAACGGCGCGCGCTGCGTTCTCATGACGGGGCAAGGACGCGGCTTCTGCGCGGGCGCCAACCTGTCGGACACCAAGCGTCCCAAGCATGGTGCCGGCGCGTCGCTGCGCGGCGGCTACCATCCCCTGTTCTTCGCCCTTCGCGACCTCGACATGCCCGTGGTCACCGCGGTCAATGGGGCCGCCGCGGGCGTCGGCATGAGCTTCGCCATGTTCGGCGACATCGTCTGCGCCTCGAAGTCCGCGTTCTTCCTGCAGGCATTCGCACGCATCGGGCTGGTGCCGGATGGTGGCGCCACGTTCATGCTGCCGCGCCTCATCGGCTGGGGGCGAGCGGTCGAGTTGTCGCTGCTCGCCGAGCGCCTGCCCGCCGAAAAAGCCCACCACTGGGGACTGGTCAACCGGCTGTTCGAGGACAACGCGTCGCTTATGGAAGGGGCGATGGCGATCGCCAAGCGGCTTGCGGACGGACCCGCGTCCCTGGCCCTGATCCGCAAGGCGTACTGGGCCACCTGGCACAACGCCTACGAGCAGCAGATCGACCTTGAAGCACGCTACCAGGCCCAAGCGGGCCGGAGCCGCGACTACGCGGAAGGGGTGAAGGCTTTCCTCGAGAAGCGCGATCCGAAGTTCAGCGGGAAGTAGCACGTGGGATCGCTCAAGGGTCGTGTCGCGTTGGTGTCGGGCGGCGGTCGCGGCATTGGACGCGCCATTTCGCTCGCACTCGCAGCCGACGGCGCCACCGTGGCGATCAACTACCGTCGCGACAAAGGCGCGGCAGAGGACACGGTCGAGACGATCAAGGCCGACGGCGGCAACGCAGGGATGTTCGCAGCGCCCGTCGACGACTTCGACCGAACCGCGGCGATGGTGGCCTCGGTCGTGGACGAACTCGGTCCGGTGGGCATTCTGGTCAACAACGCCGGGATCGCCAGCCGCGGACTGTCGGTGGTCGACACGGAGCCGGCGGAACTGCGTCGCGTCGTGGCCACGCACGCCTTCGGTTCGCACTACCTGGCCAAGCTCGTGGTACCCGGAATGCGCCAGTTGGGCCGCGGCGACATCGTCATGATCTCAAGCACGGCCACCCGGGGCCTGGCAGCCAACGGGGCGCCCTACAACATGGCGAAATCGGCATTGGAGAGCCTGGCCTTAACCCTTTCCAAGGAGGAACGGGCCCATGGGATCCGCGTCAATATCGTCGCCCCCGGCCTCGTGGAGACGGAGATGGGTCGACGGCTGATGAAAGCGACCGCCGGGATCACCGACATGCGCGTCCTCGACGGCTCCATGCCGTTCGGCAAGGTCTGCCAGCCCGAGGATGTGGCCAACGTGGTGCGGTTCCTCGTGTCGGATCAGAACAGCTATCTGACGGGCGAGAAGATCTACTGCGACGGCGGGGGACCGCTGTAGGGGACGCGCTCGCGGCGCGTACGTCTCGAATCGCGGAACCGACGTCATGAGGCTGCCTTTCGTCGTCTTCGTCGTCTGCGCGGTGCTCATCTTCGGCTTCAGGATCAGCCTGCAGTACCGACGAACACGGGACCATGGCCTACGCCTCGGCAAGCAGGGCGCCACCCTTTCCGGGCAAGCGGCGACCGCCATGCAAGCGGCCGCCTTGCTCGGCGTGCTGGTAGTGACGGTCCTCGACAGCATCTCCTGGCTACCTGGACAACTCGACCTGGGTCCCGTCGGCGCAGCGACCGGCGTCGCCATCTGCGCTTTGGCGACGACCATCACGATGGTCTCGCAGTACCAGATGGGCGATGCCTGGCGAATCGGGGTGGATGCCTCGGAGAAGAACGAGCTGGTCGTGCGTGGCATGTTCAGCGTATCGAGGAACCCCATCTACTCCGGCATGCTACTGCTCGGCATCGGGTTCGTCGTACTCGTTCCGCACATTCTCACGTTGCTCTTGGCGTTGCTGAGCTACACGGGCTTCGAGGTGCAGGTACGCAAGGTCGAAGAACCCCACCTGCGGCGCGTTCACGGAGAACGCTACGAGACCTATTGCCAACGCGTGGGACGGTACTTCCCGCACATCCGTAGCGGCCGGTAAAGGGTCGCGACGTGGCGCGTTTGCACAACGGGCCTGTAGCGCTTGTCGCGGCCCGGATGTCCCACTGACGCGGGCGTCGTGGCGTGTCAGATCTCGCGGGTCTCCAGGTAGATGCCCTTGTGATCCTTGACGACCGCAACGTGCCGTGCCAATGCCGTCAGGTAGGGGCTTGATCGCGCCGGCGCCCCATTGATGGTCTGCGGAGACAGCCGCCTGCGGCGCCGGCAAAGCATGGCCAGATTGGGGAGCAGGACATCGAGACCGGGGTCGTCGGGATCGAGGAAGAACATCAACCGGCGGCCGAAACTCTCGGACACCAGGGCAAGGGATCCCTCGAAGTATCCCAGGTGATTGGCAACGCGCCGGTGCGGCACCTCGGGCAGCGCGAGGCCCAGTCCGCAGGGCGCCACGGGATCGATCGCGCTGATCCAGAAGGTCGCGTCCGGCGTGCACAGGCGCTCGAGTCGGCGCAGCGCTTCGGGCAGGGCGAACTGGGGGCCCGAGAGTTCGTCGAAGAACAGTCCGGCGACGACTTCGCCGGATAGCTCCATGACCCGTAGCGCCGGAAACAACGCCGAGAACCGGAACGGCCCGCCCTCGCGGTTGGCGTGCTCGCGGGTAAGGACGCCGTAGCGGTCGAGGAGCAACCGACAGCGCTCCTTGGCCTGTTCGAGTCTCTCGATGCCGTCGGCGAGGGGCGCGGGAGGCTCGCTCCGATACCAGGTGCCGGGCCAGCCGACGGCCATCCCCCTGGCGCGGGCACGGGAGCGGACACGTGCCCTCGAGCCGATGGGCATTTCGTAGCGCCGGGCGCGGGCCGCGTCTAGAACCGCGAATCCGTCGGCGCTGATTCGCCCCGCCCAGACCGACTCCCAGAACCCGGCGTTGAACGTCTCGGCGTCCAGTTTCGATTCGTCCAGGAGTTGCAGGAACGTGTAGCGGGCGCGGGGATCATTGAACGATGCGGCCGCATCGGACCCGGGGGCCTCCGGCGCGTCCATCAGGTCGAAGTCCTCGCCGAAGCCGAGCCGTATCGACTCGTTGCCGGCACCCCGCCATTGAAGTCCCCCGTTGGTCGCCGCAGCGTCCAGGTCCGATACCGTTGCGCCGGGCAGACGAGAGCGGAATGCCTCGTCGAGCCAGTAGTCCACTGGCGCCGCATAGCCCCGCAGGTGGTCGCTCAAGTCGAGAAACGCCTCCGGGGTCACCTCGCCTCCGAATCCCTGCCAGTCCGCCAGGAACGGCGGTAAGTCCGCCACCGGGCGTGCCTCGAAGCCCGGGCGCGCCGAGGCCCGTTGGAAGCGGATCAGGGTCTCGAGGTTGTCGGCGTCGCAGAAATACTCCGCATCGGAACCGGCGATGAGTCTTCCGCCTACGACATCCTCGCCGTCCACCAATTCGCGCAGGATCGCCGCCGCATCGTCGAACGGCAGCAGCGCGTCGATCTCCGTCGCGGTTCGCGGCCCGTAGAACTGCAGCATCTCCCCCGCCTGGCGGACGGGATCGTCGCCGAGTTCGATCTCCGGATGGACCAGGAACGTCCGCCCGCCGTGGACCTGCCGCCGCAGCAGGGGTGGGACATCGACGCCCTCGAACCACTCGGCCTCGGGAATCGCGACGCGTTCCTTGACCCACTCCGCCAACTCGTCCTCGTCGTCGGGGACGTAACCGGCGCGCGTGCGCTGGGCGCGGGATTCGAAGTCCGCGACCACCTCGGGATCGATGGCGGGTCGCAGGGCCTGGTCGAACACGGCCTGGCGGATGAGGTCGTCGGACAGCGACGACCGCCCACCCTCGTCGGGGGTGTCGTCGGCGTACATGTACCGACTGACCTGGTTGAAGGCGATGCCCGCCGCAAACGGGCTCGGCACGGAGACCGTGGCGATGGAGGTGTTGAGTTCGCCGGCGGCAAGGCGCTCCAGGGCGTCGTAGGCGGCCACCAGGTCGAATTCGTCCTTCAAGCAGGTGCGCCAGGTTTCCAGCATCACCGGAAAGTCGGACAGGTCCCGGGTGGCGGTCATCAATTTCTTGGCCTGCTGACGGGTCATCCAAAGCGGCATGCGCTGGTTGAAGCGGCGTTTGGTCAATAGCAGCGAGCGGCCGGCGCATTCCCGGAACCGTGCGCCGAAGAATCCCGAACCCTCCAGGGACTGGCGCAAGAGCGGCTCGAAGTTGGCCGGCGTGACGAGGCCGAGCAGCACGGCGGGGTCGATCTCGTCCTTGACCTGGACGACGATCGCGTCGTTGTCGGCGAACACGTCCGCGCGGTAGGGGAAACGCTGCTGCCAAGCGGCCTCCAACGCGAGCGCAATGGGCCGGTTGACCCGTCCGCCCCAGATGGTGTGTAGGACGACCTGCTGTTCCCGGTCCGGCCCCGTGTAGCCGCCCGGGCCGCTTTTGACATGCTCGACCAAGAGGTGCTGGGCATGGGGCAGATCGGCACCGGTGGTTTCGCGCTGGCGTTTCAGGAAACCCACGAGTTCGTCCGCCGCGATGGCGTCGAACCCCAGCTCGCGTAGATTCCCGTCGAGGGTCGCCGCGTCCCGACGCTTGAGCATCTCGTTCGCCGTCAGCAGAAACTCGGCAATGCGCTCTGAGAAGTACGCACTCCGGTTGAAGCCCTCGGCCCGCCAGAACGGCGGTGCGGTTGCCTTGGGCTTGCCCGGTTTGACCAGGACGTCGTTGTGGGTGATGCGCTGAATGAGCCAGTTCTGGGTGCCAAGGGTGAATGTCTGGCCGACGGTCGACTCCCAGACGAACTCCTCGTCGAGTTCGCCGATGACGGCCCCGTTCTCGGCGTGGCGCAAGGTGTAGTAGCCGCGGTCGGGGATCGTCCCGCCGGACGTGTAGAGGGCGAAGGCGGCCCCTTGGCGCGCCTTGACCCTTTCCCGCACACGGTCGAAGGCGAGTCGGGGCTTGAGATCCCGAACCCGGGTTCCCGCATACCGCCCGGCGAGCATCTCGACCACCAGGTCGAATTGTTCCCGTGGCAACGTCGCGTAGGGCGCCGCCCGGGTCAGGACGTCGTAGAGCTTGCCGGTCTCCCACTCCTCGGTCGCTGCGCAGGAAACCAGGGTCTGCGCCAGCACATCCAGCGGATTGGCAAGCGGGCGCAAGGGCTCGATGTCCTTCTCGTGCACCGCCTTGGCGAGGACCGCCGCTTCGAGGAAGTCCTGGGCGAATGTCGGGAACAACGAACCCCGGCTGATGTCGCCCACCCGATGGCCGGCACGCCCCACCCGCTGCACCGAGGAGGCGATCGACGGCGGCGATTGGATGAGGACGACCTCGTCGAGGTCGCCGATGTCGATGCCCATCTCCAGGGAGTTCGTGGCGACGATGGCCTTAAGGTCGCCCTGCTTGAGACGGGTCTCGACCTCGGTGCGGATCTCCCGCGACAGAGAACCGTGATGCGCGTACGCCACCGGGGTCACGACGTCGTCGTTGAGCTTCAACGTGATCTTCTCCGCCATCCGGCGGCTGTTCGTGAAGAACAGGGTCGAGCGGTTGGCAGCGATCAAGTCCCTGAACGAATCGGACAGCGGTTCCCAGATCTTCTCGCCGTTGTCGGCAGCCACCCGGGCGGCCTCGGGGAAGCGCACGCGGAAATCGATGGTTTTCGCGGCCCTCGAATCGACGATGCCCACCGGACGTCGCTCACCCGATGCATCGCGTCCACCCACGTAGTCGGCCACGGCCTCGAGGGGCCGAACGGTGGCCGAGAGCGCGAGGCGCTGGAACTCGCCGGCCACTTCGACGAGACGTTCGAGGCCCGTCATCAGTTGCACGCCCCGGCGGTTCTCCACCACCGAATGGATCTCGTCGAGGATCACCGTGCGGATGGTCGAGAGCGCCTGCCGCCCGCGTAGGGTGGTGAGCAGAAGCGTGAGGCTTTCCGGCGTCGTGATCAGCAGTTCCGGGGGCCGGCGCAGCATGCGTTGCCGATCGCCCGGCTCGGTGTCGCCGCTGCGGGTTTGAACGCGCAGGCTGGGGAATTCGAGGCCCGCCCGCGTGAACCGTTCGCGAAGCTCGGTGATCGGTTCCACCAGGTTGGCGCGGACGTCGTTGTTGAGCGCCTTAAGCGGCGAGACATAGAGAACCCGGGTCGCCTCCGGCTCGGATTGCCCGGTGGCGAACGCATCGATTGCCCAGAGGAAAGCGGTCAGCGTCTTGCCGCTGCCCGTCGGTGCGGTGATCAGCAGGTGTTCACCGGCGGCGATGCGTGGCCAGCTTCGTTCCTGAACGTCCGTGGGGGCACGAAACCGGTCCCGAAACCAGCTACGGATCTCGGGGTGAAAGCGGGCTAGGGCAGGAGTCATTATCCGGCGGCACCCGATTTCCCTTGCAAGGCGTCCGTCAGACGGCGTTGCTCACAAACGGAGCGCGTCTTGTACCCCGTTGGGCCGGTCAGTCGTACACAGGTCCGATGGGTCCCCGCGCAACACGGTGCGAAGCGCACCCATCTCTTCATGCAATTCAGCGAAATGCGCCCGAGTATCAACCCACTTGGCAATAAGCACGAAAAAGAGTGAAACGCCAATACTCGCCAGAACCACTCTTTCACCCTTCGACATGGCTTGATACCTCGCTCCATTGTCCCGGCTTCAATATACAAGACGCGACGGCTTTGCGGGTGCGCCGACGAGGCCGCGGCATCGAAGACAGCACTACGCCCTATCGCGCACCGTCTCCGACGCGAACAATCCGAACAAAGCCGCCATGAGGAAGAGACTTCCGGCGGCGGTCCATAGCGGCAGGTCGAGACCGCCCGCGTCGCCCAGCCAACCCAGCAGGATCGGGCCGACCACGTAGCCCACGTCGCTCAGCATGCGATACGAACCCATCGCGGCGGCATTCATGCCCTCGGGCGCCGCGTCGACCGCGTAGGCCGCCGGTGCCGCGCCGGATGCCGTGATCGCCCCGCCCCAGATCAGGCAGGCGGCGAGGAACCAGGCATAGTCGGGCGCGAGACTGAACGCGAGCATCGAGATGCCGATCAGCACCGTGGCGGGCACGATCACCGCCTTGCGGCCAAAACGGTCGGCCATGAAGCCCGCCGGATAGGTCACCAGCAGGCCGACGATGCTGCCGAGCGCGAAGGCGAAGCCGATCTCGGTGGCTGACAGCGACAGACGCTCCCGTCCCAGGATCGGCACGATGCTGAACAGGCCGCCGGTTCGCGCGAGCGCACCGACGAGGCCGATCAGGCACACGAGCCGGAAGCCGATGTTGCCAAGCAACGCGCGCACCTGCTCGCGGAGTCGAACGGTCTTGCCCGCGCCGGGGAGCGTACCGCCAAGCCCGCGGGTTTCCGGGACACCGAACCACGCGACGGCCGTGACGGCGGCGCCCATGATCGCGTAGACCAGGAACGGCGCCTCCAGGGCGAAGCGTTCGGCGAGGAACCCGCCCGGGAACGGGCCGATACCGACGGCGAACAGAAAGACGCCCTGGTAGATGGCCAAGGTGCGCCCACGCGTCGTGGGCGATGCGATGTCGGCGAGCACGATGAGACCCGCGGTGAGCACGATTCCTGCGCCCGCGCCGGCGATCAAGCGCGCCATCAGCAACTCGAGGTAGGTCGATGCCAGCGCGCACCAAAGGTTGCCGAGCACGGTCACGCCGCCGCCGACGGCGAGCGCCGTGCGCCGCCCCAACAGATCGGCCGCCTTGCCGGTCGGGAGCCCCAGGAAGACCCGGGCCACGCCGTAGACGGCGACCGTTGCACCGATCGCGGTCTGCGACACGTCGAAGGACTTCGCGTAAAGCGGCAGCACCGGGATGACGGCCCCGAAGCCGAGCTGGTTGACGGCGATCAGCACGCACATCCACGCCAGGATCCGCCGCTCGAGCGTGCGCGAGTCGCTTGTTCCCGACACCCTCGTCGACCCAACCAAATACCGCCCGCCATGATAGGGTGACTCGGCTGCCGAAGGACAACGACCAATGCCCCGACTGATCATCGACTGCGATCCCGGCCACGACGATGCCATCGCCCTCATCCTGGCGCACCGCCACGCCGATGTCGTCGGCATCACCGCCGTCAGCGGCAACGCGCCGCTCGCCGCCACGACGGCCAATGCGCTCATGGTGACGGCGCTCCTCGATGTTGACACGCCGGTGGTGAGCGGCGCCGCCAAGCCCTTGGTGGGCGAACCCATCCACGCGGCCGCGGTACACGGCGAGACGGGGCTCGGCGGCGTCGATCGCATCGCCCACGAGCGCTCGACCGCCGGGGACGACGCGGTGGCTTTTCTGCTCGACAACGCCGAACCGGATATCGTCGTCGTCGCCGTGGGACCCCTGACGAACCTCGCACTCGCCATTGATCGGGATCCGAGTTGGGGGAAGCGCATCGCCGGCATATCCATCATGGGCGGCAGTACCGACGTGGGCAACGTCACCCGGGTTGCCGAGTTCAACATCTTCGCCGACGCGGAAGCGGCCGCCCGGGTGTTTGAGTCCGGCGCCGAGATCACGATGTGCGGCCTCAACCTCACCCACCAGTTCCAGACCAGCGACCCTCTGACCGAACGCCTGCGGCAGAGCGGTACCGCCAAGGCCACGTTCGCGGCACAGATCTTCGACTACCTGCACGACCGCATGGAGACCCTGATCGGCCGCCGCGCCTCCGCCATGCACGACCCCTGCGCGGTGTTGGCGATCACCCATCCCCATCTTCTCCGGGCCGAGCCGCGCGCGGTTGCCGTCGAACTCCGCGGCGCATTGACCCGCGGCATGACCGTGGTCGATCAGCGCGTCAGTCGGCGGCGCGATCAAGCCAACGCCAACGTGGCCTACGGAATCGATGCCGAACGGGCGTGGGAAGTGGTCATGGAGTCCCTGGACGCCCGGGAGTCGACGTGAAGGGGCTGATTGTCACCGCCGCCATCGGCCTGCTCGCCACAGGCTGTTCGCTGCTGCCTGCGCCCCCGCCCCCCATACCCGCGCCCGCACCTCCGCCGCCGCCTCCCACGGTTCGCCAAATCGTCGTCGAAGCGCCGCCCGAGCAGCCGCCGCCACGGCCGCCGCCGCCCGCGATCGAACCCCCGACCGCCATCACCGAAGCGCTCATCGACGAGGCGCGGGTGCTCGACAACGCCGGGTCGCCCAGCGAAGCGGCAGCCACCATCGAACAGGCGATCCGCATCGAGCCCCGGCGCGGTGAACTCTGGCTGCAACTCGCCGAGCTTCGGCTGCGCGACGGTCAAGCCGCGATGGCCGAGCAGAACGCACGCAAGGCGCTGTTGTTTCTGCGCGCGGGCAGCCCGGAGGAACGCGGGGCATGGCTCTTGATCGCAGACGCGCGCGAAGCGCAGGGCGACTTCGAGACCGCCGAAGGCATCCGCTTCCAATGGGATGCGCCAAACGATTGATCTCGCGTTATTGTTACCGGTTGTCCATTTGGTGACGCCAACCGACATCTGGGGACCGGGGAGACAATGAAGCTTCTGGTGGCGAACCGGGGCGAGATCGCCATCCGCATCATGCGGGCGGCGGCGGAGCTCGGGGTGC